>NZ_JBIDCA010000014.1:0-168708 GCF_043204345.1 Streptomyces sp. NPDC047917
GGGCTGACCCACGACACCACTTCCCCCGCTTTCCCGACGGTCCGGGGCCGTACGGTGCACACGCACCGCACGGCCCCGGACCGTTTCCGATCACCATTGACGCAGGTCCGACGGGCTTATAGCTTCACTATACGGATTGTTGATTCCGGGAAGCGGAAACGGCGTGACTGTGGAGGGTGTGGAAATGGGTCAGCAGGAGAAGGTGGCAACGAGCCTCGCCGGTGCGGTCAGCGAGGAGATCAGCGCCTCCCTCACCGCGGTCGACGCCGAGCTCGCACGCCGCTACCCGGGAGACCCGGGCACGCGCCAGCCGGTCCACACGGTGTACGTACCCGGCGACACGTTCGACGAGGGAACCATCCGCTCCTGGGGCGACCGGGCCCTGAAGGCACTCGACGAGCACGCCCCCGACGCCGCCTCGTTCGCCGCGGTCCTCGGCATCCCGGACGAGCTCGCCGGGCCGGTCCACGACCGGGTGCGCGCCAAGCTGGAGCGCGAGCCGGTCGAGGACCTCCGCATCGACTTCGAGGACGGCTACGGCCCCCGCCCCGACGCGGAGGAGGACGAGGCCGCCGCCCGCGCCGCCCGGCTGGTCTCACAGGCCTTCGCGAACGGCACCGCGGCCCCCTACATGGGCATCCGGATGAAGTGCATGGAGGCCGCCGTACGCGACCGGGGCATCCGCACCACGGACATCTTCCTCACCGGCCTGACGCGGGCCGGCCGCCTGCCCGACGGGCTGGTCCTCACGCTGCCCAAGGTGACGTACCCGGAGCAGGTCACCGCCTTCGTCCGACTGCTCGAAGCGTTCGAGGAGGCGCACGGGCTGCCCGCCGGGCGGCTCGGCTTCGAGATCCAGATCGAGACGAGCCAGTCCATCCTCGCCGCCGACGGCACCGCAGCCGTCGCCCGCATGATCGACGCGGCGCGGGGCCGGGCCACCGGCCTGCACTACGGCACCTTCGACTACAGCGCCTGCGTCGGCGTCAGCGCCGCCTACCAGGCCGGCGACCATCCGGCCGCCGACCACGCCAAGGCCGTCATGCAGGTCGCCGCCGCCGGCACCGGCGTACGGGTCTCGGACGGCTCGACCAACGTCCTCCCGATCGGCCCCACGTCCCAGGTCCACGAGGCCTGGCGGCTCCACTACGGCCTCACCCGCCGTGCCCTGGCCCGCGCCTACTACCAGGGCTGGGACATGCACCCGGGCCACCTGCCGACCCGGTACGCGGCCGTCTACACCTTCTACCGCGAGGGCCTGGAGCAGGCCGCAGCCCGCCTCGCCGCGTACGTGGCCAAGGCCGGCGGCGACGTCATGGACGAGCCCGCCACCGCCAAGGCCCTCAGCGGCTATCTGCTGCGCGGCATCGACTGCGGGGCCCTGGACACCGCCGAGGTCGCCCGGCTGACCGGGCTGACGCGGGACGACCTGGACGCCTTCGCCTCGCCCCGGCGCGGGGGACTGACGGTCACGGCACCGTAGGGCGCGGGCCCCGGGCCCTGCGCCCTTTGCGGCACCCCTGGAGGGAGGCTCGGCGATCCCGCTGGAGCAGTCGGGGTCGTCCAGCCGCAGGAAGTGCCCGGCACCCGGCTGGACGACCGGTTCGGCCGAGAGGAACACCTCCGCGACCGCGGCCAGGGTGTCCCGGGCCGCGCCAGGCGCCGCCCCGGGCCGTCGGCCCGGGCCTGCTCAGGCGGGCGGCAGTTCGCCGGAGCCGCGGGGGACGAGGTACGTCGGCAGCTCCACCCGGGCCGGCGCGTGGTCCGCGCCGTCCAGGCGGCGGAAGAGGTGCTCGGCCGCCGTGCGGCCCACGGCCGCGGCGTCCTGGGAGATGACGGTGATGCCGAGGAGGTCGGCGAGCTCGATGTCGTCGAAGCCGACCAGGGCGATCCGGCGGTCCTGCTCCGCCAGTACGCGGACGACGGTGACCGTCACCCGGTTGTTGCCCGCGAAGAGGGCCGTGACCGGCTCCGGGCCCGCGAGCATCGCCTCGGCGGCGGCTCTGACCCGCGCGGGCTCGGTGGAGCCCAGCGAGACCCAGGAGTCCTCGACGGTGATCCCGGCGTCCGACATCGCCGCGTGATACCCGCGCAGGCGCTCCGTCGCGGTGTGGATACGCGGCTGGTCACCGATGAAGCCGATCCGGCGGTGACCGTGCGCGATCAGATGGGCGACGCCCTCACGGGCGCCGCCGAAGCTGTCGGAGAGCACCATGTCGGCGTCGATCCGGCCCGCCGGGCGGTCCACGAAGACGGTGGCGACGCCCGCCCTTATCTCCGGCTCCAGATAGCGGTGGTCGTCGCCGGCGGGGATCACGATCAGCCCGTCCACCCGGCGCGCGCACAGTGCCAGCACCAGCTCCTGCTCGCGCTCCGGGTCCTCGGCGCTCGACCCGTTGATGAGCAGGGCGCCGTGTGCGCGGGCGACCTCTTCCACGGCCCGGCTCAGCGGCCCGTAGAACGGGTCCGCGAGATCCTCCAGGACCAGGCCGATCGAGGCGGTGCGGCCCTTGCGCAGCACGCGCGCGCTGTCGTTGCGCCGGAAGCCGAGCGCCTCGATCGCCTCCTGGACCCGGCGCTCGGTGTCGGGTGTGACCCCCGGCTCACTGTTCACCACGCGCGAGACCGTCTTGAGCCCCACTCCGGCGCGGGCGGCCACGTCCTTCATGGTCGGCCGGTTGCCGTAACGGGTCTCGGAGTGACGGGCGGTCTCGGCCACGGTGCGCTGTCCTGTCCTCGGGTGCGGGAGGGGCCGGCGGATCCGTGGACGGTGTCACGGGCCGGCCGGAGGCTGTGCCGACGAGCATAGGCCCTGGACAACGTTGTCAGCTGAATGGAGACTGGGCAGACTGTTTTCCTGAAGCCGCAGGTCCCCGCCCTCTACTCACGGAGCCACACCGATGCATACCGACCTCGTCGCCGCGCTGGACATCGGCGGCACCAAGATCGCCGCCGCGTTGGTGGACGGCGGCGGCTCGCTCCTTGTACGGGCGCAGCGGCCGACGCCCGCCCGCGAGGGCGCCGAGTCGGTGATGGGGGCGGTGACGGAGGTCCTCGCCGAGCTGTCCGGCTCTCCGCTGTGGGGGCGGGCGACGGCGGTCGGCATCGGCAGCGCGGGTCCGGTGGACGCCTCGGCCGGTACGGTCAGCCCGGTCAACGTCCCCGGCTGGCGGGACTTCCCACTGGTGGAAAGGGTCGGCAAGGCGGTCGGCGGGCTCCCCGTCGAGCTGGTCGGCGACGGGGTCGCGATGACGGCCGCCGAGCACTGGCTGGGTGCCGCCCGCGGCTACGACAACGCGCTCTGCATGGTGGTGTCGACCGGTGTCGGCGGCGGGCTCGTCCTCGGCGGCAGGCTCCACCCCGGTCCGACGGGCAACGCCGGGCACATCGGCCATGTCTGTGTGGACCTGGACGGCGACCCCTGCCCGTGCGGTTCGCGTGGCTGTGTCGAGCGCATCGCCAGCGGCCCGAACATCGCCCGCCGGGCGCTGGAGGCGGGCTGGCGGCCCGGGCCGGACGGCGATGCCTCGGCCGTCGCGGTGGCCGCCTCGGCGCGCGCCGGGGACCGGATCGCCGTCGCCTCGTTCGAACGCGCCGCTCAGGCGCTGGCCGCCGGGATCGCCGCCACCGCCACGCTCGTCGAGATCGACATCGCGGTGATCGGCGGGGGAGTGGCCGGTGCGGGTGACATCCTCTTCACGCCGCTGCGCCGGGCCCTGCGCCAGTACGCGACGCTCTCCTTCATCCGGCAGATCGAGGTGGCCCCGGCGGTGATGGGTACCGACGCGGGACTGGTCGGCGCGGCCGCCGCGGCGGCGCGGGTGGGGCCGGGCGGAGTGGCGGCGGTGCGGGGCTGACCGGGCCGTCCGGCGCATCGCGCCGGACGGGTTCCCGGGGGCAGCCCACGGGGCGGGTTCCCGGGGCAGCACCCCGGGAACCCGTCACCGAGCCCTCTGCGTCAGCAGGTGATCCGCAGGTCCGCCCAGTCCGCGTGGTCGGAGTCGACGCCGTCCCCGCCGTCGGTGACCACCAGACGTACCACCTGCGCACCGCTCACGTCCGCGCCGACCGGCCGGGCGGGCATCGCGTTGGTCAGTACGCCGGTCGACGCCACCTTCGTGCCGTCGGCCCAGACCTCGAAGGCAACCGTCCCCTTCGCGCCCTTCTCGTCGTCGACACCGACCTGTGCCGTCACGGTCTCGCACGCCCCGCCGGTGTAGAACTCGACGGCGCTGTCGGCGTGCACGCCGAGGCCCTTGGCGTAGACCGTGCCGCCGATCGTCAGCGGATTCCCGTCCCGCGCGCCGCTCTCACCGTTGCTGGTGTCCTTCTCGACCGGGCCCCAGCCGTTGGCCGCCGAGAGCTGCGGCAGATCGCTCATGAAGCCGCCGCCCGCCGGTGGCGCGACCACCACATGGGCCCGGAGCGGGACCGTGGAACTCACCCGTGTCCCGGCCGGCGAGCGGTACCGGACGGTGAAGTCCAGGTCGTACGCACCGGTGGCGCCGGCGGGGGCCGTCACCTGCCAGCGGGTGGTCAGCGACCGGCCGGTCGGCAGGGCCGGCGAACCGGTCGGCGACACCGCCTTCAGCCGCCAGCCCGAGGGGCCGGTGAGCAGCGCCGAGACCTTCCTGGCGGGGGTGCGGCCCAGACCGGTGACCTTCGTGGTCAGCACGGCGGTGCGTCCCGCCTCGATCAACGGGCTTGATTCCAGGCCGAGTTCCACGGCGGGCGGCTGCGCGGCCCACGTACCGTCGGCGGCGACCCGCAGCAGCACCGTCCCGTGCGCGGGGACGGTCGCCGCCAGGGTGCCCGCCGTGTTGTACGACCTGTGCTCCCACAGGTCGCGCATCGTGTACCCGTCGGCCTTCGGCAGCCCGACCTCCTCCGCCGTCGTCGCGATGCGCTGGGCGCTGCCGGTCTCGTTGAACAGGGCGACGGCGCGACTGCCGTCCCCCATTTCCTTGGCGACCACCCAGCGCCCGTCGGTGGAGGAGAGCACGGTGCCCTGCTTGCCCAGCGGGTCCTGATCGACCGCGACGACCTCGTGGTTGGAGAGGATCTCGAAGGTCTCCGCGCTCGCCTTGCGCAGGTCGGATCCGATGAGCAGCGGTGCCGCCATCACGGACCACATGGAGAAGTGGGTGCGGTACTCCGTGTCCGTCATGCCGCCGTTGCCGACCTCCAGCATGTCGGGGTCGTTCCAGTGCCCCGGTCCGGCCGCGGCCGCGAGGGGCAGGTTCTTCTTCATGATCGACAGCATGCTGCCCCAGCTGTCGTTGATGTCGCCGGTCGTGCGCCAGAGGTTGCCGAGCCCGCCGGCCCACTCCCAGGGCTTGTTCTCGCCCCATTCGCAGATGCTGTAGACGATCGGGCGGCCGGTCGCCGCCAGCGCGTCCCGCATCGTCGTATAGCGCTCCTTCGCGTCGACGCCCTGGTTGTTGCAGTTGTCGTACTTCAGATAGTCGATGCCCCAGTCCGCGAACTGCCGTGCGTCGCTGAACTCATGGCCCAGTGCGCCCGGGAGGCCCACACTGTCGCAGGTCTTGGTGCCGGCACTGGTGTAGATGCCGATTTTGAGGCCCTTGGAGTGGACATAGTCCGCGACGGCTTTGATCCCGTTCGGGAAGCGTTGCGGATCGGCCTCCAGTCTGCCGTCGGCATCGCGCTGCGGTTTCGCCCAGCAGTCGTCGAGATTGACGTATCTGTAGCCCGCGTCCTTGAGGCCCTTGTCGACGAAGATGTCGGCGATTCCCTTGACCATCGACTCGTCGAACTCGGCCCGGCAGTGCGTCGAGTTCCAATTGTTGAACCCCATCGGCGGGGTGAGCGCAAGGCCGTTTCCGGACTGCGGATCCGCGGCGGGAGCGGATGCCGGCGCGGGTGCGGGCGAGTGCGCGGCGGCGGGAACGGTCGTTCCCGCGGCACACAACAGTCCGGCCATCAGGGCTCCGACGACTCCACGACGGCTGGTTCGGGTTGTACGGGTTGGAAGATGACGCATCGTTACGTTCCTCCATACTCGTCCATGATCGGATGACAGCATGTGCACGCCAAGGCGTGCGAATACGTTAGGGCGTGTTGAAGTCTGTTGGAAGAGGGAGTGGCGGCGGTTGCCCGGCATCTCGTCAAAACCCTTGACGACACCATGACTTGGGGGTGAGATCCAATCGCACGTTCGGTTGTGTTGGGTTGCATCTCCGGAGGAGTGGGGCATGACGCAGTCTGATTACGACAGGTCTGGTGTGCCGGGAAGTGTCGCGGGACATCGGATGTCCCGACGAAGTCTGCTGCGTGGTGCGGCCGTCGGCGCCGGAGCGGTGGCGCTCCCCGCGCTGCTCACCGCCTGCGGGAGCGGCCCCGGCGGCGACGGGAAGACGATCACTCTGGGGTCCAATTCCTCCGACCCGGTTCCGAAGAAGGCCTTCGCCGACGCCTTCGCCGCGTACGAGGCGCAGTCGGACGGGCGGAAGGTGAAGGTCAACACCGTCGACCACAACACCTTTCAGGAGAACATCAACCGGTATCTGCAGGGCAAGCCCGACGACGTCTTCATGTGGTTCGCCGGCAACCGGATGCAATTCTTCGCGGAAAAGGGACTGCTGCACGACATCAGCGACAACTGGCAGGGCTACAAAGGCTTCTCGGCCGCGCTGAGGGCCCAGTCCACCGGAGCGGACGGCAAGCAGTACCTCACCCCGTACTACTACTATCCGTGGGCCGTCTTCCACCGTAGGAGCCTGTTCGCCGACCGCGGCTATCAGGCACCGAAGACGCTCGACGAATACGTGGCGCTCGCCGAACAGATGAAGAAGGACAAGCTCGACCCCATCGCATTCTGCGACAAGGACGGCTGGCCCGCCATGGGCACCTTCGACTACATCGACATGCGGACCAACGGCTACGAATTCCACAAGAGCCTGATGGCGGGCGAGGTCGCCTGGACCGACAAGCGGGTCAGGGAGGTGTTCGACACCTGGCGGCGGCTCCTGCCGTACTGCCAGCAGGGAGCCAACGGCCGTACCTGGCAGGAGGCCGCCAACAGCCTTCAGAAGAAGGAGGCCGGCATGGCCGTCTTCGGGCTGCCGCACCCCGGCGCCCAGTTCCCCAAGGACGAACAGGGCGACATCGACTTCTTCCCCTTCCCCGTGATCGCCCCGGAGCACGGGCAGGACGCGGTCGAGGCCCCCATCGACGGCTTCCTGCTGGCCAAGAAGTCGAAGAACCTCAGGAACGACAAGAGCCTGGAGAGCGCCAAGGACCTGCTCAAGTGGCTGGCCACCGGGAAGGCCGAGGACATCTACCTGAAGAGCGACCCGAACAACATCGCGGTCAGCGACCAGGCCGACATCTCCGCGTACTCACCGCTCCAGAAGAAGGCCGTGGAGCTGGTCTCCGGGGCGAAGCAGATCTCCCAGTTCCTGGACAGGGACACCAGGCCGGACTTCTCCTCCACGGTCATGATCCCCGCGATCCAGAAGTTCATCAGCGACCCGGACGACGTGGACGGCCTGGTCAACGACATCGAGCGGCAGAAGAAGACCATCTTCGCCGCCGACTGACCCCGGACGACCCGATGGCAATCCGACCGAACCTGGAGTACCGACCGTGTCGTTCATCCCGGCCCGGCGCACCGGACGGCGGGTCTCGCGGCGGTTCACCGGCCGCGACCTCGCCGTACTCGGTGTGCTGCTCGGCATACCCGTACTGCTCGACATCGCCATCGTCTGGGGACCGACCCTCGCCTCCGTGGCGCTCTCCTTCACCGGCTGGGACGGCATCGGTGAGATCAAGTGGGTCGGTACGCGGAACTACGAGAACCTCTTCACCAACTACCCGCAGTTCTGGCCGGCGGCCCGGCACAATCTGCTCTGGCTCGCCTTCCTCGGCCTGGTCGCCACCCCCTTCGGACTGCTGCTGGCCGTACTGATCGACCGGGGAGTGCGTTTCAGCCGCTTCTACCAGTCGACGCTGTACATGCCCGTCGTGCTGTCGCTGGCCGTGGTCGGATTCATCGCCCAGCTGGTCTTCTCCCGCGACCAGGGCGCCCTCAACGCGGTCATCGGCGACACGGCTTCACCGACGGACTGGCTGGGCGACCCGGACCTCAACATCTGGATGGTCCTGCTCGCCGCCGCCTGGCGGCACACCGGCTACGTGATGATCCTCTACCTCGCCGGGCTGAAGGCCGTCGACCCCTCGCTGAAGGAGGCCGCGGCGATCGACGGGGCGGGCGAGGCCCAGACCTTCTTCCGCATCGTCCTGCCCACCCTGCGGCCGGTCAACGTCATCGTCGGCGTCATCACCGTCATCGAGTCCCTGCGCGCGTTCGACATCGTGTACGCGGTCAACCACGGCCGCAACGGACTCGAACTGCTCTCGGTGCTCGTCACCGACAACATCATCGGCGAGGCCGGCCGGATCGGCTTCGGCTCCGCCATCGCCGTCGTCCTGCTGGCCGTCTCCCTGGGATTCGTCGTGACGTACCTGGTCCAGGAGCTCCGAGGGGAGAAAGACCGTTGACCGTGCAAGCCGCCCCCGCCCGCCGCACCGCCCGGCGCCGGATCCGCCCCGGCCGGATCGGCGTCCACGCCTTCCTGATGGCGGTCTCCCTCGCCTTCCTCGCCCCGCTACTGCTCGCGGTGTACGCGTCCCTGCGGCCGCACGACGAGACCGCCGAGCACGGCTACTTCTCGCTGCCGCGCCACCTCTCCCTGGACTACTACCGCCAGGCGTTCTCCGACTCGGGCATGACGAAGTACTTCGTCAACACCATGATCATCGCGGTCCCGGGGGTGCTCGTCACCCTCTTCCTCGCCTCGTTCGTGGCCTTCGCGCTGGCGCGCCTGAAGATGCGCGGCGGGCTCGTCCTGCTGATGCTCTTCACCGCCGGGAACCTGCTGCCGCAGCAGGTCATCGTGACGCCCCTGTACGTGGTGTTCAACCGGATCCCGCTGCCCTACTGGATGTCCGACTCGATGACGATGTACGACTCGTACTGGGCCGTCGTCGCCGTCCAGGTCGGATTCCAGCTCGGCTTCTGCGTCTTCGTCCTGGCCAACTTCATGCGCACCCTGCCGCAGGAGATCCTGGAGGCGGCCGTCGTGGACGGCGCCGGCGTCTGGACCCGGTACTGGCGGATCACCCTGCCGCTGTGCCGGCCGGCCCTGGCCGCGCTCGGCACGCTCCAGTTCACCTGGATGTACAACGACTTCCTGTGGGCGCTGGTCTTCATCTCCGACGGCGACAAGCTCCCCATCACCTCGGCGCTGAACAACCTCAGGGGCCAGTTCTTCACGGACTACAACCTGCTCGCCGCCGGTTCGGTGATCGTCGCCCTGCCCACGATCGTGGTCTTCCTGCTGCTCCAGCGCCACTTCATCGCGGGCCTCACCCTCGGGTCCAGCAAGGGGTAGCCGCCGGACCCGGGGGAGGGGCCACTCCGGGCGGCTATTCGCAGGCCACCCCGTCCCCGTCCCGGTCGAGGTGGTGACCGTAGCCGGGCTCGCCCGCGTGGATGGGCGCGGCGCCGGCCGCGCGCACGGCGGTGCAGTTGGCGTAGTACGTGCCGGCGCTGCCCCCGCCCGAACCGGATCCGCCGGAGGAGCCGTCGTCGTCGGCCGCGGGCGGGACGGTCACCTTGACGGTGCGGGTCTTCGTGACGGTCGGCGCCGGCTTCGGGCTCGCGGTCACCGTCTCGGTGACCGACGGCGCCGGGGTGGCCGTCACCGTGGCCGTCGCGGTCACCGTCGAGGACGGCGCGGCCTTCGCGGCCGCGGTCTTCTGTGTCGCGGCTGGATCGTCCGCGGCCCCGATGCCCACACCCACGAAGAACAGGACGACGGCGGCCGGGATCACTATCCGCTTCCGCGCCCACTTCGGACGGCGCTCCGGCGGCGCGGGCGGTCCGTACGGCGTGTTGCCGGGCGGCGGTGGCGGCGGTCCCCATGGCGGTTGCTGACTTTGAGACATATGTCCCCCCTGGTGCGGCTCGTGGAGAGATGACCGTAACGCTCCCGGCCAGCGCCGAGGATTCGAATATTCCGGTGGTGATGAAATCGTGATGGTGCGGTGGAAGGGGTGTGGCCGTCCGGCGGTCGTCCGGAGATCGCGGCAGCTCGCGGTGGCGTCGGCGCCGTACGGCCGCCGGTTCCGCCCGGGAAGCAGGCATCGCCACAACCGGGTTTTCGCGGCAGGGTGTTGCGGGCAAGCCACAGGGGGCTACGGAAGAGGGGGAACCGTGATCGTTTGGCTCAACGGCGCGTTCGGCGTGGGCAAGACGAGCGCCGCGCGTGAACTGATCGATCTGATCCCGAACAGCACCTTCTACGACCCCGAACTGATCGGCGCGGGGCTGCGGCAGCTGCTGCCCCAGAAGAGACTCGCCGAGGTGACGGACTTCCAGGACCTGCCGATCTGGCGGCGTCTGGTGGTGGACACCGCGGCGGCCCTGCTCGCCGAGGTGCCCGGTGTGCTGGTGGTGCCGATGACTCTGCTGAGGCAGGAGTACCGCGATGAGATCTTCGGAGGACTGGCCTCCCGGCGCATCGCGGTGCGCCATGTCCTGCTCTCGTCCGAGGAAACGATCCTGCGTAAACGGATCGCCGACCGGGTGGAGTACCCCGCCGACCCGGCGCACAGCGACCGGGTACGGCAGTGGGCCCGCCAGCACATCGAGCCGTACCGCGCGGCCCTCGGCTGGCTCACCCAGGACGCGTACACCATCGACACCGGCGCGCTCACCCCGTACGGCACGGCCGAGCGCATCGCCGAGGCGGTCGGCAGCGGCGCCGCCACCCCGTGCGAGATCGTGCAGACGCCCGAGCCGACGGCGGAGACCGTGGCGGCCGGTGTCCTGCTCTTCGACGAGCACGACAGGGTGCTGCTCGTCGACCCGACGTACAAGCCCGGCTGGGAATTCCCCGGCGGAGTCGTCGAGTCCGGCGAGGCACCGGCCCAGGCCGGCATCCGTGAGGTGGCCGAGGAGATAGGAATCCGTCTCGACCGGGTGCCGAAGCTCCTCGTCGTCGACTGGGAGGCACCCCGGCCGCCCGGCTACGGCGGCCTGCGGCTGCTCTTCGACGGCGGCCTGCTGACCGGCGCGGACGCGCAGCGGCTGCTGCTGCCCGGCTCCGAACTGCGTGACTGGCGGTTCGTCACCGAGGCGGAAGCGGCCACCATGCTGCCCCCGACCCGGTACGAACGCCTCCGCTGGGCGCTGCGGGCCCGGGAGCGGTCGGCCGTGCTCAATCTGGAGGCGGGCGTCCCGGTCGGCTGAGCCATGCGGCGGCACGGCGGCGTCCGCGGCGAGCGGCCCGCCGTGCCCGGAGCGGACCGTGCCCGGAGCGGACCGTGCCCGGAGCGGACCGTGCCCGGAGCGGACCGCGGCCGGCTCCAGCGCGGCCGGCCGCCGGAAGGAGGGCCACGGTCCGCGCCCGGTCGTGCGGGAGGGGAGCCGCGGCGGCCTCCACGCCCCGGATCACCAGGCGCCCAGATCACGGGTGAGGGTCTCGGCACCGTGCCGGTCGGCGAACTCCCGCGCCGGGCCGCAGTGGTCGCAGTGCCCCATGGGCAATAACGATCCGGCCGCTGCGGCCCGGGTCCGGGCCCGGACCGCGTTCTCGGTCGGGGCCCGGAGGACGGGCGACGGGCGGTCAGGCCTGCTTGGACTCCGCGTAGTTGCGCAGGAACAGGGCCTCCGCGATCGACAGCCGCTCCAGTTCCTGGGGCGACACGCTCTCGTTCACCGCGTGGATCTGCGCCTCCGGCTCGCTCAGGCCGATCAGCAGGATCTCGGCCTCCGGGTACAGGGCCGCGAGGGTGTTGCAGAGCGGGATCGAGCCACCCATGCCGGAGGTCTGCATCTTCTCGCCCGGGTACGCGGCCTCCATCGCCTGTGCCATCGACGTGTACGCCGGGCTGGAGGTGTCCGCGCGGAACGGCTGGCCCTGGCCGACCTGTTCCACCGCGACCCTGGCGCCCCACGGGGCGTGCGCCTTCAGGTGGGCGGTCAGCAGCGCGGTCGCCTCGACGGCGTCCTGGCCCGGCGGGACCCGCAGGCTGATCTGCGCCCGCGCGCTCGCCTGGAGCGACGGTGTCGCGCCGACCACCGGCGGGCAGTCGATGCCGATGACGGTGACCGCGGGCCGGGCCCAGATGCGATCGGCGACCGTGCCCGAGCCGATCAGCCCGACACCGTCGAGGACCCTCGCGTCCTTGCGGAACTCGGCCTCCGGGTACTGCAGTCCGTCCCACTCGGTGTCCGTGGCGAGCCCGTCGACGGTCGTGGTGCCGTCCTCGGCGCGCAGCGAGGCCAGCAGCTGGATCAGCGCGGCCAGCGCGTCGGGGGCGGCGCCGCCGAACTGCCCGGAGTGCAGGTTGCCTTCGAGGGTGTCCACCTGGACCCGCAGCATCGTCATGCCGCGCAGCGTCGCGGTGACCGTCGGCAGACCGAGCCGGAAGTTGCCGGTGTCGCCGATGACGACGGTGTCGGCGGCCAGCAGTTCGGGATGCGCCTCCGCGTACCGCTCCAGACCGCCGGTGCCCTGCTCCTCGGAACCCTCGGCGATCACCTTCACGGAGACCGGGACGCCTCCGTCGGCCTTGAGGGCGCGCAGCGCGAGCAGGTGCATGATGAACCCGCCCTTGCAGTCGGCCGAGCCGCGGCCGTACCAGCGGCCGTCCCGCTCCGTCAGCTCGAACGGGGGCGAGAGCCAGGCGGACTCGTCGAGCGGCGGCTGCACGTCGTAGTGCGCGTAGAGCAGTACGGTCGGGGCGCCGGCCGGGCCGGGCAGGAAGCCGTAGACCGACCGGGTGCCGTCGGGGGTGTCGAGAAGGGCGACATCCTGGAAGTCCTCGGCGCGCAGCGCGTCGGCGACCCAGTCGGCCGCCGCCTCGCACTCGCTCTTCGGGAACTGCGCGGGATCCGCCACCGACTGGAAGGCCACCAACTCGGCCAGCTCCGCCTTGGCGCGGGGCATCAGCGAGGCAATGGTCTCGGGAATCGGACGGGCGGTCATGGGCACGCTCCTCGTGGGTGCGACGTTATGTGTACGAATCCGGCCACATGTGCACCGAGTGTGCGGCATCGCATGCGGGACGAACGTACGGTCGATCCTCCCACAGCGGGGGCCGGGAGCAACGCGCCGTAGGATGCCGTGAGCAGCATGGGCCACTGGTGGGATCGGGAGCAGAAGCACATCGTGAGCAGCGAGAACGCAGACGCCGTACAGGAGCACGAAGAGTCGTCCGTGTGGGATGTCGTCGTAGTCGGCGGCGGACCGGCCGGAGCCTCGGCGGCATACGCGGCGGCGGTCGCCGGCCGGCGGGTGCTGCTCCTTGAGAAGGCGGAGCTTCCCCGGTACAAGACATGCGGCGGCGGCATCATCGGGTTTTCGCGTGATTCGCTGCCGCCCGGGTTCGAACTGCCGTTGCGGGACCGGATCCACGCGGTCACGTTCTCGCTCAACGGCAGACTGGCACGGACCCGCCGCTCCAAGCGGATGCTCTTCGGGCTCATCAACCGCCCGGAGTTCGACGCGGGTCTGGTCGAGGAGGCGCAGAAGGCGGGCGCCGAACTCCGCACCGGCGCGACGGTGACGAGGGTCGAGCAGCACGGTGCCTCGGTGCCCGACCGGCGCACGGTCGCCGTGGTGCTCTCGGGCGGCGAGACGGTCCTGGCCCGCGCGGTCGTCGGTGCCGACGGCAGCGCGGGGCGCATAGGGGCTCACGTCGGGGTGAAGCTCGACCAGGTGGACCTCGGCCTGGAGGCCGAGATCCCGGTTCCGGCCACGGTCGCGGAGGACTGGGCGGGACGGGTGCTGATCGACTGGGGTCCCATGCCCGGCAGTTACGGCTGGGTCTTCCCCAAGGGGGATGTCCTGACCGTCGGCGTGATCTCGGCGCGGGGCGACGGGGCGGGGACCAAGCGGTATCTGGAGGACTTCGTCGCCCGGCTCGGCCTGGCGGGTTTCGAGCCGAAGATCTCCTCCGGCCATCTGACGCGCTGCCGCAGTGACGACTCGCCGCTGTCGCGTGGACGGGTGCTGGTGTGCGGTGACGCGGCGGGCCTGCTGGAGCCGTGGACCCGCGAGGGGATCTCCTTCGCCCTGCGGTCGGGGCGGCTGGCGGGGGAGTGGGCGGTCCGGATCGCGGAGTCGCACGATGCGGTGGACGCCCGCCGTCAGGCGCTGAACTACGCGTTCGCCATCAAGGCGGGCCTCGGCGTCGAGATGGGTGTCGGACGGCGCATGCTGAAGCTGTTCGAGCGCAGGCCGGGGGTGCTGCACGCGGTGCTGACGGGATTCCGCCCGGCGTGGAACGCGTTCGCCGGGATCACCCGCGGCACGACCTCGCTCGGCGAACTGGTCCGTACGCATCCGCTGGCGCAGCGGGCGCTCAACGCGATGGACCGCTAGAGGTTCTTGCCGGAGCGCCGCCTGCCGGGCCGCCCGGTCAGCTCTCCACGGAGATGCGGAAGACCGGGTGGTCCGGGCAGGCCGCCAGCAGTTCGGCGTCCGAGGACTCCGCGGTGACGCCCTGGAAGTAGTCGTTGACCTGCCAGCCCCACCGCTTCAGGTAGGCGCGGATGATCAGCGACTTCTGCTCGTCGTCCGGGATCTCCACGGCGGTGAACTCGCGGACCTTGCGGCCCACCCGCAGCTCGCCGCCGCCCGCCGCCCGCATGTTGCGCACCCACTGGGAGTGACCGCGGGCGGAGACGAGGTACTGCGTGCCCTCATGCGTGTGGGGGTTCACGGGCACCCGCTGCATCTGCCCGCTCCTGCGGCCGCGCACCGACATCTCGGCCGAGCCGAACATGCTGAGGCCGTGACGGGCGAGGCGGCCGACGATGCCGTTCATCCGGACGTTGAGGGCGCTGCCGCGGAGGTAGTACGGCTGAGACATGGTGACTCCACAAGTTTTTGAGAGCGGTGCTCTCGCTTGAGATCAGTGTGCACGGTTCGGGTGCTCAAAAGCAAGAGCACTGCTCTCGATATTGGTCGGTGCTCTGCTTCCGTGGCAGACTGCTGGCCATGAGCACTGTCCGGGGAGCCAGGGAACGGGCCCGTATCGAGGTCACCGCCGCCATCAAGGACGAGGCGAGGAAACAGCTCGTGGCCGAGGGTGCCGCGAAGCTGTCGCTGCGCGCCGTCGCCCGGGAGCTCGGCATGGCGTCCTCCGCCGTCTACCGCTACTTCCCCAGCCGGGACGAGCTGCTCACCGCTCTGATCGTCGACGCGTACGACTCCCTGGGCGCGGACGCCGAGGCCGCCCACCGGGCCGCCGCGGCCGGGGCCGCCGGCCACCTCGCCCGCTGGATCGCCGTCACCCGCGCCGTCCGCGACTGGGCCCTCGCCCACCCCCACGAGTACGCCCTGATCTACGGCTCGCCGGTGCCCGGCTACAGCGCGCCCCAGGCGACGATCGGCCCCGCCTCCCGCGTCGGCCTCGTCCTGATCGCCGTGGTCGCGGACGCCCATCGGACGGACGGCCTCGCCCTGCCGCCGCTCGCCGGCGATCTGCGCGCGGAGGCCGCGCGGATGGTCGCCGAATTCGCCCCGGACCTCCCGCCCGAGGCCGCGCCCCCGCTGATCGCCGCCTGGGCGCAGCTGTTCGGGCTGATCTCCTTCGAGATCTTCGGCCAGTTCCACCGGGTGGTGGAGGTCCGGGAGCCCTTCTTCCGGGAGGCGGTCACCGAGATGGCCCGCACGGTCGGCCTGCCCGCCGGCGAGAGCGCCTGAGGGCTCTCCCGTACGACGTACTCCCCAGGGAGTACGGGTGATGACCACGCCCGGCTGACGCCCGGGGCGGGGTCCGCGGTCTAGCGTGACCGGCATGGAAGAGCAGCGCTCACACGGCAGCGGCGGCGGTCCCCCCTGGGCGCACGGCGAACCGCCGCGGTGGCTGACCGGGGCGCCGGGACGGTTCGCCACCCGGCTGCCCTGGCCGTCGACGATCCTGATCGGCGCGGTCGTCATGATCGGCTCCACCGTCGCGGCCCGGGGACAGATGGACGAGCGGGCCCCGCTGGACCTGTTCGCGCGGCTGCTGCTCTTCCTGGCCGTCGCCGTGCTCCTGGTCCGTCACCGGCACCCGGTGGTGGCCGTCTTCGGCAGCTCGACCGCGGCGATGATCTATCTGGCGGCCGGCTATCCGTACGGGCCGGTCTTCCTGGCCGTTGCCGTGGGCTGCTTCAGCGCCGTCGTCTCGGGGCACCGGCGGGCCGCCTGGTCGGCCGTGGGCATGGTGTGGCTGGGACACGTCCTGGTGGCGCACTGGCTCTACCGGTGGCTGCCGCCCTCCGACGACCACCCCGCCGCCTGGGGGCAGGAACTGGGCATCGCCGCCTGGGTGGTCGCCATCATCGCGGCTGCCGAGTTCGTACGCGTACGCCGCGAGCAGTGGGCGGACCGGCGGGCGGAGCGGGAGGCCGCGGAGCAGCGCCGGGCCGACGAGGAAAGACTGCGGATGGCGCGCGAACTCCATGACGTACTGGCCCACAGCATCTCCGTCATCAACGTCCAGTCGAGTGTGGGGCTGGCGCTGCTGGATTCCGACCCCGAGCAGGCGCGTGCGGCCCTGACCACCATCAAGGCCGCCAGCAAGGAGGCGCTGGGCGAGGTCCGCCAGGTCCTCGACACGCTGCGCACCCCCGGCGACGCGCCGAGGGCCCCGGCCCCGGGACTCGGCCGGCTCCCCGAGCTGGTCGAGCAGGCGGCGCGCACCGGGCTGACCGTCACCGTCGAGACCGAGGGCGAACGGCCGGCCGTGCCGCCCGGCGCGGATCTCGCCGCCTTCCGCATCGTGCAGGAGGCGCTGACCAATGTGGTCCGGCACTCCGGATCGCGTACCGCACGGGTCCGGATCGGCTACCGGCCCGGCCGCATCCGGCTCGGAATCGACGACGAAGGACCCGCCACCGGCGGCGACGCCGGAGGCAGCGGCAACGGGCTGGCGGGGATGCGGGAGCGGGCCGCCGCGCTGGGTGGCACGATCGAGGCGGGCCCCCGGCCCGACGGCGGCTTCCGGGTGCGCGCCGAGCTTCCGCTGCCGTCCGGTTCGTCCGGCACGGCGGCACACGAGGAGGAGACACCGTGATCCGCGTACTGCTCGCCGACGACCAGTCGCTGGTCCGGGCGGGCTTCCGGGCCCTGCTGGACGCCCAGCCCGACATCGAGGTGGCCGGGGAGGCCGCCGACGGCGCGGAGGCCGTGCGCCTGGTCGGTGAACTGCGGCCCGACGTCGTGCTGATGGACATCCGGATGCCGCGTCTCGACGGCCTCGCCGCGACCCGCGCCATCACCGAGGACGTCCGGCTGGACGACGTCAGGGTGGTCATGCTCACCACCTTCGAGCTCGACGAGTACGTCTTCGAGGCCATCCGTTCCGGGGCCTCCGGCTTCTTGGTCAAGGACACCGAACCAGATGAACTGCTGCGCGCCGTACGGGCGGTGGTGGGCGGTGACGCCCTGCTGTCGCCGGGGGTCACCCGGCGCCTGATCGCCGAGTTCGCGGCCCGCTCCAAGGAGCCCGCGGCGGCGACCGGGCTGCGCGAGCTGACCGAACGGGAGCGGGAGGTGATGGCGCTCGTCGGCATAGGTCTCTCCAACGAGGAGATCGCACGGCGCCTCGTCGTCAGCCCGCTCACCGCCAAGACCCACGTCAGCCGCACCATGGTGAAGCTGGGCGCCCGTGACCGAGCCCAACTCGTCGTGCTGGCCTACGAGTCGGGGCTGGTGCGGCCGGGCTGGCTCGGCTGACCCAGGAGTCCGCGGAGCCCGCGGCGCCGTACGGGTACGGTGTCCGGCCGATGGGCGAGCCCCGGCCGGACACCGCACCGTCCCCCTCGCCCGGTGGTCGGTCCCGCACGGACACCTTCCGCGCGGTCGTCGTCGGCGCGGCCTGCGCCGAGCGGTCCGTCCCGATGCGACCAGCACGGTGCGCTGGACGGGGCGGCGGCGCAGTCCGGTGAGCGTGATCAGCAGTCCGGCGAACGCGACCACGGTCACCACGACCAGGCCGGGCCGGTAGCTGTCCTGGACCGCCTGGAGGGTCGAGGTGGTGAGCCCGAGATCGTCGGCGAAGGACGGCAGCGTGACGCCGGCCATGGAGACGTCGTACAGGAGCTTGCCTCCAGGGTCCATCTCGGCCGGAGCGCGCTGTCCCGTCCGGTGGCGCGGCTGGAGAAGGACCACCTGGTGCGCCGGGGATGTGCAGTGAGGACCGGCGGGGCGTCCAGGTGGAGCCGACGGCGAAGGGCCGGGCGCGCCATGCCGAGGTGAAGCCGCTGCGGAGGCCGGTGCTCGCCCGGATGCCCGACGGGGCGGCGGAGTGAGCGTGGCGTGGGCCGCCGTCCTGTCCCGGTCGCTCCCGGTCCCGGTGGTCAGGACCAGGTGACCGCGGAATTCTCGCGCCAGATCCTGGCAGGTTCCGCATCGCCCGTCACCGTGATCGCGGCGAGCGGCAGCCGGTTCCAGAGCGCCAGGTAGAGCTTCTCGGCCGATGCGGTCAACTCACAGTCCACGGGCCCCTCTCCGGACGCTCCGTCCGTCCTTGTGGCCCGTGGCGGCTCCGGCGAGAGGTGTACGGTCCAGCAGGCGTCCACGTCCGTGGCGCGCACCCGGAGGGAGCGCGGCGCCGAGGAGCGCACCCGGCTCTCCGGCCGGGTGTGGAACCCGCACAGCAGCTCGTCGATCCCGTCCACCGCGTGAGCGGCCGGGACCGGTGACGGCCGACCGCCCCGGGCCGACTCCGCGTCCACCCGGTGGATCGTGGTCTCGTGCGCCTGCCGCCGGGCCCAGAAGGCCAGGGGTGACGGCGCGGGCAGGAAACTCCAGCACGCCAGCCCGGCCGGTGCGTCGTTCAAAGCGTCCACCAGGAGGCCGTGGCCCTCGCGGAACCAGTCGATCAGCGCCGGCCCGTCCAGATCGGGCTCCCCGCCGCCGGGGTGGTACGAGGTGTGGCCCTCGACGACGAGCGCGGTCACCCAGCGGTGCACCATCCCGGTGTGCCGCAGCAGATCGCGCACCCGCCACCGCGGACACGTCGGCACCGGGGCGTCCGTCCCCGCCTCGTGCGCGGCGGACGCCAGCAACCGGCCCTCGGCGGCCAGGGACCTGATGTGTTCCGTGATCTCCATGGCTCCGATTGTGCCCGGCAGGGCGAGCCTTCGGGCCCGGATGCTCAGGCCGCCGGCGGATGGGTCGCGTTGCGTGCTCCGTACCCCAGCGCGGCGGCCGCGGTGGCCAGCAGCGCCACGGTGGTGAGGGCCACCGGGAGCGAGAACCAGTCGGTCAGGAAGCCGATGGCGGGCGGTCCGAGCAGCATCCCGCCGTAGCCGAGCGTCGACGCGGCGGCCACCCCGCCGGGCCCGGCCAGCTCACCGGCCCGGCCGACCGCGACCGGGAAGATGTTGGCCAGGCCGAGACCGGTGACGGCGAAGCCGAGGAGGGCCGGCCAGGTGGTGGGGGCGAGCGAGCCGAGCAGCATCCCGACCGCGGCCGTCGCACCGCCCACGACGAGGGTGCGGGTCTGGCCGAGCCGTTCGAGCAGCGCCGTACCACTGAGCCGGCCCGCCGTCATGGCCAGCGCGAACAAGGAATAGCCGGCCGCCGCGACGCCGGGGTGGGCATGCAGGTCCTGCTCCAGGTGAAGTGCGCCCCAGTCGGCCAGCGCGCCTTCCCCGTAGGCGGTGCAGAGTGCGATCAGGCCGAACAGGAGCACCAGCCGGCGGGCCCTTCCGCCGATCCGTCGCGGTGCCTCGGCGGCACCGGCCCCCACCGGGGACCGGGGCGCAGGGTGGCTGAGCAGCACCGGCCCCACCACCGCTGTGACCAGGAGCCCGACCCCGGTGAGGATCAGGAGATGGGTGGCGGGGGAGAGGCCGCCCGCGACCAGTCCGCCGAGCCCGGCGCCGATCATGCCGCCGAGGCTGAAGGCGGCATGGAAGCCCGGCATCACCGGGCGCCTGAGTGCGGCGACCAGATCGACCGCGGCGCTGTTCATCGCCACGTTCATCCCGCCGTACGCGGCGCCGAAGACCAGCAGTACCAGGCCCAGCGCGAGCGCCGAACGGGTCTGCGCGGGCAGGGCGATGGAGAGGGAGAGCAGGACGCCGCAGACCACGGTCACCGGATGGCTGCCGAAGCGTCGGCACAGCCGGCCGGTGAGCATCATGGTCACCACGGCGCCGGCGGACACTCCGAGCAGGGCCAGGCCCAGGGTGGCGGCGGAGGCACCGGTCTGGTGCTTGATGGCCGGGATACGGACCACCCAGCCGGCGAAGAGGAAGCCGTCGAGGGCGAAGAACACGGTCAGGGCGGTACGGAGGCGGGCCGACGGAGGTGCGGCGGTGTTTCCGCCCGGTCCCCCCGGTAGGGCCGTCCGCAGTTTGTTTAGTTGCGGCACAAACTCAGCATAGGGGCGCCGGGACAACGGGCGCAAGGCGGTCGTCCGCCGCTTCGGCGAAGCGGTGAGCGGCCCGTCCCGCACCGCCTCGGTGAAGCGGTGAGCGAC
This sequence comes from Streptomyces sp. NPDC047917, assembly GCF_043204345.1. Taxonomy (NCBI): domain Bacteria; kingdom Bacillati; phylum Actinomycetota; class Actinomycetes; order Kitasatosporales; family Streptomycetaceae; genus Streptomyces; species Streptomyces sp. NPDC047917. Next base: position 20,518 of record NZ_JBIDCA010000014.1, read on the forward strand.
GGTTCTGCGCCGCTTCGGCGAAACCTTCTCGATGGATCCGGCCCGGACCGGACGTGCGGCTTCCGGTGCGTTTCCGTCAAGTCCCGCCGTACATCCGCCGGGTGTGGCCCGCGGTGCCGGGTGGGTGCCGGGCGTCGAGGGAGTGCGGGGCGGGCGCCGCGGGAGTGTGCGTCGGGCGAACGAGCGAGTGCGGTCCGGGCGGGTTCCCCGGACGTGCTCCCGGCGCACAGCCGCACCACCGGGGCGTCGGCCGTACCCCCGGACCGTGGGAGACTCGCCCCCATGAACGGCAAGGTGTCCACCACCCGGACAAAGTTGGAGAGAGGCCGCAGCGCGCTCGGACCCGCGCTGGAACTGGTCCACACCGGACGCGCGCCCACCCGCGCCGTCCTCACCTCCGAGCTCGGAGTCACCCGGGCGACGGCCGGTGCGGTCGCCGCGGAGCTGGAGGCGCTCGGCCTGATCCGGGTCGACTCCCGGCCCGGCTCCGCCGCCGGCTCGCAGGGCCGTCCCTCGCACCGGCTGTCCGTCCGGGAGTCGGGCCCCGTCGCCATCGCCGCCCAGGTGCATGCCGACGGATTCCGGGCCGCGCTCGTCGGGCTCGGCGGGCGGCTGGTGGCCACTGCTCCCGGCTGTGTCACCGTCACGGCGGACCCGGCGCAGGTCATCGGTGAAGTGGTCGACGACTGCGCGCGGTTGCTGCGGGACAGCGGGCTGCGCTGCGTCGGAGCGGGCCTCGCGGTGCCCTCGGCGGTCGCCGAACCGGAGGGCAACGCGCTCAACCCGCTGCACATCGCCTGGCCGGCCGGTGCGCCGGTGAGCGAGATCTTCGCCGACTGCGTGCGCGGGGCGGGCATCCCCGGACCCGCTTTCACCGGGAACGACGTCAACCTCGCCGCGCTCGCCGAACACCGGCACGGTGCCGGGCGGGGCGCCCAGCACCTGCTCTGCGTGGCCACCGGACACCGGGGAGTGGGCGGCGCCCTGGTCCTCGACGGCCGCCTGCACACCGGGAGTTCGGGGCTGGCGCTGGAGGTGGGGCATCTCACCGTGAACCCCGAGGGGCGCCCCTGCCACTGCGGCGGCCGCGGCTGCCTGGACGTCGAGACCGACCCGCTGGCCTTCCTCGTCGCCGCCCGACGCGAACCCGGACCGGAGGAATCGCTGCTCAAGCAGGCCGGAGACCTGCTGCGCACGGAGTACGGGGACGCGGCGGTACGGGGCGCGGCCGAGGAACTGATCGACCGGCTCGGCCTCGGGCTCGCCGGCCTGGTCAACATCCTCAACCCGGACCGCATCATCCTCGGCGGACTGCACCGCGCCCTGCTCGACGCGGACCCGGAGCGACTGCGTGCGGTGGTCGCCGACCGCAGCCTGTGGGGGAGGAGCGGCAGCGTCCCGATCCTGCCGTGCACGCTCGACCACAACAGCTTGGTCGGCGCGGCGGAACTGGCCTGGCAGCCGGTGCTGGACGACCCGCTGGCCGCCCTGGCCTGACGGAGCCGGGCGGCACGGTCTCGGCCGCCGTATCGCCTCCGCGGGGGTCCGAAACCGTACGGGACTCCACCCCGGCCCGGCCGGCGTGTGTCCGCCGGGCGGATGACTTGCGGAGGCCGTACGGGTCTCGGCCTCCGGCCAGGTCCGAAGGCGCACGGCTGAGCGGCCACCCGTGCCGGGTCGCCCAACAGGTCCGCTCCCAACGCCCTTTTCCCCAGGGCCTGTTCGAGGCGAGGGCGCAGCCGGCACGGCATGCCCGGGGCGCCGGGCACGGCCGTGACACCGCCCAGCAGCGACTGTCCGCCGAACCGGCCCCGGTGAGCGCGCCGACTGCGCGGGCAGCCGCCGGCCCGGCCCGCGCCCGCTGCCGGACGGACCCGGGGCCGGTCCCCACCTCGCACGCACCCCCACGGGAGCTCCAGGGCGGCCCGATCATCCTGCCCGCAGAGCTCGTCCGCCCGCGCCTACCGGTACGAACAGTCCCGGCCCCGGTCGTCGACGGGAGCAGCCGCGGCGGCGCCACGTACTCCCCGGGGGGTACGCGCACGGCCGCTGGCCGTACGACGACTCGGGAGCCGCTCTCGGCGAGGCTCGGAAGCGTCAGGAAAACCTGAACTCCAACCCCTGAACCGAGGGAGCCGACCGAGATGAACACCCTGGCGTACAGCGGTGGACCCGGGCCCTGGATCCTCCTCTTCCCGCTCTTCTGGGCGACCGTCGTCATCGGCGGCGTCACCCTGCTGCGCCGTACCGTCCGGCGCGGCCGACGAGGACCCTGGCAGGCCCGTACCACCGGGGAAACATCCGCCGAGCCGTCACCGATCACCCTGCTCGGCCGGCGCTTCGCGGCCGGCGAGATCGACGAGGACGAGTACTGGCGCCGGCTCTCCGTACTGGACGAACAGTTCGGCCGCGGCAGCAACGGAGGCGTGGCATGACCACCACCGCCCCCGTCTCCGAACCCGCCTCCGCCGCCACTCCCGCCCCCGCCGCCCGGGTCGTCGACGCCGTGAAGCTCTACGGCACGGGCGACACCCGGGTCAGGGCACTGGACGGGGTGAGCGTCGACTTCCCGACCGGGCGCTTCACCGCGATCATGGGGCCCTCCGGATCCGGCAAGTCCACCCTGATGCACTGTGCCGCCGGGCTCGACACGCTCACCTCGGGCTCCGCCTTCATCGGCGACACCGACATCAGCGCACTCGACGACCGCGGTCTCACCCTGCTGCGCCGGAGCCGGATCGGCTTCGTCTTCCAGTCCTTCAACCTGCTGCCGACGCTCACCGTCGCCGAGAACATCACCCTCCCCCTGGACCTCGCGGGGAAGCGGCCCGACCGCGAGTGGCTCGACACCCTCGTCGACACCGTCGGGCTCCGGGACCGGCTGCACCACCGGCCCGGCGAACTGTCCGGTGGACAGCAGCAACGGGTGGCGGTGGCGCGGGCCTTCGCCGGCAGCCCCGACGTCGTCTTCGCCGACGAACCGACCGGCAACCTCGACTCCCGCTCCGGCCAGGAAGTACTCCGGCTGCTCGGCCGCACCGTCCGGCAGACCGCCCGTACGGTCGTCATGGTCACCCACGACCCGGTCGCCGCCGCCCACGCCGACGAAGTGGTCTTCCTCGCCGACGGCCGGCTCGTCGACCGGATGCCCGACCCCACGGCGGAGCGCGTGCTCGACCGCTTCAAGTCCTTCGCCCCCCACCCCTCGCGCAGGCGGTGACGGCATGAACGGCACCCGTGCCTCCGTACGCCTGAGCATCTCCTCGCTCCGCGCCCACAAGCGCCGCTTCGCCGGTACGTTCGTCGCCGTCCTGCTCGGCGTCGCGTTCCTCACCGGGACGCTCGTCATGGGCGACACCCTGCGCGCGAGCTTCGACACCATGTTCACCGACGCCAACGCCGGTACCGACGCCGTCGTGCGCGGCACCGACGTGATCACCGTCGCCGGTGAGACCCGGGGTACCCGGCAGCCGGTGAGCACCGCACTGGTGAAGCGGATCGAACGGACTCCCGGCGTCGCCGCGGCGGCCCCCGACATCCAGGGCGCCGGCCAGCTCATCGGCGCCGACGGCAAACCCGTCGGCGGACAGGGCCCGCCCACCCTCGCGGGCAACTGGATCGACGACCCGGAACTCAACCCGTACCGGCTCGCCGCCGGACGAGCCCCCGCCGCCCCCGGCGAGGTCGTAGTCAACCGCGGCACCGCGGACCGGGGCGGGCTCAGGATCGGCGACACGACCGTGCTGCGCACCCCCGACCCCGTACACGTCAGGATCGTCGGACTGGCCACCTTCGGCGGCCAGGACGGCATGGGGCAGGTCACCTACACGGCGATGACGCAGGCCGACGCCGAGAAGTACCTGACGCCGAAGCCCGGCCAGGCATCGGCCATCCAGGTCCGCGCCGGCCCCGGAACCGGGCAGCGGGAACTCGTCGACGCGCTGCGGCCCGTGCTGCCCAAGGGCGTCGAGGCCATCACCGGGCAGGCGGCGGCCGCCGAGAACCGGGACATGATCTCCGGCGCCTTCCTCGGCCTGTTCACCACGCTGCTGCTGGTGTTCTCCGGGATCGTGCTGCTCGTCGCCACCTTCTCCATCCACAACACCTTCGCCATCGTCGTCGCCCAGCGCACCCGGGAGAACGCGCTGCTGCGCGCCCTCGGCGCGGCACGCCGTCAGGTCGTCGTCGCGACCCTCGTCGAGGCGACCGCGGTCGCGGTGATCGCCTCCGCCGCGGGTCTGGCCGGCGGCATCGGGATCGCCGCCGGACTGCAAGCCCTCTTCCCCGCCGTGGGATTCCCGTTCCCGGGCGGTTCGCTGGTGATCGGCACCGTCTCTCTGGTGCTGCCGCTCGCCGTGGGCGTCCTGGTCTGCCTCGGCTCCGCCCTGCTGCCCGCCGTCCGGGCCGGACGCACCGCGCCGCTCGCCGCCCTGCGCGAGAGCGCCGTCGACGACTCCGGGGCGTCCCGGCCCCGGGCCGTCACCGGGCTGGTCCTGCTGCCGGCCTCCGTCGGCGCCATCCTGTGCGGCACCCTGGCCGTCCCTTCGGTCTGGCTGCCGGCCCTCGGAGCGGTGGCGGCACTCGCCGCGTTCGTGATCCTCGGCCCGGTCGCCGCCACGTACGCGGTACGGACCCTCGGCGCACCGCTCGGCCGGCTGCGCGGCGTCACCGGGGGGCTGGCCCGGCGCAACGCCCTGCGCAGCCCCCGGCGGACCGCGTCCACCGCGACCGCGCTGATGATCGGCGTCGCAGTGGTCTCGCTCTTCACCGTCTTCGGCGCCTCGCTGAAGGCGACCATGAACCGGACCGTCGACCGGTCCTTCGCGGGCGATGTCGCCATCAGCGCGCCCGCCTTCGGCGCGGGCGGCAGCGGACTGAGCCCCCGCCTGGCCCCGGCCGTCGGCCGGCTGCCACAGGTCGCCACCGCCGTCGGCCTCGGCAAGGGGGTCGCGGAGGTCGACGGCGCGGGACGCGCCCTGACCGTCACCGACCCGGCCGCGCTCGGCAGGGTCTTCGACCTCGGCAGGGTCGACGGCTCGCTGACCGGGTTCGGTACGAACGGGATCGCCGTCTCCGCCGCCGAGGCCGCCGAGCGCGGTCTGCGCCCCGGATCCCCGGTCCGGCTCACCTTCACCGACGGCGCCCGGCAGGACTTCACCGTCCGTGCCGTCTACGACCGGCCGGAACTGGCGGGGGACTACGTCATCACCCGCCGGGCCTGGGCCCCGCACCGCGCACAGGACTCCGACTCGCTGATCGCCGTCTCCTTCGCACCCGGGGTGTCCACCGCCGACGGCAAGGCGGCGGTCGCGAGGACCGCGGCGGCGTACGGCAACCCGGACGTACAGACCCGCGGCGAGTACGCGAAGTCCTCGGCCGGAGCCATCGACATGATGCTCACCCTGGTCTACGCCCTGCTGGCACTCGCGGTGCTCATCGCCCTGCTGGGCATCGCCAACACGCTCACCCTGGCCCTGCACGAACGCACCAGGGAGCTGGGTCTGCTGCGAGCCGTCGGACAGACCAGGGGCCAGCTGCGCTCGATGGTCCGCTGGGAGTCCGTCCTGGTGGCCGCGTTCGGCACGGCGGGCGGACTGCTGCTCGGCGGCTTCCTCGGGTGGGTCCTGGTCGAGGCGTCCGCGGGCGACACCGCAGTCGCCTTCGACCTGCCGCCGCTACGGCTCCTGGCGGTCGCCCTCGTGGGGATCGTCGCCGGAGCGCTGGCCGGCCTGCGCCCGGCCCGCCGGGCCGCACGGCTCGACGTGCTCCGCGCGATCGCCGCCCAGTAGCGCACGACGGGGAGGGCGAGCCGCCGTCCGGCGGCTCGCCCTCCCCGTCGTGTCACCTTCCGTCACGGGGCCCGGCAGGTCAGCCCACCACCGCCGACCGTGCGGCGAAGGGCGTACCGCTCTCCAGGTACATGACGGATTCCAGCTCGAACGGCCCGTCGGTGGTGGCCCCGTACACCGGATGCGGTGGCAGCGCGAAGCATCGCGGAGGCGCCGGAAGGGTGAACCAGACGACCTTCCCCGCCCCGCCCCTCGGCCGGACCCCCCAGCTCTCGCTGACCGCGGCGATCAGTGCGAGCCCGCGCCCCGACGTGCTGGACGCACTGGGCTCACGCACGGTCGGCAGCCGTGGGTCGTGGTCGTGGACGGACACCGTCAGCCGTTCGAGCAGCAACTCGACCTCGACGGTGCACGCCTTGTCCGGCTGGGCATGCCGGTGGACATTGGTCAGCAGTTCGGTGACGCCGAGCGCGGCCTGGTCGATCAGAGGATCGAGATGCCAGTAGCGCAACTGCGCCGAGATGATTCTGCGGACCTGACCGATCCGCGACGGCAGGGCCTGGAGCTCCACCGTGCAGTGCCTGCTTGGCTCGCTGATCACGGCTGCGACTCCCCGAAATAGGTCCGGAAGAAGACGAAGGAACGGATCGCGCGGCCGACCGGCCGCTGATCCGGTCTCCGGCGGCGTGGATCTCGGTGTCACCACCGGTGAACCATGAGTGACGTGTCCAATGTCGCCCAGGGGTCACAGCTCCGCAACTCGCGACGGACCGGTACGGCCGTCGGTGTCAGGTCATCCGTCCGCCCGCGCTGCGCAGCGTTTCGAGGAACCGGCGGGTCGGGCCGCCCCGGTCCGGACCGAGGTTGCGCTGGCCCATCGTCAGCCGGTACCGCGTCCCGTTCAGGCGGGCCACGGCCGCACCGGCTCCGGCGAACCACGGCCTGCCCGCGCTCACCGACACCACCGGGGCGCTGTCGATCTCCCGCCCGTTACTCGTCAGCAGGGCCAGTCTGCCGTCCTTGACGATCACCTGCCCGGCCCTCGTGAGCGAGCGGGCCCACCGCTCGATCCGTACCCCCGTCGCACTGAACTCCGTTTCCGGCATGGCTGCTTCGCCCCCTTCGTGACACTTCTGATGGGAAGTCTGCACAAACCGGGACCGCCGCGCCAGGCCGCGTCCCGATCCGGTTTCGAAGAGACCGGCCCGTCCACGCCAAGGCAGGGCTATGGAGCATCAAAGTGAACGTTTGTGCAGGTGGGGGGAATACCGTTGTCGGTGGAGTGACGGCGACACGAGGAGGAACGCGCTGATGGGCAACGAAAAGCACGGCGGCGGCGGCCGGGCCGCGGCGACGATCGACATCGACCGCTCCGACGCCGGGTACCGGGCCTGGCTGAAGGAGGCGGTGCGCAAGGTCCAGGCCGACGCCAACCGCTCGGCCGACACCCACCTGCTGCGCTTTCCGCTCCCCGAGGCATGGGGCATCGACCTCTACCTCAAGGACGAGTCGACGCACCCCACCGGCAGTCTCAAGCACCGGCTGGCCCGTTCGCTCTTCCTCTACGGGCTCTGCAACGGCTGGATCCGGCCGGACAAGCCGGTGATCGAGGCGTCCAGCGGATCGACGGCCGTCTCGGAGGCGTACTTCGCCAAGCTGATCGGTGTGCCGTTCATCGCGGTGATGCCGCGCACCACCAGCCCGGAAAAGTGCCGGCTGATCGAATTCCACGGCGGCCGATGTCATTTCGTCGACGACTCGCGGAAGATGTACGAGGAATCCGCCACGCTCGCCGCGGAGACCGGCGGCCACTACATGGACCAGTTCACCTACGCCGAGCGGGCCACCGACTGGCGCGGCAACAACAACATCGCCGAGTCGATCTACCAGCAGCTGAAGCTGGAGCGCTATCCGGAGCCGACGTGGATCGTGGCCACGGCGGGCACCGGCGGCACCTCGGCGACCATCGCCCGCTATGTGCACTACATGCAGTTCGACACCCGGATCTGCGTGCCCGACCCGGAGAACTCCTGCTTCTTCGACGGCTGGACCCAGCACAACCCCCTGGCCACCAGCGACTGCGGCTCCCGGATCGAGGGCATCGGCAGGCCCCGGATGGAGCCGAGCTTCGTACCCGGGGCCATCGACCGGATGATGAAGGTGCCGGACGCGGCCAGCGTCGCTGCCGTGCGCGCCCTGGAGCAGGCCATCGGCCGCAAGGCCGGCGGTTCCACCGGTACCGGGCTGTGGAGCGCGTTCAAACTGGTCGCGGAAATGGTCGAGCAGGGCAGCGCCGGCAGTATCGTCACCCTGATCTGCGACCCGGGCGACCGCTACCTCGACAAGTACTACTCCGACAGCTGGCTCGCCGCACAGGGCCTGGACATCGCCCCGTACACGGCGACCATCGACTCCTTCCTGGCCGACGGCAACTGGCCCTGACCGCATGGCCGGAGCGGGGTGCGCGACGGATCAGGCCGCGGATCCGGTCAGCCGCCGGTCGAGTTCGCGCACCGCGTCCCGGAAGGACCGGCCCACGCCCGACCGGGCCAGCCGCAGGGCGAACCGGAAAGGCGCGGAACCGTCGGCGGCGAACGTCCACCGGATCCGCGTCCCGGTCCCGGCCGGGGTGAGCCGCCACTCCTCCAACAGGGCCCGCATCCCTGGGGCGTTGGTCCGGTCGGCCCGGTAGGCGTACCGTTCGCCGGGCTCCGCCGCCATGATCGTCTCCTGGATCACGAAGCCGCCCCTGAGCCGGACCTCGCGGCCTCCGCCGTCCTCGGTGGGCCGGGCCGACGTCACCGCCGTGAACCAGCCCGGCCAGCCCGGCACGTCGTCGGCGAGTGCCCGGTAGACGTCCTCGGGGGCCGCGGACACCTCGGCGGCGAAGACCAGTCGCAGCGGAGCGGATTCGACGAAATCCAGTTCCACGGAACGGAGTCGGCGTGGCATGGAGCGCACCTCCCGTGCGATCGATGGCGGACGGGGCCGTGCCACACCATAGCTGACGTGCCATCAGATGTCGTGGTCGCCGGAGCCGTCGCGCCCCCGGGTACGGGTCGGTCCCGGGGGTTGAGGGACGCCGGATCGACATCCGGCGCCAAGGATCCGTCGGCCCTGGTGGGCGGCTGACGGGGTGTTGTTCGCGGGAGCGGTCCGAAGTCATCCCGCGGACAATGCCCCCATGCCTGCGGTGGTTCGGTCCCGCGCCTGCGGTGATGTGCTCCGGCCGCTACGCGAAGCGGCTCTGATGTCCGCGGTTCTCCGGAGGCGATCGCCGGGCTCGCCGCGGCCTGCTCGCCCCCGGTGACAGCCGACGCTGAACGCGGGAGGCCTGATTCGCCTGTCGTTTCTTCGCCTCACCCGGTCCGGTCCTGATGGGGGAGAGGAGGCCGGACCGGCTGCTCCCAGAGCCCGGCCAGGTGTGCGTGGAGGACGTCGTGTGCCTCTTGCGGGGTGAGGTGGCCGATGAGGACGTGTGTGGTGAGACCGTCCGCAAGGGCGAGGAGGGTGCGGGCCTCGCGTTGCGGATCGAGGGGCACGGCGCGGTCGGTGCCCTCGCGGGCTTCCGGGATGAGGCGGGTGAACGCCTCCTGAAGGGCTGCGTAGTTCGCCTTCAGTGTCCTGGCCAGCGCCTTGCTGACAGCCGCCTGCGCGACGAAGGCGAGCCAGACCCGTGCCTCGGCGCGGTGCTCCTCCCTGAGCAGTGAGATCTCGTCGGCCGCATGGCCCAGGGCGGTGCCGGCCGACTGGGCCGGGCTCCTGACGAGGCGGGCCTGTACGCGCTCGCTGATCCGCTCGCTGACGTGCCCGAGAGCGAATACGAGCATCTCTTCCTTGGTGCCGAAGCACCGCTGCACGGCGCCCATGGACACCTGCGCGCGAGCGGCGACATCGCGAAGGGTCACGCCCTCAAGGCCGCGTTCGTCGGCGAGGTGGCAGACGGCCTCGGCGATGAGGCGGCGTCGGCCCGCGTGATCCACCTGCTTGGGCATGCCCGTTCGCCTCCCTGTTCCACGGCGCCCTGCTTCGCAGTTCACCTTATTCGATGCGATCGCATCGGTACCAGGGTACGGTGGTGTTTCCGATGCAGGTGCATCGGTACGTGGTGGAGGAAGGAAGGTCATGCGGGACGCCCTTTGGAAGATGTCGGCCGCCGCCCAGGCGGAGGCCGTGCGCGGCGCGCACGTCTCGGCACTCGAACTGGTCGACAGTCACCTCGATCGCATCGCCGAGGTCAACCCGCAAGTGAACGCGGTCACACAGCTCCTGGCGGAGCGCGCACGTGAGGCCGCGACACGGACGGACCGTCGGCGGGCCGCCGGTGAAGCGCTGGGGCCGCTCGCGGGCGTGCCGTTCACCGTGAAGGAGAGCACCGCCGTCGAAGGCGTGCCGACCACGTTCGGCACGGAGCGCTTCCGCGATCTGGTGGCGCCGGCCGACGCACCCCCGGTGGCGCGGCTGCGCGCGGCCGGGGCCATCCCCATCGGGCACAGCAACATCCCCACCCTGATCCTGGCGGGGATGCACACGCGCAGCGAACTGTTCGGCGACACGGTCAACCCGTGGGACAGCAGCCGGACCCCGGGCGGCTCCAGCGGGGGCGACGCGGTGGCCGTGGCCACGGGCATGGCCGCGCTCGGGCTCGGCAACGACTCCGGGGGATCACTGCGCATCCCGGCCCAGTTCTGCGGCGTGGCCGGGCTGAAGCCGTCCACCGGCCGGTTCCCCGCCGACCACCGCGTTCTCGGCCCGGACGACCCGGGCCCGGCTTCCCAGATACTGGTCACCGACGGTCCGCTGGCCCGGAGCGTGGGCGACCTGCGGCTGGCTTACGAGGTGCTGGCCGGGACCGATCCGCGAGACCCACGGGCCGTACCGGTGCCCGCGTACGGCGAAGCGCTCCCCGGACCGGTGAAGGTCGCGGTCGTGGCGGACCCCGGCGGGCACGGCGTCCACCCCGCGATTCGCGGAGCCGTCGAGACCGCGGCCGATGCGCTCCGCGACGCCGGATACGACGTGCGCGAGGTAAGGGACGTACCGCGGATGGACGAGGCTCTCGAAGCGTACGGCCGGATCACCGTGACCGAGTTCGCCCCGACCTGGCCGGTGGTGCGCGGACTGCTCGGCAAGGGCGGGGACCGCTTCATCGCGATGGCGATGGAGCAGACCCCGCCGGCAAGCGCGGACGAGTTCATGAAGCTGATGGGCACCTGGATGACCATTCGCCGCTCGTGGGCCGAATTCCTCGACACATACCCGCTGTTGCTCGGCCCGTCGTTCACCGAGCCACCGGTCGAGCCGGGGCTGGAGTCGCGGGACAGGGCAGGCCGGGACCGGGTCGGGTCGGGAATGCGCCTGTGCAGCGTGACCAGCTTCGTGGGCGTGCCCGGTGTGGCCGTACCGACCGGCGTGGTCGACGGGCTCCCCTCGGGAGTGCAGATCGTCGGGCGCGCGTTCCGGGAGGACCTGTGCCTGGACGCGGCCCAGGCGATCGAGGACCGGCTCGGAGTTCTCACACCGGTCGACCCGCGCGTGGGAGGCCGGGCCGGCTGAGCCGTTGTGCCGGACAGGGCGCGTACGGCGGCCCTCGTACCCCTCACCCTCGGCCCGCGCCTCCGCCCCGGCGTCACATCACGGACGGCGCCCCGCCGGACGGTCGAGCATGCTGTCGAGCACCCGGCCGAAGACCCGGCGGCCCGCCCCGGCGATCAGCGGATCGCACCAGCGCGGCAGCAGCCGCACGCCCAGCTCCTCCACCCACACCACATGCGAACCGGAATCCGTCGGATACACATCGATCGACGCCCGGCCGCGCACCAGCGAACCGCGCTTCTCCAGCCGGCACAGCCCCGCGCGCCCCGCCGCGGGCGGCGTCCACCGCACCACTTCCATCGGGTCGTCGAACGCCAGCGGCCCCACGCCCGTACGTGCCACGAAAACGGTTCCGACGCCGGTCGGCAGCCCCGCGGGGACGGTGATCGTGGTCAGCGGTACCTGCGCGGCGTGCCGTTCCCAGTCCGTCACCCGGCGCCAGGACTCGGCGGCGGGCAAGGAGGTGAAGCGCTCGATCCGGAAGACGGCCACAGCACGATCCTAGAGGCCCGGGCACCGCAGGTCGCGAGCCGAGCGGAATCCGTGCTATGGGCGAGGGCTCAGGAGTCGCCGTCCGCGACGGCGCCGGTCACCACCAGCCCCGGCAGATGCTCCTCGATCTCCTCACGGGCGGCGGCCGACAGCCCCGCGTCCGTCACGAAGGTGTCCACCTGATCCAGCGAGGCGAACGAACTCAGTCCCACCGTCCCCCACTTGGTGTGGTCCGCGACCACCACCACCCGCCGCGCCGACTGGACGAAACGGCGGTTGGTCTCGGCCTCCGCCAGATTCGGCGTCGAAAGCCCGGCCTCCACCGAGATTCCGTGCACCCCGAGGAACAGCACATCGAAATGGAGGGAGGCGATCGCCTGATCGGCGACCGGACCCACCAGCGAGTCCGAAGGGGTCCGCACCCCACCGGTCAGCACCACCGTGGCGGCCCCGGGCCGCGTCCCGCCCGCGCCCCCCGGACGCTGCGCGGCGTGGAAGACATCGGCGACCCGCACCGAATTGGTCACCACCGTCAGATCCGGAACGTCCAGCAACTGCTGGGCGAGCGCGTAGGTCGTCGTACCGCCGGACAGCGCGATCGCGCTGCCGGGCACCGCCATGGCCGCCGCCGCTCGCGCGATGTCCTCCTTGGCGCTCAGCTCCAGCGCCGACTTGGCCTCGAAACCGGGCTCATGGGTACTGGCCTCGACCACCGGCACGGCCCCGCCGTGCACCTTCTCGACGACCCCCTGACGGGACAGCGCGTCCAGGTCCCGGCGCACCGTCATGTCGGAGACGTTCAGCCTGCGGGTCAGCTCATTGACCCGGACCCCGCCGCGCCTGCGCACCTCGTCGAGGATCAGGGCGCGCCGCTGCTCCGCGAGCAGGTTCTGATTGTCGCTCAACGCCGGGTCCGGTCCTTCCCTCTGGCCGTGCAGCAGTCTCTTCGAACGGGGTCATCCTGCCACGCGGTGTCGCCGGGCGCCGCACTGGGGAGATTCCGTGAGAGCGGTGCGGCCACCGGCCCCCTTCCGCGATTCTGATGTCCGCGCATCGACACCCCCCACGACCCAGAGAGCGAGCCACTCCCGTGCCACCTGCCACCCAGGCCCCACAGAGTCCCGGGCCCGCGCTGGAACTGCTGGTCCACGGCGTGGGCGGCGCCACCCCCCAGGAAATGCTCGACGACCCGCGCACGGTCCGGATCACCGGCGACGCGACCGCGGCGATCTACCGGCGGGCCGAGGACACGGACGCCGAACAGCACCCGGAGCGCTATCGTGACCGCCCCATCCCCGAGGCCTACTGCTGGTCCAACCTGACCTCCGGCAACGGCTCCCGAGCCCTGTGGCTGCTGCTGCTCCCGTTCATGGTGGTCAACCTCGCCCACTGGATGCGCCCCACCGCCCGCTCCCGCACCCGCACGGTACGGCTGTACGGCGTCCTCGTCCGGCTCGTCGCGCTCAGTCTCACCGTGCTGCTGACGGCGGCGGCCTGCGAGGTCGCGCTCGACCTGGCGGCCTGGCAGTGCGCGGGTGTGCCCAACTGCTCGAACCAGCGGTCCTGGCTCGGCTTCCTGTCGACCGCGCAGGGCGGCTGGTGGTCCCAGCCGGGCCGCAGACTGGCCCTCGCCGCACTGGTGCCCACCGCCCTGGTGGCGCTCCTCTGGTTCCTGTCCAACCGGACCTGGAGCGCATACGAATCGCAGCGCCCGCTCACCGGAACCGAACCGGACGAGGACCTCGACCCCGCACCCGCCCCGGCCACCACCGGCACCGGGCCCGTCGTCCGCCCCGCGCTCGGCCGGCCCGGATTCTGGTACGGCCGCCGGCTCGTCGCCCGGCTGCGCGCCGCCCACACCGCCGCCGGCTTCCTGACCGTCGCCGCCTCGGTCGCGGGCGCCGCGGCCCGTCACGACCGTGCCGTCACCGGTCCCGTGCCGGGCATCATCGGCCGGCTGATCGAGGCGGCCCTGGTCCTCGGCGGACTCGTCGTGCTCTGGGTGGTCTGCCGCCGCGGCCGCAGCGAACGGCGCCTCGACAACCGGCTCGACCGCGCCCTCATCACCTATCTGCCCGGCGTCGCCCTGGCCCTGCTGGTCCTCGCCGCGGTGTACGCCGGCTGGTCCCGCCCCGACTGGGCCTCGTCCGGCGCCCTCCCCGGAGACCTCGCCTTCAGCGTCATCACCCTCGGCCAGGGGACACTCGTCGTCGTGCTCGCCGTGGTGTCACTGAGCCTGTACCGCCGCACCCCCGAGCCCCGCACCGTCATGTACGGACTCGGCGGGCCCGTCGTCGCGATGCTCGCCTGCGCCCTCGGCGGCGTCATGAGCGGCGGGGTCTCCCAGCGCGTCGCCGACTGGCTCGACGGACCCGGCACCCCCGGCATGGGCCGCAGCTCCGTCATCGAGGGCCCGCCGGTGCTGCTCAGCTGGCAGGCGTCCGTCATCCCCGTGCTCCTGGTGCTGCTGGCCGTACCGGCCCTGCTGCTGCTCGTACGGACCTGGCTCGCCGCCCGCGCCCTGGAGCCCGGGATCGACCGGGCCTACGAGGACGAACGCCCGGACCCCGCCCGGACCCGGCAGATCGCCCGGATCCAGGCCGCGGCCGCCCTCACCGACTCCGCGCCCTGGATCCTCGGCCCGGTCTGCGGCGCCACCCTGCTGCTCGGCGCGGCGGCGGTCTGCGGGGCCTGGGTGAGCGGCCAGGTGCCCGGACTCGCGATGAAGGGCAACGGCCCGTTCATCGAGTCCGTCGCCCAGGCCGCCCAGTCCACCGGCTCCTGGATGGTCGGCCTCGGCTTCATACTCTTCGTCACCTGGGGACGGCGCGCCTACCGCGACGCCTCGGCCCGGCGCACCATCGGCATCCTCTGGGACGTCGGCACGTTCTGGCCGCGCGCCGCCCACCCCTTCGCACCGCCCTGCTACGCCGAACGGGCCGTCCCCGACCTGGCGTCACGGATGTCCGCCTGGACCGCGCTCACCCGGGGCAGGCTCGTCATCTCCGGTCACTCCCAGGGCAGCGTCCTCGCCGCGTCCGCGGTCTGGCAGCTCCCCGCCGAGACCCGCGGCCGGGTCGCCCTGCTCACCTACGGCTCGCCGATCGAGCGACTGTACGGACGCTGGTTCCCGGCCTACTTCGGCCCCGGACCGCTGCACGCGATGCACCGCTCCGTGCACTGCTGGCGCAACCTGTGGCGCGCCACCGACCCGATCGGCGGCCGGGTCCGGCTCGACCAGGCCCCCGGACCCGAGGTCGACCGCGGGCCGCTGAAGGACCCCCTGGTCTACGGCCGGACCCGGGAACATCCGCTGCCCGAAGCCGTCCTGGGGCACTCGGACTACCAGGCGGACCCGGTCTTCGCCCAGGAACGGGCCGCGCTCCTGGAACGACTGGACCCGGTCCTGCCCCGCCAGGCCGGCGTGGAGGACGCCGCCGGCGCCCCGCGGGCTCAAGGCAGTTCGGGCAGATCCTCCGGGTAGAGCAGCGTGAGGTCGTCCGTGCTCGGTTCCGGGAGCTGGGCGACCCGGCCCGCATGCCGCTCCACCATCGACTCGAAGGTCTGGCGCGCGGTACGGCCGTTGCCGAACGCCGGACCCTTGGGAAGCTCGGTGAAGTACTTCGACAGCGCCTCCCCGGTGCCGGAGGCCAGGCTGTACTCGTGCTCGTCGGCCTGCTGCTCCACGATGTGCAGCAGCTCGGCGGGCTCGTAGTCGCTGAAGGTGATGGTCCGTGAGAAACGGGACGCCACACCGGGGTTCACGGTGAGGAACCGCTCCATCTCGTGGGTGTAGCCGGCGACGATGACGACCACCGCGTCCCGGTGGTCCTCCATCAGCTTCACCAGCGTGTCGATCGCCTCCCGGCCGAAGTCCCGGCCGGAGTCCTCGGGCGACAGGGCGTACGCCTCGTCGACGAAGAGCACCCCGCCGCGCGCCCGGTCGAAGGCCTCCTGGGTGCGGATGGCGGTCGAGCCGATGTGCTCGCCGACCAGATCGACCCGGGACACCTCGACCAGGTGGCCCCGCTCCAGCACGCCGAGCGAGGCGAGGATCTCGCCGTACAGCCGGGCCACGGTGGTCTTGCCGGTGCCGGGGGAGCCGGTGAAGACGAGGTGGCGGCGGACCGACGCGGCCTTCAGACCGGCCTCCTGACGCCGGCGGCCCACCTCGATCATGTCCGTGAGGGCCCGCACCTCCCGCTTGACGCTGTCCAGCCCCACCAGCGCGTCCAACTCCCCGAGCACCGCCTCCGAGCCGCGCGCCGGCGCGGTGGCGGGCACCTCCACCGGGGCGGGCTCGACGGCGCGCTGCCCCGGAACCCCGCCGAGCAGTCCGGGGGCCGACTGGGTCGCCGTCAGCACGGCGGGCGCCGGGGGAGCGGGGGAGCGCAGCGCGCTCTCGTCGCTGGTGCAGTCCTCCACGACGGGGCCGGTACCCCGGCCGTCCCCGTGCGCGACGGGGGGCTCGGCGAACTCGTAACCGCCGCGGGCGCACCGCTCGGTCCGGCAGCGGGTCAGCGTCGTACGGCAACCGTCCATCACATGGAAGCCGTAACCGTCGCTGCCGGTGACCCGGCAGCCGTGGAAGGTGCCGCGGCCCTCGGCGGAAACGTAGAAACCGGCCTCGGCGGGCGAGGTGACCGTGCAGCGCTCGATCGTCGGGTCGGCGCCCTTGGTGACGATCACTCCGGTCTGCGCCGTGTCGATGGTGCAGTTGTTCAGCGTGCCGCCGCTGCCGTGATCACGGAACCAGGCGCCGGTGGAGGCCTCACGGATGCGGCAGTCGTCCAGCTGCGCGGTCGCCCCGTCGCTCACCGAGACCGCGGTGTTGCGGACCTGGGACAGATCGCTGTCGACGACATCGGCGCGCGAGCCCCGGTCCAGCACGAAAATGGCGTCCGGCACGTCATGGACCCGGCAGGAGTCCAGTATCACGGTCGCCCCGTCGCTCACCCAGACCGCCGGGTAGTCGCCCGTACTGTCGTGGATCTCGCACTGGTTGGCGTCGACCCGGGTACCGGGATCCCAGACCGAGAGGCCGTTGCGGCCGAAGCGGCGCACCGTGGAGCGGGTCAGGGTGAGCACCGAACGGGAACGCAGGTCCACCGCGTTCTCCGGGATGTCGTGGATGTCGCAGTCGGCGAGGGTCAGGACCGCGTCGGTGTCGAGCGTGACGCCGTCCGCCGAAGTGCGGTGCACCGTGCAGTCGGTGAGGTGGGCGGCGGCGCGCGCGGTCACCTGTATCCCGCTGCCCTTGATCTCGTACACCTCGCAGCCGACACCCTCCAGGGCGCTGCCCTCGCCGGTGACGCTCAGCCCGGCGCCCGACGCGTGGTGGACCCGGCAGCGCTCCAGCCGCGGGTGCGCGCCGTCGCGCACCGAGACCCCGGACTGCCCTGCGGAGACGACCTCGCACTCCTCGAACACTCCGCCCGCGCCGTCGAGCACGGCGATGCCGACCCCGGCGGGATTGTCGACCGTGCAGCGGCGCACGTTCGGCCGTGCCGTGCCGCGCACCTCGATCCCGGCGGCGGACCGGGTGACGATCCGCAGGTCCGCGATCTCCGGGGCGCCGTCCTCGACCAGCAGCGCGGGGGCTGTCGAGTCCTGGCCCTCCACATGCAGGTCCGAGACGACGGCGGAGGCGCGGACGGTCAGTGGCACCCCGTCGGCCGGCGCGATCCGTACGGAGCCCACAGATCCCTCGGGCCCCCGCAGCGTCACCGCCCGGTGCAGGACCAGATTCTCCCGGTAGGTGCCCGGGGCGATGGTGAGGACATCACCGTCGGCCGCGGCCTCCAGGGCTGCGGTGAGGGAGGCGTATTCGCCTGTGCGGCGCCGCCACCGCGATGTGCCGGTGTGCGTCACCTGGACCGTGCCCTGTGCCATGGCGCTGTTGTGCCCCCACCTCGTGCGTGTGTGATGCCCGGGTCACCGGCCTTGCGGCAGCGGCGAATCCCGGGACCGCCCACCGGGAAGGCGGGCGGGCCGGTCCACCGTAGCGCGCGCGGCGGGCGGGAGTTGACCCGATCAGCAGCTGATCAGCTGCCGGCGCCGGTCCTGCCCCAGTCCGGACCGGTCCTGGCCCAGTCCTGGTCGATCCGGGCGTACCTCGACCGCATCATGTGCCGGACGATCAGCTGCCGTACGCCCTCGATCAGTCCGACGGCGAGCATCGTCGCGCCGAGACCCGCCAGCACCGCGTGCGTACGGGCCGTCGGAGCGTCCATCGGACGCGGGGCGGGGCGGCCGTCGAGGTCCGTCCAGATCTCCAGCTCGGTGCCGGGGGCGGCCTTCCGGGAGGAGGTCGTCACCGTGCCCCGGCGGGCGGTGCCGTCCGGGGCCTTCCAGCGGGCCACCACCGGGATCTGCGAGGTGCGCTCCGAGGAGACCTCGGGATCGGTGGCGAAACGCGGCGGCCGCGGCGCCCGGCGCAGCACGACCGCGGTGGCGGTACGGCGCACGGCCTGCTGGGCCCGCACCGACTTCTGCAGGGCCTCGTCCGCGTACGATCCGCACACCTGGCCCAGGGCCGGCGCCGCCAGCACCATCAGGAGCAGCGCGACAAGAGCCACCCATGCCTCGCGCCGGTCGGTGGCGCGGCGCAGGGGATTGCGCCGCCAACGCCATACACCCGTAACCGCTCGCACAGTCCTGCACCCCCTTCCGTATCCGTCTTAGCCTGATACGGCACGCTTCGCGTGCTGAAGGAGCGAAGAGAGAGCAACCTCACCCCGGCCAACGCGCGGACCACCCCCGTGAGTTCCCGTCCGCCGGGCCGGGCTGACGGGCCGTCCGGTGCGGGAACGCCGAAGTCGCCGTCGAGTCCCCATGGCTCGACGACGACTCCGTGCGACTGCGCGTGAGGTCGGCTCAGTACCCCCGGCCCTGGTACGGGCGGTTGTACGGGTCCTCGTACGGCGAGGGCGCCGGGGCCGGCCGCTGCGGCGCCGGACGCGGAGCCGCGGGACGCATCGCCTCGTAGCCGGTGCCCGGAGCGGGCCGCTGCTGTTGCTGCGGGTGGGGCGGCTGGTATCCGCCCCGGGCCGCGGACGGCTGCTGCGGGATGTACGGCGCCGGCGCGTGCTGCAACTGCGCGTGCTGCAACTGCGCGGGCTGCATCGGCGCGTAACCCTGCTGCGCCGGCGGCTGCTGGTAGCCGTACGACGGGCCGGGCTGGGAAGGCGCCGCGGGAAGAGCCGGCAGCGCCGCCGGGAGAGCCGGCAGGTAGCTGTTGCCGGTGTCATAGGCGGCAGGCACTCGGATCGGAGCGATCTGAGGGGTGCCCCGCTCCGCGACCAGGGAGTCGTAGATCGGAGTGTCGGGGAACGACGGTGCGGCGTAGTAGCCGCCGCCGTAGGTGGAGCGGGGGGAGGTCATGACACCTAAGTTAAGCCCACGATGTGCTGGTTGGGGAGTCCCAATCTTGGGGTCATCCGTTTTACGCTGATTCTGTCCGCCCGGCCTGCTAAGAGATCCATAAACTTTCGTCGGTCGCGGGGGCTTTTCCGTCGCGGGGCCCTATGCGCAAGCGCGTGGAGAATTTCTCGGAACGGCGGTGGCGTGTTCCCTCACATCCGCCTCCCGTTCAGTGAGTAGGGCGAGTTCCGGGAGTACATCCGCGCCCGGCACGCGCCGGTCGCCGGGCAGGGCGAGGCCCGGCGTGATCCCCCGGAGAACGCCCGCACCTCACGGTCCGGGCCGCCACCACGCCGTGGCCACCGCACCGCCCTCAGCCGCCCAGGCCCCGGGCGGCGTACCCCGCACGGCCGGCGAGCTCCGCCAGCTCTTCGACCCGCGCCGCGCGCAGACACACCACCGGGTAGCAGTCGGATTCGATGTCGAGGACGGCGAGCGCCGCGCCGACATCGCGGTAGTGCCGACCGCAGGCCGTCAGGAACTCGTGGGTCGGCAGGGACATCTCGTCGGCTTCGAACAACACCCAGGGATCCACGGACGGCCGGGAGGCGAGCATCCTCAAGCGGGCCCGGATCTCCTGCGGATCCTCCTTCCAGTCGAATTCCGCAAGCAGTTGGTGATCGAAGAGTGCGTCCACGAGCGCTATCCACGCGAGTTCCGCGACGGGCTCGTGGATGCCGCGCTCACCCAGCCGATCCGCGTGCGTCCGCACATAGCCCTCGGGATCGTCGTGGGCGTGCAACACCTGCTCGACCACATCGGGATGAGCCGGGGCGAGAAGTGATGCCATGGCTTCCAACGACATTCGGACTGATTCGGTGCCGGACATGAAGTGTGCTCCTCGGGTGTTCGTGCTGCCGTGTCGTCGCCGGGGCGAGGGCGGGTGCCCTCCGGGCGTTCACGGGATACACCTACACCCCGAGCGGCTCACCGGGGGCCGCGGGTGACACCGCTCACTCCGGCAGTACCGTTTCCGCGGATTCCGGGCCCAGCAGCTCGTGCAGCAGGTGCGTGGCGGGAAGCGCGGCGTTGAGGTACACGTACTCGCGCCGGTGCTCGACCACCGCGACCATGGTGCGCAGTGTGTCCACGGCGTCCTCCCGCTGCCCGGCGTGGTGCTGGGCCTGGGCCAGCAGCCCCAGATGGAGCGGGAGGCGTATGTTCGTCCTGGACTGCCGCAGTTCGGCCAGCGAGTTCTTCATGTCGGATATCCCCTCGCGGCGGTCGGCGTACGTGAGGGCCCAGCCCAGCGGCAGACGGAGCATCGACTTCCAGTAGTACAGCCCGTGCTCGGCGGCCAGCCCGACGCCCTCGGTGCCGGAGGACCGCGCTGTCTCCACGTCTCCCTCCCAGGCGGCCACGATCGCGTCGACGTAGAGGGCCTGGACCCGGTCCCACGGCCTGCTCCCGTGCTGTGTGAGCCGCAGCAGGCGGCGGCGCTGTTCCGCGGCCGTCGCGCGGTCGTTCAGCAGCCAGTGGGCCAGGATGCAGTAGCAGCGGAAGGAGACGCGTGGGTCGGACCGGTACGTTCCGTCGGGTAATCGGCCCTCACAGGCGAGGCGCTCCGCCAGTTCCGCGCCGGGCTCCAGCTCCTTGAGCGCATCGGACAGGTGCCCGCGGACGAACAGCGCCATACCCTCGCCGTACGCCGCGCCGAGCCGGGCCGTCGGGCCGTCGGTGCGCTCGGCGATGTTCCGCAGCAGGACGGACAACTGCTGTGACTCGTCGTAGCGGCCGCGGACGAGAAGCGACGTGGCCAGCAACGACAGTACCGCCGGGTCGTCCGGCGTATGAGGCGCCGTGTGCGGGGTGCGTCCCCGGGTGATCTCCGCCTCCGCCTCCGCGTCACCGAATCCGTGCACCTGGCCCAGTACATGCCCCAGCTCCAGGTGGAGCCGCTGCTTCAGGGCACGGGTGGTCGTCCCGTCGGGCAGCGAGCCGGCCAGGCCGACCGCACGGCGCAGCCACAGTTCGCGCTCCTCGGAGGCCAGGCGCAGCTCCGCGTTCTCCGCCGCGCGCAGCAGCCAGGGCAGCACCCGCTCCGAGGGCATGACGTCCTTGGCGAGCCAGGCGTGGCGGGCGACGCGACCGGTCTCCCGCGGATCGCCGCCGATCTGGACATGCGCGGACAGCGCATCGGCGTACCGGGCGTGCAGCCGTTGGCACTCCTGCTCCGTCAGCTCACCGATCAGCACCTCCTGAGCCTGGGGAGGGGCGAGGCGGAGCCGTCCGGCCCGCTGCCGGTCCGGAGCGAGCAGGCCGTACCGGACGGCCGACTCCACGACGGCGATGGCCGAATTGCCTCCGACGGCACGGCAGACCGTGTCCAGGTCGAAATCGGGTGCGACGACCGCGCACAGCCGGAGCAGCCGCAGGACGGGTTCCGGCAGCATGGCGAACTCCTGGCGCAGTACCGTGCGCGCGCACGTCACGATCAGGCCGAGGATCTCGTCCGTGGCCCCGGGCTCGCGCAGGTCCCTGGCGTCGCAGAGCAGGGAGAGCATCTGGACGACGAAATACGGACTGCCCGTGCTCTGGTGGTGCAGCGCGTCGATGATCCGCTCGTCGACGCCGGGCCCCGCGTGCGCGTCGACCAGCGTGGCGACATCCGGACGGGCCAGGCCGGCGAGCCGCAGGATCTCCGCGTCCGGGCCCTTGAGCACCTCGGTCATCACCCGGAACCGCGAGGCATCGGGCCAGGCCTCCAGGTCCCAGCCGGTCAGTACGATGCTGAGGGGATGCCCCTGGCGACGGGTGGTCAGCAACCGGAGCAGGTCCAGAGAGGCCGCGTCCGCCCAGTGCACGTCCTCCAGCAGCAGCACCAGGGGCCGCTGCGCGGCCAGCGAGAGCAGCACTTCGCAGAGCGCGTCGTGAATCCGGAAGGGGCTCGGTGAGCCGCCGGGACCGGGGCCGGTCCCCGCGCCGGTTCCGGTCTGAGGTCCGGGCAGCAGAGGGGCGAGCAGCGAGCCGAACGGCGCGGCGGCGGCCTCGAAGGCCTCGGGCCGTGCCGCCGACAGCCGGCGCAGCACCTGCGTCCACAGCCAGTACGGCGGGACTCCCTCCCCGCAGAAGCAACTGCTCCGGATCGTCTCCATGCCCTCGTCGATGCTCCGCAGGCGCTGGACGAGTTCCATCATCAGGTGGGACTTGCCGAGCCCGGACGAGCCGAACACACAGGCAAGATGTCCACGCCCCGTCGCCGCACCGGCCGTCGCGGCGACCAGTCGCCGCAACTCCCGTTCCCGGCCTGTCAACGGCGGGGGCGGCTCGGACTGGAGGAGGGTGAGCCCGGGGGCCATGGACGCGACGCCTGCCGTACGGTCCGGGTCCTGCGGCTTGCCCATACTGCGCATGGCGGTCTTCGCGGCCCCGGTGGGCACCTCAGCCACCCGCTCCGCCGCGCCGGACAACACGGTCCGGACGGGCCGCGGGAGCCCGGCGGCCCCGGCCGGCGACGCGTCACTCAGCACGGCACGTGTCCGCTGCTCACCGAGCTCCTGCCGGAGCAGAGCGGTGTGCAGCTGCTGGAGCTCGGCCGTCGTGTCCACGCCGTACTCCTCGACCAGATAGCTGCGCGTCCACTCGTACACCTCCAGCGCCTCCGCCTGCCGGCCCGACCGGAACAGCGCGGTCATCAGATGGCCCACCAGACGCTCCCGGGTGGGGTGCTGACGCACCTCACGTTCCAGTTCCGTGATCACCTCAGCGGTCCTGCCCAGGACGAGACCGGCCTCCGCGGAGGCCTCCAGGGCGGTGAGCCGGACCTGCTCCAGCCGGGTGCTCTCGTCGGCGAGCGGCTGGTGAGTGACGAACTCCGCGTACGGGGAGCCGCGCCACAGTCCGAGCGCCCGGGTGAGCCGGTCGCGGGCGGCCACCGGATCCTGGCGGGCGAGGAAACGGCGCCCCGTGGAGAAGAGCTGCTCGAACCGGTGGACGTCCACCTGTTCCGGGGGCAGCTCAAGGACGTATCCGGGGGCCCGGTAGCGGAGGACCGCCGGCCGGTCGGGGCCGGTCGCGGGGGCCAGCGCCCGGCGCAGATGCGAGATATGGCTCTGCAGGGTGGCGACGGCCCGCCGGGGCGGGTCCTCCCGCCACAGCTCCTCGACGAGCACGGTGGTGGGGACGACCCGGCCCAGCCTGATCAGCAGCAGGGCGAGCAGCGCTCTGCGGCGTGGCGGGCCGAGCGGTACGTCATGCCCCTCGTACTGGGCCGACATCGGCCCCAGGACCTGGAGCACCGGTCCGGAGTGGGCGGCCGACGGTGGAGGCAGCAGTGTGCTCTGAGCCTGACGTGCAGACATCTTCGGCCCCATTCGTTCCCACGCTTGAGACTTCTCCGGCCAATTGATCCTAGAACAGGGGGTGTTCCGTCATGTGATTCGGCTGATGAATGGCCAATAAACGATCACGTAATTGGCAATTTACTTCTCCTGTATACCGATGGAAGCGGCAAGCGAACGGCAGCCGGCAGGCAAGGATCCGGACAAGGGATCGCGCCGGGTCATCAGCATTCCGGCCAGTGGACCGCAAGGGGGGTGGCACAGCATGTGCGGAACCGACATCGCCGAGTGGTGTGGGCCAGCCACCGGCGCAGACCCTGGAGGCATCACGGTGTTCGCGATATTCTTCCCCGGGCAAGGAGCGCAGTTCCGGGGTATGGGCGCAGATGTTTTCGGCAGCTATCCGGGCCTGACGCGATTCGCCTGCGAACTCCTGGGGTATGACCTCGTCTCGCGCTGCCGTGACAATCCGGACGACGTGCTCTCCCGGACGGAGTGCACACAGCCGGCCCTGTTCACCGTCAACGCGTTGCACATGTTCGAGCGCGAGCGCCGGGAGAGTCGGCCCGCCGACTACTGCCTCGGGCACAGCGTGGGGGAGTACAACGCGCTCCTGGCCGCCGGGGTCTTCGACTTCGAGACGGGTCTGCGGCTCGTCGCCAAGCGCGGCGAACTCATGGCGGCGGCGTCGGGCGGCGGGATGAGCGCGGTCATGAACACCCCTGCTCCGCGCCTGCTCGACGTGTTGCGGGAGGACGGCGTCGATGGAGTGGACGTGGCGGCCTACAATACCGACGCCCAGGTGGTGATCGCCGGCAGCGACAGCGCGCTGCGCGCCGCCCACACCTCTTTGAAGGACCGGGGCATCCGCTTCGCCCCCCTGCGGGTCGGCGCTGCCTTCCACTCGCGTCACATGGAGCCGGCCCGCTCCGAATTCGAGAGTTTCCTCGACGGGTTCACGTTCGCGGAGCCCCGAACGACCGTGATCTCCAATGTGACGGGGCGCCCCTACGAACGGGGTGCGATCCCGGAGATGCTGAGCAGACAAATCGTGGAGCCGGTGCGATGGGTCGACAGCATTCGGTATCTCCTTTCCCGCGGCGCCGGTCTTGAGTACGAGGAGATAGGCGGAAAATCTCTTCTCCGCATGGTGAAAAGCATCGAGAGGACCGATACCCGGAACGCACTCGTCAAGAGCGGGGTGTGAGACATGGACAGGAAGCAGTACATACAGCGGCTCATCGAGGACCAGTTCCTCGTGGAGTTCGACGGCGAACTGACCGCCGAGACCGATCTGTTCAAGACGGGAGTGATGGACTCCTTCGGATACATTCAGCTCCTGACCGCTGTCGAGAGTGAATTCTCGCTCCAGCTGACGGACGAGGAACTCCTCAGGAACGTCTTCTCTTCGCTGGCGGCCATCGACGCCTTCGTAGCGAACAAGCTCGCCGAGCGCGACGGCCACTGAGACCGCGACGACCACCGGAGAAGGAGACCCCGCATGTGCGGAATCGCAGGCTTCGTCGCGCCCTCGCTCCACGACGGAGGGACGCCGGAGGTGATGACCTCGATGCTGTCGCTCATCCGTCACCGCGGGCCGGACGAGGCGGGCTACTACCTGGACGACGGCATCGCCATGGGCACGGCACGACTGTCGATAGTCGACCTGGCCACGGGTGCCCAGCCGATGGCCGACCCGACGGATCGCTACTGGATCTGCTTCAACGGCGAGTTGTACAACCACATCGAACTGCGTGAGGAACTGCGAGGGCTCGGCCACCGGTTCCGTACTCGTTCGGACACGGAAGTATTTCTGCGGGCATGGGCCCAATGGGGGCCCGCGTGCCTGCCCCGATTCAACGGCGCGTTCGCGGCCGCGATCCGGGACGTGAGGTCGGGAGACCTGTTCCTGGCACGGGACAGATACGGCAAGAGGCCGCTCTTCTACGTAGATCGCGAGGGGTGCGACGCCCTGGGGGCCGGGAGCGGAGAATTCCTCTTCGCCTCCGAGATGAAGGCATTCCGTGCGTTCCCGGGGTTCCGTTTCGAGCTGGACCCCCACGAACTCGCCTCCACCTTCGCGGTATGGACGCCGTTGCCCGACCGGACCCCCTTCAAGCACATCCGCCAGCTCCCGATGGGGTGTTACCTGACCGTCCGCGACGGGCGGGCGGTTCCAGGTGACTACGCGGAGCTCGAACTCGACGTGCCGCCGTTCACTGGTTCCGAACGGGAAGCTGCCGCATTGGTCCGCGATGCCCTCCGTGAGAGTGTCGAGATGCGGCTGAGGAGCGACGTCGAGGTCGGTGTCTATCTGAGCGGCGGTCTCGACTCCTCCATCGTCACCAGGCTGACGACCGAGCTCTCCTCGCACGAGGTCCGCACTTTCTCCGTGGAGTTCGACGACGCAGTCTTCGACGAGTCGAGCAGCCAGCGGGTCGTCGCCTCGCACCTCGGCACCCGCCACTCGTCCATTGCCGTGTCCGGCGCGGACATCGCGGCGAACTTCCGGTCCGCCGTGTACCACGCGGAAGTACCGGCGTTCCGCGCCGCGTTCGTCCCCATGTTTCTCCTGTCCCGCCACGTGCGGGACGCCGGAATCAAAGTGATCCTCAGCGGTGAGGGCGCGGATGAGGCGTTCCTCGGCTATTCGCTCTTCCGCGAGACGTTGCTGCGCGCTTCGTGGAACGAACTGTCGGACGACGAGCGCATGGCCAGGCTCGGCAGCCTCCACCCGGAACTGAGCCATTTCGGCCCCGCGAACCGGGCGCGGATGAAGGGCCTCTTCGAGCAGTTCACCGTCGAACGGCTGCCCGGCCTCTTCTCCCACGAACTCCGGTACCAGAACGGTCGTTTCGCCGCGCGCCTGCTGGAACGACATGACGAACCGTTCGCGGATCTCATGGCCCTGACGGATGCGACACCCGGATATGCCGGGCTGAGCCCGGTCCGAAAGGCACAGTGGCTCGAATTCAAGACGCTGCTGCCCGGCTATCTCCTCTCCACCCAGGGTGAGCGCATGAGCCTCGCCCACGGTGTCGAGAACCGGTGCCCGTTCCTGGATCCCGCGGTCGTCCGCGCGGCGGCCTCGGTCAATCTTCGCTTCGACGACGGTCTCGACGAGAAGGCCATCCTCAAGAAGGCGTTCCGGGGTGAGCTGCCGGAATCGAGTCTCACTCGGCGGAAGCAGCCCTACCGCGCGCCAGGAGCGGCCGTCTTCAAGCAGCAGCAACCGGACTACCTGGAACTTCTCCTCTCGGCGACGGAGCTGGAGAAGATCGGCGGCATCGACCCGGTGTTCGCCCGGAAGCTCGTCAAGAAGATCATGGCCACGCCCACGGAAGAGATCAGTACGAAGGAGGACCAGGCTTTCGTCTACCTGCTCTCGACCGCGGTCCTCAACCAGCAGTTCGTGCTCGGACAGGAAATACCCGGGGAATCAACGGCACAGGCCGACTTCAAGGTGAACACCGTCATTGACCAGCGGAATTCGCGGGGATCGACGCCGGCCGGTCGAGACATCCCCTCTGCGGGAGGAATCTGATGAGTACGTTCGAACCGGCGTCCGCGACGGACGATGTCGCGATCATCGGGCTCGCCCTGCGGTTCCCCGGAGCGGAAACACTGGAAGAGCTCGGCGGCCATCTCGTCGCGGGCCGTTCACTCATCTCGGAGGTACCGCCGGAACGCTGGTCGAAGGAACGGTATTTCGGTGACCCCAGGCTCGGGGCCCAGAAGACGAACAGCGTCTGGGGCGGCTTCATCGAGCAGGTGGACTGCTTCGATGCCGAGTTCTTCAATATTTCGCCGCGCGAGGCCGAGAGCATGGATCCCCAGCAGCGCATGGCTCTCGAACTCGCCTGGCGGGCGATCGAGGACGCAGGCTATGCGGCGAGTGCCCTCGCCGGTACGGAGACGGGCGTCTTCATGGGCGTCTGTCATGCGGACTACGCGGAAATGATGGAACGCGAAGGGGCAAGGACGGACGTCTATTTCCCCACCGGGACGGCCTACTCGATCATTGCGAACCGGATCTCCTACTATTTCGATTTCCAGGGCCCGAGCATCACCAACGACACGGCATGTTCGAGCTCGCTGGTGTCGGTGTACGAAGCGGTACGCGCGCTGTGCAACGGCGAGTGCGGGGTCGCCCTGGCCGGCGGGGTCAATCTGATCTGGTCGCCGAAGCACTTCGTCGCGTTCAGCCAGGCGAGCATGTTGTCCCGCACCGGTCGTGCCAGCGCCTTCGACCAGAGCGCCGACGGCTATGTCCGCGGTGAAGGCGGGGCGGTGCTCCTCCTGAAGCCCCTCGCGCGGGCCGTCGCGGACGGCGATCCCGTCCACGCGGTCATCAAGGGCGTCGCCACGAACCACGGCGGCCGCACCAACTCCCTCACGGTCACCAACCCGACGGCACAGGCGAATCTGATCGAGGGGCTCTACACCCGCGCCGGAATCCGGCCGGAAACCATTGGCTATATCGAAGCGCACGGCCCCGGAACGCCCGTCGGCGATCCGATCGAGATCATGGCTCTGAAGGAAGCCTTCCGGAACCTGCACGCGGCCCAGGGCACCGTCGCCCGGCCCGCGAGCTGCGGAATCGGCTCTGTCAAAACCAATATCGGACATCTGGAAGGCGCCGCCGGGGTCGCCGGGATCGCCAAGGTGATCAGCTCGCTGGCACTGCGGGTGCTGCCCGCGAACGTCAACTTCCGGAATCAGAACAGGCTCATCAAGCTCGATGACAGCCCGTTCCATGTCGTCCGCCACACCCGGCCCTGGGCCGTGGCGGCCCCGGAGAGCGACGGAACGATCCGGCCACGGCGGGCCGGGGTGAGCTCGTTCGGATTCGGAGGCACGAACGCGCACGTCGTGCTTGAGGAACACCTCGCCGATGAAGCGGATGTGGGAGCGCGGGACACCTCCCTCCGGGGGCCGGAGCTCCTGCCGCTCTCCGCGAAGACGCCGGACCGGCTGCGCGCGGTCGCGGTCAACCTGCTTACTCATCTGCGCGAGCACCCGGCGCAGGCACTCGCCGACATCGCCCACACCCTGCGGGTCGGCCGCGACCCCATGCCCGCCCGGGTCGTGTTCGTTGTCGAGGACCGTGACCAACTGGAACTGCTGCTGAGGGAGTTCGCCGAAGGAGCCCGCGCGGCGGGCGAACTCCACCTGGGCGGGACGGTGCGAGGCACGGAAGAGGAAGTCGCCGAGCTGAGGGCGGCGGGGACCGACTGGGTGCGGGGCGGGCCGGTGGACCGGGCGGACCGGTCCGGACACGACGCACCCGGGCCACGCCCACGACGGGTGCGGCTGCCCGGGTATCCCTTCGCCCGCGAGCGGCACTGGTTCAGCGTTCCGCACAAGGAGGCCGGGACCTCGTACGAGGAGTCCGAGGCTCCGCACAAGGAGGCGGGGACCTCGTACGAGGAGTCCGGGACTCCGCACAAGGAGGCGGGGACCTCGTACGAAGAGGCCGGTATTGCGCGCACGGGCGCCGGGGCAGGAGCGACGCCACCGGCAGCGCACGCCGCTGCCGCCGCGCACCCGCTCGTCCACGCCGGCACCTCCGGCCCCACAGGTCACCGCTACAGCTCGACGTTCACCGGAGCGGAGCCGTTCCTCGCCTCGCACGTGGTGGGCGGTGCCCGTGTCTTCCCGGCGGCCGCCCACATCGAGATGGTCCGGGCCGCGGCCGTTCACGCGGCGGGGCCCGACGCGGCGGAGCCGACGGTCGTCCGGCTCCGCGATGTCGTATGGCCGCGCCCGCTCGTCGTACAGGACGCGCCGGTCGAGGTCAGTGTCCGGCTCACCCCGCGGGACGGTGCCGCCCTCGCCTTCGAGGTCGCCACCGGCACCGACCCGGCCGCGGTCCACAGCTCGGGCGTCGTCGAGGCCGGCGGGCCGCAGCAGCCGGATCGCGTCGATCTGGGCGCGCTGCTGGCGGCCTGTCCCGGGGAGCGCAGCCCGGCGGACGTGTACGCGGCGTTCCACGACCGGGGCCTGGAGTACGGACCGGCGATGCGCGGACTCAAGGAGCTCCGGCTGGGAACGCGGGAACTGGTCGCGCGGATCGGGCAGCCCGCGGCCGCCGAGGCGGCGGACGCCGGATACGTCCTGCCTCCGAGCGTGCTCGACGCGGCACTCCAGTCCTCCCTCGTGCTCCTGGCGGAGACTTCGCGAGAGCCGGCCGACAGCCCGGCAATGCCGTTCGCGTTCGAGGAACTCACGGTCCACGGCGCCTGTGTGCCGGAGACATGGGCGTGGGTCCGGCGCCGCGAAGGACACAGCACGCTCGATGTGTTCGACATCGATCTCTGCGACCCCGAGGGCGTGGTGCTGGTCACTCTGCGCGGGCTGGTCCAGCGGACGCACGCGGCGAAGCCCGGACGCGGAACCGGCGCGGACGTCGTCACCGCCGCCGTTCCCTGGGTGCCCGCGCCCCTCGACGTACCGGAGGACCGGGCGACACCCCTCCCGTCCGTGCACGGCTACCTGGGCGGACGAGCCGCCGCCCACACCGCCGTCGTGGCGGACACGACCGGCTTCACCCTCGCCGGCCTTCCCGATGTCGGGCCCGGCCGGGTCGCCGATGGTGTCGGGGCCGTGGTGGACCTGGTCCTCCGGCACGCCGCGGAGCTGGTCAGGTCGAAGCCCGGGGGAGCACACCGGTTCGTCGTCCTGGTGGACGATCGGCCGCCGCGGCACCACCACGCGCCGCTGACCGGCCTGTTCAGGACCGTCGTCATGGAGAACCCGCGTGTCACGGGCCGTGTCGTACGCGTCGCTGAACTCGACACCGCGCCGCCGGAGCGGATCGCGGACATCCTCCGCGCGGAGGCGGCGGACCGGTCGGCCGACTGCGAGATCCGCTACGCGGCCGACGGCACCCGTCACGCGGCACGTCCCGCGGAATTGCGCCTCGGTGAAGGAGCGGAGATCCCGCCGCTGAAGGAGGGCGGGGTCTACTGGATCACGGGCGGTCTCGGCGGTCTGGGACTGCATGTCGCACGGTACTTCGGGCGGTGTGCGGGTGTCGTCGTCGTCCTGAGCGGCCGGTCGGCGCCCGGAGCCGCGAGCGGGACGGCCCTGCGCGGACTGCGGGAAGCGGGGGTCGAGGCCCACTACCTCCCCGTCGACGTGGGCTCGAAGGACGATGTGGACCGTGCGGTACGCACCATCACACGCGAGCACGGAGCGATCGACGGCATCGTCCACGCGGCGGGCGTCCTCCGGGACGCCTACCTCTTCACCAAGGACGTCTCGGACGTCCGGGCGGTGCTGGCGCCGAAGGTCGACGGCGTGCTCAACCTCGACGCCGCCACGCGTGGCCTCGCGCTCGACTTCTTCGTCGCCTTCTCCTCCGTGGCGGGAGTGTTCGGCAGCTCCGGGCAGTCGGACTACGCGGCGGCCAACGCCTTCCTGGACGCCTTCGCCCACCACCGCCGGGCACTGGCGGAGATCGGCGAGCGCAGCGGGACGACGTCGGCCGTCAGCTGGCCGTTGTGGGCCGACGGCGGGATGTCCATGGACCCCGTGACCCGGGAGTCGACGCGCCGGGACCGGGGCTGGGAGCCCCTCCCGACCGAGGACGGCATCCGGGTTCTCGGCGCCGTGCTGCGCGATGCGCCCGTCCACACCGTGGTGGCGTACGGCGCCGAAGCGACGCTCACGGCCACCGCCCCGCCTCGGGCAGCGTCCCGCTCCGTCCCCGTGGACGCCACACCAGTGGACACCACACCCGTGGAGCCCCCGGCCGCTGTCGCGGAGGAAGACCTGACGGAGCGTACGACGGCCCTGCTGCGCCGCATCGTGGGAGGGGTGCTGCACCGCGATCCCCTGACGATCGACGCGACGGCCAACCTCGTCGACTACGGGATCGACTCGCTCGCCATCCTGGAGACGACCGCGTCGCTCGAAGTGTTCTTCGGCCCGCTGTCCAAGACGATCTTCTTCGAGTACACGACCATCGAGGGCGTCGCAGGCCACCTCGTCGCGGAACACCGCGACAAGTTGCGCGCGGTCATCAGCGCCGAAGACCCGACGCGGGCGCGGACGCCGACGCCGACGCCGGCGTCCGCACCCGCGGCCCCCGTGGCCGGGACGGACGAGGCGCCGCCCCCCGCCGCACCCGCACCGACCGCCGCCGACACCCCCGCCGCCGACACCGGCGGCATCCCCGGCGCCCCCGGACCGCGCGACGACCGCCACGACATCGCGATCATCGGCATCTCCGGGACCTACCCCGGCGCCGACACCCTCGGCGACCTCTGGTCCGTGCTCGGCGAAGGCCGCCACGAGTTCCGCGAAGTGCCGCGCGAACGCTGGGACCACGACGCGGTCTACAGCCGCGACCGGAGCGTACTCGGCAAGAGCTCCATCCGGACCGGGACCTTCCTCCGCGACATCGAGATGTTCGATCCCCGCTACTTCCGTATCTCCAAGCGCGACGCGGAGAACATGTCGCCCGAGGTGCGCCTGTTCCTCCAGACGGGTGTCGAGGCGCTCGAAGACGCCGGCTATTCGCGCGAGACGATCCAGCGGCAGTACGACGGAGACGTCGGCGTACTGGCCGGTTCCATGAGCAACCACTACGGCCTGTACGGATTCCAGAACAGTCTGACGCGCGGTTCCCCGGCCAGCGGCAGCTACACGGCGACGCTGCCCAACATGCTCTCGTACTTCTACGGATTCACCGGCCCCTCGATGTTCGTGGACACGATGTGCTCCGGGTCCTCGACCTGTGTGCACCAGGCCGTGCAGATGCTCCGGGCCGGTGAATGCCGGATGGCGGTCGCGGGCGGGGTGAACCTGCTGCTGCACCCGTACAACCTCATCAGCTCGTCGCAGGAGCACTTCACGACGGCGACCTCCGATGTCATCCGGAGCTTCGGCCTGGGCGCGGACGGGACCATCCTCGGGGAGGGCGTCGGCGCCCTCGTTCTCAAGCCGCTGGCCGAGGCCGAGCGCGACGGCGACCACGTGTACGCCGTCATCAAGGGAACGGCCCTCGCCAACGCGGGGGTGCGCAACGGGTTCACCGTTCCCAGCCCCCGTATGCAGGCGCGGGCGATCGAGAAGGCGATCGACGACGCGGGAGTCGATCCACGGACCATCAGCTACGTGGAAGCGCACGGCTCCGGGACGTCACTGGGCGACCCGATCGAAGTGAAGGCGCTGACCACGGCCTTTGGGAAGTACACGAAGGACACCGGGTTCTGCGCGATCGGCTCCGTCAAGTCGAACATGGGACATCTGCTGCACGCCGCCGGAATGATCGGCATCGCCAAGGTCGTCCTCCAGTTCCAGAAGGGGGAGCTGGCACCCTCGCTGCACAGTTCGGTGACCAATCCGGACATCGACTTCTCCCGTACCCCGTTCCGTCTGCAGCGGGAACTCGCCGCGTGGGAACCCGCGGTGACAACCGTGGAGGGGCGCAGGATCACACACCCCCGACGGGCGGGGATCACCTCGATCGGTGCGGGAGGGATGAACTCGCACATCATCCTTGAGGAGTACCCGCGGCCCGACCGCGATCCGCACGGCGCACAGGACGGGCCCGGGGAACTCCTCGTGTTCTCCGCGATGAACGAATCGGCCCTGGAGGAATACCTCACCCGATTCCGCGCCTACCTGGCCGAGGGCACGGAGCCGGACCTCGCGGCGATCGCGTTCACGCTCCGCGTCGGCAAGAACGAACTCCCGCACCGCTGGGCGTTCCTCGCGAGAACCACCGGGGAAGCCGTCGCCGCCGTCGACCGCTATCTGGCGGGAGACCGGGACCTCGGTGCGGCGCTCGCGGGCGGCGGACCCCGGACCGAGGGGCTGCGGCGGCTCGCCACCACCTGGGCCGGCGGCAGGAGCGTCGACTGGCGCGACGCCGGCGAAGGAACACGCGCGCTCCGACGGGTCTCGCTCCCCGCGTACCCCTTCGAGCGCGTGCGCTGCTGGGTCACCCCGGAGGAGGGCGCGCCGTCCGTGATCGCGCCGCTCGCCCTGCGCGACAAGCTCCATCCGTTCCTCGGCAGGAACGAGTCGGACGCCGACGGGCTGCGGTACGTGCTCGATGTGCACCTGGACGATCTCCTCGACTACGGGTGCACCACGGGGGAGCGGCAGGACAGGAAGCGCGGCGTGGTCCCGACCTTCGCCATCGACCTGGCGATCGCCGCGACCAGGGTCTCCGGATTGTCCGACGGGTCGGTCGTGCGCAGGCTGCGCCTCCTGGGCCCGGTCGACTGGGCGACTGCCGCCCGCCTGGTGACGGTCTTCGACCTCGGCGAAGGGAAGCAGCCCTCCGGACTGGTGTTCACACAGGACGAGGCGGGGGCCCGGACGCCCGTAGCGGCGTTCGACGTGCCGGCGGGTGAGGAGGACCGTACGCCGCTCTCCGGTCACCCCCTCGCGGAGCGCTTCGCGGGAATCGCCGCCGCTGTGCTCGCGCCCGACCGGGCGAAGCCGAGGTCCCCGGCGGAATTCCTCGCGGAACTCGCGGACGGCGGAATCGGATACGCGCCGGAACTCAGCGGCACGGAGAGCGCGTTCCGTCTGCCGGACGGGCGACTGGTGCTCAGGGTCGGCACCCCCGAACTCCAGCGGGACCATGTGAAGCCGGGTGTCACCCTCGCTCCGCATGTCCTTGCCGCCATCGCGCAGGGCCTCCAGGCCGAGGCGAAGCGGCAGGGCTCACCGCACGGGGCCCGGACCGCGCCCCACCGGGTCGACGAGATCCGGCTCCTCACCGACGGGAGCGGCGCAGGCGTCCCGGTCGCGTACGTCGTCTTCGACGTGGCCGCCGCCGGAGAGGGACTCGGCGGGTCCGTCGGCCTGCTGGACCAGAACGGCCAAGTGGTCGGCGTGCTCGGCGACCTGTGGTGCGGCGACGACGAGGGACCGCGAAGGGACCGGGACGTGAGCGAACGAGCGCTGGACGGAGCCGAGGCCGCGGAGCGGGAGACGCCACGGCAGGACGGGGACGACGTCGTCTCCTTCGCGGTGGACGAGCTGCGGGAGATGGCGGGCGGCATTCTCAAGTTCGACGCGGGTGGACTCGACGCCCGTACCGGCTTCGACGCCTTCGGCTTCGACTCGATCTCGCTCATCACCCTGTCGCAACAGGTGCACGAGCGCTTCGGCATCGATCTGACCCCAGCGGTCTTCTTCGACCGCAATACGTTCGACTCACTGGGCAGGCACCTGTTCACGGAGCATGAAGGCCCGCTGCGCGCGGCGTACCAGCGCTCACTCCCACCGGACCCCGCCGGGGAGCCCGCCACGAGCCCCGGAAACCGGTCCGGTGGCGAGACGACCGGAACGGCCGGAGCCACGACCGGAGCGGCTGGAGAGACCACCCGGGCCCCCGATGCCGGGCCGGCCGTCCCCCAGCGCCCGGCACCGGCGGACTCACCCCTTCCGGTGGCCGTCATCGGAGCCGCGTGCCGGTTCCCCGGCTCACCCGATCTGGACGCCTACTGGGCGAACCTGGCCGCGGGGACCGACAGCGTCACGGCCTTCCCCCTCGACCGGTACGACGCGCACTACGCGCGGATCGCACAGGCGGCGGAGTTTCCGCACCACGCGGCCGTCCTCGACGACGTGGACGCGTTCGACGCCGCCTTCTTCCGCGTCCTGCCGCGGGAGGCCGAGCTGATGGACCCCCAGCACCGGCTGGCGCTGGAGACGGTCTGGAACGCGGTGGAGCACAGTGGCTACGCGCCCGCCGGCCTGCCGGCGAACACCGGACTGTTCCTCGGTGTCTCCGGGACCGACTACGCGACTCTGCTCGCGGCCCACGGCACCCCGCCGGACGCCTTCACCTCCACGGGCAACGCCCACTCCATGCTCGCCAACCGCATCTCGTACGTCCTCGACATCCACGGCCCGAGTCAGCCCGTCGACACGGCCTGCTCCAGCTCGCTCGTCGCCGTCCACAGAGCCGTCGAGGCCATCCGCTCCGGGGCCTGCGACGCCGCGATAGCGGGCGGGGTGAACCTCCTGCTCGGCGTCGACACCTTCGTCAGCGCCGGGCGGGCCGGCATGCTGAGCCCGGACGGACGGTGCAAGACCTTCGCGAGCGGGGCGAACGGCTACGTACGTGGCGAGGGCGTCGGCGCCGTCCTGCTCAAACCCCTCGCCGACGCGGAGCGCGACGGGGACGCGATCCTCGCCGTGATCGTCGGGACCGCGGAGAACCACGGCGGGCGGGCCAACTCCCTCACGGCGCCCAACGGCACCGCGCAGGCGGACCTCGTGGTCCGGGCGATGGAAGGCATCGACCCCCGCACGATCGGCTACGTGGAGGCCCACGGCACCGGCACGGCCCTGGGCGACCCCGTCGAGGTGCGTGCGCTCCAGGCCGCGTTCCGGCAGCTGGGCGTCGACACCACCGCGACCTGCGGGCTCGGCTCCGTGAAGACCAACATCGGTCATCTGGAAGCCGCCGCGGGCATCGCCGGGCTGCTCAAGGTGGTCCTCGCGATGGAACACGGCACCCTTCCGCGGAGCCTGCACTGCGACCGGATCAACCCCTACATCCAGCTCGACGGCAGCCCGTTCCGCATCGTGCGTGCCAATGAACCGTGGCAGCGGCCCCGCGACCGTGACGGCGGCCCCGCCCCACGACGGGCAGGGGTCAGCAGCTTCGGATTCGGCGGCGCCAACTGCCACACGGTCATCGAGGAGTACACCGGGCGGACGGCGGACACGAGTCCGGCGCAGGACACGGACGGCCCCGGGAGCCGGGTCGCCGTACCCCTGTCCGCCCGTACGGAGCACCAGCTCCGTGAGCGGGCGCGGAACCTGCTCGCCCACCTGGAGGGCACGACCGGTCCCGCTCCGCTCCGTTCGATCGCGTGGACGCTCCAGACCGGGCGCGAAGCCATGGCCGAACGGATCGGCTGGGTCGTCTCCTCCCACCGGGAACTCGCCCACGAATTGAGGGAGTTCATCGGTGGGCGGGAGAGCGCACGGGTGAACGGGGCGCAGCACGGTGGCCGGCCCGCGCAGGACGGCCTCGCCGACGCGGTCGCGCGCTGGAGCGCCGGGGAGGAGGTCGACTGGCGACGGTTGCACGAGGCCGCCGGCCGGGCCCTGCCCGGACGCGTGCACCTGCCCACGTACCCGTTCGCACGCGACAGGTACTGGCTCCCCGACGGCGCCGGGAAGGCCGACAGCGTCGCCGGACGACGCCCTTCGGCCGGCACGACGCTGTTCGTACCCCGCTGGACGCCGAAGCCCGCGTCGCGGGACCTGACCGACGGAACCGCGTACACACAGCATGTCGTGATCCTCTGCGGAGCGTGGGCGGCCCTGCGGGACAGCGTGGAGCGCCGTCTGCCGGGTGTGCGCTGCCACGCCGTCACGACCGCCAAACAGCGCCCGGAGACCCGCTTCACCGACCTCTCGCGCCAGGTCTTCGAGATCGTCCGGGGGCTCGCCGGGCAGGCGCACCACGGCGCCACTCTTGTACAGGTCCTGTCACCGGCGGACGGCGACGAGGCGGTGGGGCCCGCGCTCGCGGGATTTCTGCGCACGACGGCGCTCGAAAACCCGCACATCGCCGGGCAGATCCTCGCTCTCGACGGCGAGCGCGACGCGGACGGCATCGCGGCGATCGTCCTGGAGAACGCCGGGCACACGGACGACACACTCGTGCTGCACCGGGGCACGGAACGCCGGGTGCGGAGCTGGGTGCCCTCGGCGGCCGAGGGCACGGCCACGCCCTGGCGCTCGGGAGGCGTCTACCTGATCACCGGAGGCGCCGGTGGCGTCGGCGCCGTCGTCGCCCACCGGATCGCACGGGACGCCGTACGCCCGACGCTCGTCCTCGTCGGACGCTCCGCACCGGACGCCCGAATCGGTCAACTGCTCGTCGAACTGCGGGAAGCCGGCGCGGTGGCCCAGTACGCCGTCGCGGACGTCTCCCGCTGGGAGGAGGTCCGCCACCTCGTCGCGCGCGTCGGCGAGGAGGCGGGAGCGATCCACGGAATCGTGCACGCCGCGGGCGTGATCCACGACGCGTACCTCACGAACAAGACGACGGAGCAGTGGGACGAGGTCCTCGCCCCGAAGGCCGACGGAGTGGCGCACCTGGACCGGGCCACGGCGCACCTGCCCATCGAGTCCTTCCTCGTCTTCTCGTCCGGCACGGCGGTCACCGGAAATCCCGGCCAGTGCGACTACGCCGCGGCCAACGGCCGGCTCGGCGAGTACGCCGCCCACCGCAACGCGCGTGTCGCGGCCGGCGAACGGTCGGGGCGTACGGTCGCGATCGCCTGGCCGCTTTGGAAGGACGGCGGAATGGCGGTCGACGACGCGACCCGCGCGTACCTCCGGCGCAGCCGCGGTCTCGTGCCGATGGAGTCGGACGCCGGACTCGAAGCCCTCCTGAGCGCCTGGCGGTTGGGCCGGGCCGGCGAGGACCAGATCTGGGTGCACCACGGCGAGCCGGTCGAGCCCGCGCCTGTCGCCGCGCCCGCCGCCGCTCCCGCACCGCAGACGGCTGCCGTTCGGCCGGACCGCGAGACGCTCCGGTCGGTCGTGGAGCTCTTCGCCCGGGTCACCAAGCTCCCCCTCCCCGACGTGGACGCCGACCGGCCGCTCGACGACCTGGGCCTCGACTCGGTCATGGTCGTACAGCTCAACAGGGAGCTGTCCTCGAAGTACGGCGAGGTTCCGACGACGCTCTTCTACGAATTCCCCACCCTGCGCGCCATCGCCGGCGAGCTCGCCGGGGCGCGCGCCCCGGCGGCCCCCGGCGCGCGGACCGACGGCCCGTCCGGCCCGATCCGGGTGCCGGCAGCGCGGCACACACCCGCGACAGCCACCGCTCCCGGCCCGCCCGCGCCGGACGGCGCCATCGCGGTCATCGGGATGAGCGGGCGCTATCCGCAGGCCGGGAACACCGACGAGTTCTGGGCGAACCTCACTGCGGGACGCGACTGCATCACGGAGATTCCCCCCGGCCGATGGCCGCTGGAAGGCTTCTACGAGCCGGATCGCGACACAGCCGTCGCCACCGGGCGCAGCTACAGCAAGTGGGGCGGATTCCTGCGCGACTTCGACGCGTTCGATCCGCACTTCTTCCGGATCGCACCGCGTGACGCCTACGCCATGGACCCGCAGGAGCGCCTCTTCCTCCAGGCCTCCTGGGAAGTGATCGAGGACGCGGGCTACACCCGTGAGGAACTGGCCCGACGCCATCGGCGGCGCGTGGGTGTCTTCGCCGGTGTGACCAAGTCCGGCCACGCACGGCACGGTGCCGCCCGGCTGCCGTCCGGTGAAACGGTCGTGCCCGCTCTCTCCTTCGCCTCGCTCAGCGCCCGTACCTCGTACGTCCTGGACCTCCGGGGCCCGAGCCTGACGATCGACACGATGTGCTCCTCCTCGCTCACGGCGATCCACGAGGCCTGCGAGCACCTGCGGCGGGGCTCCTGCGAGCTGGCCATCGCCGGCGGGGTGAACCTGTATCTGCACGCGTCCGACTACGTAGAGCTGTGCCGTTCCACCATGCTGTCCTCGCAGGCCCGGGTGCGGAGCTTCGGCAGCGGCGGTGACGGGTTCGTGCCCGGCGAGGGTGTGGGCGCGGTGCTGCTGAAACCCCTCGCGCGCGCTCTCGCCGACGGTGACCAGGTCCTCGCGGTGGTGCGCGGGACGAGCATCAACCACGGCGGGAGGTCCCGCGGCTATACGGTGCCGAGCCCGACCGCCCAGGCGGAACTGATCCGCGACGCGCTGACCCGGGCCGGGGTTCCGGCGCGGGCGGTGAGCTACGTCGAGGCGCACGGCACCGGCACGGAGCTGGGCGACCCGATCGAGGTGAAGGGCCTCTCGCTCGCCTTCGAGGAGTCCACGGACGAGAAGCAGTTCTGCGCGATCGGCTCCGTGAAGTCCATGATCGGGCATCTGGAGGCCGCCGCGGGGATCGCGGGGGTCACCAAGGCCGTACTCCAGCTCCGGCACCGCACGCTCGTACCGAGCCTGCACGCGCAGGAGCTGAACCCGGGCATCAGGTTCGAGGAAACGCCGTTCTTCGTCCAGCGGACACTCGCACCGTGGGAGTCGCCGACACCACGGATCGCGGCGGTCTCCTCCTTCGGGGCAGGCGGCTCGAACGCCCACGTGATCCTTGAGGAGTACGTGCCGGACCCCGCCCCGGACCGGCCCGCCTCCGGCGAGGGCGAGCAACTCGTCGTCCTCTCGGCGCGGACACCGGAGCGGCTGCGGCACTCCGTCGCGCGCCTGGTGGCGTTCCTCGAACGCGGGGAGAGCGAGCGGACGGCGGTCGGCCTGGCGGATCTCGCCTTCACCCTGCAGGTCGGGCGTGAGGCGATGAAGGAACGCCTGGCGGTGACCGCCGCCTCACTGCCCGAGCTCCTGCGGGTACTGCGCGGGTACGCGGAGAACGGGGACGGGGCGCAGCCCCCCGGCCTCCACCGGGGCAGCGCCGCACAGGCGCAGGGCACCGTCGCCGAGATCTCGGCCGACGACGACCTGCGGGAACTCCTGGTCGAACGGTGGGCCCGCAAGGGCAAGCACGACAAGCTGGCCGCGCTCTGGGTCGGCGGAGTGGAGCTGGACTGGCGGCGGCTGCACGGGACCGCGTCGCCCCGCCGGGTATCCCTGCCGACGTACCCGTTCGCACCGGACCGGTACTGGGTCGGGGACCTGGCACCGGTCCGGGAGGCGGCGCCCGACGCCACTGCGGCCGCCGCACCGCAGCCGGGGAAGCCCGGGCCGCGGCCCGAAGAAACCGCACCGCGGCCGGAGAGGGCCGGGCGGCACCTGACACCCGACCAGGCGTCGGACGCCGCACCCGATGTCACACGTGAGGAATGGGTCGCCGGCACCGTACGCGCGACGATCGCACAGGTGCTGGCCATGCCGCCGGACGAGGTCGACGGCGGGCTCGCGTTCGCCGACCACGGACTCGACTCCATCCTCGCGGTCCGTCTCGTCCACCTGCTGAACGAGGCCCTCCGGCTCGACCTGTCGACCGGCGTCGTCTTCGACCACAGCTCCGCCGACCGGCTCGCCGCGCATCTGCTCGCGGAGTACGCCGACCTCGGCCCCGCCGCCCCGCCGCCGGCCGTCACCGGTGAAGCGCGTCCACGGACCACGCCCGGCTCCCACCCCGCCGGACGCCCCGCCGCCGACGCGCCGATCGCCATCGTCGGGATGAGCGGCAGGTTCCCCGGATCCGACAGCCTGGACGACCTCTGGACGCACCTCGCGAACGGCGACGATCTCATCACGGAGGCGACCCGCTGGAATCTCGCGGACACCGGCCCCGACGGCTCCGCGCGCTGCGCACAGGGGGGATTCCTCCACGGGATCGACCGGTTCGACCCGCTGTTCTTCGGCATCTCGGGCGTCGAGGCAGCTGCGATGGATCCCCAGCAGCGGCTGTTCCTCGAAGAGGCGTGGAAGGCACTGGAGGACGCGGGGTACGCCGGCCGGCACCTGCGTGAGACCCGCTGCGGCGTGTACGTGGGCTGCTACAAGGGCGACTACCAGGAGGTCGTCGGGGACGACGCGCCCGCCCAGGCGTTCTGGGGCAACATGGCGTCGCTCATCCCGGCCCGCGTCTCCTACTTCCTCGATCTGAAGGGCCCCGCGCTGGCGGTCGACACCTCGTGCTCCAGCTCGCTCGTCGCGATCGACCTGGCATGCCGGGGACTCTGGTCGGGCGAGACGGAGATGGCGCTGGCGGGCGGCGTCTTCGTCCAGTCGACACCACGCCTCTACGAGTTGGCCGACAGCGCCGGAATGCTCTCCGCGACCGGCCGCTGCCACACCTTCGACCACCGCGCCGACGGCTTCGTACCGGGCGAGGGCGTCGGCGTCCTGGTGCTCAAGCGGCTCGACGACGCCATCGCCGACGGGGACCACATCCACGGCGTGGTCCGCGCCACCGGCAGCAACCACGACGGCGCGACCAACGGCATCACGGCACCCAGCTCCGTCTCGCAGGAGCGTCTGCTGCGCGACACCTACGAGTCCTTCGGCATCGACGTCGAGTCCATCGGGCTCGTGGAGGCGCACGGCACCGGCACCCCGCTCGGCGACCCCATCGAATTCTCGGCGCTCAGCCGCGCGTTCCGGGCCGGCACGGAGAAGTCCGGCTACTGCGCCCTGGGTTCGGTCAAGACGAACCTCGGGCACACCCAGTTCGCCGCAGGCGTCGCGGGGGTGTTCAAGATCCTCCTCTCGATGAGGCACCGGCAGATCCCGGCCTCACTCCACTTCGAGAAGCCGAACCCCGCCCTCGGTCTCGAAGGCAGCCCCTTCTACGTGAGTACACGCAGCCACCGCTGGGAGCCCCCGGCCGGCGGCGGACCGCGCCGCGGCGCGGTCAGCTCCTTCGGCGCGAGCGGCACCAACGCGCATCTCGTCATCGAGGAAGCACCTCCCGCCGCCCGGACCCGCGCCCGCACGCCACGTCCCGCGTATCTTGTGGTCCTCTCCGCGCACTCACGTGAACAGCTGGTTCAGCAACTGGACCGGCTCGCGGAGCACTGCCGTCGCGAGGACCTTCCCGACCTGGGCGACCTCGCCCACACGCTCGCCGTCGGCCGGGACCGGTTCACCCACCGGTTCGCCTGCGTGGCGGCGGACCGCACCGAGCTGCTGCGGATCCTCGGCGAAGGGCTCGACGGAGCAAGGGCGTTCACCGGCCGAGCGGTGCCGGCGCGCAAGGGCGCCGCGAGTGCGGGTGCCGGCGCGGAGCAGAGCCACGGCGAGGAGTGCCTCCGCCGCTGCGCGGACCCGACGGGTTCCGAAACGGATACCGTTTCGTACCGCGCGGACCTCAC
This sequence comes from Streptomyces sp. NPDC047917, assembly GCF_043204345.1. NCBI lineage: Bacteria > Bacillati > Actinomycetota > Actinomycetes > Kitasatosporales > Streptomycetaceae > Streptomyces > Streptomyces sp. NPDC047917. The sequence goes on from NZ_JBIDCA010000014.1 coordinate 62,908, forward strand.
CGCCCTCGCCGGGTACTTCGCACAGGGCGTCGACCTCGACTACGGGGCAGCGTTCGCGGCGGGGGCCCATCTCCGGGTCCCGCTGCCGACCTATCCGTTCGCCGGAGAGAGCCACTGGGCCGGAACACCGCCCCTGTCACCTCCATCTGTCACCACCCCCGGCCGGACCCTCCCGGACCATCCGCTGATCCACCGGTCGTCGACGGTGGCGGACCTCCCCGGCGCGCTCCGGGCCTCGACGCTCTTCCACGGCGGCGAAGCCGTCCTGCGCGACCACACGGTGCGCGGGCAGCGCGTCCTCCCGGGCGCCGCCCACCTCGAAATGGCGCGGGAGGCGGCGGCGCGTGCCTGGGGCACAGCGGCGACAACACCCCTGCTGATACGCGACATGACCTGGGTACGGCCGCTCGCCCTCGACGGCGAGCCACTGGGCGTCGATGTCCTGGTGAGGCCGGCGGAGGGCGGAGAGCTCACCTTCGAGATCGCCTCGAACGCCACCGGGGACGCCGGTCCGGCCGTGTTCTCCACCGGGCGCGTGGCCCTCTCCGGCACGGACCGCCCCGACCGCGTCGACCTCGCGTCGCTCCGAGCGGTGTGCGGGAGCGCCGTATCCGCGGAAGACGTCCGTACGGCGCTCGCGGCGATGGGCATCGTCCACGGGCCGTCCCTCCGCGCCGTCCGCGAGACACATGTCGGTTCCGGAACCGTCCTGGCACGGCTCGGCCTGCCGGCCGGGACGGACCCCGCCGACACCGCGTACGTACTGCCCCCGGCGCTGCTGGACTCGGCCGTCCAGTCCTCGATCGCGCTGCAACTCGCCGACGGCGGGGCCGCCGAGGAGACCGTGGTGCCGTTCGCGCTCGACAGGCTCGAACTCTTCGCACCCTGCACGGCCTCGATGTGGGCGGTCGTCCGTGTCGCGGACGGCACCCGGACGGCGACCGCGCTGAGCCGGCTCGACGTGGACCTCGTCGACGGCGACGGGGAGGTCTGCGTCCGGATGACCGGATACACCTCGCGCCGGTTGAAGGAACCGGCCCCCTCGCTGTTCGCCCCGGTCTGGGAACCCGTGCCGGGACCCACCCCCGGCACCCGCGCACTGCCGCCCGCGGAACACGTCCTCGTGGTCGGAGGGACCACCGCGCAGCGGTCCGGGCTCGCCCGCCAGTACCCGGGGGCCACCATGTGGGACCTCGCCCCGAGCGCATCGACGGACGAGATCGCGTCCCGGCTCCGGGACCTGGCGCCGGTCGGCCACCTCGTCTGGCTCGCGCCCGGCGGGGCGCCGGAGGACCGGGGGGCGCCGCAGCCGGACGACACCGCCGGCTTCACCGCGGCCCAGGAGGACGGCGTCATCGCGGCCTTCCGCATGATCAAGGCCCTCGTCCGCACGGGACACGACGCACGTCCGCTCGCCGTGACACTGGTGACGCGCGGCGCCCTCGCCACATACGACACCGAGTCGACGACACCTGCCCACGCCGGGCTGCACGGCCTCTTCGGCTCGCTCGGGCAGGAGTACACGAACTGGTCGGTCCGCCGCACGGACCTCGACACCGCCGCCCCGGACCGGGACCTGCCGGCACTCCCGGACCGAGCGGAGAACGACACCCTGGTGCGCCGCGCCGGCCAGTGGCTGGTCCGGCGCTGGGTGCCGGTCGAGCCCGGCACCCAGCGCCGGGACGCCTACCGGGAAGGCGGCGTCTATGTCGTGATCGGAGGCGCGGGCGGGCTCGGCACCGTATGGACCCGGCACGTCGTCCAGCGCCACGGCGCCCATGTGATCTGGATCGGGCGGCGCCCGCAGGACGCGTCGATCGAGGCGAAGCTCGGCACCTGCACCGGGCGCGGCAGCGTGCGCTACCTCTCCGCCGACGCTTCCGACCCCGCGTCGCTGCGCACCGCCCACGAGGAGATCAGGCGGCACCACCCGCGGATCCACGGTGTCATCCAGGCGGCGCTGGACCTGAGGGACCAGAGCCTGGCGCGCATGGACGAAGCGACGCTGCGCGCCGGCCTCACCGCTAAGGCCGATGTCAGCGTGGCCATGGCAGAGGTCTTCGCGGACGAGCCACTGGACTTCGTCCTCTTCTTCTCGTCCGTCCAGTCCTTCACGACCGCCGCGGGCCAGAGCAACTACGCGGCCGGATGCACCTTCAGCGACGCCTACGCCCAATTCCTCGCCCGGCACCGGGAGTACCCGGTGAAGGTGATGAACTGGGGGTGGTGGGGGAGCATCGGCAGCGCCTCGACCGAACTCCACCGGGAACGCATGGGCCGCTGGGGCCTCCTCTCGATCGAGCCGCCCGAGGCGATGGAGGCACTCGACACGCTGCTGCGCGGGCCGCAGCGTCAGCTGAGCTTCATCAAGTTGCGAAAGCCCGACACCATCGCGGGGATCGACCCGGCGACCCGGCTCACGGTCCACCCGAGGGCGCGGTCCCGCGTCACGCCCGCCGCCGTCGTGGCGGCGACCGGGGCGCCGTCCGCATGGGAGGCGGTGCGCGCGATCGCCGAATGGCGCAGGAACGAACGCGATCCGCTTCTCGCGCGCATGGTCCGCGGACACCTGGAAGCGCTCGGCGGCCTGCACGACCCCGGTACTCCGCCGACGCGCGGCGACATCGCCGCGCTGCGCGGGCGGGCCGGAATCCTGGAGCGGTACGACACCTGGCTCGACCACGCGCTCCGTATCGTGCCGCCGTCGGCCCCGCCGCTGGACGTCCTCGGCCGTGAGTGGGACCGACGCCGCGTGGAGTGGTCGGCGGATCCGGACAAGGCGGCAGAGCTCGCCCTGCTCGATGCCGCACTCGGTGCGCTGCCGGACATCCTCACCGGCAGGACCAGGCCCACCGACATCCTGTTCCCGCGCGGTTCCGTCGCACTCGTCGAAGGCACGTACCGCAACAACCGGGTGGCCGACATGTACAACCGCGCCATGGCGGACACCGCGGCCGCCGTCGTCGCGGAGCGGCTGCGCCTGGACCCGGCCGCCCGCCTGCGCATCCTGGAGATCGGCGCCGGCACGGGCGGCACGAGCACCGGGATGTTCGCCGCACTGCGCCCGTTCCAGGACCACATCGAGACCTACGCGTACACCGATCTCTCGAAGGCGTTCCTGAACCACGCCAGGACCGAGTACGGACCGGACGTTCCGTATCTCTCCTATGCCCGCTTCGACGCGGAACAGCCGCTCGCCGGGCAGGGAGTGGAGAGCGGAAGCCACGACCTGGTCATCGCCGCGAACGTACTGCACGCGACGCGCGACACCCGGAACACCATCCGCAACGCGAAGGCGGCACTGCGCGACGGGGGATGGCTCCTGATGAACGAACTGGCGGCGTTCGACGTCTCCAGCCATCTCACGTTCGGGCTGCTGGAGGGCTGGTGGCTCTTCGAGGACCACGCGCTGCGCGTACCCGGCTCACCCGCGCTGTCGCCCGCGAACTGGCGGGAGGTGCTGGTGAGCGAGGGCTTCTCCGCCGTCGTCTCCGTGCTGCCCGAGGCACTTGAGCTCGGGCAGCAGATCATCGCCGCCGAGAGCGACGGCATCGCCCGGCAGACAGTGGCCCGGCCGGCAGTGGCCCGGCCGGCGCGGCGGGAGACCCCTGCTCCGCGAGCGCTCCCGGAGCCCCCGCCGCAGGTCACCGTCCCCCCGGAACCCCGCCCCGCCCCGGCACGGCCCCCGGCCGACGGGACAGCCGCCGCGTCCGGCGCCGGCACGGAGAGCCGGGTCGGCACCATGGCCGGATACCTCAGGGACCGGGCCGCGCGGACCCTCGGCATTCCGCCGGACAAGATCGCGCTCTCCGCCCCGCTCAGCGACTACGGGATGGACTCCATCCTCGTCCTCCAGCTCACCACCGCGCTGCGCGAGGACCTCGGAGAGGTTCCGTCCACCCTGCTCTTCGACGCCGAGTCCGTCGAGGAACTCACCGACCACTTCATGACGGCCGGCGGCCCCCGCGTGGACGCCCTGCTGGCCAGGCTGAGCCCCGCGCCGACGGCGGCACCCGCCCCCGGCACCGGGGCCCGGCCGCCGGAGCCGTCCACGCCTCCCGCCACGGCACCGGCACAGCCTGTTGCCGCGCTCTTCCGTACGGCGGTACGGACCGGCACCCCGCAGCAGGCCGCTGACCTGCTGTCGATCGCCGCCCGGCTCCGGCCGACCTCCGCGACCGCGGCCGGCCCGGAGCCGGAGACTCTGCGGCTGTCGGACGGTGACCAGGAACCCGCCCTGGTCTGCCTGCCCTCCCTCATCGCCCCCACCGGGGCCCACCAGTACGTGAAGTTCGCGGCCGCGCTCCGCGGACGCCGCCAGGTGCGGACGGTCTCCCTCCCCGGATACGGCACCGGCGAGCCGCTTCCGGAAGACCTGGAAGCGGCTGCGGACCGGCTGGCGGAAACGCTGATCCGACGGTTCGAGGGCCGGCCGTTCGCACTCGCCGCCTACTCCTCCGGCGGGTGGGTGGCCCACGAGCTGGTACGACGGCTGGAGAAGGCCGGTGCTCCGCCCGCCGCCCTGGTGCTGCTCGACACGCTCCGGTCGGCCGGAACCGCCATGGTCCGGGGAATGTCGGTGCTCACCCGACGGCTGATGGACCGGTTCCCCCAACTTCCCGTCGTCGACGACCAGCTCACGGCGATGGCGTGGTACGCGCAGTTGCTCGAAGGCTGGCGCCCGCTGCCGGTGACCACCCCGACCCTCCTGGTGAGCGCCGCGGAGGACAAGCCCCTGCTCGACCTGCTCGGCGACGACGCGCGCGCCGACTGGCCACTGGAACACGTACGGACGGAAGTGGCGGGAGACCACTTCTCCATGCTTGAGGAGTACGCGGAGCCGACCGCACTCGCCGTCCACGAATGGCTCCGCGAACACCACGCCCCTGGGCGGGAACGGTCCGCCCGCCAGGGGTTCCCCGGGGGCACGCGATGAGCGATCGCCTGGGCTTCAGCCTGACGCAGTTGCGGTACTTCGTCGTATCCGCGGAGCTCGGCAACATATCGGAGGCGGCGGAGCGGCTGTGCGCGTCGCAGTCGACGGTCTCCTCCGCCGTGATGAAGCTGGAACGCCAGCTCGGTGTGCAGTTGCTGCTCCGTCATCACGCCCGTGGTGTCACCCTGACCCCGAGCGGCCGCCACCTGCTCCGCGAGGCACGCGCGTTGCTGGGGCAGGCCAGGAACCTCAAGGCCCAGGGCGACGCCCTGGCGGGCCGCACCGCCGGCCGGCTGGACGTCGGATTCTTCTTCTCGATCACCCCCTTCCTGCTGCCCCTGGTCCACAGGATGGCCGAAGAGCGGTACACCGCCCTGCGGTTGAACGTTCATGAGGCATCGGAGCGGCTGTTGGAGCTGCTGCGGGACGGCCGGTGCGAATTGGCCGTGACGTACGACTTCCTGGCGAGCGGTGCCAGGTTCCACCCCCTGGCCGAGCTGCCCGTCCACGCACTGCTGGCGGACGACGACCCCATGGGCATGACCGGCTCGATCGGATTGGACGAGCTGACCGCCCGACCGCTCGTCACCCTGGACGTCCCGGCCGTTCTCCGCCATTTCGAGACGGTGTTCGCCACTGCGGGCGTGCCCATGCCGAAAGTGATCACGACGACGAGTGTCGAGACCATGCGTGGACTGGTGGCCGCGGGCTCCGGGTTCGCCCTGATGTACCAACGCGCGGCCCATGCGCGGACTCTGGACGGCGGGAGGGTCCGATCCGTCGAGATCGCCGGACAGGTGCCGCCCTCGGCCCTCGGCGTGGCCATGATGCCCGATCTGCACCTCAGCGGCCGCGGCAGAGCCTTCCTGGACGTGCTGGGCTCCGCGGTCTCGGTCAGCGGCGAAGCGCATGCGATTGTGTGACACGGAACGATCCACGGCATGGCCGGCAGCCCCCGGGCTGCCGGCCCACCGCCGGAGATCCCCCGCGCACCCGCAGCGGCGGTGCCGATCTCAGACCAGGGTCTTGAGGACGGCCGGGTCGTAGGGGACGGTCTGGGCCAGTTCGCCGCGCAGCGCCTTCGCCGCCCAGTCCGGGTTGGCCAGCAGCGTCCTGCCCACGGCGACGAGGTCGAACTCGTCGCGCTCCAGGCGGGCCACCAGCTCCTCGATGCCGGTCAGACCGGCCTGCTCGGTGAAGCCCTGGGCGAACTCGCCCACACCGTACTGCTGGTCCAGGCCGACGGAGCCGACCGTCACCGCGGCCCGGCCGCTGAGCTTGCGCACCCAGCCGGCCAGATTGAGCGGGCTGCCGTCGAACTCGGGCAGCCAGTAGCGGCGGGTGGAGGCGTGGAACGCGTCGACACCGGCCTCGGTCAGCGGCGCCAGCAACCGCGCCAGCTCGTCCGGGTTCTCCGCGATGCGGGCCTCGTAGTGATCGACCTTCCACTGGGAGAGCCGGAAGAGAACCGGGAAGCCCGGGCCGACGGCCGCGCGGATCGCCTGCACGATCTCGGCGCCGAAACGGGCGCGGGAGGCCGGGTCTCCGCCGTAGCGGTCGGTACGCCGGTTGGTGCCGCGCCACAGGAAGTCGTCGATCAGGTAGCCGTGCGCGCCGTGCAGCTCCACACCGTCGAAGCCGAGCCGCTCCGCGGCCGCGGCGGCCTCCGCGAAGGCCTCCACCGTTTCGTCGATGTCCCGCCAGGTCATGGCACGACCGGCCGGTGCGCCGTCCAGTCCGAGCCCGGACGGGCCCTCCGCGGGCGGTTCCGTCCCGAAGCGCGCGGCCCCGGTGTGCCACAGCTGAGGAATGATCCTGCCACCGGCCTGGTGCACCCGCCGCACCACGTGCGCCCAACCGGCGAGCGGCTCCTCGCCGTAGAAGCGGGGCACGTCGTCGTACGCGGCGGCGGCGGCCCGGTTGATGTAGGTGCCCTCGGTGATGATCAGCCCGACCTGGTGGGCCGCCCGGCGGGCGTAGTACTCCGCCACGTCCGGGCCCGGCACGCCGCCGGCGGACCGCATCCTGGTCATCGGGGCCATCACGATCCGGTTGGGGACCGTGAGATCGCCCAGGGTGAACGGCTCGTCCAGGGTGGCCATTTTTCCTCCAGATTTGTCGGCACTGCTCACACGGAATTGCTGCCGCCGCACACCGGTAGCGCATGATTATCGACCCCGTCGACAGCGGGTGTCCAGCTTGCAGAGGTAATTCCGGCTTGCATTGAATGATGCGATCCAGTGCATCGAAATAATCAGGTTGACCGTATCGGAGGGGCCGTTGATAGTGGTCATCGTGATTCCGTGTCACCGCGATCGTCTCCATTGTCGATCAATTGCGCGGACAGGCCTGTCGAGGCAGGAAAGGGGGCGGAACCCGGAGTGAGCCGAGTTCGCCTTACCGAAAAGACAGAAGAGTCAGCCGGTGAGCTGGAAGGCAAGCGGGCCGTGGTGACCGGCGGCAGTCGCGGTATTGGCGCCGCGATCGTGCAGAAATTGCTCGACGCGGGCGCCACCGTCGTGACCTCTGCCCGCAACCCCACCGAGCAGACTCCGTCCGCGGCCAAATTCGTCAGAGCAGACCTCAGTACGCCTGACGGAGTGCGGGAGTTCGCGGACATCGCTCTGGAAAATCTCGGCGGAGTGGACATCATCGTCAATAACGCAGGTGGCTGCCGAGCCTTTCAGAGTGCCCTGGACATCGAGAAGGACTGGCAGTACACGGTGGACATCAATTTCCTCGCCGCTGTCCGCCTCAATTCCTCACTCGTGCCGTCCATGCGCGAGAGCGGTGGCGGAGTCGTCGTACACGTCTCGTCCATTTCCACTATTGCTTCCTACCCGATGATCCTGCATTACGCGGCCGCCAAGTCCGCCCTGGAGACATACAACAAGGGGCTCGCGGCCGAATTGGCACCGCAAGGAATCCGGGTCGTCGCCCTCTCGCTCGGGAACGTCATGACACCAGGGGCGGACGAGGCGCGCGAAAAAATCGTGGACTATCTCGGCAACGATTCCGTGGACTGGTCCGACGAAATCCCCCTCGGGCGCATCGGCCGGTCCGACGACATCGCGGAGGCGGTCGGCTTCCTGGTCTCCGAACGCGCCGCGTGGATCACCGGAAGCACTCTCGTCATCGACGGCGGGCGCAGCGCGGCCCTGTCCTGAACCCCTTCACCAGTCACCACGTACGCGCAGGCAAGCAGCTGCCAGGACTGAAAGGACCGACACGATGACCGCCACAGGGGAAGGGATACGGGCCTACCCGTTCGGCCCGGTCGACCGGCTGGAAGTGGACCCGAAGCTGGCCGAGATCTGCGGCGAACAACCGGTGCTGCGCGTGAGTCTGCCCTACGGTGGCGACGCCTGGCTGGTCACACGGCACGCGGACGTCAGGGCGGTACTGGCCGATCCCCGGTTCAGCCGCGCCGCCGCCGTGGGCGAGGACATCCCCCGTACGGTAGCCACCGGTCTGCCCAGCACCTCCATGCTGAGCATGGACCCGCCGGAGCACAGCCGACTGCGGCGCCGGGTGGCCAATTCGTTCACCGTACGCCGTGTCGAAGCGCTCCGCCCGCGCGTCCAGCACATCGTGGACGGGCTGCTCGACACGATGATCGCCGCAGGTGGGCCCGCCGACCTGACCCAGACGCTGACCTGGCCGCTGCCGATCACGGTCATCTGCGAACTGCTCGGCGTGCCCGTCGCCGACCGCGACCGCTTCAACGTCTGGGTCGACGGCTTGCTGATGCTGTCGGATCCGGTGCGGTCCATGGAGGCCCGGGGGCACCTCAACGACTACCTCGCCGGCCTGGTCGCACTCCGCCGCACCACCCCCACCGACGACCTGCTCGGTGAGCTGGCCGACGTGGCGGACGAGGAGGACCGGCTCCTGGACGAGGAGTTGGTCAGCCTCGGTGTCAGCCTGCTCTCCGCAGGCCAGGAGGCCACCGCCAACCAGCTCGGCAATTTCGTCTACACACTGCTGACCCGACCCGATCTCTGGCAGAAACTCGTCGCCGACCCCGCACTGGTGCCCGACGCGGTCGAGGAACTCTCCCGGATCATCCCGATCAGCGCGTCCGCCGGCTTCACCCGCATCGCCACCGAGGACGTGGAACTGAGCGGCCAGACCATCCGGGCGGGCGACGCGGTGGTCGCCGAGCTGGGGATCGCCAACCGGGATCCCGAAGTGTTCGATCACCCGGAGGAGATCGACTTCCACCGGGGGAACGTTCCGCACGTCACCTTCGGCCACGGCGTGCACCACTGCCTCGGCGCGCAACTGGCCAGGATGGAGCTGCGAGTCGTGCTCGAATCGCTGCTCCGCCGGCTGCCCGGTCTGCGCCTCGCCGTGCCGGTCGACCAGATCTCCTGGCGTACCGAGCGGCTGATCCGCGGGGTGGACGCGCTGCCGGTCAGCTGGTGAGGCCCGCACGTGCCCGCCGGCGCGTGCGCCACCAACACCTGCACGGCCGGACACCACACCGCGCACGTCACCGCGGGCCGCTGCGCGCGGTGACGTGCTGATTCCACGGCCGGCCAAGACACGCAATCAAGGGCCGGCGACGTCCACAGCCAGGACGCGCCGGCATCACCGGGACGCCGAGGGAGACCTGATCATGACCGAGCCACTGGAGGAGGTCACCGCGGCAGTGCATGACCCCGACAAGGGACTCGCCGAGGTCATGGCGGCCGTACTGGAGGGCTACGGGGACCGTCCGGCCCTCGGTGAACGCGCCGAGGAAGCCTCGACAGCGCGGCTGCTCCCCAGGTTCGACACCATCAGCTACCGCGAACTGTGGGCGAGAGTCCGCGCGGTGGCCGGCACCTGGCACCACGACCCGGGGCATCGGCTGAGCGCGGGCGACCGGATCTGCGTCCTCGGCTTCGCCAGTACCGACTACGCGACGCTCGACCTCGCGTGCATCCACTCCGGTGTCGTGGCCGTGCCCCTGCAGTCCGCTGCGCCGCTGTCCCAGCTGACGCCGATCATCGCGGAGACGGAGCCGCGCGCCCTCGCCACCAGCGTCGAGCGACTGGACACCGCCGTCGAAGCCGTGACCGGGGAAAGCTCGATCCAGCACGTGATCGTCTTCGACTACCGTCCCGAAGTCACCGACCAGCGAACCGCCTTCGAGTCCGCCCGCCGCCGTCTGGCCGAAGCCGGCCGCCCGGTGGCCGTCGACTCACTGGCCACGCTGATCGAACGCGGAGCGGGCCTGCCGCCCGCCCCGCTGTTCACCGCCGAAGCGGGAGACGATCCGCTGGCCCTGCTCATCTACACGTCCGGCAGCACCGGAACCCCCAAGGGGGCCATGTACACGCAGCGGCTGGTCGGCACAGCGTGGTACGGATTCAGCTACGGGGCGGCGGACGGACCCCCGGTCAGCGTCCTCTACTTGCCGCAGAGCCATCTCGCGGGCCGCTACGCCCTGATGGGCTCGCTCGTGCGGGGCGGCGTCGGCTACTTCACCGCCAGGAGCGACCTGTCCACCCTGTTCGAGGACATCGCGCTGATCCGCCCCACCGAGCTGACCATGGTCCCGCGCCTGTGCGACATGCTCTTCCAGCAGTACCGCAGTGAACTGGGCCGCAGAGCCGGCGAGCCGGGTGACGTCGAGAAGGCGGTCATGACGGACCTGCGCGAGAACTTCCTGGGCGGACGCGTCGCCAAGGCGTTCTGCGGGACCGCCCCGCTGTCCGCGGAGGTCGCGGCCTTCGTGGAGTCCTGCCTGAACCTCCACCTGTACACCGGTTACGGATCCACGGAGGCCGGGGGAGTCCTGCTCGACACCGTGGTGCAACGCCCGCCCGTGATCGACTACAAGCTGGCCGACGTCCCGGAACTGGGCTATTTCCGCACCGACCTACCGCATCCGCGCGGGGAACTGCTGCTCAAGACGGACAGCGTCATTCCCGGCTACTACAAGCGGCCCGAGGTCACCGCCGAGATCTTCGACGAGGACGGCTACTACCGGACCGGCGACGTCATGGCCGAGCTCGGACCCGACCGACTGGTCTACGTCGACCGCACCAAGGACACCCTGAAGCTGTCCCAGGGCGAATTCGTGGCCGTCTCCCGCCTGGAGACCGTCTTCGCGGGCAGCCCCCTCGTCCGGCAGATCTTCGTACACGGCAACAGCGAACGCGCCTACCTGCTCGCGGTGGTGGTGCCCGCGCCCGGCGCCCGGGCCGGCGCCGGCGAAGGGCCCGGTTCGCTCAAGTCGCTGCTCAGCGAGGCGCTCCAGCAGACGGCCCGGGAGGCCGAGCTCAACTCGTACGAGATCCCGCGTGACTTCCTGATCGAGACCGAACCCTTCAGCCCGGAGAACGGCCTGCTCTCCGAGAGCCACAAACTGCTGCGCCCCAGGCTCAAGGAGCGCTACGGGCAGGCTCTCGACCGGCTGTACGACGAGATCGCCGAGGGGCAGGTCAGAGAGGTGCGCGAGCTGCGTCGAGCCGCCGCCGACCGGCCGGTGCTGGAGACGGTCACCGGGGCCGTCCAGGCCATGCTGGGCTGTCCGGACACCGCTCTGCGTGCCGACGCGCACTTCACCGACCTGGGCGGGGACTCCCTGACTGCGCTGTCCTTCTCGCTCCTCATGAAGGAGATCTTCCACATCGAGCTTCCGGTCGGGGTGATCACCAGCCCGGCCAACGATCTGGCCCGGCTGGCCAGATACATCGAGGCGGAGCGCGAGTCCGGGGCGGAGCGGCCCACATTCGCTTCCGTGCACGGTGAGCACAGCACCGAAGTCCGCGCCGGCGACCTCACCCTGGACAAGTTCATCGGCCCGCGGACGCTCGCCGCCGCGCCGACGCTGCCGCGCCCCCGCGGTGCCGTGCGATCCGTCCTGCTGACCGGGGCCAACGGCTACCTCGGGCGGTTCCTGTGCCTGGAATGGCTGGAGCGGCTGGCTCCCTCCGGCGGCAAGCTGATCTGCGTCGTACGCGCGAGCGACGCGGCGACCGCTGCGAAGCGGCTGGACGAGGCGTTCGACAGTGGTGACGCGGACCTGCTCCGGCGCTACCGGGATCTGGCCGAAGGCACCCTGGAGGTACTCGCGGGCGACATCGGCGAGCCGCACCTGGGCCTGGACGAGGACACGTGGAACGGTCTGGCCGACACCGTGGACCTGATCGTCCACCCGGCTGCCCTGGTCAACCACGTTCTGCCGTACCGGCAGTTGTTCGGCCCCAACGTCGTCGGTACGGCAGAGCTGATCAGGCTGGCGCTCACCGCCCGGCTCAAACCCGTCACCTATGTGTCCACCGTCGCCGTGGAGGCCGGAGCCGGGATGCCGGCTCTCGGGGAGGACGCCGACATCCGTGGCGCCTGCCCGGTACGGCGGATCGACCAGGGCTACGCCAACGGGTACGCGACCAGCAAATGGGCGGGGGAGGTCCTGCTCCGGGAGGCACACGACCTGTGCGGCCTGCCGGTCACCGTCTTCCGGTCGGACATGATCCTCGCGCACAGCAGCTACCGGGGGCAGCTGAACGTCCCCGACCTGTTCACCCGCCTGCTGCTGAGCCTGCTCGCCACCGGCATCGCACCGGCCTCGTTCTACCGCACCGGTGACCGCGCACACTACGACGGTCTGCCGGTCGACTTCACCGCGGAAGCCGTCACCGCGCTGGGCGCGCGGGCCACCGACGGACACCGGACCTTCAATGTGGTGAACCCGCACGACGACGGCATCTCGCTGGACACCTTCGTCGACTGGCTCATCGCCGCAGGTCACCCGATCCGGCGGATCGACGGCTACGGCGAATGGCTCACCCGCGTCACGGCCGCGCTCCGCGCCCTGCCGGAGAGGCAGCGTCAGCACTCGCTGCTGCCCCTGCTGCACGCCTTCGCGCAGTCCGGGGAGGCCGTCCCCGGTTCCGCGACACCCGCGGACCGGTTCCATGCCGCCGTGCGTGCCGCGAAGATCGGCGCCGGCCAGGACATTCCCCATCTGACGGCGGCCCTCATCACCAAGTACGTCACCGACCTGCGCCGGCTCGAACTGCTCTGAGAGCTGGGCCCCGGCCTTCGAACGGCGCGCAAACGGTCCATCGGCGGCCGCACATTCATCGAGAGACAGCGGACGGGAACCCGGTATGGAACAGGACATCGGCGAGCAGGCGATTTCGTTTCTGCGTCGTCTGGAGGCGCACGACTTCGCCGGGTGCCGGGCGATGTGCACCGGCGGCGCCACCGTGTGGCAGAACGACGGTCTGGGGGCGCGGACGATCGATGCGACCCTGCGGCACTTCAAGGTCTTCGCCGCTGACGTCGATACGCTGCGGTACGACGTGATCCGCCAGTTCCGGAACACGAACGAGGTCCTCCAGCAGCAGGTGCTTCACCTGAGCGCGGCCGACGGGTCCGAGAGCAGGGTCCACGCCGCGGTCTGCTTCCGGTTCGAGGACGACGGTCTCATCGACCGGATCGAGGAGTACATCTACGAGGTCCCGACGGCCGGAACACTCTGATCCGCTCTCCCGCACCCGCCGTCCGGCGAAGTGACGCGGGCGGGAGGCCTCGCGTGCCGGTCGCGACCCGCGGCCGGGGTGCCGAACAGGGACGCGGTCGATCTCCGCCCCGAAACAGCCGTCACCGGCAGTGGCCGAGCGGGCCGCGCGACGAGGGCGGGCAGTGCGCCGGCAAGCTCCGCCGGGCGGGCGTCGACGTCACCTCGCTCCGGGGGCGGGCACGAGCCACGGCTTCCCGCTCCCGGACAGCCCGCGCGGCAGCTGAACCGGCGGGGGACTTCGCCGGAGAAGAGACACGCGGGTGAGAACCCGGGCGCCTGCGGCGGCCCGCTACGCGGCGCGCCGGGCCGTGTTGAGCCAGGTGCGGTAGCGACGCAGGGCCCCACGCTGCTTCAGCTGCTCGGCGAGGAGCGCGATCGCCGGGTGGGTGTGGGGCGTGGGGCGGCTGCCGCGGGCGATCCGGCGCATCTGGTGGCGTACCTGGGCCATGCCCGCGGCCGAGGCGAGCGCCTTGTCCGACCAGGTCACCGGCCGCAACCGCCGGTCGGCCTCGCGGCCGGTCCGCCAGAGCCCGGGCAGATCCGGGGTGACGGCGAGGGCGGTGCCCATCCCGATGACCGCCACACCGCTGTCGAGGACGCGGCGTGCGGTCTCGTGCCGGGTGATGCCGCCGGTGAGCATCAACGGCAGCGGGCTGGTGGCGACCAGATCCTTCGCCAGGTCGAGGAAGTACGCCTCGCGGGTCCGGGTGCGCTCGTCGGCCGGGCGGCCGGACATGGCCGGGCTCTCGTAGCTGCCGCCGGAGAGCTCGACCAGGTCGACACCGAGCGGAGCGAGCATCCCGATCACCTGGCGTGCGTCGTCGGCGTCGAAGCCGCCGCGCTGGAAGTCGGCGGAGTTGAGCTTGACCGCGACGGCGAAGGACGGCGAGACGGCGGCACGGACGGCGCGGACGATGTCCAGCAGCATCCGGGCCCGGTTCTCCAGGGAGCCGCCCCACTCGTCGGTGCGCTTGTTGACCAGGGGGGAGAGGAACTGCGACAGCAGATAGCCGTGCGCGGCATGGACTTCCACACCGTCGAAACCGGCCTGCTCGGCGCGCCGGGCGGTGACCGCGTACCGGGTCACGGTGGCCCGGATCTGCTCGGGCGTCATGGCCACGGGACGCCCGAACCGGCTGCTGTGCCTGCCCAGGTCGACGGCGACCGCGGAAGGGCCCCACACGACGCCGGGCATGTCGGATCCGATCTGGCGGCCGGGGTGGTTGATCTGCATCCAGACCGACCCGCCGCCGGACTTGCCGGCCCTGGCCCACTCGGCGAACGGCTCCAGTGGGGCGGCGGCGTCGAGCACCACGCCGCCCGGGCCGGTCAGCGCCTCGGCGTGGACCATGACGTTGCCGGTGATCAGCAGTCCGGTGCCGCCCGCCGCCCAACGCCGGTACAGGCCGAACAATTCCTCGTCGGGAAGCTGGCCGACGGCGGCCATGTTCTCCTCCATCGCCGCCTTGGCGATCCGGTTGTTCAGCACCTGCCCGGAGCGCAGGGACAGCGGCGAGAACAGCTCACTGCTCATCGGAGTTCCTCTCTCGATCACAATCACGATCACGATCTCGATCACCATCGCTTACGATGTATGCGGTGTTCACATTAGGGCGGTGATGTGAGCGGTGTAAACATGAGGGAGTGTGACCCATGTCGCAGGAGAGCGGCACGTATCACCACGGCGATCTGCGCGCCGCCTGTCTGCGCGCCGCGCGGGAGCTGCTGGAGGAGGACGGCAGCGCCGGGCTGTCCCTGCGGGCGGTGGCACGGCGGGCCGGCGTCTCGGCGACCGCCCCCTATCGCCACTTCGCGGACCGTGACGCGCTCGTCTCGGCGGTCGCCGCGCAGGGCTATCGCGAACTGGCCGAACATCTGGCCGCGGCGCATCCCTCGCCCGCGACGCCCGAGGAGCTGGCGGCGGTCGCCGTCGCCTACGTCCGTTTCGCGCTGGAGCGTCCCGCGCTGTTCCGGGTGATGTTCGCGGAGCCCTGCGATCCGGACAGCGAGGAACGGGTCGGCGCGACCACCGCCATCTCCGAGTACGTCCGCAGCATTGTCCGCGGCACCTTCCCCGGCGCCGATCCCGACGCTCTGTCCACCACGGTATGGGCCATCGTCCACGGCCTGGCGTTCCTGCATCTCGACGGCAAGCTCGACACCTCGACCCCCGAGGCGGTGTCCGGCCAGGTGCGCGCGGCCGTCCACGCGCTGTTCACCGCCCCTGCGGCGATGGCACCGACGGCAGCCGCACCGCACGCGCAGTCGGGGGCGTAGCGGGGTCGGGTGGCGCCGTACGGGGGCGGAACGTAGGCCCGGCGGCCTTCCGCGTCGCGCCTCAGTCCGCCGTACCCGGCTTGGTGCCCCACACGTAGACGCGATCGTCGATGTTCAGGAGGTCCCACAGGGCCGCTGCGTCGTCCACCTTCAGGTTGACGCACCCGGCCGAGCCGCCGCCGTCGTACAGGTCCCCGGGGTGCCCGTGCAGCGCCTGGCCGCCGTCGAAGAACTGGGAGTACGGCATGGGCGCGTCGTCGTAGAGGGTCGAGACATGGTCCTTGTCGCGCCAGTAGATCGAATGCCAACCGGGCCGCGTCTCCTGCGCGTCGCGACCGGTGCGGATGGGAACCGGGCCGAAGACCACCCGGTCCCCGGTCTGTACCCAGAGGAGCTGCCGGTCCATGTCGGTACAGGTGACCCGGTACGAACGGGTCGGACAGTGGCCCGCGGCGTTCGGGTCGGGGGCTGCCTCGACGGCGACCATGGTGCGGTAGGTGCCGAGGTCGGCGAACCCGTCGGTGCGAGCGACCTTGTTCTCGCGCTGGAACGTGCGGATCGCCGCGCAGTCGGCCGCGGACTGGCGGCCGTCCACGGGCCGGCCGAGGTGCTTCTCCATGGGGCGCTGGTAGGGGCCGGTGGGAGCGGTGCACTCGGCGGCCGGGCCGGCCGGAGCGGCGATGGAGGCGGGGGCCGAGCAGAGCACCGCCGTGGCGGCTGCGGCGGTCACGGCACTGGCGACGCGGACTGGGCGCACGGATGACCTCCTGGCGGTGCGTGCGGGGCCCCGTCAGTGCACCAGCCCACCGGTCCGGACGCCATAGGTGAACGGCCGAACCGGTGAGCGGACAGCCCTTAGACGCGCCGGCCCTCGCAGGTCTTGCCCTTGCAGGGCTCACCCCGGGTGTTCTCGATCGTTGCCTTCACTCCCGTGGTGCTGTTCTCCGCCGTCACCTCGTACGGCCCGGAGACCGGGTTCGCGGGCAGGACGTAGCCCTCCGGCACGGCGGTCTCGCGCAGGTAGTACGCGCCGAGCGGCAGGTCGTCGAAGGCGCATCCGCCGTTCCGGTCGGTGGAGCAGTCGTCGACCCGGGTGTCGGGCTCGGTGCCGCCGGTCTGGAGGCCGGGAGTGTCGTTGGTCTCGCGCCAGAGTTCGAAGACGGCGCCGGCCAGTGGCTCCCCGTTCTTGCGGTCCTTCTTCACCAGGTCGATCCGGCCGGTGCCGGGCGGCTCGGACGTGGCGGTGTTCCGCGCCTCGGTCTGGACGCCGGTGCCGGCGTTGTCCCCGGTGAGGACGAGAGGGCCGAAGACATTGGGGTCGGGCAGGTCGTAGCCGTCGGGGGCAGAGGTCTCACGCCAGTAGTAGGTGCCGGTCGTGGTGATCGCGACACAGACACCGCTGGTCGGGGTGGTGCAGGTGGTGACCCGGGTGTCGGGATCGGCGCCGGTGGTCTGGAGGCCGACGACGTCGTTGGTCTCGCGCCAGAGTTCGAAGTCGGCTCCGGCGAGCGGAGCTCCGGTGTCCGTGTCGGTCTTCAGCACCCGGACCTCACCGGATTTCGGCTGCGGTTCGCCGCAGTCCGGCAGGTCGCCGTTGAACGGGTAGGCGTGGAACTCCTGGCCGCCGCCGCCCGTCGCGGAGCTGGTGTGGGTCAGGGAGCCGGTGGTGAAGAAGCGGCCGTTGATGCCGGGCAGCTGCACATTGGTCATCGAGGACTGCTCGCCCATCAGGAAGCTGCCCTGGAACTGACCGGTTCCATGAAGATCGACCGTCGTGGCGTCGGGGAAGTTCCACAACAGCCGCTCACGGTAGGCGTTCAGCGGATCCGTGGCGTCCGAGATGCCACCGCTGTATGTGTTGAGCACCCGGTGCGTCCCGATGACGTTGACCAGAACGGTCGCGTCGTCCGGAATGCCGGCGAAGACGATGCCCTGCTGCGCGCCGCCCCGGCCGACCATGTCGAAGTCGACGTTGAAGACCTGGAGGGCTGACGTCCCGTCACCGGTGAACAGGGTCTGGGTCCCCTGGTTCACGGCCGTGCCCGTCGCGGTGCGCGGCCGGCCGCCGACGCGGGCGTAGCAGCGGCTGGCGTCCGTCAGCTCGTCGCGCAGCCCGGCATACGGCGCGATGGCGGCGTCGTCCTGGATCAACTCGCCGTGCACGGTGCCGGTCCGCGTGCCCGCGTACCGGACGATGCCCCGCTCGCCCAGCACGCCGCCGGTCGTTTCCAGGGTCTGCCCGGCGGCGATGCTCACGTTGCCGCCGGCGGTCAGGAAGTCGGAGTCGACCGGAGGCGCCACCCGGGATCCGACACCGGCGATGCCCAGGTTGTACAGGCCGCTGGCGGACGCGTCCTTGTTCTGGTCGAAATCGTCGAGCACGACGACG
The DNA here is from genome assembly GCF_043204345.1 of Streptomyces sp. NPDC047917. Taxonomy (NCBI): domain Bacteria; kingdom Bacillati; phylum Actinomycetota; class Actinomycetes; order Kitasatosporales; family Streptomycetaceae; genus Streptomyces; species Streptomyces sp. NPDC047917. Next base: position 81,034 of record NZ_JBIDCA010000014.1, read on the forward strand.
CGGCCCTCGGCTTCGGCGGCTCGTCCGCGTACCAGGAAGTCGTTCCCGACGAATACGTTGATCGCGTCGTCCCGCCCAGCGATCGGGCCGTTGTTGACCCCGGGGAAGGGGTCCGGGCAGCTGCCGGGAACGCAGGGCCCGAGCCCGCCGGGCAGGGGGGCGGCGACGGCGGGCGCGGCGGGCAGTCCGAACGTGAGCACGGGCACGGCCATGGCGAGCACGGCGCAGGATGTCCTGGTGGCGCCGGCGCGTGAGCGCAGCGTGGAGAGACGCCGAGTCATTGATCTCATATCGGGCATTCTTTTCAGAGATTCGCATTTCGGAGTGGATTGCGAACCGTGCTGCCACAAAGGGGTGCCCCAAGCACTCGAACAGGCTAGGGCCTCTCGTCCGGATCAGGCCCGACGGGCCCGTCGCCGCAGGGGAACCGGGGCGCTCGGCGGATCGCCCGGACCGGACCGGACGTCCGTGACTCCTGCGACGGTCCGGGGGATTAGGTTGGCCGGGAAAAGTTTTCGGGCAGCCGGACTCGCGATGGGGGCGAGCATGACCATGCTAAAAGGGGCCAATGTTCCGGTGGCGGCTCAGGCCGTGCGGGTCGAACTAGGGTGGCGCACCGCCCCGGGGACACCGGACGTGGACGGCTCGGCGCTCCTTCTCGTGCCGTCGGGAAAGGTACGCAGCGACGCCGACTTCGTCTTTTACAACCAGCCCTCGCACGCATCCGGCGCGGTGCGCCACGAGGGCAAGCGCACCGCCGGTGACGGGACGACGGACAACCTCGCGGTCGACCTGGCGCGCATCGAGCCGGGCATCGACCGGGTGGTTCTGGCGGCCTCAGCGGACGGCGGCACGTTCGGCCGGGTGACCGGGCTCTACGTACGGATCACGGACGCGGCGAACGGAAGGGAGATCGCCCGCTTCGACAGCGCGGACGCGACGGTCGAGACCGCGTTCATCCTGGGAGAGCTCTACCGACGCCAGGGCGCCTGGAAATTCCGCGCCGTGGGCCAGGGATACGGCACCGGCCTCGAAGGTCTCGCGACCGACTTCGGGATTTCCGTCGACGAACCGCAGCAGCCCCAGCCGGCTCAGCCGTACCACCAACCCCGAACCCCTCAACAGCCTCCCAGCGCAGCGCGGACCGACCACCGGCCGCCGGTCCCGCCCGCCCCGCCGACTGCACCCCCGGCGCCTCCCGCGCCCCCTGCCGCCGCACCCGTCCGCCTCAGCAAGGTGACGCTCACCAAGGACGCGCCGTCGGTCTCCCTCGCCAAACAGGGCGGCACTTCCGGAGCGCTTCGCGTCAATCTCAACTGGGAAGTGCGCAAACAGTTCAAGGGCTGGGGAAGCAAACTGGGCAGAGCGGTCGCCAACCACTCGGATCTCGATCTCGACCTCTGCGCCCTCTACGAACTGACCGACGGCCGCAAGGGAGTCGTGCAGGCGCTGGGCAACGCGTTCGGCGCTCTCCAGCACCCTCCCTACATCCACCTCGACGGGGACGACCGCACCGGCGCCGTCGCCACCGGCGAGAACCTCACCGTCAACCTCGACCACAAGAACGAGCTCCGGCGGGTCCTGATCTTCGTCACCATCTACGAAGGCGCCCGGAGCTTCGCCGATCTCCACGCGAGCGTCACTCTCCAGCCCCAGCACGGCGCACCGATCGACTTCTCCCTCGACGAGTGCACCGTCCCGTCCACGGTCTGCGCACTGGCGCTCCTGACCAACAACGGGGGAGACCTCACGGTGCAGCGCGAGGCCCGCTATCTCGTCCCCGAGCGCGGAGTGAGCCCGCAGCGCACCATCGACTACGCCTACGGGTGGGGCATGAACTGGACGCCCGGCCGCAAATGACCCCCCGGCGGTCCGGACGGCCCTGCCGCCGCCGGCCCACCGCCGCCTCGGCTCACCGGTCCGGCGCGGCCTCGGGACGGGCGTACGTACGCCCCTTCCAGGCCGCGCCGCGGCCCCGGTGGTGCTGCACCGCCGAATCGACCGTCATCAGCAGATAGAGCGCCGCGGTGAACGGCAGCAACGGCGCCGACCACAGCGACTGCCGGTAGTGGCGCAGCATCGGCAGATACGTCCCCGACATCACCGCCCACGCCAGCCCGCCCGCCCGGGCCGCCACCGGGTCTCCGGCCAGCAACCCGGTCACGAGCGCGACCGGCGGGACCAGATAGACCAGCGCGAGTCCCAGTACCGTGCCCAGCAGGAGCGCCGGACTGTGCCGCAACTGGGCGTACGCGCTCCGCGACACCATCCGCCACAGGTCCGCCAGCCGCGGATACGGCCGCACGCTGTCCACCCGCTCGGCGAGCCCCAGCCAGATCCGCCCGCCGCTGCGCTGCACCGCCCGCGCCAGCGACACATCGTCGATCACCGCCTGCCGGATCGACTCCGGCACCCGCGCCCGCTCCGCCGCCCCAGTCCGCAGCAGTACACAGCCACCGGCCGCCGCGGCCGTCCGGGCACCCGCCCGGTTCACCCACCGGAACGGATAGAGCTGCGAGAAGAAGTACACGAAGGCGGGCACGACCAGCCGCTCCCAGAGGCTCGACACCCGCAGCCGGGCCATCTGCGAGACCAGGTCGAAGCCGCCCGACTCGGCGGCGGCCACCAGCTCCCGCAGGCTGTCCGGTTCGTGCGCGATGTCGGCGTCGGTCAGCAGCAGAAAATCCGGCTCCCTGGTCCGGGCCAGCGAGATCCCGTGCCGGACCGCCCACAGCTTGCCCGTCCAGCCCGGCCCGGGCTCGCCCGGCGAGACGACCGTCACCGGCAGCCCCCCGAACCGCACGGACAGCGCACGGGCCACGTCCCCGGTCCCGTCCTTGCTGCAGTCGTCGACGAGGAAGACCTCCGCCCGCCCCGGATAGTCCTGTGCCAGCAGCGAGGGCAGGCTCACCGGCAGCATGTCGGCCTCGTCGCGCGCGGGCACCACGATCGCGACGGACGGCCAGCGGGCCGGGGCCTTCCGACGGGGCAGCCGCTGGTCGGTCCGCCAGAAGAACCCTTGTCCCAGCAGCAACCACACCCATGCGGCCAGCGAACCCACGGCGATCCAGGCAACGGCGCTCATTCGCCGCAGTCTGCCCCACCGGGACAAAACCGCAAGGGCGGTCGACTATGGTGACCGGGTGAAGATCGCGCTCATGGACTCAGGAATCGGCCTGCTCGCGGCAGCCGCCGCGGTACGACGACTGCGGCCCGACGCCGATCTGGTGCTCTCCTCCGACCCCGACGGCATGCCCTGGGGGCCGCGTACACCCGAATACGTGACCGCCCACGCGCTCGACGTGGCCCGCGCGGCCGCCGCACACCGGCCGGACGCGCTGATCGTCGCCTGCAACACGGCCTCCGTGCACGCCCTGCCGGCGCTCCGCGCCGAGCTCGAAGCCACACTGCCGGTCATCGGCACCGTCCCCGCGATCAAGCCCTCCGTCGCCGGCGGCGGCCCGGTCGCGATCTGGGCCACCCCCGCCACCACCGGCAGCCCGTACCAGCGCGGACTCATCCGTGAATTCGCCGGCTCCGTCGAGGTCACCGAGGTGCCCTGCCCCGGTCTCGCCGACGCCGTGCAGAACGCGGACGAGACCGCGATCGACCTCGCCATCGCCGCGGCCGCCGCCCGCACCCCGCGCGATGTCCGGGCCGTGGTCCTGGGCTGCACCCACTACGAACTGGTCGCCGAACGCATCCGTGCCGCCGTACGGCAGCCGGGTCTGCCGCCCGTCGCGCTGCACGGTTCCGCGGGCGCCGTCGCCGCCCAGGCACTGCGCCGGATCGGTGCCGAACCCGCTCCGTCGGCCGAACCGTCCGCAGGACTCGCCGTGATCCTCAGCGGCCGCACCGCCGACCTTCCGGAGGCCGCTCTGGCCTACGCCGAGGGGCGTCTGCTGGGGGCGGTCAGCCCGGCCCGCTGACCCGGCGCGCGCCGTTCTGCCCATCCCCGGCGTGCGGATTCTTCAGTACGCTGCTTGACATGAGGGACCACCCCCGAAACCCCCGGCACAACGGAGCCGACACCCGCTCCGCCGTCTGGATCGGCCGGGCCACCAACCGGGCCCAGTGGGTGCTCGCGGCCGCAGGAGCGGCCTGTCTGGCACTCGGCGTCCAGCTGGCCGTCACCTCCAACTGGACCTCCGGGATCGCCCCGCTGCTGATGTCCGTGATCGGCTGTGTCGCCGCCGGACTGCTCATGCTGTTCGGCACCCTCGCCTTCGTGAACGTCGCCGTCAGGATCGACGGCGACGCCCTGGAGGTGCGCTGCGGCCACATGGGCGTCCCGCGCCGCCGGATCCTGCTCACCCACGTGGTGGGCGCGGAATTCGCCCCCGAGGTCACCCCGCGCCAATGGGGCGGCTGGGGCTACCGCTGGCGCCCCGAGCAGGGCACGGCCGTGGTGGTCCGCAGGGGCGAGGGCCTGGTGCTCAGGCTCGGTGACGGCAGGACGTTCACCATCACGGTCGACGACGCCGAGGCGGGCGTCCGGTTCATCCGTGAACGCCTGCACCTGCCGGCGACCGGCGCCGCGGCCGGAGCCTGACCCCGAACGACGGGGAACCGGATCCGTACGGGAGCGCGACGGAACGATCCGGTACGAAGCGTTCCACCACGCGGGCGGGGCTGCCGGGCACACAGGCGGCCACCGTAGAATCCGCCGGGTGAGCGCCACCATCACCTCAGTCGACGCCGCGCAGCCGGCCTCGTCCCCCGTGTCCCGCAAGCGACGCCTGGTCCGGCCGGCCGCCGCGGTGATCGCGGGCGTCCTGCTGTATCTGAGCTTCCCGCCACGACCCCTGTGGTGGCTGGTGCTGCCCGGATTCGCCCTGCTCGGCTGGGTGCTGCACCGACGACGGCTCCGCGCCGGATTCGGGCTCGGCCTGCTCGCCGGGCTGGGCTTCATGCTGCCGCTGCTGCACTGGACCGGCGAGGAGGTCGGCCCGGTGCCGTGGCTGGCCCTGGCCACCGCCGAGGCGCTGTTCATCGCGGTCGGCTGCATCGGGATCGCCGCGGTCAGCCGCCTCGCCTGCTGGCCGCTGTGGGCCGCCGCAGTCTGGGCACTCGACGAGGCGGTCCGGGCCAGGGTGCCGTTCGGCGGCTTCCCGTGGGGCAAGATCGCCTTCGGCCAGGCGGACGGTGTGTTCCTGCCGCTCGCGGCCCTGGGAGGCACGCCGCTGCTCTCCTTCGCGGTGGTGCTGTGCGGCTTCGGGCTCTGCGAAGCGGTGCTCCGGTTCCGCGCCCACCGGCGCACCGGCACGCTGCCCGGGGCGGCCGTCGCAGCCGCGGCCGCGGCCGTCCTGGTGCCCGTCGCCGGAGCGTTCGCCGCGCTGCCCCTCGTCGACGACTCGGCCGAGGACGGCACCGCCACCGTCGCCGCGATCCAGGGCAACGTGCCCCGGCTCGGACTCGACTTCAACTCCCAGCGCCGCGCCGTCCTGGACAACCATGTGCGCCGCACCGAGCAGCTCGCGCAGGAGGTGAAGGAGGGCAAGGTCCCGCAGCCCGACTTCGTGCTGTGGCCGGAGAACTCCTCCGACCTCGACCCGTACCGCAACGCCGACGCCCGGATCGTGATCGACGACGCGGTGAAGGCGATCGGCGTGCCCACCGTGATCGGCGCGGTGGTCGAACCCGACAGCGGGAACCTGCGCAACACCCTCATCCAGTGGGATCCGAAGAAGGGCCCCGTCGACACGTACGACAAGCGCCACATCCAGCCGTTCGGTGAGTACATGCCGATGCGTTCCGTCGCGCGGATCTTCAGCTCCGACGTGGACCGGGTGCAGCGCGACTTCGGCCCCGGGAAGAAGGTCGGGGTCTTCGACCTGGCGGGGACGAACGTGGGGCTCGTGACCTGCTACGAGGCCGCGTTCGACGGCGCCGTACGGGACACCGTCATGCACGGCGGCCAGCTGATCGCCGTACCGAGCAACAACGCCACCTTCGGCCGAAGCGAGATGACCTACCAGCAGCTGGCCATGTCCAGGGTGCGGGCGGTCGAGCACAGCCGGTCCGTCGTCGTCCCCGTCACCAGCGGGGTCAGCGCCGTCATCCGCCCGGACGGGAAGATCGTCGAGAAGACGAAGCTGTTCACCCCGGACGCGCTCGTGGACGAGGTGCCGCTGAGGTCCTCGCTGACGCCCGCGACCCGGATGGGCACGCTTCCCGAGGGTGTGCTCGTGCTGATCGCCGTGGCAGGGCTCGGCCTGGTCGCCGTCCGCGCGGTACGGAGCCGGCGCGCCCGGTGACGCTCCGGCACACCACGTAGGGTCGGACCCATGGCAACTCCTGATTTCATCCGCGAGATCCGCGCCACCGCAGGTCAGCAACTGCTCCTGCTGCCGGGCGTCACCGCGATCGTCTTCGACGACGAGGGCAGAGTGCTGCTCGGACGCCGTTCCGACACCGGCAAGTGGTCGGTCATCGGCGGCATCTGCGAGCCGGGAGAACAACCGGCTGCGACGGCGGAACGCGAGGTGTACGAGGAGACGGGCGTGCACTGCGTCGCGGAGCGGGTGGTGCTCACGCAGGCCCTGGAGCCCGTGCAGTACGCGAACGGTGACCGCTGCCAGTACCTCGACGTCACCTTCCGCTGCCGGGCGACCGGCGGCGAGGCATGCGTCAACGACGACGAGTCGCTGGAGGTGGGCTGGTTCCCGGTGGACGCGCTGCCGCCGCTGGACGAGTTCGGGCTCTTCCGGATCAAGCAGTCCATGACCGACGAGCCCACCTGGTTCGAACCCACCCCCCGGCAGTGAACGACGTCGTCCGCCGCGCGGGCCCGGTCACCCGGCCCGCGCGGCGGACGACGTCCGGACTCAGACGGTACGGGCGTCGGCCGGCAGCGCGCCGGACGCGTCCGGCGCGGCCGAGGCGCTCTCGATGTCCGTGAGATCCCGGTGCCGGGTCTCCTTGGCACACCCGATCGCGAGCACGGTGATGAGCGCCGCGGCGATCACGTACAGCGAGATGGGCACCGAGCTGTCGAAGTCCGCGAGCAGCGCGGTGGCGATGAGCGGTGCCGGGGCGCCGGCCGCGACCGAGGAGAACTGCGCGCCGATCGAAGCGCCCGAGTACCGCATCCGGGTCGCGAACATCTCGGAGAAGAAGGCCGCCTGCGGCGCGTACATCGCGCCGTGGAAGAAGAGCCCCACGGTGACCGCGAGCAGCAGGCTGCCGAAGTTCCGTGTGTCGATCAGCGCGAAGAACGGGAACGTCCACAGCCCGACACCGACCGCGCCGACCAGATAGACCGGCTTGCGCCCGACCCGGTCGGAGAGCGCACCCCACATCGGAATGACCGCGAAGTGGACCGCCGAGGCGATGAGCACCGCGTTGAGCGCCGTCTGCTTGCTCAGATCCGCCGCCGTGGTCGCGTAGACGAGCACGAACGCCGTGATCACGTAGTAGCTGATGTTCTCCGCCATCCTGGCGCCCATGGCGATCAGCACATCGCGCCAGTGATGCCGCAGCACGGCGACGAGCGGCATCTTCTCGGCCGTCCCGGCAGCCGATCGGCGCTCCTCGGCCTGCGCCATCGCGGCCTTGAAGACCGGCGATTCATCGACGGAGAGGCGAATCCACAAACCGATGATCACCAGGACACCGGAGAGCAGGAAGGGGATGCGCCACCCCCACGCACCGAAGGCGGATTCCGACATCAGCGCGGTGAGCGCGGACAGCACCCCGGTGGCGAGCAACTGCCCGGCCGGCGCGCCCGTCTGAGGCCAGGAGGCCCAGAAGCCGCGGCGCTCCGCGTCCCCGTGCTCCGAGACCAGCAGCACCGCCCCGCCCCACTCGCCTCCGAGCGCGAAGCCCTGCACCAGCCGCAGGACGGTGAGCAGTACGGGGGCGGCGGCCCCGACCGTGGCATGTGTCGGCAGCAGCCCGATCGCGAACGTCGCCCCGCCCATCATCAGCAGACTGAGCACCAGCAGCTTCTTGCGCCCGAGCCGGTCGCCGTAGTGCCCGAACACCAGGGCACCGAGCGGCCGGGCGGCGAAGCCGACCGCGTAGGTGAGGAACGACAGGAGTGTCCCGACGAGCGGATCGGACTCGGGGAAGAACAACTTGTTGAAGACCAGCGCGGCGGCTGACCCGTACAGGAAGAAGTCGTACCACTCGATGGTGGTCCCGACGAGGCTCGCGGCGACGATGCGCCTGAGATTCGAGGGGGCTGGCGGAGAGGTTGCTGGGGCGGCCATGGGTACCACTTCCGGACGGTCGGCGGGGACGTGTGTGCGTTGCCATACCGTAGGAAGGGGCAGGTGGGCGGCGTATGTGGCGGGACACCACAGTTCTGCCGCCCGGAGTGCGCGTGCCCACCATGCGGGGCTCCGGCCGGTTTCCCGATGCGCCGCGCCCCGGGCCCGCTTCCGAAGTACTCGTCCGCTCTCTACGGTAGAAGTGACTTCACACGCGCATGGCGCGACGGCGAGACAACGGGGGCATCGTGGAAGCGGAGTTGGCGGCACTGGCGGCGTCGGGTGCGACGGTCCTGGTCGGTCACATGGTCTCGGACGCCTGGGCGCAGACCCGGGAACGAATGGCACGATTCCTCGCGCGGGGCGGGGATACCGATGGCGTGGACGAGGAACTCGACGCGTCCCGGGAGGAGCTCGTCGCGGCCCGCGACGGCGAGGATCCGGATGTCGCGGCGGACATCGAGGACGAATGGCGGCTCAGGATGCGCCGGGCACTGCGCGCGGACCCGGCGGCCGCACAGGAACTGCGGGTGCTGCTGGCCGAGATCGCCCCCCGGCCGGAAGGCGGGTCGACTGTGACGATCAACAACAACTTCAGCGGGGACAGCCAGAACTCCCAGGTCATCCAGGGGCAGAGCGTGTCCGGCGGCCTGACTTTTCACGGTTAGGGAAGAGCGTGCAGAGTGAGGAACCCGGCGCCCGCCGGGAATCCACGTACGTCAGCAACGACCTGTCCGGGGAGGTCCACGGCCCGAGCATCCAGGCCCAACGGATCCATGGCGGAATCACCTTCAACGTCCAGGCACAGCCCGGTGTCGGGCCGGACATCAGGCCGGACGAGGTTCCGCCGCTCCCGTTCCCCTTCGTCAATCGCTCGAAGCGCCTGGCGGAGCTCGACGCCTGGCTGGGAACGGGCCGCCCGAGGTCGGTGAAAGTCGGGTTCGGGGCCCTGTACGGCATGTCCGGCGTGGGCAAGACCGCGCTGGTGTCGCACTGGGCGGACGAGAAACGGGAGCTGTTCCCCGATGGTCAGATCTACGTCGATTTCGCGGCGCTGAGGGAAGAGCCGGAGGGCGGGGACGTGTCCGAGGCCGTTCGCCGGTGCCTCAGGTCCCTGGGAGTCGACGAGTCGACCATCCCCGCGTCGCTCGCCGACCGCACAAGGCTGTTCCGGTCGCGTTCATCGGGCCGGCGGCTGCTCGTGGTCCTCGACAATGTGAGCCAGCCCGCCCAGGCGGCCTCCCTGATCCCCAAGGGCGAGGGCAGCGCCCTGCTGGTCACGAGCGGTGGTCTGCTCGGGGAGCTGGCACTGGACGGTGCGCGGCTGATGCCGGTGCGGCCTCTGGGCCGGGACAGCGGGCTGGAGTTGCTGACCGAACGCTGCGGTGAGGAGGTCGTCGCGGCGGACCGGGAGTCGGCCGAACGGCTGGTGGAGCTGTGCGGGGGCCTGCCGGTGGCCCTGCACATCGTGGCGGCCCGGCTGCTGACCAGCCCCGGGCTGACCCCGGCGGCTCTGGCCGGGGAGCTTGCCGACGAGTCCGGTCGCCTGGCGGGAATGTCCCTCGGAGAGGAGCGGTCGATGTCCGCTGTGCTCGATCTCGGCTACCGGGAACTTCCCCCGGACACGGCCCGGCTGTACCGGCTCCTGGGCTGGCTGCCGAGTACCACGTTCGACGTGGGCGTCGCCGCGGTCGCGGCCGGCATCGACACATCGAGCACCGGGACGATGCTGGGGGCGCTCGTATCGGCGAGCCTTCTCGAATCGACCGGGGACGGCCGGCACCGCTTCCACGACCTGGTACGTCTCCATGCCCGGGAGCGCGCCGCCGCCGAGGAGCGGGCAGACGAACAGCTCGCCCTGCTGGGGCGGGTGACGACGCACTACCTGGCGCTCACCGCACTCGCGGACCGGTCGATCAGGCAGGACCGGCTGCGGATCGCGGATCTCACGACGCTGTTGAGCGCGGCCCCCGACCCCTTCGGGACGACAGGGGGCCCGGCGCCTCTCGACTGGCTGGAAGCGGAACACCGCAACATCCTGGACGTGCTGCGGGCCGCTGTTCGCGAGGAGACCCTCCGGACCGAGGTGTGGCAGCTGGCCGAGGCGTTCACCGTGTTGTTCTTCCACCACCGGCACCTCGGTGACTGGCGGGAGTCGCTCGAACTGGGGGCGGCGGCCGCGGCCGCCGCGCTGGAACCGGCCGCCGAGGCACGGCTGCGGAGTCTTCTGTCACGCCCGCTGATGGACCAGGGCGAGCACGAGGCGGCACGGCGGGAGCTGGAATCCGCCGTGGCATGTGCCGAGGTGTCGGGAGACCTCGTGGTGCGGGCCTCCGTGCAGGAGTTCTCGGGACTGGGAGCACTACGACCTCTCCCGTGCCATGGACGCCTACCGCAGTGCGCTTGAGCTCAGCACCGCGGCGAACGAAGGGCGCGGCGCCGCCATCGCGGCCTATTTCCTCGGCAGCGCCCAGGACGCCGCCGGCGACCACGACGAGGCCCTGGTCACTCTGCGAGGGGCGCACGCGGAACTGACCGCACGGAACGATCCGCGAATGGCGGCGCGGGTGCTGGCGGCCATGGGCCTCGCCCACGACCGTCTCGGCGAGCACGACGAGGCGATCCGCACGCTGAGCGAGGCCGCCCGAGCTCTGCGGGAGCAGCGGGCGACGCACTACGAGGCCCAGGCCCTGGTGGCCCTGGCCGGAATCAGGGAGCGCTCGGCCGCAGGTTCCGAAGCGGTACGGGCCGACCTGACGCGGGCCCTGGAGATCTACGAGGCGGGCGGCAGCCCGCAGGCCGAAGTGCTGCGCCGACGGCTCGAAGAGACGGGTGAGACGGGCTGAGCGATGGACGTCGTCAGCCGACCGGGGCACCCGGGCGCAACCGGAGGGAGACGTCCTCGTCCCGCAGCTCACCGATGCGCAACGTCACCATGACGTCGTCCAGCGCCGCCCCCGCGCGCAGCAGGGTGTAGACGGTCGCAGCCGGCAGACCGGGATCGACCGCGGGACCGGTGACCACCGCCTCGACGATCCGTCCGTCGCGCAGCCCCACCAGGCAGCCGCCCCCGTCCAGAGCAACGGCCGCGAGGCGGCAGCCGGGACACCGGCGCAGCGTTTCCCCGATCCAGCGCAGGGCCTCGGCGGCCGTCGCAAGGGCAGCGCGCCGGAACAGGACCGACGCGCTCTCGACCAGGCGCCGGTCCCGTTCCCGCTCTTCACAGGCCAGGTGGGTGAATGCCCGCGGGTCCTCGCGTTCCGCGCCGGACACCGCCGCGGGGTGGCGCCGCACGGTGACGGTCGGCCCTTCGTCGTCGTGGAACGTGGCCGTGGTCGCCACGGTCCAGGAGGAGACCGGGGGAACCGTCTCCTCCGGCGCGGCCAGTGTCAGTCGGGGCGGGACACCGGTTGACGGCTCGGCCAGACCCATCAACCGGTAGAGCGCGGTTCGCAGCTGATGGAGGGCCTGCCCCGGCCGGGCGAACGCCTGCTCGGCGATCGTGCGGTAGCGGTCGCAGGTGTGTTCGGCGACGGCGGCCCTGATCTGACCGGCCATGTCGCCCGGCGGATCGAGACGGGGTGCGGCCCGTCCGAGACGGTCCGCGGCCGTACCCGGCACGGCATCGCTCCCGAACGCGGCGAGCAGCACCGGCTTGCCCAGAGCCGCACCGTACAGGGTCACCGAACCGTGGTCGCCGATGACGGCGTCCGCGGCCACGAGTGCCGGCCGCCAGGCGTGGACGGGGGGAATCAGGATGAGCCCCGCGTCCAGCGCGGCTGCCAGAGTGGTGCGGATCTGCCAGGCGCCGTGCCCCGACCAGACGTTGGGGTGGATGATCGCGGCGACCCGGAATTCGTCGTACGGCAGCGCGGCGAGCAGACGGGCCGGGAGACCGGGGTTCTGCCCGATCAGGGAGGTGGGACCCCAGGTGGAACTCAGCACCACGAGTTGTCGCCCGTCCGGCACGCCCAGCGCGGCCCGGTAGGCCCCGGCCTGATCCAGGCTGACGAGCAGTTCGTCGAAACACGGGTCGCCGACAAGCAGCGTGTGTCCGGCCGCCTTCGGATGGGTGGCGAGCAACTGCTCTTCCTGGCCCGGATGCGAAATGGCGAGCCAGGCCCGTCCGGACTCCAGGAGCGGGTCCGGCACCACCCCGGACAGGCGGCTGCGCGGGGCCCGTGAGTCCGGCACGTGCTTCTGGAAGCCGATCCCGTGGGGCAGCACCAGAACGGGACAGTCCCCGTCCGGCACATCGATGTTCTCACTCGCGGAGACGATGAGATCGGGAGCGGCGTCGGCCAGCTGCTCCCAGGACATCACCCGGCACCCCGAGTCGTGGAGCAGGTCGAGCACCCCGTCGCTGAAGGCGGACGTGGAGTCGTAGGCGAAGACGACGGCCACCCGGCTGTCACCGCGCAGCAGCGCGGGCAGACATTCGAGGACCCGCGCGGTCGAGGTGACGGTACGGGCGGCCACGACCAGGGTCTTCTCGCGGTGGAACGTGCTCCATCTCAGAGCATCCGGCCCGACGGGAACGCGGAGGGGCTGCCTAGCGTGCATGGCCACCCCAAGACGCTACCCCCGGTCGCGCGGCTCGCGGCTCGCGGCCCATGGTTCCTTTATCGTGCTTCAAGCTGGAGAACAATCCCTCTGGAGGGTCAGTGCGACATCGGTGTTCGCATACACCGTAGCCAACTCTCCACCTACTTCAGCACCGTCACCACCACTGCCGCCACCGCGCTGATGACGGTCAGGGCCGTCGCGAACGCCCTGCCCGACCTCGCGACGGCCTCGGGTGCCGGGGCGCCGCCCCAGCGGGCGACGGCGAACGCGATCCCCGCCACGAGGCAGGCGGACATCACCGCCGGCGCGACTGCCATGAGCAGCATCGCCGTATGGGTGGGGCTCACAACAACTCCTCCTTCGATGCCTTCGAGCTCTTCTGCTTCGTGCGGGCGGGCATTCACGCGGCACGAAACAACCATCCACCTGCACGAGGGCCTGCCGAGCGGGTTGGATGTTGTCCACGTGACAACACGGGGTTGTCCGGGGAACAACTCGGTCTGAGAGAGATGACGTGGGGACTTTGAAGCGGCCCGGCCGGCCCTGGGCGCCCGCACGGGGAGCGTGCAAGGAGATCAACGATCTCGTGCACGCCCTGCGGACCTGGCTCGACACCTCCAACGTGTCGGTGGCCCAACTGCGTGACCGATTGACCACCGAGCACTTCCGTACCGGTGTGGTTCCCGATCTGCGCAAGCTGCGGGAACAGCTTTCCGGGATCGCCCTGACCTGGGATCTCGTCGAGGCCGTCGCCGATGTCTGCTTTCCCGACGAGTCCGGACCGCGGGCCGCCGAGCGGCTGGAGCAACTGCAACCGCTGTGGAGCGCCGCTCAAACCGCGCCCACGCCCGTCACCGCCGACGGGAACCCGTCCGTCCCGGCCCACGAACTCGTCGAGGCCCAACAGCGCACGATCGCCGCGTTGGAGGACCTCAACCGTGTCCGGCAGGCCTACGAGGTCAGTGAGCAGGCCAGGCAGCAAGCACTCCAGGTGGCCACGGTGCTCTTCGCGCTGCTCGGTCAGACACAGGCTCAAGTTGCCACCCTCACAAGGCGGTTGGATGCTCTGCGCGGCGCGGACGACTCGTTCCTCGTCGATGTGGAGCTGGCGGAACACCGTCTCGAACGCGCCGTACGGCAGTCGGAGGACCTCCGCTCGCAGCTCGGCCGGGCCGAGGCCGAACGGGACACGGCGCAACGCGTGGCCGATCACGCCGCCCGCCGTATCAAGGCGCTGGAGGACGAACTCCGTGAACTCAGGAGCGTCTCCGCACCCGGCGGTCAGCCCCGACCGGGAAGCGCCCTGCAGATTCCCGGCCCGCTCCCCGGCACCGCCGACGACGCCGCGCTCGATCAGGTCGACGCCACCCTGCGCAAGGCCCGTGACGTGCTCGACCGGGAACACGAGGCCGTGCAGGAGGCGGCCGAGGACATGGGCTGGAGCAAATCCCGGGACGCCGGGCCGGAGCACACCGGCTCCGTCATTCCCGGGCAGGCCGTCCGCGGCGCGGACCACCACCCTCGGTCCGCGCCCGTCGACGACGAGTTGTTCCGCACAACTCCGAACAACCCCATGACCAGCGGTGACGGACCCGGCAGCGAGGTCGAGCTGCGGCGGGCGGGCGACTCGATGCGATTCGTCGGAGCCGCGACCCGGCGGATCGCCCGTGGCGTGGACCTGGACGAGATCGTGCTCGGGCTGTGCCGTGCGACCGTCCCGTCCTTCTCCGACGAGATCTTCGTATATCTGCGCGACCCGCTTCCCGTGGGCGATGAACGACCGGCCTTGCCGTTCATGCTGCGGCTGCGCCGCATCGACCGGCTGCGCCCGGAATGGCGCGACGGTCCCCTCGCACCCGACGCCGATCCCGCCGTGCTGCGCCCGGTGCCTCCGGGCAGCGCACTCGCCGAGGTGTTACGCGGGGTGCGCCCGCTCCTCGGCGGCTCGGACGCCGGCCGGGACGCACTGACCTGGCTGCTGGGTGCCGACCACCCGCTGCCCGACGGGCACCGGGCGATTCTCGCCCCGCTGCGCGGCCGGCGCCGGGTCATCGGGGTCGCGGTCTTCCTGCGCAGGAACGAGCGGTCGAGTTTCGATCCGAACGACCTTCTGGTCGCGGCCCAGTTGGTCACGCACACGGCGCTCTCGCTGGACAAGGCAGTACTGTACGGGCGCGAGGCGTACATCGCGGGGGAGCTGCAACGGGCGATGCTGCCGAGCTCGCTCCCGCAGCCGCCCGGCGTCAGTCTCGCCTCCCGCTATCTGCCGGCCGCCGAGACGGCCCGGATCGGCGGCGACTGGTACGACGCGATCCCGCTGCCCGGCAGCCGGGTCGCCCTGGTCGTCGGCGACGTCATGGGCCACTCCATGACCTCCGCGGCGATCATGGGGCAGTTGCACACCACCGTGCAGACCCTCGTCGGCCTCGACCTGCCGCCCCAGGAGGTGCTGCGACGGCTCGACGAACAGGCGCGGCGTCTGGGTGACGACCGGATGGCGACCTGCCAGTGCGCGGTCTACGACCCGGTCGCGCACACGATCACCATCTCCAACGCCGGTCACCCGCCGCCCGTGCTGCTGCATCCGGGCGGCCGTGCCGAGGTGCTGCGGGTGCCGCCCGGCGCCCCGGTCGGGGTCGGCGGAGTGGACTTCGAGGCCGTCGAACTGGAAGCGCCCGCGGGCGCCACACTGCTTCAGTACACCGACGGTCTGGTGGAGTCCCGGCTGCGGGACATCTGGATGGGCATCGAGCAGCTCAGGGAACGGGTGGCGGCCGCGGCACGGCTGACCGGGGCGGACCGCGCGCCGTCGCTGGAGGCCCTCTGCGACGACGTGCTGCACATGGTCGGCCCGGGTGACCGGGACGACGACATCGTGATTCTGGCGACGCGGTTCGACGGGATCGCGCCGGGCGACGTGGCGCGCTGGTCCCTGGAGCCGGTGTACCAGTCCCCGGGGCGGGCCAGGCGGCTCGTGCGGCGGACGCTTGCCGGCTGGGGGCTGGAGGAGCTCTCGGACTCGGCCGAGCTCCTGGTGAGTGAGATCGTGACGAACGCCGTGCGGTACGCGGAACGGCCGGTGAGCATGAGGCTGTTGCGGACCGATTCGCTGCGCTGCGAGGTCGGCGACGACTCGACGCAGATGCCCCGGGCACGCTGGGCACGGCACACCGACGAGACCGGCCGCGGGCTGCACGTCGTCAGCGCGCTGGCGCAGCGGTGGGGCGCGGCCGATGTCTCCGGGGGCAAGGTGGTCTGGTTCGAGCTGGACCTGCCCGGGGGCGAAAAGCCCTGACGGACCCGGGAGTCCGGGCGGGGCGGTCGCACACCCCGCCGGCGCCGGCGCCCCGGCAGAGGGCGCCGACGCCGGCTCGCGTCAGGACTTCGGGGAGAAGCGCAGTCGCGTGGCCGCGAGTGCGCCGAGGGCCAGCAGGACGATGGAGACCCACAGGCCCGACAGGTGGTTGCCGGTGGCGTCCTCGGCGTAGCCCATGATGTACGGGCCGACGAAGCCGCCGGTGATGCCGATCGTGTTGAGCAGTGCCAGGCCACCGGCGAGGGTCTTGCCCGAGAGCCGGGTGGCGGGGAAGTTGAACAGCAGCGGCTGGACGACGAAGAACGCCAGGCCGGTGAAGCAGAAGCCGAGCAGGGCGATCACGGGACCGGCGACGGCGGCGACGATGAGGCCGGTGAACATCATCAGCAGGCCGGTCACCACGAAGTTGCGGGAGCGCCGGGGCGTGGTCGCGCGGGGCGGGACCAGTACGGCACCGACGGCCGCGGTGAGCCAGGGCAGGCCGGTCAGCAGGCCGATCGTGAACGGGGAGAGATCGCCCCAGCCGCCGATGATTCCGGGCAGGAAGTAGACGACGGAGTACAGGGCGACCTGGTGCGTCCAGTTGGCGAAGATGGCCAGCAGCATCTGCTTGTCGCGCAGCACCGTCAGCAGCGAGCCGGATCCGGAGCCGTTGCCGGCCGCCTCGGAACCCTCCGCCTGCTCGCGGGTGACCGCGTCCTGGACCAGCCGGGCCTCGTCCGCCGTCAGCCAGGGCGCCTCGGCCGGGCCGTCGGGCAGGTACCGGAAGATGGCGACGGCCAGGAAGAGGCAGGGGATCCCCTCGATGACGAACATCCACTGCCAGCCGTGCCAGCCGCCGAGTCCGTCCATCTCCATGAGCAGCCCGCCGAGCGGGTTTCCGACGACGCTGGCGATGGAAGCGCCGAGCAGGAGCAGCCCGATGGCGCGGCCGCGGGTCTCGGAGCGGAACCAGTAGGTGAAGTAGAGCAGGATGCCCGGCAGCAGCCCCGCCTCGGCGGCGCCGAGCAGCAGCCGCATGGCGTAGAAGGACTTCTCGCCCTGCACGAAGGCCATGCAGGCGGAGATGACGCCCCAGGTCAGCATGATCCGGGTGATCCACCAGCGGGCGCCCACCCGGTACATGATGAGGTTGCTGGGCACCTCGGAGATCGCGTAGGTGAGGAAGAACAGTCCCGCGCCCAGCCCGTAGGCCGCGGCGGAGATGCCGAGGTCGACCTCCAGGCGTTCCTTGGCCAGGCCGATGTTGGTCCGGTCCAGGAACGACATGATGTAGGCGGCCAGCAGCAGCGGCATCAGCCGCCGCAGATTGCGCTGGTCCAGCTCGCCGAGCGCATCGCGCGGGGTTTCGTGTGGTGTGGCCGCACTTGGCGTGCGGGAACCGCGGATCAAAGACATCGGTGTCCTCTTGGGGTGCTCTGGCAGCCGTCAGCTGGGGACGACAGGACTAGGGGGCCGGACCGGGCCGGGCGGGCCGCGGCGGTGGTGCCGCGGGCCGCCCAGCCGCCGGGACGGATTCAGACGACGAGCCGGACCGGGTTCTCCACGGCCTCGGTGAAGGCCGCGAGCCAGCGCGCCGCCACGGCACCGTCCACCGGACGGTGGTCCACGGACAGGACCACGCCGAGCACCTTCGCCGCGGTGACCGCACCGTCGCGGACCACCGCCTCGTCGCGTGCGGCGCCGATGGCCAGGATCGAGGCCTGCGGCGGGTTGATGATGGCGGCGAACTCCTCGACCCCGTACATGCCGAGGTTCGAAACGGTGATCGAGCCGCCTTCGAGATCGGCGGGGGCCAGGCCCCCGGAGCGCGCCCGCTCCGCGAACGCACGGGTCCGCGTGGCGATCGCCGACACCGACAGGTTCTCGATCCCGCGCAGCACCGGCGTCACCAGGCCCGTGTCGGTGGCTATGGCGACCGAGACATCGACGGTCCGGAACCGGCGGACGGCGTCGGGCTGCCACACCGCGTTCATCTCCGGCACCTGGGTGTGCGCCGTGGCGACGGCCTTGATCAGCAGGTCGTTGACCGAGATCCTGACCGGGCTGACGGCGTTGATCCGCTGCCGCAGGGCGAGCAGCTCGTCGACCGCGCAGGTCGCGCGCAGGTAGAAGTGCGGGGTGTGCTGCTTGCTCTCGGTGAGCCGCCTGGCGATGGCCCGGCGCATCCGGGTGTGCGGGACGTCCTCGTGGTCACCGGTGCCGGCCGCGGAGGCGGGTGCGGCGGGGGTGGTGGCCTGCGGTACGGGGGCGGCAGCCGGGGGCGAGGGCGGCTCCGGCATCTGTGCCCGCCCGGCCGCAGCCGCAGCCGCGGCCGCGGCCTCGACGTCGCGCCGGACGACGCGGCCGCCGGGTCCGGTGCCGGTGAGGGCCTCGATGCCGAGGCCCGCCTCGCGGGCCAGCCTGCGGGCCAGTGGACTGCTGAAGATCCGCCCGCCACGATCCGGCTCACCGGAGGCCGGTGCGACGCGGTGCGCCGGTGCGGCGGCGGGCACCGGAGCGACCGGCTCCTCCGGCACGTCCCGGCGCACCGCCTGCCGGGCCACGCCGGGCGCGGCCACGCCGAGCTCCGCCAGCAGCGCGTCGAGGTCACCGGTCTGCTCGCCGACGGTGCCGAGCACGGCGATGGGGTCACCGACCTCGATCTCGACGCCGGCTTCGTACAGCGCCTTGAGCAGCACGCCGTCCCGCTCGGCGGACACGTCCACCTCGGCCTTGTCGGTCTCGATGGAGACCAGCGCGTCGTCCTTGGTGAACGACGCCCCTTCCGCCACCTGCCAGGCGGACAGTACGGCCGTTGCCGCGTCGGCGGCCACGGCGGGCATTCGGAACAGTTCTGCCATGATCAACCCTCCTGGGTGTTCTCTCTTACGGGGAGGGTCAGTTCCCGGTGACCCGCTGGAGCGCGGCCACGACCTCTTCGGTCCGTGCGATCGCCGCCCGCTCCAGCACCTTGCTGATGCTGGGCGAGGACTCGCCGGCCCCGACGCGCTCGACCGGCTGGTCGAGCCAGTCGAAGTAGCGGCGCTGGATCTCGTCGGACAGCCAGCCGCCGTAGGAGGTGCCGATGGGGCCCTGCTCGGCGATGAGCACGTTGTTGGTCTTGCGGATGCTCTCGCCGAGGGTGTCCCAGTCGAGACTGGCGCGGTCGAGCCAGCGAAGGTCGATGACCTCGGCGTCCAGGCCCAGCTGCTCGACGGCCTCCAGGACGTAGTTGGTCATCGCGAGGTACGACACGACGGTGATCCGCGATCCGGTGCGGCGCACCGCCGCCCTGCCCACCGGCAGGCAGTAGTCCAGGTCGTCCACCGGGCCCGGACCGACCGAGTTGTACAGGTCGGTGTGCTCCAGCACGACGACCGGGTCCTTGCAGGTCAGCGCCGAGTTCATCAGGCCCACGTAGTCGAAGGGGGTGGACGGGGCGACGATCCGCCAGCCGGGGGCCGTGGCGAGGATCCCCGCCGGGTCCATGGAGTGCTGGGAGCCGTAGCCGGTACCCATGGCGACCTTGCTGCGCAGGACGAGCGGTACGCCGGACCCCTGTCCGTCGCCGCCGAACATGTGCCGGGCCTTGCCGATCTGGTTGAAGATCTGGTCGGCGGCGACCCACATGAAGTCGGCGTACATGAACTCCACCACCGGCTTGTACCGGCCGTCGAGCGCGATGCCGCCGGCCAGTCCGGCGAAGGCGTTCTCGCTGATCGGGGTGCCCAGGACCCGGTCGGGGTGGGCCTCGGCCAGGCCCTTGGTGGCGCCGTTGGTGCCGCCCTTGAGCCGGTGCACGTCCTCGCCCATGACGACGACCGAATGGTCCTCGGCCATGCGCCGGCTCATCACCTCGGCCACGACATCGATGAACTTCCGCTGCTCCAGACGCCCCTGGAACGCGTCCGGGCCGGTCCCGGTGTCGGCGAGGCGTACGCCGTCGAACTCGCTGAGGTCGCCCCGCACACCGACGTCGCGGAAGGAGGGGTCGGGCCATTCGGCGGGCCTGATGCGGCGGGTGCCCGGCTTCCCGTCGGGGTCGGGCTCCAGCAGCTCGTCACCGATGGCGGCCATGACCGCCTTGGCCCGCGCGGTGCACTCCTCGATCTCTCCGGCGCTCAGGACGCCGTTCTCGACGAGCTGCCGCGAGACGAGGGCGAGCGGGTCGCGGGCCCGCCACTCCTTCTCCTCGTCCTTGGTGCGGTAGCCGAAGGCGCTGCCGGGGAACGGGCCGTTCTGGTGGAAGAAGCGGTAGACCTCGGCCTCGACGACGGTCGGGCCGCCACCGGCGCGCATGTGGTCCACGGCCTCGCTCATGGCGAGGTACGTGGCGAGCGGGTCCATGCCGTCCACACGCCAGCTGGGAATGTTGAAACCCAGCCCGCGCGCCGACAGCCGGGGCTCGGCCGTCGCCTCGTCGACGTGGGTGGAGACGGCGTACTTGTTGTTCTCGATGAAGAAACAGACCGGCAGCTTCCAGGCGGCGGCGAGGTTCATCGTCTCCAGCACGGAGCCGATGTTGACCGCGCCGTCCCCGAAGTAGGTGACCGATACGGCGTCGGTGCCGGCCTGCCGCGCCGACCAGGCGAACCCGGCGGCCTGCGGCACGCCGCCGCCGACGATCGCGTTGGTGCCCATGGCCCCGGCCTCGCGCCACTGCAGATGCATGGATCCGCCACGCCCCTGGCAGAAGCCCCTGGCCAGGCCGCAGATCTCGGCCAGGCTGCGCTGCAGGACGGTGCGCACCTCCGCGTCGACGGGGCGGCGCAGGTCGATGCCGTCGGGCGCGACGTACCCCAGTGCCTTGGCGAGGAACTGGTGGTGCCCCCGGTGCGAGCCGCCGACGAAGTCGGCGCCGGTCAGCGGCAGCACGGAGCCGACGGCGCCGCCCTCCTGGCCGATGCTGGAGTGCGCCGGCCCGTGGACCAGTCCCTGGCCCGCGAGGTCGAGCACGTACTCCTCGAAGGTCCTGATCAGCAGGGTCTGGGTGAACATCGAGGTCAGCAGCCGGGGGTCCGCGCCGTGCCAGTCCTTCTTGGTCGCCGTCACCTCGGTCCAGGGTGATGCGGGGGCCAGTTTCCGGTGTGTGGGCATGAGCACTCTCCTGTGTGATTCGGTGAGCACTGTCGCAGTGAATGGATCCATAGCCAATACCTCGTTACCGGAACGTTATGTTCAGATTTCGGGAATGTCCATTGACTACGGCACCTAATGCGGAGCAGTGTGAGAGCCATGGCGGATAGATGGATCCATTCCACAGGTGATCGGCAGCGGGGACTACCCGGGCTGGCCGGCGTCGAGCACATCGGCTTCACCGTTCCCGACCTCGAAGAGGCGACCCGGTTCTTCGTCGAGGTGATCGGCTGCGAGCACGTCTACTCGCTCGGCCCGTTCCGTTCCGACGGCACCTGGATGAGCGACCACCTCGGCGTCCACCCGCGCGCCGTGATGCGCGAGCTGCGCTTCTTCCGGTGCGCGGGCGGCCCGAACTTCGAGATCTTCGAGTACGAGGCCCCCGGACAGCAGACGCGACCGCCGCGCAACAGCGACATCGGCGGTCACCATCTCGCCTTCTACGTCACCGACCTCGACGCCGCCGTGGCACACCTGCGACAGCACGGCGTACGGATCCTGGGTGAACCCACGGCCAGTTCCGGACCGAGCGAGGGGCAGCGCTGGGTCTACTTCCTCACTCCCTGGGGGATGCAGCTGGAGCTGGTCTCCTACCCGGACGGCAAGCGGTACGAGGCCGGCTCACCGGTACTGCTGTGGCAGCCTTCCGTCTGAACACGCTGCCGCGCCACGCCATCAGGGAGAACCATGTCACCCAGTCCGACCACCGGATCAGGCCCCTCGGGATCCAGCACGCCCGGATCCAGTGCCGCCGTCGCCAGCCAGCGCGTCGCGGACCATCTGCGTGCCGCCATCCTCAGCGGTGAACTGCGCCCCGGCGCCCGGATCATGCAGGAGCAGGTCGCCGCGCAGCTCGGCGCCAGCAGGCTGCCCGTACGCGAGGCCCTGCGGATACTGGCGGCCGAGGGGCTGACCGTCGTGAAGTCCAACAGCGGCGCCTGGGTCTCCAGGATGGACATGGCGGAGTGCGAGGGCGTCTACAAGATCCGCGAACGCCTGGAACCGCTCGCCCTCGCCGAGAGCATCCCGCAGCTGACCGCCGGACAGATCGCCGAACTGGAGACGATCGCGCGGCAGATCGAGCTCACCACCGACGTGGACCGCTTCCTGGCCCTCGACGGCCGGCTCCACCTGCTCACCTACTCCGGATGCCGCGTCACCCAGATCACCGCCATGGTCGACCGGTTCTGGAACACCACCCAGCACTACCGCCGCGCCTTCGCCCGGCTCGCGGGTGACAGCGGCTGGGAACTGATCCACGCCGAGCACCGCCTGATCATCGACGCGATCAAGCGGGCCGACATCGTCGACGCCGAACGATTTCTCACCGGCCACATCCGCCGCACCCGGCTCGAACTGGCCCAACATCCCGAACTGTTCACAGAGGAAGACCATGACAGCGACCACACAGCAGACGCCGCAGGCCCCGCGGACTGACCCCCGCCCCTTCGAGGGCCGGACCCTCCTCCTGTCCGGCGCGGGTGGCGGCATCGCCCGCGAGGTGGCCCGCCAGTTCCACACGGCCGGTGCCAACCTGGTGCTCGGCGACCTGAACGCCGGGGCACTGGCGGAGTTCGCCGCGACGCTCGACCCCACGGGCACCACCGTGATCACCCGCACGCTGGACGCGGCGTCGCCGGAGAGCAACAACGCCTTCGTCGCCGCCGCCGTCGAGACGTTCGGCTCGGTCGACTTCCTCGTACCCGCCGCCGGGATCTACCCCGAGCAGGCCGTCGCCGACATGACCGACGAGCAGTGGAACACCGTCATCTCGGTCAACCTCAACGGCGTCTTCTACCTCACCCGTGCCGTTCTGCCCCACCTCAACGAGGGCGGCAGCATCGTCAATCTGACCTCCATGGCCGGTCACCGGGGCAGCGTCCGGCACGCCCACTACGCGGCGACCAAGGGCGCGCTGCTCGCCTTCTCCCGCAGCCTGGCCTGGGAACTCGGCTCCAGGGCACGGATCAACATGGTCTCGCCCGGCATCATCGAGACCCCCATGACCCGCGACTACGTGGCCGACCGCGGCGACACCGCTCTCGCCACCACCCCACTGGGCCGCCTGGGCCGGCCGGAGGAAGTCGCCTCCGTCGTCACCTTCCTCTGCTCGCCCGCCGCGAGCTTCGTACAGGGCGAGGTCATCCATGTGAACGGCGGCATGCACATGATCTGAGCACGAGCTGGAACACCGGAGCGGAGCACGACGGAGAACACGGCGGAGCAAGTGGTGACCGAACCGAACACGACGACCGAAGCAGCGGTCTACCCCGACCTGAGCGGCAGCTCCGTATGCGTCACGGGCGCCGCCCGCGGCCTGGGCCTGGCGATGGCCGACGCCTTCGCCCGCGCCGGATGCCATGTGCTGCTGCTCGACCTCGACGGCGACGAACTGGACCGGGTGCGGCCGGCCCTGGCGGCGCGCCACCCGGGCCGGGTGATCGCGGCGGCCACGGCCCCGGTGAGCGACCAGGACGCGGTGACGGCCGCACTCACCGCGTTCACCGCCCGGACGGGAGAGCTGTCGGTCATGGTCGCCAACGCCGGTGTCTCCGCCAACGCGCCGTCGCTCGATCTCGAACTGGACCGCTGGAACACCGCGTTGGACGTCAATCTCACCGGGGTCTTCGTCTGCGCGCGCGCCGCCGCCCGCATCATGCGCGAGGGCGACGGAGGTGTCATCCTCACCACCTCGTCGATGTACGGGGTGACCGCCGGCCCCGAGCGCGCGGCGTACTGCGCGACCAAGGCCGCCGTCGCCGCCCTCACCAAGGTCCTGGCCGTCGAATGGGCCCCGTCCGGCATCCGGGTCAACGCGCTCGCACCCGGATACGTCGAGACCGACCTGCTGAACCGGCTCGCCGACGCCGGGCGCCTGGACACCCGGGCGCTGCGCCGCCGCACCCCGCGCGGCCGCCTCGGCACCCCGCAGGACATCGCCAATCTCGCCCTGTTCCTGTCCTCCGGGGTGTCCGCGAACATCACCGGCCAGGTGCTGGTCAGCGACGGCGGCTGGACGGCCGACGGTTACGCGGTGACGCCGGCCGGGCCGGGTGCCGGCCGGAACCCCGGAAACGGTGGGCTTCGGGGTAGTGGCCCGGAGTGATCACCAGCTGATCTAAAGTGCTCAGGCCAGATCCACGACCGCGGACCTGAGAAGGAATCACGGATATGCCCACTGAGACGTTCGAGTTTCAGGTGGAAGCGCGCCAGCTTCTGCAGATGATGATCCACTCGATCTACTCGAACAAGGACGTGTTCTTGCGTGAACTCGTCTCCAACGCCTCCGACGCGCTCGACAAGCTGCGACTCGAAGCACTGCGCGACGACTCGCTCGGCGCGGACGTGTCAGACCTCCACATCGCCATCGAGGCCGACCGGCAGGCCCGCACCCTGACCGTGCGGGACAACGGCATCGGGATGTCCCACGACGAAGTGGTCCAGCTCATCGGGACCATCGCGAACTCGGGCACCGCGAAGTTCCTCCGGGAGCTGAAGGAGGCCGAGGAGAACGCAGCGGCCGACGGGCTGATCGGTCAGTTCGGCGTCGGGTTCTACTCCAGCTTCATGGTCGCCGACGAGGTCACGCTGCTGACCCGGCGCGCGGGTGAGAGCCGGGGCACCCGGTGGACGTCGTCCGGCGAGGGCACGTACACGATCGAGACCGTCGACAGCGCCCCCCAGGGAACCTCCGTCACGCTCCACCTCAAGCCGGAGGACACCGACGACCAGCTGCACGACTACGTCTCCCCGTGGAAGATCAGGGAGATCGTCAAGCGCTACTCCGACTTCATCACCTGGCCCGTCCGGATGGTCCCCGAGGCCGCGGCGGACGCGGACGGCGAGGAAGGGGCCGACGACGCCCCGCGCGAGCCCGAGACGCTCAACTCGATGAAGGCCCTGTGGGCGCGCTCGCGCGACGAGGTCACCGACGACGAGTACCACGAGCTGTACAAGCACATCAGCCACGACTGGAGCGCCCCTCTGGAGACCATCCGCCTTCAGGCGGAGGGCACCTTCGAGTACCAGGCACTGCTCTTCATCCCGTCGCACGCGCCCCAGGACCTGTTCATGCAGGGGTACCGGCGCGGCATCCAGCTCTATGTGAAGCGCGTCTTCATCATGGACGACTGCGAAGCGCTGATGCCGCCGTACCTGCGCTTCGTCAAGGGTGTCGTGGACGCGCAGGACCTGTCGCTCAACGTGTCGCGCGAGATCCTCCAGCAGGACCGCCAGATCCAGCTGATGCACCGGCGGCTGGCGAAGAAGGTCCTGTCGACGGTCAAGGACATGATGTCCGCCGAGCCGGAGCGGTACGCCACGTTCTGGCGGGAGTTCGGCCGCGTCCTCAAGGAAGGGCTGCTGAGCGACTTCGAGAACCGCGAGACCATTCTCGGCGTCTCGTCCTTCGCCACGACCCACGACAAGGACGAGCCGACCACGCTGCGGCAGTACGTGGAGCGGATGAAGGACGGCCAGGAGCACATCTTCTATCTGGCGGGCGAGTCCCGTCAGGCCATCGAGAACTCCCCGCACATGGAGGCGTTCCGGGCCAAGGGCGTCGAGGTGCTGCTGCTGACCGACCCCGTCGACGAGGTATGGGTCGAGGCCGAGCCGGAGTTCGACGGCAAGAAGCTGCGGTCCGTCGCCAAGGGCGAGGTCGACCTCGGGACGGAGGAGGAGAAGAACGAGGCGGCGACCGAACGAGAGGGCCGCCGGCAGGAGTACGCGGATCTGCTCGGCTGGATGACGGACCGGCTGAGCGACACCGTCAAGGAGGTACGCCTCTCCTCCCGCCTCACCGTCTCGCCCGCCTGCATCGTCTCGGACACGCACGATGCGACACCTGCCCTGGAGAGCATGTACCGCGCCATGGGGCAGGAGATTCCCCAGGTCAAGCGCATCCTCGAACTCAACCCGGAGCATCCGCTGGTCAGCGGCCTCAACCGGGCGCACGCCGAACGCGGCGAGAGTGACGGCACCGGACTCCAGGAGACGGCCGAGCTGCTCCACGATCTGGCGCTGCTCGCCGAGGGCGGCGAACTGGGCGACCCGTCACGCTTCGTCCGGCTGATGGCCGACCGCCTCGAACGGACCCTGTGAACCCCCGCCGTCGGTGAATCCGCACCGACGGCTCCAGGACGGCGGACGCTTCACGGTGGGCCGCGCCCGCGCGGCCGGGGCGCGGCCCACCGGCCGTAGCGGGTGACCCGGGTGCACCGGTGCCGCGGCGGTCGCCGCCGGGATGCGAATCACGCGGTCCGGAGCGAGGATCGAAGT
Source organism: Streptomyces sp. NPDC047917 (assembly GCF_043204345.1). Classification (NCBI taxonomy): domain Bacteria; kingdom Bacillati; phylum Actinomycetota; class Actinomycetes; order Kitasatosporales; family Streptomycetaceae; genus Streptomyces; species Streptomyces sp. NPDC047917. The sequence goes on from NZ_JBIDCA010000014.1 coordinate 107,527, forward strand.
ACGGGCAGTGGCCCGGCTGCGCCCCGACTCCCCGAGGGTCGGCCCCTTCCCCGGCGCTCCGGTCCGCTTCCCGGCCGCCGTACCGCGACCACGCCGGCCTCAGCGGGGCAGGGAGCCGAGCCAGCCGGTCAGGAGGCTGTTCACCTCCTCGCTGCGTTCCTGCTGGATCCAGTGGCCGGCGCCTTCGAGGACGTGGGAGGAATCCAGCGCGGGCAGGGTCGTCGGGTACGCCTCGATCGCCTTGGACATCCAGGTGGTCGAGGCGTCGAGGCCGCCGCCGATGAACAGGGCGGGCCGGGTGACGGGCGCGCCGTGGAAATCGGTGAGATCCGTCCAGTCCCGGTCCATGTTCCGGTAGCGGTTGAGCGCCCCGTTCATTCCGGTGCGCTCGAACTCCGCTGCGTAGACGTCCAGTTCGTCCTCATCCAGCCAGGCGGGCAGCCGGCCGGCGGGGAACCGCTCACGCATCGTTCCGCCGCGCCGCACGAAGTGCGGATCGGGCGCGTCCGGTGCGGGCATGGTGTCGGCGGACAGCGCGGCATAGATGCCCGCGAGCCAGCCCCGGACGTCCGGCTCGATCTCGGCCTCGGCCCGGCCGGGCTCCTGGAAGTAGGAGACGTAGAACTCCTCGTCCCCGCCCATCCCCGCGAAGACCTCGCTGGGGCGCGGCCCGCCCGGTGGCGCGTAGGGAACGCTCAGCAGACCCACCGCGCGGAAGACGTCCGGCCGGACGAGGGCCGAGTCGGCGGCGATCGTCGAGCCCCAGTCGTGCCCGACGATCACCGCGGTCTCCTCGCCGAGCGCGTGCACCACGGCGACGTTGTCCTCGATCAGGTCGAGCATCCGGTACGCGTCGACGGACTCGGGCCTGGAGGAACGCCCGTAGCCCCGCACGTCCATGGCGACCGCCCGGTACCCCGCGGCGGCCAGCACCGGCAGTTGACGACGCCAGGAGTACCAGGATTCCGGGAACCCGTGCACCAGCAGCACCAGCGGCCCGACGCCCTGTTCCACCAGGTGGATCCGGCCTGCGGGAGAGGGGACCGTACGGTGCCTGAAGTCCGCGACCCGGGCGGTTTGCGACATGGATCCTCCCGATCCTTCGATGTGTTGCGCGGACCGCGATCCCTCGCGCGGACCCGACGCGTGGTCCCGATCATGCGACGGATACCAGGACCGCGCGAGCGTTGTTGCCGTTCCGGCAAACCACTGGCGGAGCAGGCCCGTTCTCCCACCCGGGTGGCGGTGTGCCCGGAAAACGAGTGGCACGCGGTTCAGCGGCCGACATAGCTTGTGCCCCTGTGACCGATGTCCCGAAGAGCCCCTCGCGCGACCCGCACACGACGTTCACGGAACCGGCCGCACCGGACGGCGGCAAGCGTCCTGAGGCGACGGATCTTCTGCCCCTGCGTTCCGAGGACGCCGACGGCATCTTCTCCCGGAGGCACGCGGCGGCCACCTCCAGCTTCGCCGCAGTGATGTTCCTGACCGGCCTCGCCGCACTGGCCGTGGTGCCCACGCTTCCGACGGCCGCCCGGGATCTGGACGGGGTGTCGCTCTTCCCGCTGGTGGCGGGCTGTTTCGTGGCCGCGAGTCTGCTGGGCGGGGTGCTGGGCGGTCACTGGGCGGACCGTGCGGGGGCCAATCGTCCGCTGGCGGCGGGCATGGTGCTGGCCGTGGTCACCCTGCTGGTCTCGGCCGGCAGCACCTCGATCTGGCAACTGGCCGCCGGGCGCTTCGTGGACGGCGTGGCGGGCGGGATGGTCGCGGTGGCGATCAACACCGCGATCGGCCAGGCCTATCCCGAGCGGCTCCAGCCGCGCGCCCTGGCGCTGATGAGCGCCTGCTGGATCATTCCGTCGCTCGTCGGTCCCCCGATGGCGGGTCTGGTCGCCGAGTGGTGGTCCTGGCGGGCGGTGTTCTACGGACTGGCGGTCCTGACGGCGCTTCCGGCGACGGCGGTCGTGGCCCTGCTGAACGGCCGTTCCTGGAAGGCCGCGCCCGCGCTGTCCGAGGAGAAGACCCCGCGCCCCGCCCTGACGGTCGCGGTGGCGGTGAGCCTGGGCGCGGCGCTGGGCCAGTACGGCGTATCGGGCTGGGACACGCGGCATCTGCTGTTCGCGGTGTCGGGACTCGCGCTGATGGTGCTGTTCGCCTCCCGGCTGCTGCCGGCGGGCACCTGGCGTGCCGCGCACGGACTGCCCGCCACCGTGCTGCTGCGCGGGCTGAGTTCGGGTGTGTTCTTCACCCTGGAGGCATTCGTGCCGCTGATGCTGGTCACCGACCGGGACGTGGCCCCCGTCGTGACGGGGCTGGCCTTCACCGGTGCCGCCGTCGCGTGGGCCGCCTCCTCCTGGGTGCAGGGCCGTCTGCCGGAACGGACGCCACGTCACCGTCCGGTCGTGGTGGGGGCGTTGGTACAGGTGGTGGCGGTCGTGATCGCCGCCGTCGGCTCGCTGCCCGGGGTGCCGGCGGTCACCGCCGCGTCGTCGATGGTCGTCGCGGCGGTCGGCATGGGGCTGCTCGCCCCGTCCCTGACCGTGCTGTCCCTGGCCCACGCCCCGACCGGCCGGCAGGGCTACGCCAGCAGCGCGATGCAGACCAACCAGAACCTGGGCCAGATCCTGGTCCTGGGCGTCGCCTCCGCGGTCTTCAACGCCTTCCTGAGCGGCGGCTCGAACGACCACGTCGGCTACGCCGCCGCCTTCGGGCTGTTGCTCGTGCCCGGAACCCTGGCCGCCGTGCTCGCCGTCCGGGCCCGCGGCGCCTGAGCCGACCGGGGTGAGCAACCCCCGCTCACCGCCGGCCGGATCGGCCGGAGCGAGAAGCGGTGCGACGGCTGCCAGTGACATACGGGCGGCATTGGCGCCGGACACGAGGTGCGCGTCCTTGGCGGCTTGTGGCTGCGGCCGGTCCTGAGAGAGGGAGGACGCCCTGACGACATCTGTGAAAGAGCCTGGCACACAGGGGTGTGACAATGGGTGGCGGGGCCTTGCGGGGTGCCCCCGGAGACTCCAACGGCAAACATCGGACAGACGCCGGAATCGCGCCGGAATCAGGCGGAAAGATGCCCTGCGGGCGGCAGATGAACATCTCTAGGATCTGTCCCATGCGTGTACTTTTCTCCTCGACCCACGGCTCGGGCCACTTCCACCCGCTCGTTCCACTCATCGACGCGTGCGCGGCACGGGGCGACGACGTCCTCGTCGTCGCCCCACCGGCACTGGAATCGTTATTGGCGTCCCGGAAGCAGCCGTACCGCATCGGCGGGGAACCACCCGAGGAGGAGCTCGGCAGGACCAAGGCGCGCGTACTCGCGCTGGGTCGGGACGACGGCGTCGCGATGATGGTCACGGAGGTATTCGGCCGGCTGGGGATCGCCGCGATGCTTCCCGCGCTGGACGAGGCGTGCCGCGACTGGCGGCCCGACCTCGTCGTGCACGAGGCGTACGAGTTCGCCTCGGTGGTCGCCGCGGAGCGGCACGGGATCCCGAGGCTCCGGGTCGCGGTCTCGGCCGCGGGGTTCACCCGGTCCACCGACGCCCTGATGTCCCCCGTGTTCGAACCGTACGGAACCGGCATCACGGAACGGCTGCTCGCCACCCCGTACCTGACCCGCCTCCCCGCCTCCCTGGACCCCTCGCGGTACGTCTCGACCCACCGCTATCACGAGACCATCCGGCCGGGTGTGCCGGCGGACCGGCGGGGCGGAGCGGAACAGCCGCTGGTCAACCTCACCCTGGGCACCGCGGCGGGTGCCATGCCCACCGCGGTCGGCCTGTACCGGGCGCTCGTCGAGGCGGTGGGCGAACTGCCGGTGCGGGTACTGCTCACCACGGGGCACCTCATCGAGCCGGCGGACCTCGGACCGCTGCCGCCCCATGTCCGGGTGGAGCAGTGGGTGCCCCAGGCGGATGTCCTGCGCCGCGCGTCCCTGGTGGTCTGCCACGGCGGATCCGGGACGGTCTTCGGCGCCCTGGCGGCCGGCGTCCCGCTGGTCTGCGTCCCCCTCTTCGCCGACCAGCCGGTGAACGCCCGGCTGGTGACCGAAGCGGGGGCGGGGATGGCGATCACCCCGACCGGCGCCCCGGTGGACGAGCCGGCGGTGCTGGGCCCCGACGACGTACGAGGCATCCGCGCGGCCACCGAGCTGATCCTCGACGAGCCGTCGTTCCGGGCCAGGGCCGGCCGCCTGGCCGACGAGATGCGGTCCACCCCCACGGTCGAGGAACTGCTCGGCACCCTCACCCCCTGACCCCGGCGGACGGCGTCCTCCGTACGGAGGGAGTCGCCGGACCGGGGCGCCCGTGCCGGGCACCGGCGGGCATGGGAAGAAGATGGCACGAGTATCCGCACCCGTGATCGAGCTCGTCCGGCGGACGGCCGAGCCCGTCGGAGCGCAGACCCTGCGCTCCACAGCGGCCGCCGTCATCGCCTATGTCGTGGCGGTGTGGGCCCTGCCCCACCCCGCACCGCTCACGGCCCCGCTCACCGCGCTCCTCGTCGTCCAGGTCACCCTCTACGCGACCCTCACCACGGGGATCCGCCGGGTGAACTCAGTCGTGGTCGGGGTGCTCATCGCCAGCGCGTTCACCGCGCTGGTGGGCCTCAACTGGTGGAGCCTCGGGCTGACGATCTTCGCCTCGCTGATCATCGGGCGGCTGGTGCGCGTCGGCGAGTTCGTCCCCGAGGTCGCGATCAGCGCGATGCTCGTGCTGGGTGTCTCCCAGGTCGCGTCGACCGCCTGGGACCGGGTGCTGGAGACCCTGATCGGTGCGGGAGTGGGGCTGCTCTTCAACCTGCTCCTGGCGCCTCCGGTGTGGGTGCAGTCCGCGGGTGCCTCCATCGACGGTCTGGCCCGTGAGATGGGCAGGATGCTCCGCGCGACGGGAGCGGACGTGGGCGGGCACATCTCCGTCGGGCGGGCGGCCGACCGGCTCCACGCGGCCCGCCGCCTCGACCACGACATCGTGGAGGTCGACGCCTCACTGCGGCAGGCGGAGGACAGCCTCACGCTCAATCCGCGGGTCCGGCAGGGACTGCTCTACCGGGTCGTGCTCCGCACCGGTCTGGACACCCTGGAGATCTGCGCCGTGGTGCTGCGGGTCCTGTCGCGCACCCTGACCGACCTGGCCAAGGCCCGTACCGACGAGACGCTGTTCCCCACCGACGTGGCCGAAACCCTGACCGAGCTGTTCGGGCAGCTGGCCGACGCCGTCGAGAGCTTCGCCGAGCTGATCACCACCCCGCTCGCGGAGAACGCCGAGGAGGCGGAGGCCAGGCTGGCCGACGCGCTCGCCGTCAGCCGCGCGACCAGGGACCGGGTGGCCGATCTGCTCCTTGAGGGCGTCCAGGAACATCCCCGGCAGTGGCAGCTGCACGGGGCGCTGCTCGCCGAGATCGACCGGATCCTGGACGAGCTCGACATCGACAAGCGCACGGAACGCCTGGGCAAGGAGCTCGACCGGCGCTCCGCGCAACTCCACGAACGTCACCCCTGGCTGCGCTCCGTGTCACGCCGCCTGGGCAGCGGGCAGAGCTGACCGCGCGGCGCACCCGGCACCCGGAACCGTCATCCGGAGGCCGGCAGACGCTCGATGGCGACCAGCGCCGCGTCGTCCCCCAGACGACCGCCCGCGTGGTGCAACAGGTCTGCGCACAGGGACTCCAGCAGCGCTTCGGGGCCGGTACCGAGCCGCGAGGCGGCCCGTTCCCGCAGCGGATAGAAACGCCCCGACCGGTCCCGGGACTCGATCACGCCGTCGGTGTACAGGAGCAGCGTGTCACCGGCCTCGAAGCCGAACGTCTCCGTCGTGTGCTCGGTGATCACCAGGCGTGCCAGCCCGAGCGGCGGGGCCGGCGTGCGCACAACGAGCGGGATCGCCGCTCCGGCCCGCAGCAGGAGCGGCGGCGGATGCCCGCAGCTGACCAGGTGGATCTCGGCGGCGTCGTCGGGGATGTCGAGCACGGCCGCGGTGACGAACGACTCGGCGAGGTCCGGGTCGTTCTCCTCGTTCCCGCCCGCGTCCGCGGGGCCCGTGCCGGTGCCGTCGAGGTCCGGTGCGATGCTCGTCTCCAGCTGGGCGACCAGATCGGGCAGTTGCCACCGCTGGCGGGAAAGCGCGTGGAACGCACCCAGCACGCTCGCCGCCTCACCGATCGCGGCGAGCCCCTTGCCGCGCACATCGCCGATGATCAGCCGGGTGCCGCCCACGGTGCGGGCGGCGGCGTAGAGGTCGCCGCCGATCTGCGCCTCCGCCTCCGCCGCCAGATAGACCGAGGAGATGCGCAGCGGGCCGCTCCGTGCGGGCAGCGGACGCAGCACCACGCGCTGCGCCGCCTCGGCCACCGAACGCAACTGGGTCACGGCCCGCTCGTTGCGGACTCTCAGGTGGGCGAAGAAGGTGACGAAGACGGAGATGAGGACCAGCGCGACGATCTGGTAGGTGTGATTGAGATCGTTGAGACCGGTGCGCTCGACCGCCACCACCGCCTGCGCGAGCACGGCGACCAGACCGACGAATGCGGTCATGCGCGGCCCGCTGAACGAGGCGGCCAGCGCGGGCGCCGCCACCAGGAACGGACCGAGATGGACGTCCGGCGGCGCGATGACGTCCACCACGGTGACGGTGGCGATCAGCGCGAACGGCGTCGCCACGAGCGCGTTCCTGCGCCGTCGGGACTCATGGATCGACTCCAGGAACCATGGGGAAGCCATGCTTCCGGAATACCTCACTCGGCCTGGCCCCGCCCCTCGTACGGCTGATCGCCGGGCTTGCCGGCGACTCCCGTGACAGCGGTCCGCCGGACCCGCCACGACGAGGTGCCGCCCATGGGGCATCCACCATGTGGACGGAATGTCTCGGGTCGCGGGAACCGGTGCACGGAGCGCGGTGAGGGCCGCGCGCCGGTGACCGCCGGCCGGGCGGGCTGCACACACATGCTGCCGCCGCCGCGCGCGGGGCGGTTGTGATGTCCGATCGCGTGGTCACCGCCGGCCGCGGAATGCCCCGCGGCCGGCGGTGACCGGTGCGTCACGGAGCGAGCGGCGAATCCGAGAGACGGGGCGACGGCGGTGCCGCGCCGTCCAGCGTCGCGGAGTGCAGTGCGGCGTGCTCGTCGCGGGAGACGACCGACCGGCCGCCGCGCACGCTGAGCCGGTGCCCCCGCGGGGTCGTCCAGCGCACCTCGGCGTGTTCTCCGTCGACGGCGGCCTCGGGACCCGGCGCGGTCTCCGCGCCCTGCCGCGCGCCGGCCGCCACGAGGGACAGGGTCCCGGCCGCGAAGGTGTCGCCGAGCTCCGCCCAGTCCAGCTCGGCCGGGGTGGCGCTCTCGAACAGCACCACCTCGATCCGCACCCCGTCGGCGCGCGGCACCAGCCGGAGCGTCGGCGTACGGCCACCGAACGCACCGCCGGCCAGCCTGAAGTCCAGCCGGGCCGTGCCCAGGTCGAGTTCGACGCCGCCGTCGAGGGCGCGCGGTTCCGTCACGGGCGGCGCGCCGATCGCGTCCACCACCAGGCGCAGCGACCGCGCCCGGAACCGGTCGCCCGGCTCGATCATGTCGAGGTGGTGGTGCCGGTCGCCCGCCGGGCAGGCGAATCCCGCCAGCCAGGCCACGTGCGGACCGCTCTGCACGGTCGAGAGCACGCCCGAGGCGAAGTCGAAGTCCTCCGCCCCGTCGTCCTTCATCAGATGGACGTGCAGATGCCCGGGCGTCCCGTCCGGGCGGACCCAGTGGCCGAACAGCGGACGCCGCTGCAGCCAGGTGTCCTGGTGGTTCACACTGCCCAGGGTGGTGACCGCGTCCAGCCAGGTGGTGCCCGTCTCCGGGGACGGGGTCCCGGTGAACAGCTCCCGGTGCTCGTGCTCGTCCGCCAGCTCCCGCAGCCGGGGCAGTACCCAGTCGGGCATCCGGTAGTCCACGCAGGACTCCACCCCGGTCGCCATCTCGCCCCGGACCGGGCTGGGCACCGGCGTGCCGAGCTCCCCGCGCACCGCCTTCGCCAGGAACGGCGGCACCCCCAGGTCATTGCTGTAGCAGCGGGCCATCGGGCCGGAGAGCTGACGGGTCGGCGGGTGCCAGCGGGCCAGGAAGTGCAGCCAGAGCCGGTCGTGCAGCCGGTCGTTGAGCTCCAGCACCTCCTCGTCGTCGACGTGCTCCCTGATCAGGGTCAGGGTCTGGAGCACGACGCCCCAGTAGGACGGGCTGTTGAACTCGGTGAAGCTGCCGGTGCTGTCGATGGCCCGGGTGAGCCGCACCATGCGGTCCTTGCCGTACGCGAAGAGCTCCTCGTCTTCGAGGAGTTTCCCGGCGGCGAGTGTCACGAAGGTGCCCATGACGGCGACGTTGGTGTACGTCAGATGTACATTCCTGCGGACGATCGAGGCGGCCGCGTGCCGCAGTGACTCCCGCAGCTCGTGGCGCACCTCGGCCGGCAGGGTGTCGCCGTGCCGGGCCTGCACCAGCAGCAGCGCGATGCCGAGGAAGTCCGCCCAGTTCCAGTCGGCCGGGACCATCTCCGCCGCCGGCTCCTCGGCGTAATAGCCCCAGATCCCGTAGGTGGCGTTCTCCGGCTGCCGGTCCTGGAGCCCGGCGATCCGCAGGATCACCGAGTGGGCGCGCTCGGCGTCGCCCTCGCCGCCCCGCTCCAGCAGCAGCAGGGCGTAGTGCAGGGAGTTGCGGGTGGGGTGGGCGGGGCCGCCCTTGATGTTGGTGTGGATGGGGTTGTACGGGGCTTCGACCTGCAGCAGGTTCGCCTCGGCGTCCCAGCAGCGATCGCCCTCGGCGAGGGCCGCTCGCAGCAGGGCGCGATCGTACTCGGCGGCCGACCAGGCAGGGTGCACGGGATGTCCTCCAGCTCGCGATCGTCGGGACGACGATCTTCGGGAAACGCTTGGGAAACGTTTTCCAGAGGCTAAGCCGACGTCTACGCTGCGGCAAGAGGCATACGGGGGGCTCCGGGCCAGAAGCCCGCACCAAACCCATTGACGCGGCGATATCGGGCGGTGCAAGGTGACCCCGGCTGGAAAACGCTTTCCAGCCGGTTTCCGGTCTGCCCCTGAATGGAGTCCCCGATGAGACCCTCCCTGCGCATCGCCCTGACGGGCGTCACCGCGGGTGCGCTCGTCTGCGTGCTTGCCTCGTGTTCCGGTTCCGGCAGTGACGCGGCGGGCGACGGCACGGTGACGATCACCGTCTCCGGGCGCCCGCCCGCCACCAACGCGGCCGCGCTCAAGACGTTCGACGCGCGGGTGGCGGAATTCGAGAAGGCCAACCCCAAGATCAAGATCAGGACGAACGAGTACCAGTACGACCAGCAGAGCTTCCAGACCAAGGTCGGCGGCGGCAGCCTGGAGACAATCGTACGGGTGCCGCTGACCGAGATGTCTGGCCTGATCAAGCGCAGGCAGGTCGCCGACCTGACCTCGGACTTCAAGAAGCTGAAGCACAGCGAGGACTTCAACGACGTCGCGCTCGGGCCCGTGAAGGGCGCGGACGACAAGCTCTACGGCATCCCCACCGAGGAGTACGCCCTCGGCCTGGTCTACAACCGGGACCTGTTCGAGAAGGCCGGTCTCGACCCGGACAAGCCGCCGACCAGCTGGTCCGAGGTTCGTACGGCGGCCAAGGCGATCTCCGAGAAGACCGACGCCACCGGCTACGCGCAGATGACCAAGGAGAACACCGGCGGCTGGATGCTCACCGCGATGGCGTACTCCTTCGGCGACAGCATGCAAGAGCAGTCCGGCGGCAAGTGGGCCAACACCTTCGACCGTTCCGGCAGCGGCGCGGAGAAGTCGCTGAAGGCGCTGAAGGACATGCGCTGGACCGACGACTCGATGGGCAAGAACCAGCTGCGCAACATCACCGACATGGAGAAGGACTTCTCCGCCGGGAAGATCGGCATGACGATCGCCGGCCCGAGCATGGTCGGCCACTACATCCAGCAGTACAAGGGCGACCCGAAGCTCATCGGCCTCGGCGCCATGCCCGTCGACGGCACCGGTAAGCGGACCCTGGCCGGCGGCACCATCGCGGTGATCAGCCCGAGGGCCACTGCGCAGGAGCGCGAGGCCGCGGCGAAGTTCATCGACTTCTACTACCTCTCCACCAAGTACGACGCCGGGCTGGCCGAGAAGGACGCGGCGGCCAAGAAGAAGGACGGCGCCGCCATCGGCGTGCCGACCGTGCCGTTCTACAAGCCGGCCATCGCCGATCCGGTCCAGGCCGCGGTCGACAAGCAGGCCAACGTGCCGGTCGGGAACTTCGCCCCGTACAGCGGCACGCTCGGCGACTACGAGCTGGCCATCGAGCCGCCCGTCGAGGCGCAGAACGTCTACAAGGCACTCGACAGCGCCGTGCAGGCCGTACTGACCCGCCGGGACGCCGACCCGGCGGAGCAGCTGAAGAAGGCCGCGGCACAGGTCAAGTCCCAGGTGGAGCGGGCGCAGAACTAGGGCCTCTCGTCTGGATCATGCCGGGCCCGTGTGCCCCGGTGCCGCGCCCGCCGCGTTGTCGTCGGTCGCCAGGGCTCCTTCCCCGAGCTCTCGGCTCCGCTCGAACAGGGGAGACCCCGTCGACCCCCTGCGCCGCCTTGCGACGCACGACACCGGACCCGCTCCCCGGTCCGGCCCGTTCCAAACGAAAGACCCCAGTGCCCCTCGCGGCACCAGCATCCCTTCCGGTAACGGAGCGTCCGGACATCACGCAGTGAGCACAGCACGAGGAGAGGCGAGGAGACGTCAATGAGCAGGTCACAAGCGCCTGCGGCGCCCGCCGGGAACCGCACTCAGAAGGACCGGACGAGGAAACAACGTTCCGCCGACCCCTCCGCGGACCTGCCGCGGACTTCCGACGGGCCGCCGCGCCCCGCCTCCCCGCACCGCGGCGGCCCTGCGGAACGCCTCGTCCGCTGGGTCAGGCAAGGAGGCGTCACCACCATCCTGTTCGGCCTTCCGATGGTGCTGTGTTTCGCCTATTTCTCGTGGTGGCCGATCGTCCAGAGCGTGCAGCTCAGTTTCCAGCAGACCAACCTGGTCGACCCCGCCACCTGGGTGGGGCTGGACAACTTCACACACGTACTGGACGACCCGCTGCTGTGGACGGCCGTCAAGAACACCGCGCTGTTCGCCGTGCTCGCGCTGGTGATCGGCTTTCCGGTGCCGCTCTTCCTCGCCGTGCTCATCTCCGAACTGCGGCGCGGCGGCACCCTGTTCCGCATCCTCGCCTACCTTCCGGTGGCGATCCCGCCGGTCGTGTCGGTCCTGCTGTGGAAGGTGTTCTACGACCCGGACGCCGGACTGTTCAACCAACTGCTGGCCCATGTGGGCCTCGGCCCGTACCCCTGGCTGCAGTCCACCGACACCGCCATGCTGTCGATCGTGCTGGAAGCGACCTGGGCCGGCTTCGGCTCCACGGTCATCATCTATCTGGCGGCGCTCGGCTCCGTACCGACCGAACTGTACGAGGCCGCCGAGATCGACGCCGCGGGCATCTGGCGCCGGGTCTGGCACATCACCCTGCCGTCGCTGCGCGGGGTCATCCTGATCATGCTGCTGCTCCAGATCATCGGCACCCTGCAGATCTTCACCGAGCCCTTCGTGATGACCGACGGCGGCCCGGAGGACTCCACCCTCACCATCCTGATGCTGATCTACAACTACGCCTTCCAGAACGGCGACTTCGGAGCCGCGACCGCGCTCAGCGTGATGCTGGCCCTCGTGCTCGGCGTGCTCTCGGCGATCTACCTGCGGGCGACGAGGAGCTGGAGCAACTGATGGCCGTACAGACCCCCCTTCGTACCCGCCGCGCCGGCCGCTCCGAGGAGAGCGCACGCGGACTCATCTCCGGCGCCGACCGGCGGCGGACCTCGGTACGCGTCTCGCTCCGCTCCGTGCAGACCCTCTCGCTCCTGCTGCTGCTCGCCTTCGGAGCGGCGCCCCTCTACTGGACGTTCAAGGGCGCCGTCTCACCGACCCAGGAGCTGCTGCGCGATCCGCTGGCGCTCTGGCCCGACCACGCGCAGTGGGACAACCTCTCCCGCGCCTGGAGCGAACTCCAGGTCGGCCAGTACCTCTGGAACACCGTGGTCCTGGTCAGCGGCTCGGTCGTCGCGCACCTCGTCGTCGCCACCACCGGCGGCTACGTACTGTCCGTGCTGCGCCCCAAGTGGGCGACGCCCGTGCGATGGCTGGTGCTCGCCACCCTGTTCATCCCCGGCTCCATCTCCCTGGTGGCTCTCTACCTCACCGTGCTCGACCTGCCGGGCCTCGGCATCTCCCTCGCCAACAGCCCCTGGGGCGTCTGGCTGCCGCACGCGGCCAGCGCCTTCACCGTGCTGATCGTGATGAAGTTCTTCGACGGCATCCCGCGTGAACTCTTCGAGGCCGCCAAGGTCGACGGGGCGGGTCCGTTCACCATCTTCCGCCGGATCGTGCTGCCCATGTCGAAGCCGATCCTCGCGGTGGTGACCCTGCTGACGGTCATGAACTCCTGGAAGGACTTCCTCTGGCCGCTGATCGTCATCCCGGACACCGAGAAGCAGCCCATCTCCGCCGCGCTGCCGCGTCTCGCGGAAACGGCGGAACAGTCGCTGCTCATCGCCGGGATGCTGCTCGCCATCCTGCCCCCGGTCGTGCTGTTCCTGATCTTCCAGCGGCAGATCGTCCGCGGCGGGGGAGGCTTCACCGGCCTCAAGGGATGAGGCACCACCCGGGTAACGGCGCGGACCCCCGTCCGCGCCGGCCGACGGCGGCAGCGGTGCGCGCCGACGGCACACGGGCCGGTGTGCTCCGCCGGGGTACAGCCGACGGAGCACACCTCCACCCGGGAACCACCGAAACGCACCGCGCCGATCCGATCGAGAGGTTGCCTCGATGGAACAGAACGGCACGATCCGGCCAGGTCCTCTGGTTCCGGCCAGAATAAGGGGTCGCTCCCGGCGGCCCGCCGCATGGGGCAGTGCCGCTGCCCTGCTCGGCTGTCTGCTGGTGGCGGCTCCGTTGCCCGGCACCGCCCCGGCCGCCCACGCGGCCGGTACCCTCACCGTCACCTCGCCCGACCTGATCTTCGTCAAGGGACAGGCGAAGATCACCCTGGGCTCCGACCAGACCTCGGTGGCCTGGAAGGCCATCGACGACCAGGGTCTGACCGTCGCGTCCGGCACCGCCCCGGTCACCGGTGGCTCGGCCACCGTCGACGTCACCAAGCTCGGCAGCGGCTACTACACGCTCACGGCGACCGCCGGCACCACCACCCGTACCGCCAACTTCGGTGTACTGACCGCGCTGACCGGCAAGGAACAGCAGGACACCCGCTTCGGCACGGGCATCCACTACGGATGGAACGACGGCGACGACCAGAAGCTGCTGCGCTCGGTCAAGCTGATGGGCATGCACGGCATCCGCTCCGACATCAACTGGGGCGCCATCGAGAAGACCCCCGGCAGCTACACCTGGAGCAACTACTCCACCGACCAGCACATCCCGTACGCCAAGTCGCAGGGGCTGACCGCCCTGCCCATCTCCGGCTACCGGAACACCAATTACGACGGCAACCGGACCCCGGCCTCCGCCGAAGCCCTTGAGGCGTACGGGAAATTCACGGCCGCCGCCGTGGAGAAGTACCAGCAGTCCTCGAAGGAAATCGAGATCTACAACGAGTACAACTCGACCGGCTTCAACAACGGCACCTGCGGCATCACCGCCGACTGCTACCTCAAACTGCTCCAGGCCAGCTACGGCAAGGTGCACGCCAAGGTCCCGGACGCCGTCGTCGTCGGCGGCGGCCTGGCCGGTCTCCAGACCGATTGGCTCAAGCGGCTGTACGCGATCGGCGGCCTGAAGTACATGAACGCGCTCAGCGTTCACCACTACGGCTACCCCGCCCCGCCCGAGACCGCGTTGGAGAAGCTGCCGCAGGTACGCGCCGATCTGGACGCGGCGGGCGGCAAGAACTTCCCGCTGTGGATCACCGAGAACGGCTACCCGACCCACAGCGACGGCGTCACCCCGGCCCAGCAGGCCGCGTACGTGCCGCGCGCCCAGATCTTCTCGTTCGCCTCGGGCGTCAACCGCTACTACTGGTACGACCTCACCAACGACGGCACCGACGCCACCAACAAGGAACACAACTTCGGCGCCTTCAAGCGGCCCACCGCGGAGGTCAAGGCCTGGCAGCCCAAGCCGTCCGTGGTCACCGAGGGCGTGCTGATCCGGCAGCTCGCGGGCCGCGCCTACGCCGGCCGCGACGACGCGGGTTCCGCCGACATCCGCTCGTACCGCTTCGGCACCGGAAACGACACGGTCCGGGCCCTGTACACCACGACCGCCACCCCGGGCACGGCCGAACTCTCGGCGAGCGGCCCGGTCACCGTCACCGACCAGCTGGGCCACGAGAAGACCTACCTCCCGGTCGGCGGCAAGGTGCAGCTCGGCATCGACGGCAAGGTGCTGTACGTCAAGGGCGCGGTGTCCGCGGTCAAGACCGTCGGCGGCCCGGTGTTCTCCCTCCGGCTGCCGCAGCACTCCAACACGGAGGAGACCGTCGACGCGGTGCTCCAGGTGGACGGCACCAAGGGCCGGACACTGCCGCTGCCCTACGACTTCCGGGTCGCCGGTGAGAAGTACCGGGTCACCGCGAAGCCCGGCAAGGTCGTCCGCCAGAACATCCAGCTGCCCACCTCGGCCCTCACCGGGCCGCGCACGGTCAGCGGCACCGTCGGACTCGGGCCGCTGAACCTCGCCCGCCTCACCTCGGACACCGAGGTGGTGCCGCCGACCGAGGTCACCTTCGACCCGGTGGTGAAGAAGGCGGCCCCGTTCGCCGCCGCGCTGAAGGTCACCGTCACCAACAACCGTGTCCGCGACCCGCTCGAACTCACCAAGCTGGACTGGCAGGTGAACTCGGGCGACACCTACCTGGACCGGGGCACCGTCGACGGACCGATCGAGGTCGGCGCCCGGTCCAGCGCCTCGTACACCGTGGACGCGCGCAACATCAAGCAGTGGAAGCGGTACTGGACCGCCGCCTACATCAACACCCCCGACGGCGCCAGGACCGCCGTGGGCACCTGGAACGGCTGGGGTGCCGTCCAGCCGTCCGGCACCGACACCACCACGCCCATCGATGTCATCGGCGACGGTTCGGTGAAGTACACGGGCGGCTACAACGGCGCGGCCGACCTGTCCGGCACCGTCCGGCCCCAGTACACCGACGCCGGACTCGTGCTCAAGGGCGCGATCACGGACAACGCACTGGCACAGCCCGCCACCACCGCCGAGAACATGTGGCAGGGCGACAGCATCCAGTTCGCCGTCACCCCCCAGGTGCCCGGCCGCAGCAAGCAGTACGTCGAGATCGGCGCCTCGCTCGTGGGCGGCAAGCCGCAGGTCTACACCTGGCGGGCGCCCTCCGGCCAGTCCGCCGGACCGACCCCCGGCGCCACCGCACAGATCACCCGTGACGGCACCACCACCCACTACACCGTGACCGTGCCGTGGGCCTCGCTCGGCCTCTCCGGCAAGCCCACCGCATCCATCGGGCTCGGCGTCGTCGTCAACGACAGCGACAACGACGGCCGGGTGCGCGGCTGGACGGAGTGGGGCGCCGCCATCGCCAACAACTCCAAGAGCGCCACCGGCCTGCGGGCCGTCCAGCTGACCGACTGATCCACCCCCGAAGAACGGGCGGGGCCGGGTGCACCTGACAGCACCCGGCCCCGCCGCTCCATGCCGTGACGCCGCACGGCAGACTGTTCCGGATCCCACCATGAGGAGACCAGCTCCATGGCCCTGTTCGACATGCCGCTGCCCGAACTCCGCGCCTACCGGCCGCAGATCGACGAACCGGAGGACTTCGACGCCTTCTGGTCGAAGACCCTCGCCGAGACCCGCGCCCACGACCCCGCCGTCTCCTTCGAGCCCGTCGAGACCGGGCTGACCGGCACCCGCACCTGGGACGTCACGTTCGCCGGCTTCGGCGGCCACCCGATCAAGGGCTGGTTCACCGCCCCCGCGGACGCCGAGGGCCCGCTCCCGCTCATGGTCCAGTTCCACGGCTACAACGGCGGCCGCAGCCTTCCGCACTGCTGGGGCCTGTGGCCGTCGGCCGGATTCGCCCACTTCATCATGGACGTGCGCGGCCAGGGCAGCGGCGGCAACGTCGGCGACACCCCCGACCCGGTCGGCTCCGGCCCCTCCCACGCGGGCTTCATGACCCGCGGCATCGAGGACCCGGACACCTACTACTACCGCCGGGTCTACGCCGACGCCGTACGCGCTGTCGAAGCGGCCCGGTCCCACCCGCTCGCCGACCCCGCCCGCACCGTCGCGTTCGGCGGCAGCCAGGGCGGCGGCATCAGCCTCGCGGTCGGCGGACTCGTTCCCGACCTGGCCGCCATCGCCGTCGACGTCCCGTTCCTCTGCCACTTCGGGCGGGCCGTCACACTCACCGACTCCAACCCGTACGCGGAGATAGCCCGCTACCTCAAGATGCACCGGGGCAAGGAGGAGACCGCCCTGCGCACCCTGTCGTACTTCGACGGCGTGTCCTTCGCCGCCCGGGGCACCGCCCCCGCGCTCTTCTCCGTCGCGCTGATGGACCAGGTCTGCCCGCCGTCCACGGTCTTCGCCGCACACAACGCCTACGCCGGCGAGAAGGAGATCGAGGTCTACCCGTTCAACGGCCACGAGGGCGGTGCCATGTTCCAGGAGGCCGCCCAGCTCCGCTGGGTGCCGAAGACGCTGACCGGCACGGTCTGAGCCCTGCCGCACCGCAGCCGGCGTGTTGTGGATCACGGACAGGGTGTGCACAGCACGTATATCGTCCGACGGGGCACGTCAATGCCCCATG
Source organism: Streptomyces sp. NPDC047917 (assembly GCF_043204345.1). NCBI lineage: Bacteria > Bacillati > Actinomycetota > Actinomycetes > Kitasatosporales > Streptomycetaceae > Streptomyces > Streptomyces sp. NPDC047917. The sequence goes on from NZ_JBIDCA010000014.1 coordinate 124,381, forward strand.
ACGGGCGAGGACAAGGGCGAACAGTGCGGCAGAAAGCCTATGCGCAGGCGATGCGTGTCATCGCGTGCGCGCTGATGGCGTGGCAGGTCTGGACGATGTGGTACATCGCCGGCCACGAGGCGATCGGTGTGAAATGGTCCTGCGACCTGGCCGGAGGCTGCGCCAGTGACCAGTTCGCGTCCGTGTCGGCGTTGCTCGGGATCGCCTTCGCGGTCTGCCTCGGTCTGCTCTGCGCCCGGTACCTGCACCGGGCGGCACCCGGCGCGATGATCACACTCTCCGCCGTCGCGGCACTGGCCGGCTGGTACGACGCGCTGGCGGAGGGCCAGGTCGAGCGGACCACCGTCACCAGCTTCCACGTGGTCCTGCCGCTGGGCGAATTCGCCGTCTCCCAATGGATCACCGTCCTGTGGTCCGTCGCCGGCGTGGGCTGTCTCGCCGCCTGGTGGGGCGCGGCGGTGAGCCTGCGCCGCACCGCGGGGCTGCGCAGGCTGTCCCGCCGCTACCGCACGGCCGACGCGGTACTGGAGGGCTGGCAGTCGGTGGGCCGCAAGTCCGGTGAGGTCACCGTGGTGTTCGACGACGAGGACGGGGTGCGCCACGAGGTCCCGGCCGTCGTGGACCGCGTCGCCCTCAGACGCGACGTCCTCGCCGTGTACGACGCCGACCGCCCCGGCGACCCCGCTCTCACCCGGGTCGCGATTCCCCACCGAAAGCTGCTGCGCCTCACATGAACCGATCCATGTCGTCCCTGCGCATGCTCTTCTCCTCGCTCAGGATGGTGGCCGTCCTCCTGATCGGGCTCTCCGTCGCCGCGCTGGTCCAGGGTGCCCTGGACGGCCCCCGCTGGCTGCTGCTGACCGGCGTCCCGGTGACGGCCCTGATCCTGACGATCCTCGGCGACATGGGCGATCCGCTGGCGACGGGCTCGGCGATGCAGCCGCGCTCCGGCGGGCCGCGCGCCTTCGCGCCCGCCGTGGTCAATGGGGTGAGGACCGTCGACAAGAGGACCGGCCGGCCGGTCCGCGACGGGCGGTCGGTGGACTCCGTGTTCGCCTTCGACCTGACCGTGATGCCCGAGGGGCTCCCCGCGTACCGGATGCGGGTCTGTCACCCCCTCGACCTCCAGGGGCTGCTGCACAAGTCCAGGGCCGTCGTCGAATACGACCCCGAGCAGCCCTGGCGGGTCGCCGTCGCCGCCGACCCGCCGCGCGAATGGCTGGCCCGGGCGAACACCGCCGCCCCGCCGGCCGTGGTCAAGGAGCCGGCCACCGGGATCCCGACCGGTCTCTGGACGCTGCTGATGGGCGTGGGTCTCGCGGCCGTGCTGCTGGTGCTGGTCCGGGTACTCGGCTGACCCCGCGCCGGGTTCAGCCGTTGCGCGGATACTTCTTGAGCACCTTGCCGTCGATGTCGGCCCGCAGATACGCGCCGCCGTACTCGTCCGAGACATAGACGCTGAGGGTCGGCCGGTAGCCGTCGAACGGGGAGGCCGGGTCGATGTCCACGTAGTGGGTGGTGGGCTCGGCGACACCGAGCTCCTTGTCCGCCCGGCGTATCAGCCCCGGCAGGGCGTCCCAGTCGATCTTCTCCAGGTCCACGGACCTGGCGTCCGACGGGAGCGTGCCGCCCGCGCGGTCACGGACGGCCTTGCCGTCCTGGTACGTGTAGACGTCGTACAGGGCCTTGTTCTTCGCCACCGGGGCCTCGACGCTCGCATGGACGTCGTACAGCGTGAACGACGTGACCTCGGTGGTGCCCATCACCGGCTTCAGCGCCGCGACGACGGACCGTGCTCCGGCAGGCGTCAGCAGGTTCTTCCGGTCCACCCGCGACGAGCCCTGCGCCCGGTCGGCCCCGTCGGGCGACGCGCCGCCGGGGGGCCGGCCCGAGGCGGACGACGGGGTGTCGGGAGTGACCGACACAGTGCCGCCCGGCTTCGTACCGGAAGCCTCCGTCTCCGCGTCGGGCAGCAGCGACCACACCAGCGCCCCGGTCAGGGCGGTCCCCACGAGAGCGGTGCCGGCCGTGAAGGCACGGCCCCGCCGGAGCCGGCGACGGATCTCCTGGCTGCCCAGCGTCGCGGGCGCCGGACGCGGGGGAGCGGTGCCCGCCCCGCTCACGGGCGCCGGGCGCCGGACGGGGGCGGTGGGCAGGACCGTGGTCGGACCGGGGCCGCCGAAGCCGGGCGGCACCGCGTCCTGCCGGGTGGGCGCCTGCGGACCGGGCGGCACGGCATCCTGCGGAGCCGCGGGGCGCGGCTGCGCGGCCCCGGCCGGCCCGCCCACCGGCGCGACGACCGCCGCCAGCATCCGGTCCAGTTCCTCGGGACCGGGCCGGACGGACGTGTCCCGGGTCAGCAGCGCGTTCAGCACCGGGGCCAGCGCACCGGCCCGCCGGGGCGGCGGGATCTCCTCGTCCAGCACGGCCGCCAGCGTCGCCAGTGTGGTGGCCTTGCGCAGCGGATGCCGGCCCTCCACGGCGACGTACATCATCATGCCGAGCGACCACAGGTCCGACGAGGGATCGCCCTCCTCGCCGCGGATGCGCTCGGGCGCCATGTAGTCGGGGGAGCCGATGATGGAACCGGTCGCCGTCAGACTGGTGGACTCGCGGATCGCCGCGATGCCGAAGTCGGTGAGCACCGGACTCCCGTCGGCCCGCAGCAGCACATTGGCGGGCTTGACGTCGCGGTGCAGGATCCCGGCGGCATGGGCGGCCCGCAGCGCGGACAGCACTCCCCGGCCCAGCTCCGCGGCCTCGACCGGGGAGAGCGTCCCCCCGGCCAGCCGCTCCGCGAGCGAGGCACCGGGCACCAGCTCCATCACGATCCACGGGTACGTCCCGTCACCGCCGTCCACGATGTGGTGGACCGTGACGACGCCCGGGTGGTCGAGCCGGGCCAGCGCACGGGCCTCGCGCAGCACCCGCTCACGCAGCAGCCTGGCCGACTCCGGATCGTTCTCGCTGAGCGCCGGGTCCGGAGGCCGCACCTCCTTGAGCGCCACATCACGGTGCAGCGCCAGGTCGTGGGCCCGCCACACCATGCCCATCCCGCCACTGCCGAGCCGGTTCACCAACTCGAAACGGTCGTCGATCACACGGCGCACAGGCCCCCCAGCGTTCATGGAAAAAGAGTACGGGGCGGGTTCGCGGCGGCGCGCACCCACCCCGTACGCCTCACACCCGGGCCTCTCGTCCGGATCGGGCCGGGCTCGCGTGGTCCGGCCCGATCCGGACGAAAGACCCTATTCGTTCGGTGTGAGCCTGAGCGTCACGATCTGGAAGGGCCGCAGTTCCAGCAGGACCGCGTCACCCTCCACCTCGGCCCGCTCGTCGGCGAGCGGACGCTCCAGCAGGTCCGTCACGCTCGCGCCGGCCAGCGCGAAGCCCGCCGTCAGCCGCGCCGAGACCCGCCCGCCGTGCGCCTCGTGCAGCCGGACCACCACGTCCCCGCTGCCGTCGTCGGCGAGCTTCACCGCCGTCACGACCACCGCGTCGTCGTCGACCGAGACCAGCGGAGCCACCTCGGCGCTCCCCGGAACCCGGCGCTCGGGCAGGCTGAAGGACCAGCCCTCACGGACCGCGTCACCGATCGTCGCGCCCGGCAGCAGCGCGTACCGCAGCCGGTGCACCCCCTGGTCGGTCGCCGGGTCGGGATAGCGGGGCGCCCTCAGCAGCGAGAGCCGCACCGTGGTCGTGGTCGACCCGTCCTCGCGGACCGTCCGGGTCACATCGTGCCCGTACGTCGAGTCGTTGATCAGCGCCGCACCCCAGCCCGGCTCGCCGACGTGCAGGAAACGATGGGCGCAGATCTCGAACTTGGCCGCCTCCCAACTGGTGTTGGTGTGCGTCGGCCGCTGCACGTGCCCGAACTGGGTCTCCGCGGTGGAGTGATCGGCGCGCACATCGATCGGGAACGCCGCCTTGAGGAACTTCTCCTGCTCGTGCCAGTCGACCTCGGTGTCGACGTCCAGGCGCCGGGCACCGGGCCGCAGCGTCAGCAGCTGGACGACCCGGGACGAACCGAAGCTGCGCACCACCTCCACGCCGTCACCGCTGCGGCGCACCACGTCCGCCTCGGTCAGATCCGTCACCGTGTTGCGGTAGAAGGCATCGACGTCCCACGCGTCCCAGCGGTTGGGCAGATCCGGGTGGACCTGGAGCAGATTCGCCGCGCCCCCCGGCGCGACGGTCTCGCGCCCGGCCACCAGGTCGACGACGGAGACCACCAGCCCCCGCGCGTCCACGGTCACCCGCAGGACCCCGTTGTCCAGCCGGAAGCCGCCGTCGTACTCCTCGACCTCCACCGGCCGTCCGGACTGCTCCGGCGCGGGCGCCGCGCCCCCCGCCACCACGCCCGCGCGGCCGTGCGGAGCGGAGTTGAACACCACCGTGCCGCCGCCCTCCGAGGCTCCGGCCAGCGCCCGCTGCGCCGCCCCGATCACCGCTTCCAGCTCCTCGGCGATCCGGGCGTACGTCGCCTCGGCCTCACGGTGCACCCAGGCGATCGACGAACCCGGCAGAATGTCGTGGAACTGGTGCAGCAGCACGCTCTTCCAGATCCGGTCCAACTCCTCCTGCGGATACGGGAATCCGGCCCGCACCGCGGCGGTCGCAGCCCACAGCTCGGCCTCCCGCAGCAGATGCTCGCTGCGCCGGTTGCCCTGCTTGGTCCGTGCCTGAGAGGTGTACGTACCGCGGTGCAGCTCCAGATACAGCTCGCCCAGCCACACCGGCGGCCGCTCGTACTCCGCCTCGGCGGCCGCGAAGAAGTCCGAAGGCTTCTCGATCGTCACCCGGGGGGAGCCCTCCAGGTCCGCGAGCCGCTCGGCACGGGCCAGCATCTCGCGGGTGGGGCCGCCACCGCCGTCGCCCCAGCCGAACGGCACCAGCGAACGGGTGGCGTGGCCCTTGTCCCGGAAGTTCTCCTCGGCGTGCGCGAGCTCCTCGCCGGACAGCTCGGCCACATAGGTGTCCACCGGCGGGAAGTGCGTGAACACCCGGGTGCCGTCCAGCCCCTCCCACAGGAAGGAGTGGTGCGGGAACGGGTTCGTCGTGTTCCAGGAGATCTTCTGGGTGAGGAACCAGCGCGAGCCGGAGAGCTTCACCAGCTGCGGCAGAGCCGCCGAGTAGCCGAACGAGTCGGGTAGCCACACCTCCTCGGTCTCGACCCCGAACTCCTCCAGGAAGAACCGCTTGCCGTAGACGAACTGCCGGGCCAGCGCCTCCGACCCGGGCATGTTGGTGTCCGACTCCACCCACATCCCGCCCACCGGCACGAACTGGCCGGTGGCGGCCTTCTCCTTCACCCGGGCGTACAGCGCGGGCTGGTGCTCCCGCAGCCAGTCCAGCTGCTGGGCCTGCGACATCGCGAAGACGAACTCCGGCCGGTCGTCCATCAGCGCCACCACGTTGGAGGTGGTGCGGGCCACCTTGCGCACCGTCTCCCGCAGCGGCCACAGCCAGGCCGAGTCGATGTGCGCGTGGCCCACCGCGGACAGCCGGTGCGCGGAGGCGTTCGCGGGGGAGTCGAGCACGTCCCGCAGCCGCTCCCGGGCTGCGGTCGCGCTCGCCCCCACGGCGTCCAGGTCCAGGGCGTCCAGGCAGCGTTCCACCGCGCGCAGGATCTCCCAGCGGCGCGCGGAGCCCAGCGGCAGCTGCCGCATCAGCTGGTCGAGCACCTCCAGGTCCTGGACCAGCTCCCATACCTGCCGGTCGAAGACCGCGAGGTCCATCCGCTCGACGCGGTACAGCGGCTCGCCGCCCGCGGTCTCCCGGTCGCCCAGCGGGCTGACCCCGTCCAGGATCTCCGGATTGGCGGCGGCCTCCAGGTAGTACGTGAACTCCTCGCCGCCCGCGACCGGTTCGCCGACCCGCAGCCAGGTGTTGCGCGGGTTGAGCGCCTTGACCACGCTGCCGTCCGGCCGGTGGGCCAGCGCCTCCGCGGAGAAGCCGGGCCGGTCCTTGGCGAAGCCGAGGTCGATCACCGTCTCGACGGTCTCACCGGCCCAGCCCTGCGGAACCCGGCCGGTCACCCGGAACCAGCTGGTGCCCCAGGCCGGCCCCCAGTCGTCACCGAGGGCGCCCGGCTTGTACGGGGCGGCCACCGCCTCGGTGAACGGCACCGGTTCGCCGGGGGCGTGCCAGACCTCGAACTCCAGGGGCTCGGTGCGGGGGTGGACGGCGGGGCGGATGCGCTCGCGCAGGGCGCGGTCGAGCCGTTCCTCGGTCAGTGTGCGGTCGTCATGCATGAGTGAAGGGCCCCTCTGGATGAAATGTGTGCGACGCGGAAGTGGTTCACGGGAGGTCGTCGAAGCCCACGCAGGGCAGTGACATCCCGTCGGCCGTGGCCAGGAGCTTCTCCAGCCGGGCCGGGGTCACGTGGTTGGCCTCATGGGCGTCGGCCACGCAGTGGGCGTAGAGCGTGGTCACGCCGCCGTGCTCGGCGCTCCGGCGCAGTGCCGCCTCGACACCGCCGAGATCGTCCCCGTACGCGACGCTCCCGCGCCCGGAGTCCACCGAGCACCCCGGCAGGACCCGCCGGGCGGCGACGTCAGCGGCCGGGACGTGGAGTTCGTCCGCGAGGCGGGGGTCGGCGCGACGGCCGGCCGGGACCCCGCCGCGCAGCCGGTCGAAGAGCGTGAGCAGCAGCCGGTCGGTGTCCTCGTCACGGGCACTGCACGGGTAGGCGAAGCTGCGGGCCGGAAAGCCGAGGCGGCGCAGCGCGTCGAGGGCGGGCACCACCTCCCGGTCGAGATAGGCGCCCGCGCCGTGCGCGGCGACGAACTCCGGGGCGCGCTCGTGCCGCAGTCCGTGGCAGCCGACGGTGTGGCCGTCGTCCGCGAGCCGGCGCAGCAGCCGTACCTCGTCCCGGTCCAGCCGGTCGGGCTCGCAGATGAAGAAGGTGACCCGTGCGCCGTACGACGTGAACAGCGGCGCGGCCGCGGCCCACTCGCGCACGTGCCGGTCGTCGAAGGTGAGCAGCAGGGCACGGTCCACGCCGCTGTCCGGGCGGTCGGTCATCGCCCGGACCCCTGCGGGGCCCAGCCGGGAACGGAGCCGTGCAGTGCCGTGTAGAACGGGTCGCCCGGCCCGATCTCACCGGCCAGGACCGGGCGGCCGGTGAGCGCGGCCTTGTACATCGAGGTGATCAGCTCCAGGGACCGGCGGCCGTCCCCGGCGCTCGCCCGGGGCCGCCGTCCCGCCCGCATGTCGGCCAGGAGCGAGCGGAGCTGGGCGCCGTGCGAGCTGGGGACGTCCTCGGCGGGGGAGGCCCAGCCGGCCGCCCGGCCGGGTTCGACACCCGGAGCCGGGGTGTAGGTCCAGTCGCCGTTGCCGTACCCGTACAGATGGTTCAGCTCGATGGTGGCGTCCCGCAGATCGATCCGCAGATGGCTCAGCTGGCGGGGCGAGAGCGCGCTGTTGACCACGGTGGCCAGCGCGCCCGAGGCGAAGCGCACGGTGGCGGTGGTGACGTCGTCGGTCTCGACGTCGCGGGCCAGCCTTCCCGCCATGGCCCGGATCTCCGCCCAGTCACCCAGCAGTTCGAGCAGCAGGTCGATCTGGTGGATGCCGAGCCCCATGGCGGGGCCGGCGCCCTCGGTCGCCCACTTCCCGCGCCAGGGGACCGCGTAGTAGGCGTCGTCGCGGTACCAGGTGGTCTGGCAGTGGGCCACCAGCGGCGCCCCCAGCTCCCCGGAGGTGATGAGCGCCTTGGCGTGCTCGGCCCCCGAGCCGAACCGGTGCTGGAAGACGATCGGGGCGTACGGTCCCCGCTCACCCTCGGCGGCGGTCATGGCGTCGTACTCCGCCAGGCTCAGCGCGGGCGGCTTCTCGCACCAGACCCAGGCCCCCGCGGTCAGGGCGGCGACGACCTGCTCCCGGTGGGCGACGGGCGGCGAGGCGATCACGACGAGATCGGGACGGACCTCGCCCAGCGAGGCGGCGAGATCGGTGGAGTGGTGGGGGAGCGCGAAGTCGTCGGCGAAGGAACGGGCGGTCGCGGGATCGGCGTCCACGGCGCCCACCACGGTGAAGTCCGAGGGAAGTCCGAGGAACGCGGGCATGTGGACGGCACGGGCGATGTTGCCCGCGCCGACGAGCAGTACACGGTAAGGAGTCACAGTCACAGAGGGCCGTCCAGGCTGAGGGCGTGAGCCACCGGGATTGGTAAGCGTTTTCCAGCAGGTCGGGAAAGTGCCCTTCCCGAGGGAAGGGCAGTGGGGGTCAGAGCGTGGCGTAGAGCGCCCCGGCACTGGTCACGGGCCCGGTGCGGAGCCGGTCCGGCCAGTCGAGGGCGAGACCGAGCGAAGAGCCCAGCCGGTCCTGGAAGGAGGCGAGCCGGTGCTCGCCCGCGCGGACCGCACGCGGCGGCAGCCGGTGCTCCAGGCAGTAGGAGACCAGTGCGCCGACGGCCTCACCGATGCTCCACTGGCCCGCGTGCCCGCCGAGCGCGGGGGCGCTGAGATGGGTGGCGCCGATGTTCCGCCCGGCCGGGAGCAGATTCTCCACCCGTTCCGGCAGCAGTGCGCCCAGCGGCAGCTGGAACGGCAGGCACTCCAGGTCCAGTCCGGCGCCGCCACCCGCGCCGGGGCGCAGGGTGATCCGGGAGCGCAGGGTGCCCACACTGTCCGTGAACGTCTCGGCGCCCGGCGCCCCGGCCCGGGCCTCGGCGGTCAGATGATGCTCCAGCAGGGTGAACTCGGCCCGGATGCGCCGGGATTCGCGTACGTGCGGGGCCTTGGCGAGCCCGTCCCCGGTGCCCGTGACATCGGGCCTGAGCCGCAGCTCTGGGTAGCCGTGACCGCCGTCGTGCCGGGGCGCGCGGGTCTGCATCCAGTGCAGGAACGACATGGCCTGCTCGCGCGCCTCCCGCTCGGCCCGGACCCGTACCTCGTCGTCGGCACCGGTCAGCGGGAGCCGGCTGTAGGCGGTCTGCTCCCAGTCGACCAGGGTGATGTCGCTGTCGAACGTGCCCGGCAGATAGCGGCTCCGGGCCAGCGCCCGCAGCTGGTGCCAGCGGTCGTTGGGCGGCGCGGCCCAGGGCGGAACCTCGTCCGGCTCGTGCAGGAACAGCGGCACGGAGCGGGCCGGTCCGCCGCCCGGCTCCGCGGTGTCCCAGGAGAAGGCCTCGGACCACCGGTCGTAGCCGGCCGGGCGGTCCACCGTGTGGTCCTCGCCCGGGCGGTGGTCCAGGGCGAAGACCCAGGAGACCGGCTGCTGGTCCAGCGGATCGGCGACGGCGGGCGCGTGCGGCTCGCCGGTCTCCTCGCGGGACTCGGCGCCGGTGACGTGCTCGACGCCCGCGAGGCCGAGCAGCTCGCCCAGGTCCGTGGCGTCGACGACGTACGGGGCACTGACCGTCACCGGCTCGCCGTCCGCCGCCACCAGGGTCACCGCGGTGACCCGGTCCCCGTCCGCCTGGGCGGCGACCGGGCGGTGGCCGAGCAGCAGGGTGAGCCTGCCGGAGGCGAGGTGCGGGGTGAGCAGCTCCTGGACGACGGCGAGTGCGGCGCGCGGCTCGTGGCTGAGATGGCCGGTGGTGCTGAGGCCGGGGTCGAGCAGCGGATCGGCGAACGGTTCGGGGCACAGCGGGTAGTTGCGCCGGTAGAAGTCGCGTATCCGCTCGCGCAGATCGCGGTAGCCGGGAGAGACGGGGTCCAGTTCGATGCGGTGGCCGTCGGCGAGCGGTACGGCCTGCGCGGTGAACAGGCCACCGGGCCAGTCGGTCGCCTCGGTGAGCACGACGCGGTGTCCGAACCTGGAGGCGGTCAGCGCGGCGGCGAGACCACCGAGACCGGCACCGACCACCAGGACATCGGTCCCGAGTTCGCGGGTACGGGGGGTGGGGGCGGCGAACACAGGAGTCTCCTCCCTCAGGGCCGGCGGGCGGCGACGGTACGGAGCCGGACCGGCACGGACTCGCGCGTCCTGATCCGGACGGGGAGCACGATCTGCTCGGCGCTGCGGTACGGGTCCTCGCCCGCCGTGCGCTCCGCGATCCGGGTGACCAGTTGCTCGACCGCCCGCAGACCGATCTCCCTGGCGGGCAGCCGGGCGGCGAAGCTGGTGAGCGGCAGCAGGTCGTAGGGTCCGGCGTCGTCCATCCCGGCCAGCACGATCTCGTCGGGCACGGCGATGCCGAGCGAGGCCAGATCGGCGGCGGCGGTGGCGACGGCGAAACCGTGGGCACACAGCAGGGCGGTCGGCGGCTCGGGCGAGCCGAGCAGGTCGGTCAGCAGCTGCTTGCGCTCGTCCTCGGACAGCGCCGTGTACGAGCGCAGTGCGGTCAACTGGGGGAGCAGCGGCTGGTCATGGGCGCGCAGCGCCTGCTTGTGCCCGGTCATCCGGTCGTGGACGCTGGTGCACTGCGTCTCGCCCCAGAGCGTCGCTATCCGCTCGTGGCCGTCGGCCAGCAGATGTTCGGTGAGCCGGTAGCCGACGTCGTAGTTGTCGGCGGTGACCGCGTCGACGGCGAGGCCGGGGAAATACCGGTCGACCAGCACCATGGGGATGCGCAGGCGCCTGATCTCGTCGAGGACATCGGGATCGGGCGTGCCCTGGACGGGGTAGAGGATGATGCCGTCGACCCGGTCCCCGACGGCCTGGCGCAACGCCTTGTCCTGGCGGTCCAGCGAGGCGTCGTGCGAGGCGTGCCCGGTCTCGGTCATGTGGACGGCGGAGTCGGAGAAGAACAGCCGCATCCCGCGCTCCGCACAGCCGGACTCGATCCCGCGCAGCACCTCCGACTGGTAGGGCCCCTGGCCGCTGATGATGCAGGCGATCACCCCGGACCGGTGTGCCGGTGAGTGCTCCGCGGCCGCCCGGTCACCGGCGTCGGCGACAAAGGTCCCCTGGCCGCGCCGCCGCACCAGCAGCCCCTCGGCGACAAGGTCGTTGAGAGCCCGGACGGCGGTGGTGGAGCTGACCTGGAAGCGCTCGCGAAGCTGGTTCTGAGTGATGAACGGAGCACCGGCCTCGTACTCGTCACGAGCCACCTCGGCCCGCAACTCGTCCTTGATGCGCTGGTACTTGGGCCCGGACGTACCCATCCAGCCACCACCCTCTCGAATTTGACGCGTCAATCAGCGTTGACCTCAGTGTGGTGGGGGTTAATGCATTATTTCAAGGGGGTTGCAGGGAAAGGATCGGCAACTTGGTGCATCAAGCCGGGAATCTGCCTCCTTGATGCGTCAACTCGCTGTTCCCGGTGGCCCCGTGGCCGGGAAGGAAGTCAGCCGGTCACCCGGGGCGGCGGAGCCGTACTGGCCCGCACCACCAGACGCGAAGGCACGGCGAGCGTGCGCGGCGAGGCCGTCGCGTCACCGAGGGCCAGCAGCAGCGCCCGGCGGCCGATCTCCTCCAGCGGCAGCCGTACGGTGGTCAGCGCGGGGGTGACGTCGCAGGCCACGGGCAGATCGTCGAAGCCGACGACGGAGACGTCGGAGGGAACGCTCCGGCCGAGGTCGTCACGGAGCGCGGCGAGCGCACCCAGCGCCATGGCGTCGTTGAGCGCGAACAGCGCGGTGATCCCCGGCGACCTGCGGAACAACCGCACCGCCGCGGCCCGCCCGCCCTCCCGGGTGAAGTCGGCCTCCACGCGGTGGTGCTCCTGCACGACGACACCCAGCTCGGCGGCCCGCTCCAGGAAGCCGAGCAGCCGTTCCTGTACGGAGACCAGTGCCAGCGGACCGCAGATGACGCCGATCTCCGTGTGCCCCAGCGCGGCGAGGTGCTCGGCGACCGCCCGGCCGCCCTCGCGGTTGCCCGGCACGATCGTGTCCACCGGCAGGTCCTGGTGCGCGACCGCGGTCACCCGGCCGCCCTGTGCCGTGAAGGCCTCCAGCTCCTGGGTGAGCGCTGCGTTCGCGCCGGTGAAACCCGATCCGGCGAGGACCACGGCGCGGGCCCGCTGCGCCCGCAGCCGGGCCACGTACTCCGCCTGGAGCCCGGGTTCGTGGAAGGTGCCCGCCAGCATCACCAGGAGCTTGTGGTCACGGGCGACCTCCATGACGCCGGCCGCGATGGCGGAGTAGTAGGCGTCGTTCACATCGTGCACGACCAGGCCGACGATGGACGTCGTGGACTGCACCAGCGCGCGGGCGGGCGCGTTGGACACGTAGCGGAGCCGGGCGGCCGCCTCCAGGACCCGCTCCTGGAGCTCCTGGGTCACGTTGCGGTCGCTGTCGCTGAGGACGCGCGAAGCCGTGGCGAGAGAGACCCCGGCGTCCTGCGCGACCTGCTGGAGCGTCACGGCGGACGACGGGCGGGGGCGGGCGGAACGGCGATTGACCTGGCTCTGCATGGGGCTACGATAGCCGCACTGAAAGCGTTTTCCCATTGTGTGGGCAAGAGGACCCGGCCCGCCGCCGACGCTCTCGCCCGGGGCGCCCGGTCAGTCGGTGTTCCACCGGCCCGGCGCGGCCGGTGGCAGTGTGGCCAGGCAGCGGTAGACGGCATCACCGCGGAAGGCGTACTGCCGCTCGGTCTGCGGGGTGAGCCGGACGCCGAGCCCGGGCGCCCGCGGAGCGAGCAGGTGGCCCGCCTCGATGCGGAAGGGCTCGACCAGGAGCTCGGACCGCAGGGGGTACGCGGGCATCGGCCACTCGGCCAGCCGACCGCCACCGGCGAACGCGGCGTGGTAGTTGGCCGCCTGGCACACCGCACTGCCCCAGCAGTGCACGACCGGGTCGACGCCGTGTGCCGCGGCACCCGCGAAGACGGCCAGCGTCTGCACCGGCCCACCGACGACCGTGGCGTCCGGCTGCACCATGTCGTAGCAACCCGCGGCCATGCGTTCCAGCAGCTCTCGTGCGGTGGTGACGGTCTCCCCGCCGGCCACCGGGCAGCCGGCCGCCCGCCGCAGCGCGGGGTACTCATGTGTACGGGCGGGGCCCAGCGGCTCCTCCAGGAAACGCAGCGGCCGCCGCGTGCCGGCCCGCACCGCGGCCAGGAACGCCAGCGCGTCCGCCGCCGACTGGCCGGGGTCATGGAGATTCTGTGCCATGTCGACGGCGATCCCGACACCGTGCGGGGCCGCGTGCTCAAGCGTCCACACCGCCTTGTCCGCCTCGTGGCCCCGTGCCCTGATCTTGAAGGTGTCGATCCCGAGGGCGGCGACAGCGGCGATCTCGGCGCTCATCGCGGCCGGCGACGTCGAGTCGCCCCCGCTGGCGTAGAGCCGGATCCGGTCGGTACGACGGCCGCCCAGCAGCTCGTACGCCGGCACGCCGGCCCGCTTCCCGAGGGCGTCGACCAGGGCCGCCTCCACGGCGGAGACGACATGGCGGGCGGCCCCCTGAAGGCTCCAGTACCCCGTGATGTGCACCATGTCCCGGTAGCGTCCGGCCAGGTCCCCGGCCGGGCGTCCGACCAGGTAGGGGGCGAGCAGCTCGACCGTGGAGACGAAGACCTGCGGGGCGAAGACGGCGAGATACCCCTCGCCGAGACCGGTCGTCCCGTCGTCCAGGGTCACCTCGACCAGCCCCGTCGTGCGCCACCCCGAGGGCAGCGCCACGCGTACCTCCAGATTCTCCGGATCGGCGTACGGCGCACTGAGCAGCACCGGCCGGAGCGCCGCGACGCGCACTCCGTCGTCGACGAGCGCGCCGGGGCGCGCGGAAGCTGATTCGGGCATGTCGGTCGTGTCCTCAGAATCCTCTGGTCCACTGCACGGGATTGCGCAGCGGTTCACCGGCCCCGAACCGGAGCAGGTTGTCCGCGAACAGGTCGACGACCCGCGCGCTTTCGTCCGTGCAGCCACCCGCGGTGTGCTGGGTGAGGACGACGTTCGGGCAGGACCACAGGGGATGCCCGGCGGGCAGCGGCTCCTGCCCCGTCACATCCAGCACGGCGCCGCCGAGCCGCCCGGAGGACAGCTCGCGGACCAGCGCCTCCTCGTCCACCAGCGACCCCCGGCCGGCGTTCACCAGAACGGCCCCCGGCCGCATGAGCGCGAGCCGGCGCGCGTCGAGCAGCCGGTCCGTCGCGGGGGTGCCGGGCAGGAGTCCCACCACCACGTCGAAGCCGGGCAGCCGCTCGTCGAGCCCGGCCGGTGTGCGGATGTCGCCCGAGCCGCGTGCGAAGTACGACACCCGGCAGCCGAACGGTCCGAGCAGCTCGGCGAACCTCCGGGCGATGGACCCCCGGCCCAGCACCAGAACCCGTGATCCGGACAGCAGCCGCAGCCGCGGCCGGACGGTGGACTTCGCCCAGGTGCCGCGGGTACGCAGCACGGCGAGTTCGTCGATGCCGCGGTGCAGCGCCAGGACGCCCGCCAGGCACGACTCGGCCACCGGTCCCGCGAAGAGGTCACCCAGGTTGGTGACGGTCAGCCGGTGGCCGAGGACCGGCCAGTCCAGGCCGAGATAGCCGTCGATCCCGACCGAGGCGAGCTGCAGCCACCGCAGCCGGGGCGCTTCGGCCACCCAGGCCGCCCGGGGATTTCCGAGCGCGATGTGGGCGCCCGCGAGCGCCCGGGCGTCCGCCGCGGCGGTGGTTCCCGGCTCGGCGAACCACACGGGCCCGGTCCCGAGACCGCGCAGTCGGGTCCGGCCGGAGTCGTCGAGCGGCAGCTCCACGTACAGGCCGGGGCCGTCCATGTCCTCGTTCACCACGGGTGCGCCGCCAGGTGATCGGTGATCCGCTCCCGGTCCCAGGCGCCGTCCGCGACGGTGACCCGGTATCGGCGGGCCAGGGTGTCGCCCGGGGCGAGCTCCAGCTCCTCGTGGAAGGCGAAGGAGGGGGCGACCGCCGCGAAGGGCTCGTCGCGGACGAACCAGTGCGCCGGATGGGTGCCGCCCGCTCCCGTGTGATCGTTCTCCGGGGCGTGCTGGAAGATCAGCGTGGCGTGTCCGTCGGAGCCGTCGTGTTCGCCGCTGTAGGCCAGCCAGGGTGCCTGCGTCCCCATCAGCGCCGGGCCCTCCCCGTCCGGGCCGAGGATCCGGCCGCCGCGGAAGGCGCGCGGCCCGCGCCAGAAGAGGCCGGTGTAGCCGGCCGCCTCCCGGCCGTGGGTCGTCGGGCTGCCGAAGCGCAGCGGTTCGGCACGCCGGTTGGTGATCGCGCTGGACCAGGTCAGCGTCCAGCTGCCACCGCGGCCCGCGTCGGTGGTGCCGGATCCGGAGCCGGCGTGCTCGACGTCGTGCAGCTCGACCCGGCGCAGCTCGTCGGCCCAGTGCGTGCCGTCGTTGTGGCGCCAGCTCAGCCGCTCCGCGATGACCGCGCGTCCGGCGTCCGCCGCCACCTCGTCGAATCCGAGGTGCGCCATCGACCCGACCCGCTCGGGCAGCGGCACGTAGTCCTGGCCGTGCACATAGGTGTTGCCGCCCCACAGGTTCTGCCCGGAGAGGTGGGAGGCCGTCATCTGGAGGCCCTTGTGCCAGCGGTGATCGTTGGGCCGGTAGTCGGTGACAACGTTGTCAGTCAGTGTGCGCATGGGGTGGATGTACGGCTTGGGGGCTTCCCAGGCCGCTTCCGGTCGGTAGACGTAGCTGATCAGATCGATGCCGCCGTGCTCCTCCGTGACCGTGATCCGGTCACCGTGGGCGTGCGTGATGCGCAGTGGACTGCTCATGTCCCGAGATCTCCTGGATGCGGCTGGAAAGCGCTTACCGCAACCTAGGGCCTGCCTCGGAGGGGTGTCAACAAGAACGTGGGCCGAGGCGGGTGCGGTACGGAGGGGCGGTGTCCGTACGCCGCGGTCAGCCGGTGGTCAGGCCGAAGACGGTGATGATCACCAGATAGCACAGCGTCACGACAGCCGCTCCGGCCACATGGACCCGGACCGACCGGGCGCGGCCGGGCAGCAGCCAGAACGCGAGTGCCCGGTTGACCAGTGGCATCAGCAGCCAGGTCAGGATGCTTACGCTCAGTACATTGCTGAGGAACAGCGCGATGTACCCCGGCACCCCCAGATCCTTGAACCAGTCGCCTGCCGTCAGCTCCAGGACCATCACCGTCGGATACAGCGCCAGCACCACGGACATGGCCTGCTTCCAGTTGGGCGGCACGCCCTCCTGCGGGCCCGGACCGAAGCGGAACCAGCCGCCGAACGCCGAGCCGATCTTGCGAACGGCGTAGGATTCGAAATGGCCGCGCCCCTCCTCGACGAGCCGTCGGCGGGCATCGGATGCGAGCCATGCCTCCAGGTGCTCCCGGGTGTCGAACCGGAAGGCCACCACCCAGCGGTCCTGGATGCCCTTCACCGGTCTGAACAACTCGGACCCCATGAAACCCGGTTGCCTCTCCTGCTCCTTCAGGATCTTGGACTGCCAGTGCAAGAAATCCTGCTCGTGCCCCGGCCGCACATCGTGCGAGACCACGGCCGTGACGACATCGTCGGTGGGCGTCCCGCCGGAGAGCACTTCCTGCGTGGCGGGCCCGTCGAACAACGGAGCAGCCTCGTCGAGGAGTTGCCGGCGTGCCGCTGACTCCAGCCAGCGCGTGAGCTGTTCGAGGCGGGAGAAGCGGAATACGACGACCCACTCGTTCTCGTCACCGGAAGCCGGTGGGTACATCTCCGTTCCCTGGAACCCGTCGAAACCCCGCACGACTTCGTTGGTCTTCTCCTGCCAGCGCCGGTAGTCGTCGTTCCGACCGGCCCGGACCCGCTGGGAGATGACGACCGTGGCACTGCCGCCGGGGCCGGGGCTTGCACGGGTACTCATGCGGAGTAGTCTAGTTCTAAAGGGAGTTATCGGACAAATAGGGTTAATTTTAATCCCTGAAGGATGGTCGCGCCAGGAGGGCGAGCGCCGGATGAAGAGGGGTGCCGTGATGGGGCACGAGGAATTCATGGCCGAGGCTGTGCGGCTGGCCACCGAGTCCGTCGAGGAGGGCTGGGGCGGGCCGTTCGGCGCGGTGATCACCAAGGAAGGCGAGATCATCGCGCGCGGGCAGAACCGGGTACTGCTCACCGCCGATCCGACCGCTCACGGCGAGGTGGAAGCCATCCGCAAGGCCATCCAGGTCTTCAATCCCGAGGCCCCCAGCATCTCCGAGGCGTACCTGGACCGGTACACGCTCAAACTGGTGCCGCGCCCCGAGGGCTCGCCCGATGCCGTGCCGGAGCGTGCCCGGATGCTGCAGGGCTGCACGATCTACACGAGCGGGGCCCCGTGCCCGATGTGCATGAGCGCCATCTACTGGGCCCGCATCGGTGCCGTCTACTACAGCTGTGACTGGAAGGCGACCCAGGAGATCGGCTTCGACGACGCCTTCCAGTACGAGGACTTCGCCAAACCACCGGACCGGCGCAGCATCACACTCGAACAGATCCATCCCGAACTGGGGAACACGTCCTACCGGGCCTGGGCGGACAGGGTGAACAAGCACCCCTACTGAGACAGCGACCGGGGGCAGAGGACCGGGGGCCGGGAAACCGGGGGCCGGGCAGGGCTGCGGAGCCTGCCCGGCACGGCGGCCGACGGCCTGCCGCACACTCATGGAAGAGCGACAGGACGTCGGCCGCCGGCGTGAGGCGGGTGCTACTTGGACGGGCGGATGTTTCCGCCGCCCGTGCCGCCCTGCTGCTCGCACTGCTCCTGCAGCTTCCGGGCCTTCTCCTGGAGCCGTTGGCGCTGCTCAGGGTCGGTGGTGCGCTCGGCGGCCTCGGTCATGTGCCGGGCCTTGTCGCGCAGCTGCTGCGCACGGTCACCGGATTCACGTGCAACGCTCATCATCGCTCCTTGTGCTGTTGGGGAGAGCGGGCTCCATCAGAGAACCAGCGCCGCCGGATCGCCGCACCTCGAATCGTCACTCAGGGTGACGGTGTCGGGAGGTGTTGCGACGCTGGCATGATCGAGGGCATGAACGAGAGCATCATCGCCGCGTGTGACGGGGCGTCCAAGGGCAATCCGGGTCCCGCGGCCTGGGCATGGGTCGTGGCCGACGCGCAGGGCCGGCCCGAGCGCTGGGAGGCGGGGCCGCTGGGCAACGCGACCAACAATGTCGCCGAACTCACCGCGCTGCGACAGCTGTTGGAGTCGACTGACCCCGCTGTGGCGATCGAGGTACGGATGGACTCGCAGTACGCGATGAACGCGGTGACGAAGTGGCTGCCGGGGTGGAAGCGCAACGGCTGGAAGACCTCGGCCGGCAAGCCGGTGGCCAACCGCGACCTGGTGGTCGCCATCGACGACCGGCTGACCGGCCGGACCGTGCGCTTCACCTACGTCCCGGCCCACCAGGTGGACGGCGACCCGCTCAACGCGCTCGCCGACCAGGCGGCCAGCGAGGCCGCGGTGGCCCAGCGGCCGGCCGGAACCGCGCACGGCTCCACTCGGCTGCCGACCCCGGCCCCCGCCCGTGCGACCGAGGGCCGACGCGCCGGCGCGGTGACGAAGAAGGCGGCGGGCGCGGCACGTCCCGCCCGTTCCGGCGGCACCATCAAGGCCAGGTTCGCGGGCCGCTGCCACTGCGGAAAGCCCTATGCGGCACAGGAAATGATCGCCAAGAACCCCAACGGCTGGGGCCACCCGGAGTGCCGCACCATCCCCGCCTGAGCCGCACCGCCGTCCGGAGCGGTCTGCCGGGGCGGGGCAGTGGCTGTCCGGCGGATCGGGCCGGTCCGGACAGGCGACCGCAGGGGTGCGTGCGTCACGGCCGATGGTGTCGCCGCGGCCGAGAGCTGCCGGGCCGGACTCCATCTCGGGCCTCCGGGTCTCCGTGATCCGGACCGAGGTTCCCAGCGAACCACACGATCACGACCCGATACGCGCCCGGTGCCCCCGCGCGACCGGGTCCGCGTGCCATGATGCGGATCCGGTGGCGGTGTCCGCGCATTCCTGGGCCGATGCCGATGCCGACGCCGTTCGCAACGGTGGGACGCTGGGGGGCGGATGGGAAGCAAGGGCACGGTCCTGCGGGAGCTGCGCGGCGCGCAGAAGACGGCCAAGGGAGTGTCGCTCTACTCGCGGTACGTGAACCGGCCGGCCGGCCGGGTCCTCGCGGCCGGTGCGTACCGAATGGGGCTGACACCCAATCAAGTTACATTGATCAGTGCGGCGTTCACGTTCGCAGCTATCGCCTCCGTGGCGCTCGTCCGCCCCTCCGGCGGGCTCGCGGTCGCCGTGTACGCGGGTCTCGTCCTCGGCTTCGCCCTCGACTCGGCCGACGGCCAGCTGGCCAGGCTCACCGGCGGGGGAGGCCCGGACGGCGAGTGGCTGGACCATGTCGTGGACTGCGCCAAGATGATCCTGGTGCACACCGCCGTGCTGATCTCCTTCCAGCGGTTCTCCGGGCTGCCCGGCGAGGGCTGGCTGCTGCTGCCGTTGGGCTTCCTGTTCACGGCGGTGCTGACGTTCTGCGCGGGACTGCTGCGTGAGCAGTTGGGAAGGGCGGCCGCCCGGCCCGCGGCGGGCACCGGCACCGCCGCCCCGGTCTCGCGGCTGCGAGCAGTGGTGCTGCTGCCCGCCGACTACGGAGTGTTCTGCCTGGTCTTCCTGCTTCTCGGTGACCGGACCGCGTTCCGCGTCGGATACGCGGCCCTCGCCGCCGTGCACGCGCTGTTCCTGGTGGCGTTCCTCGCCAAGTGGTTCCGGGAGCTCAGAGCGCTCCGGACTGCCGGCTGACGAGCGTGTCCAGCGCCCGGCGCAACTGGGTGCTGGACGTGTGCACGGTGTACGGGAAGTAGACGACCTCCACGCCGACCTCGGCGAAGTCGCGTTCCAGCCGTTTCCCCCTCTCCGTGTCCCGCCAGTCGTCCCCCTTGAAGATCACGTCGAACCGCACCTGCTGCCAGGTCTCGACCTTGTCGGGCACCGTCTCGACGAACGCGGCGTCCACGTACCGCACGCTGCGTACGATCTCCAGGCGTTCCGGCAGCGGAATCACCGGCCGATGGCCCTTGGCGAGCGCGGCCATCTCGTCCGAGACGACTCCGGCGACGAGGTAGTCGCACTGACTGCGGGCGTGCCGCAGGATGTTGAGGTGCCCCACGTGGAAGAGGTCGTAGACC
The DNA here is from genome assembly GCF_043204345.1 of Streptomyces sp. NPDC047917. Taxonomy (NCBI): domain Bacteria; kingdom Bacillati; phylum Actinomycetota; class Actinomycetes; order Kitasatosporales; family Streptomycetaceae; genus Streptomyces; species Streptomyces sp. NPDC047917. The sequence goes on from NZ_JBIDCA010000014.1 coordinate 144,338, forward strand.
CCCGGCGCGTAGCCGACCCTGTGCACCATCCGTTCTCTCCCCCCACGGTGAACGTGATGTCCGTGTCCCGCAGCAGTTTTCCGGACATGGCATCCGGTGCGGTGGGATATCGGCATCGGTGTTGATGGAGCAACGACCTTACTGTGAAGACCACTTGCGCATCACGTGAACGGATAAGCTCGCTTTTGGGGCTGTTCTCCGGGAGAAACCCGGGGGAACGCGGAATGTTCCGGGGGGAAGGCGGGCACTCATGTCCGATGCCGATCGTCACAAGCTGTTCGAGGGACGTACCCTGCTGGTCGTCTCGACGAACTACGCACCCGAGCTGACGGGCATCGGCCCGTACGCCGCGCAGCTCGCCGAGCACTGGGCACAGGCCGGGGCGGAGACCCACGTACTGACCGGGATGCCGCACTACCCGTCCTGGCGGACCGACGCGGAGTACCGGGGGGTGTGGCGGATGGCCGAGCAGCGGGCCGGGGTCACCGTGCACCGCCGAAGACACTATGTGCCGTCCCGTCAGACCGCCCTGCGCAGAGCGGTGTTCGAGGCTACGGTGTTGGGTCATGGTCTGCTGTCACCGCCCGCCGCCCGGCCGCCGGACGCGGTGGTCTCCCAGATGCCCAGTCTCGCCGGGGGCGTCATCGGTGCCCGGCTGGCACGCCGGCACAAGGTCCCGTACATACCCGTCGTGCAGGACCTGATGGGCGCCGCCGCCGCGCAGAGCGGCATCCGGGGCGGGGACCGCGCCGCGGCCGTCGCCTCCGCCGCCGAACGGTACGCGCTGCGCTCCGCGGCCCTCGTCGGCGTCATCCACGAGACCTTCGTGCCCCGTGTCACCGCCTACGGAGTGGACCCGGGTCGCATCCGCACGGTGCCCAACTGGTCGCATGTGCAGGCACCTTCGGCCGACCGGGCCGTCACCCGGGCACGGCTCGGCTGGGACGAGGGCACCCCGGTGGTCCTGCACTCCGGGAACATGGGGCTCAAACAGGGCCTGGAGGTCCTCGTGGACGCGGCCCGGCTGGCGCCCGGCATACGCGTGGTGCTCATGGGGGACGGCAACCAGCGCGAGGCGCTGCTGGCGCGCGCCGCGGGCCTGCGCAACCTCGACGTCCTGCCCCCGGCCGACGCGGGCGAGTTCACGGACGTCCTCGCCGCCGCCGACGTGCTCGCGGTGACACAACGGGCCTCCGTGCTCGACATGAGCGTCCCGTCCAAACTCACCTCCTACTTCGTCTCGGGCCGGCCCGTGGTGGCCTCGGTCGCCGACGGGGGAGGCACCGCACAGGAGGTCCAGCGGTCCGGCGCCGGGCTCCTCGTCGCCCCGGAGGACCCCGCGGCGCTGCTCTCGGCCGTACGCAAGCTCGTCGAGGCACCGGCGGGGGCGGACGCGCTCGGCGCCAGGGGGCCGCAGTACGTCGCACGCCACCTGAGCCGCGAGGCGGGTCTGGCCCGCTTCGACGCCCTGCTCACCGAGGTCCTCGCGGACGCCAAAGGGAGACCACGTCGATGAACCAGCCGATCCGCACCCTGGAGGACCAGGACGAACCCGCGCTGCTGAGGGACCAGTTCCGCCAGCTCCTGCGCTACCGGGCCCTGCTCGCCTCCGGCGTGGTCGTCGGGCTCATCGGCGGCGGCTGGCTCGCGCTCAGCGGCGAGGACACCTACACATCGACCGGCGAGGTCGTCGTACGCTCCGCCGCCTCGGACCCCTTCGCCGCCGGTGCCTCCGCCGACAAGGGCATCAACATCGGCTCCGAACGGCAGACCGCCGTCAGCGACACCGTGGGCACCCTGGCCGTCACCACCCTGGCCGGAAGGGGCGACCGGGTGGCGGTCGGACCGCTACTCTCCGGCCTCCAGGTCACCAACCCGCCCAACACCCTCGTGCTCCGGTTCTCCTACACCGGCCGCACCCCCGCACTGGCGAAGGCACGGGCCCAGGCGCTCGCCGACGCCTATCTGGAGATTCGCCGCCAGCGCACCGAGAACAGCATCGCCAACATGGTGGACGGCTACCGCGCCCAGCTGGCCCCGCTCACCGAACAGCGCGACCAACTGGCGGCACAGACCGGCGGCGGCAACGACGTGACCAGCGCACGGGCCAACCTCGTCGTCGCGATCTCCGAACTCAACCGGAAGATCTCCGAGTTGCGCGCGCTGGACACCACCCCCGGATACCTGACGAAGAAGCCCGCCGCCCCGACCGGGCCCACCGGAGCAGGACTGCCGCTGCTGCTGGGGCTCGGCGGAGTCGTCGGTCTCGCACTGGGACTGCTGCTGTCCTGGGTGCGTCTAGTCTTCGACCCCGCCGTGCGCTCGACCCGGGAACTGGTCCGCTCGCTCGGCGCGCCGCTGCTGGGCACCCTGCCCAGGGAGCGCGCGCACGGCGGTTCGCTGCTGGCCATCGGACGGAACGGGAGCAGGCTCGCCGAGGAGTACCGCGCGGTGGCCTTCCGGCTCGCCTACGATCCGTCGTTCGCCGAGCGCCGCAGGCTCCTGGTCACCGCCCCGCGCGGGGACGGCGCCGCGGCGTCCGCCGCGGCGGCCAACCTGGCCGCCGCCTTCGCCGAGATGGGCCGCGACGTGATCCTGGTCGAGGCCGATCTGCGTACCCCGGCCCTGGCCAGGGACCTGGGTCCGGCGGCGCAGGGTTCCCGGCCGCGCTGGGCGACCCGGGGCCGGCGCGCCTGGCCCTCGGACAGCCAGATGAACGTGGACGTGCCCGGTTCGGGCGCCTTCACCCTGATAGCGGGCCGGCGCACGGACAATGTGCCGCGCGCACTGACGTCGGCACCCGTCGGCCGGATCGTCGCCGAGGGCGACCGGCCCGACGCCGTCGTCATCGTGCTTGCTCCGCCCGTGCTGTCGTACGCCGACGCCGTCGCGCTGATCGACCGGGTCGAGGGCGTCGTGGTGGTCTGCGACCCGCGCGAGGTGCACCGCAGCGACCTGGAACGGATCCGGGAGATCATCGGCGCGGCGGGCGGCTCCGTGCTCGGCGCCCTGCTGCACCCCGGTCTGAGCCGCCACGAGCGCCGGGCCCGCAGGAAGGCGGCCAAGCGCCGCCCGGGCGGCGGCCGGCCGGACCGGGGCGAGGCGGGCAACGGGCCGGAACAGACCGGTGACCCCGCCGAGACGCTGGGGCTGCGCGCCTTCGACTCCACCGCCGGACACAGATGAGGGCACGCACCGCGATCCTCTGCTCGGTCGCGGACCAGGGGGTGGCCGCGCTCACCAACATCCTGGTGCTGGTAGCGGCCGCCCGGCTCTCCACCGTGGCCGACTTCGCCCGCTTCTCGGCGGTCTACCTCGTCTTCACGGTGCTGCTGGGGGTGTCCGGCGCCTACACCGGGCAGCCCCTCGTGCTGCGGCGCGGCGGGGAAGACGAGGTGCGCGGCGCCTGCCGTTCGGCGGTGGTCTTCACACTGCTCGCGTCGACGGTGCCCGGCACGCTGCTGGCCGGGGTCTGCCTGCTGCTGCCGGGTGCCACCGCGCAGGCCCTGGCGGTCCTGGGGCTCGTCCTGCCGGTGGTGCTGGGGCAGGACACCATGCGTTACGCCTTCTCCACCCTGCACCTGCCGCAGCTGGCGCTGGCGGGCGATGTGCTCCGGCTGGCCGGTGTGCTGGGCGCACTGGCGCTCCAGCCGCACGGCGCCCCGGCGGCCCGGCTCGTCCTGGTGTGGGGGCTCGCCGCGCTGCCGGCCCTGCTGTTCTCGGCCGCCCTGCTGCACCGCAGGGCGGCCGGGACACCGCTGCGGCTGAAGGTCCTGCTGCGGCGCGGCCACCTCGGGCGGCGCTTCGTGGTGGAGTTCGCGGTGGGCAACGCCACCGGCCAGCTCTCCGTCCTCGGACTCGGCGCGGTCGGCAACCCGCTGGTGGTCGGCGCACTGCGTGGCGCGACCACCCTCTTCGGGCCGCTGAACGTGCTGTTCACCTCGGCCACCGGCTTCGGCCCGCCGCTGCTGGGCAGGCTCGCCGGCGAACGGCGCAGAGTGCGGGCCGCCGCCGTACTCGCGGCCGTCCTGGCGGCCGTCGCCGCCGCCTGGGCCACCGTGCTGTCCCTGCTGCCCGACCCGGTCGGACGCCGGCTGCTGGGCGACACCTGGCCCACGGCCGCCGCGCTGCTCCCCGCGACCGGCAGCCAGTACGCGGCGATGGCCGTCGGCACCTGCGGGCTGCTGGCCCTTCGGATGCTCGACCCGCGCACCACGCTCGCCATCCAGGTGGTCTTCTCGCTCGCCGCGGTCGCCTTCCTGGCCGGCGGCTACGCGCTGGGCGGCGTGCCGGGCGCGGCCTGGGGCCTGTGCCTGGGATCCGGATGCAAGGCCGTCGCCACCTGGACCAGGGTGGTCCGGCTCGGGGCCCGCACCGAGGTGGTGTCGGCGCCCGTCAGCGCGGGCGCCGTACGTCCCGACGGAAGCTCGTGACCAGCAGCAGGCAGAGCGCCGCGACGGCCAGTTTTCCCGCGGACTGCAACAGCGGCCCGCGCAACAGAATGAAGGTGTACCCCGCGACCAGCGGCGCGGTGACGGCCAGGACGCTGCCGGGCCCCGGACCGGCCCTGGACACCGCCCGCGCGTACCGCCGGTCCGTACGGGCGGCGGCATACCCGATCATGGCGAAAGCACCGACCATGCCCGGCGCACCGAAGTCGACCCAGAGCTCGGTCCATAACGGCGAGGACAGGTTGGTCATGTTCATCCCCATCCACTGACCGACGCGCACCCCCGTGTCCTCCGGCTTGCCGCTCCACACCGACCGGGGCACGAAGAAGAGAGCGGATCCCGCCAGTTGACGCCCGTAGGTGTGACCACGGGTGTCGACCCAGGTGATGGTGTTGGCGAACATCACCGTCTGGTCGTAGTCCTTGGTGGCCAGTGGCTCGAACACCGACGAGGATTCCACCGGCCGGTACCCCGCGCTGTCGTAGCGGAACCGGTCCGCGTACGGGAACAGCACCAGCGCCCCGACCACCCCCATGGCCAGCACCGAGCGGTACATCGCCGCACTGCTCGGGAACGCGGTGAACAGCAGCGAGACCAGCACCGTCAGGAACCAGTAACGTGCGTTGGACACAGGGTTGTTGACGATCACGTTGACGACGAGGAGGCCGGTCCAGACCAGCACCGCCGACGGGGAGCGCCGGGCCGAGCGCGAGGTCACCAGCCGGCGGGTGAAGAAGAGCAGCGCGAGCAGCGCGGGCACCGTGCCGAAGCCCTTGAGGAACGCCGATCCCACGTTGGACCCGTCCGACCCCACCCCGCTCCCCGCGACCGAGGCACTGATCTCCTGACGGCTGGTGAAGAAGACCGCGGGCCCGCCGACCTTCAGGATGTAGTAGCCGCTCGCCGCGAAGGCCAGCAGCACCAGCAGCCCGAGCCGTCCCCGGTGCGCCACGGCCGGGTGCCCCCCGGAGCGGGGGGTGACCCGTCGCCGCAGCGGCCGCCGGGACGCCAGCAGGGCCCCCAGGTCGAAGGCGGCACAGCCCACCAGGATCAGTGCGACGGCCGTCACCAGATCCGACCGTGGCCCGACCACCGGGGTGGGCGTCTGCCCGATGACGGCCTGGGCGAACGGTGCCACGCCCATCGCGATGTACACGAACATCCAGAAGACGCCCTGCAGCAGACGCCGACGGGTGGAGAGAATCATGGTCGCGAGCCGGATCCCCGCATAACAGGTCAGCACGAGCTGGAGCCAGTACGCGGTGTCGCGGACCCCGGTGCCGGGCTGCGCGGCGATCACCGCGGGCAGGAAGCAGACCAGGGCCAGGATGAGGGGCATCGCCAGCGCTCGCGAGAGCATGGTCCACGACCTGGGCTCCGCCTGCGCGTGGCCCGGCGCCCGCGGGCCGTGCTCCGGTACGGATGCGGACGGCGCCGCCTCGTGCACGGACGTCATGTGCTCCCCGTTTCCGTGGACCTGTGAACACTCTAACGAATCAACCCACTTGGGGGGTTTGGACGACTAGTCTGTGAGGCGTCGGCCGCGGTTGGGGGGAACCCTGGTGAAGATCCTGCACATCGTCACACTGCACACCCCGGACCACGCGTTCGGCGGTCCGACCAGGGTGGCGCTCAACCTGTCGAAGGTCCAGCGGGCCGCCGGTGACGACGCCAGGATCATGGCGCTCGGAGACGGTTTCGAGGGCCCGCTCCCGCGCGAGATCGAGGGGGTGCCGGCCCGTCTCTTCCCGGCCCGCCGTCTGTTCCCCGCGTTCGAGGTCAGCGGCATCACCTCCGGAGCGCTCCTGCTCACCGCGCTCCGCATGATGCGCGGCGCCGACATCGTCCATGTCCATCTGATGCGCGACCTGGTGACACTGCCCGCCGCGCTGCTCGCCCTGGCCTCCCGCACCCCCCTGATCGTCCAGACGCACGGAATGGTGGACCCCACCGAGAACCGGGTCGCCCGACTCACCGACCTGCTCGGGGTGCGCAGGGTGCTGCGTGGGGCCGACGCCCTGCTGCACCTCACCGAGACGGAACGCCTCGATGTGAACGCCGTCGCCGCGCCGGTCCCGCTGACCCGCACCGTACGGCTGGTCAACGGGGTGCGCCCGCAGGAGATCAAGCCCGCCCGCGAGCCGGGGCGGCCGCCGACGGTCCTCTTCCTCGCCCGGATCCAGGAGCGCAAGCGCCCCGAGGACTTCGTCGCGGCGATGCCCGCGGTCCTGGCCCGGTACCCGGACGCCCGCTTCGTGCTGGCCGGCCCCGACACCGGCGCGCTCGGGGCCACCCTCGGACTCGCCCGCGCTCTGGGGGTGACGGCATCGCTCGACCAGGTGGGGCCGCTCGGTCACGAGGAGGTCCTGGCGGCGGGCCGGCGTGCCGATGTGTACGTGCTGCCGTCGATCGAGGAACCCCTCGGTGTGTCCGTCCTCGAAGCGATGTCGGTCGGCACCCCCGTGGTCATCACCCGTACCTGCGGACTCGCCCCCGACGTGGCGCGCGCGGGCGCGGGCCGGGTGATCGACAGCCGGGTCGGCGAGGACGGGAAGAACGCCCTCAGGGTCGCCACCGCCGTCCTGGAACTCCTCGAACCGGAGACCAACACCCGTACGGGCAAGGCTGCCTGGAACCTCGTCAACGAGGACTTCACCATCGAGGCGGTTACCGCGACGCTCCGGCGGACCTACGAGGACGTGGCCCGCCGGAGCGCCGGGCGGTTCAAACGGTCTTTCCCTCGCGGGACTTGAGGGCGATCTGCCAGCGGTAGAAGCTCATCGCCAGCGCGAAGTCGAACCCCGCCCGCCCGTCGAGGAACCCCCGCCGGTACAGATACATGTACGCGAACGACACCAGCGGCTTGAACGGCGCCTTGTGGAACAACTGCCCCTGGCGCGACTTCACGAGGCGCACCTGTTCCTTGACCTCGGGGTGGTGCTCCAGCCACGCCTCCCAGTCGGAGTAGCGGTTGTGCCGCTCGAACCAGGCGGTGACCGGGTCGAGGTCCTGGTGCTCGATCGGATTGCGGAGCGAGCCGACCGAGTCGGCGACCGGCTGGTAGTGGCCCTCGACCTCTCCGATGCCCGGCGCGTCCAGATCGCCCACCTCCGGATACCGGCAGCGGGTGCGGTCGGTCAGCGAGCGCTTGCGGATGGTGTATCCGTGCCGCAGCCGCTTCCCGGAGAACCAGTATCCGAGCGGGATGTCGTACGCGGCGGGCTTCGGCGCGGCCGGGTCGGCGAAGACCTGCCGCAGTTCGGCCAGCAGCCCGGGACCGAGCCGCTCGTCGCCGTCGAGCAGCAGGATCCAGTCCAGGTCCGTGCGGACATGGTCCAGACACCATTGCTTCTTGCGCGGATGACCACCGTCCCAGGTGTACGTGATCACCTCGGCCCCGCACTCCTCGGCGATCTTCACCGTCTCGTCCGTGCTGTGCGAATCGACGACGACGACCGCCTCGAAATGGCCGAGAACCGATGTAACCGCCTCGGCGATGTTGAGCCCCTCGTTCTTCGTGGGGATCGCCACGGCTATCGGCAGCTTGCTCATCCGAGATCTCCTTCGGGCAGCCAGGCGTAGCAGCCCGTGGAGGTGAAGGCACGGGCCTGCCGGGGCACGGTGATCGAGGTCCGCTTCCCGGCGGCGGAGCCGGAGGCCAGGGCCGTGCCGTCCGCCCCGGTGATCTGCCAGGCGCAGCTTCCGGTGGGGGAGACGACGCGGTAGCGGCCCGGCCGGATCTGTTCGTTTTGGTATGTGCCGTCCGGGTAGCCCCGGTCGGCCTCCCGCAGCAGATCCCGGTGCTGGGGGCAGAGGTGCTCGACGGCGGGCTTCGCGTCGGCGATCTCACCCGTCACGATCGCACCGACCGCGACATCCCGGTCGGCCTTCACCAGGAACCGCAGCCTGTCGCAGGTCTCCTGGCCGGTCTGCAGCACGGCCGCCGGGTCCATGCCCCTGGGCACCCGGTCGACCAGATACTCCTTCTGCTTCCTGCTGAACGAGCCGGTGGCCGGGGTGAGTTCGTCGCTGGGCAGCTTCGGCGGCTCACTCGTGCGCCGCGCCTCAGGACCGTCGGCGGCGGTGCTGCCGGGCCCGGCCGACGGGGCGGCGACCGGGACCCGCGTGGCCGCCGGTCCGGCGCTGCCGGCGCCGTCCCGTCCGTCGGCGGACGAGCCGCAGGCGGCCAGCGCCGCCGTCAGTACGACGACGGCGGCACCGGCCCGGAACGGATGCCTCATCCGGCTGTCCTCAGCGCGTAGTGGGCACTGATCTGCGCGCCGCTCAGCGCGGTCGGGTAGACGGCGGTCTCGTCGATCTGCCCGGCGAAGAAATCGCTCGTCGGCCTGGACGGCCAGCCGTTCAGGTTGTCCCCGCCCACCCGCCAGTAGCCGTCGTACTTCTCGTTGCCGGTGTACAGGGCGCTTGAGGCGCGGAGCTGCCCGTCGACGTACAGCGCCATGCCACCGGGGCCCTGGGTGGCGACGACGTGGTGCCAGGCGCCGTTGTTGTACGCCGCGGGGGTGGTGACGGTCCGGGCGCTGCCGCTCTTCACCCCGAAGACCAGCCGGCCGTCGTCACGCATGTACACATGCTTGTCGTACTGGGTGCTGTTCTGCATGGTCAGACTGCCGAAGCCGACGATCTTCCCGCCCTTGGTGCTCGTCGTCCTGAACCAGGTCTCCACCGAGAACCTGGCCGGCTGCGGATGGCGCTTGTTGCTGTACACGTACTGGGTCGAACCGTTGAGGCCGATCGCGGTCGAGGGGCCCGCGACGGCGGCCGGGGTCACCCGCCGGGTGGGGGAGTTGCGCACGAATCCGTTGTCCCGCCCGCCGCTGCTGTCGCCCGCGAGGGTCGAGGCGGCCTCGTCGTAACGCCAGTAGAGCGAAGCGCCGTCCGCGAGCACCTTGGCGGGGTACTTCGGCGCCGTCGACGCCACCGTGGCGGACACTGCGGTCGACTTGGCACTGGTGTTGGTGCCGTCGCTCGCACTGATCCGGTACGAGTGGGTCTCGCCCGCCGCCACGTCCGTGTCGGTCCAGCTCAGCTGCGGCCGGTCCCAGAACAGCGAGTGGCCGGTCGTGGTGTGCACCGGGGTGCTCGCGCCGTCCTTGTAGATCCGGTAGGTGAGTTCCCCGTCGTCGGTGTCGAAGCTGGTCTGCCAGTCGACCACCACCTTCCCCGGGGTGAGCGTGGACAGGGTGACGTTGGGCACCCAAGGGGCCCCGGTGTCGGGACCGTCGGCGAACCTGGTCAGGCCCTGCTGGGCGGAGCCGTTGACGGTGGTGAACTCGCCGCCGACCCACAGGTAGTGATGGCCGCCCTTGTCGGTCTGCGCCATCACCCGGGGCCCGACCGGCTCCCCGATCCCGTCGTTGGTGTCCGGGAACCAGGGCAGCAGCTTCGGGTCGTCCACGGACTGGGCCAGCAGATGCTTGCGCGGCTGGTTGGGGAACTCGCCCATGGTGGCGCAGTCATGGGCGTGGCTCCCGCTGTACAGCACGCCGTCGTGCACCAGGACGGCCTGGGTGGCGCCGAGGCAGGTGTCCCGCCAGCGCTGCGCGAAGTCGCTCAGGTCCAGCGCGATCCGTCCGTCGAAGACGCCACCTCCGGTGCCCTCGTTGGCGGTGTAGAAGCCGGTGGCGTCCGTGGTCAGGTCCTGCACCGTGGAGGTGTTGGGAATGAACCCGGCCGGATAGCTCTTGGTCACCGCCCCGGTCGTGGCGTCCACCACCGCCAACGCGTGCGACGTGGTGCCGTTCACCTTGAAGAAGTTGCCGCCGAGCAGTACGTGCCGGCGGTCGGGCGTCAGCTCGACGGCCCGGCCGATCTCGTCCGCGTCGGCCTTCCACGGCTTCAGCGCGGCGCCCGTGGTGACCGCGGCGAACTTCTTCCTGGCCTGCCCGGCCACGGTGTTGAAGTCACCGCCCAGATACACGGTGTCGGCGGTCACGGCGAGGGCTCGCACCGTCGCCGAGACGGAGACCTTGAAGTCCTTGCGCGGGGTGCAGCTCGCGGTGTCGATCGCGGCGATGTTGCTCACCCCGACACCGCTCACCGACCCGAACTGACCACCGACGTAAAGGGTCTTCTGGTCCGGCGAGAGCGCCAGCGCCCGTACGGTCGCCGTGCCGGACGAGAGTGTGAACGACAGACTGCAATCGGTCGGCGCACCGGTCGCGGCGTCGAAGGCGGCGAAGTTCACCGCAGGCCGCTCCGAGGTGCCGGGTGGCGCGTCCGGTGGCCGGACGGTGGAGAAGGTGCCGCCGGTGTAGACGACACCGGCCTCCGACGCGGCCATCGACCACACGATGCCGTTGGTCTGCCAGGTGGTGAGGTCGTCCGCGGTCAGGGAGACCGGCGGGGTCAGGGCCGCGGCCGGGGATCCCCCGGACGCGGCGGCTGCGGACAGTGCTCCGGCGAGCAGGCAGAGCGCGGCGGCGGCGGCGCGGACCCGGCCGCGGCCGCCGCGTCCGCGGCCCGTGGTTGCGTACATCATTCGGCTCCGAAGGTGAGAACGGGCCCGCGGCCGGACCGCCGCGGTGGCTGTTGCGGGGTGCGGGGAGGTCTCATCGGTCCACCCGCACGGCGGCTCCCGCGAGTTGGTCGGACAGCTGGCGGATGTCCGCCTCGACCATGATCCTGGCGAGCTCCCGCGACCGCACGACCGGTTTCCAGCCGAGCTGTTCCTCGGCCTTGGTGGCGTCCCCGATCAAGGCGTCGACCTCGCTGGGTCTCTCGTACTTGGCGTCGTACCGGACGTGCTCGCGCCAGTCCAGACCCGCGTGCGCGAAGGCGTACTCCAGGAACTGCCGCACACTGACGCCCTCGCCGGTGGCCACCACATAGTCGTCCGGGACGTCGCACTGGAGCATCCGCCACATCGCCTCGACATACTCGGGTGCGTACCCCCAGTCGCGTACGGCGTCGAGGTTGCCCAGATGGAGACAGGTCTGCAGGCCCGCCTTGATCCTGGCCACCCCGCGAGTGATCTTCCGGGTCACGAAGGTCTCGCCGCGGCGCGGGGACTCGTGGTTGAAGAGGATCCCGTTGACCGCGAACATGCCGTACGCCTCACGGTAGTTGACCGTGGACCAGTACGAGTAGACCTTGGCCACGCTGTACGGGCTGCGGGGATGGAACGGGGTGCCCTCGTTCTGCGGCGGCGGGGTGGCGCCGAACATCTCGGACGAGGACGCCTGATAGACACGGGTGTCGATCCCGCTCGCGCGGACCGCCTCCAGCAGCCGGATGGTGCCCAGTCCGGTGATGTCGCCGGTGTACAGCGGTGCGTCGAAGGAGACGCGGACGTGTGACTGCGCACCCAGGTTGTAGACCTCGTCCGGCCGGATGTCACGCAGCAGATTCACCAGTGCGACACCGTCGGCGAGGTCGGCGTGGTGCAGGACGAACGAGCGGTTCTCCTCCTCCGGTCCCTGGTAGATGTGGTCTATGCGCTCGGTGTTGAAGCTCGACGAGCGGCGTATCAGACCATGGACCGTGTACCCCTTGTCGAGCAGCAGCTCGGACAGGTACGAGCCGTCCTGCCCGGTCACACCGGTGATGAGCGCGGTCTTCGCCACGACTCCCCCTTCTCTGGTCGCCTCAGCGGCTGTTGTTCCGCACCGAATATTTCCCGACGAAATTCCGGGATTGAGTGTTCTGCGGCAAAACATCACCGCAGGATGCGGGTGCTGGCAGAATCCGGGCCATGACGACCGATCTCCCCGGCCCCGCTCAGGAATCCGTCCGTACCCTCCTACGATCCGGCGCCCGTGTGTTCGTCGCGGGCCACCGCGGCCTGGTCGGCTCGGCGCTGGTGCGCCGCCTCACCGCCGAGGGGCACGAGGTGGTCACCCGCGACCGTGACCGGCTCGATCTGCGCGACGCCGTCCGGACCGAGGCGTTTTTGCGCGAGGCCCGTCCGGACGCGGTGGTGCTGGCCGCCGCCAAGGTCGGCGGGATCATGGCCAACAACACGTATCCGGTGCAGTTCATCGAGGACAACCTGCGCATCCAGCTGAGCGTCGTCGCAGGGGCGCACGCGGCCGGGGTCGAGCGCCTGCTCTTCCTCGGCTCGTCCTGCATCTACCCCAGGCACGCCCCGCAGCCGATCCCCGAAAGCGCTCTGCTCACCGGTCCGTTGGAGCCGACCAACGAGGCGTACGCGCTGGCCAAGATCGCCGGAATCGTGCAGACCCGCTCCTACCGCCGGCAGTACGGCGCCTCGTACATCAGCGCCATGCCCACCAACCTCTACGGCCCGGGCGACAACTTCGACCTGGAGTCCTCGCACGTGCTGCCCGCGCTGATCCGGCGCTTCCACGAGGCGCGCCGGGACGGTTCGCCCACGGTCACGCTCTGGGGCTCCGGCAGCCCCCGCCGGGAGTTCCTGCACGTGGACGACCTCGCCGCCGCGTGCCTTCTGCTGCTGGAGCGGTACGACGGCGACGAACCGGTCAACATCGGCTGCGGAGACGATCTGACGATCCGCGAACTGGCCGCCACGGTACAGGAAGTGACGGAGTATCAGGGAACTGTCGAATGGGACACGACGAAGCCCGACGGCACCCCGCGCAAGCTGCTCGACATCTCCCGGCTCGCCTCGCTGGGTTTCGCGCCGCGGGTCGCGCTGCGCGACGGGATCGCCCGGACCTACGCATGGTGGCTGGACCGGCAGACCGCCCAGGTCTGAATCCAGCTGAACGCCGGTGATGCATAAGGGACTTCGCGCCAATCTCATCGACGTCCGCCGCTTTCAGTAGGCCCCGCGGCCGTCGGTGACGGCGCGCAGTGTACGGGCCATGAGCCCCATGTCCGTGGCCACCGACCAGTTGTCGACGTACCACAGGTCGAGCGAGACCGTTTCCTGCCAGGACAGGTCCGAGCGGCCGCTGACCTGCCACAGACCGGTCAGTCCGGGCTTCACCTTCAGTCGCCGGAACTCGCGCTCGTCGTAGCGGGACACCTCCTCCGGCAGTGGCGGGCGCGGGCCGACCAGCGACATGTCGCCGCGCAGCACATTGAGAAGCTGAGGGAGCTCGTCGAGGGACGTCCGGCGCAGCAGGCGGCCGATTCCGGTCACCCGGGGATCGCGGCGCATCTTGAACAGCGGGCCGTCGACCTCGTTCGCGGTGCGGAGCCGGTCCTTCTGGGCCTCGGCGTCGGCCACCATGGTGCGGAACTTCCACATCGTGAATGGCCGGTTGTGCTGCCCCTGCCGGATCTGACGGTGGAACACCGGCCCGACGGAGCCGAGCCGTACCGCCGCCCCGATCAGCACCAGCAGAGGTGTCAGCACCAGTAGACCCAGGGCGGCGCCGACCCGGTCCACGACGGCCTTCAGGGCCGGTTGCGGCCCCCGGCGCAGCGGCGGCGCGACGTGCAGCAGGGTGAGCCCTGCCGCGGCGGTGGCCCGTATCCGGCCGGCCGCGATGCCGGAGAGGCCCGGGAGAACGGACAGTGCGAGCCCGCCGTCGTGCAGTCCCCAGGAGAGCCGGCACAACCGCTCCTCGGAGAGCTGGGGCCCGGGGACCACCAGCGCCAGGTCCGCGTCCTGGGCGAAGGCCCCGCCCAGCACGGTCGACACGTCGTCGTCGGCCGGTGCCGGCGCCAGCCGGCCCGGCACCGGCACCCCGCACTCCAGCGGCGCGGTGCCCACCGGGACCGCGGCCACGACCGAGTACGGATGATCCGCGCGGGCCGCGAGCAGCCGGACGGCGCGATCCACGCCCTGAGCCTCGCCCACCACCAGCACCCGCCGGACCACCCGCGGGCGGCGCCCCGGCCACGGCAGCCGCCGCAGGGCCTGCGCCGCGATTCCCGCCGGCAGGCCGGGCAGCAGCGCCACGACCGCCGTCGCCGGGTCGAGCGCGTCGCCGGTCGCGGTGTGCAGCACGGCGAGCACGCCTATGAACAGCAGCCAGTCGCCGACCGTGCTCAGCATCCCCGGCGGTCCGTCCGCCGGCCGCCTCGTGTACCGGCCGCGTACGGCCCGCAGCGCGGACCACGCCAGTGCGGCCACGGCCGCGGCCAGCACGGCCCGGGACTCTCCGCCGGTGCGCAGTACGAGCAGGGCCGGAACTCCGAGGCCGAGCAGCTCCACACCGGCGACCACGGGTATGCACCGGGTCGCCCCGGTCTTCGCGGCGGCCGGTCCGGAACGCTCACGCGGTGCGGTCGGCGCCTGCCACAATTCTTCGAGTCCGTTGCTGCGAGGCCGATTCGGGACGGTGCGCGGACGTGGCGCCCCCGCCAGACCCACGGGTCCGGTTCTGTCCGAATCAGGTAGCTCGACATGCCCCATGAACCCCCCAGTCACAGTTGCATCGTCACAAACGGGGCGCATCCGCCGATCTCATGGACTGACGGATGCGCCCTCGCTCGGTGCACGATATCCACAGACGTGCCATTTCGCTGGAGTTCTCGTGAAGTTCAGACATGCGTACTGACTCGGATCTCGTCCCGTTCCGCGCCGGATCACTGGGTCTGTGAGTAAGTGTTGGCATTTGGAATGCACCTGAATCGGGTTGTGTGCGGACATGTACGCCGGTCAACTGCATGGCGTGTCCACCAGGTTGGTCTGCGGCAGTGTGCTGTCGGGAGACCTTCCCCGGCCAACAAACGAGCGAGTGTGCATGTGGTGACGGCCGATGGCCGGATTGTGTCGTTGTGGAAGCTGCGGTGTCGGTGGTGCCGGAGCGACGTGTGGTGCTCAGCGGCTGTCGAGTTCGTCGTCCGGCCGGGACGGCCAGGCGGCCGCCGCCCTCCCCGGGGCCAGATGGTCGACCACTTCGGCCAGTTCCTCGCAGGCGCGCTCGATCCGGTGACGGATGTTGCTCTGTTCGGTCACGACCGCCGCGAGCAACAGCGCGGTCAGCGCCACACAACCGTTGAGCACGGCGAGGTTGACCATCACATGAAGGATCGTCTGGCCCTCGAACGGACCCACCCCCGCCGTTCCCGCGATCGCCGCCAGCACCGACACCAGCAGCGCGCAGGGCGCGCTCCCCGCCAGCTGGAAACGCAGGGCGGCCCAGATGAGCAGCGGGAAGACCAGATAGATCATCGCCAGTGAACTGCGGGTCGCCACCAGCGAGACCACGACCGAGACGATCAGCAGCGCGCTCGCCTCGATCCACCGGTCGGTGGTCCGGGGCATCCGCAGTCTGCGCAGCACGAGCAGCAGGGGAGTGACGACGAGCACCCCCATCGCGTCCCCCGACCACCACGCCGCCCAGACCGGCCAGAACCCGTTCAGGGGCAGCTTCCCGTCCAGCACGAGCATGCCCGTGCCCACGGTGGCGCTGACGACCATCCCGGCCAGCGCCCCCAGGAAGACCAGCATGACCCCGTCGCGCAACCGGTCCAGCTCCTCGCGGAATCCCGCTCTGCGGAGTATCAGGTACGAACAGACCGGGGCCGCGGTGTTCCCCGCCACGACCGCGAAGGTGGAGGGCGTGACCGAGCCGCTGAGCGTGGCGACGACGAGCAGGGAGCCCAGTGCGATCCCGGGCCAGGCGCTCAGGCCCAGGTAGATCAGGGCCCCCAGCGCGATGCCCGTCGGTGGCCACAGCGGTGTGACGACCGCGCCGTGTACGGACACCTCCCGGATGAGGCCGAGACCTCCGCCCGCGTAGTAGGCAGCGGTGACGGCCAGGACACGTAGTGCGGCCACGGCCGCACGTCTGGTTCTCTCGCTGCGGATCACACATCTCATCAGACACCGCCCCGGACGGGTGGCGGCTGTTTGACACGCTGGGCCGGTTCCGCGGTCCCGGCCCGGGCCGCAAGGCCCAGGATCCGCCTCCGCCCGCGGCCTCCGCCGGCGGCCGGGTGCGGTCCCGTGCCGCATTCCCGGCCCCGGCCGGGCACGCGGTCCCGTGCCGAGTCATCAGTCCCGGCCGGGTACGGTCCCGTGCCGCACCACGAGCACCGCGGCGTCGTCCTGGTGCCCGGTCTGCTCCGCCGCGCGCAGCACCGCGTCGGCCAGTTCACCGGCGTCGGCGCCGACCCTCGCGTGCACCAGCCGGGTCACCGCGTCCAGGCCCCGGTCGATCGGGAACGAGGGCCCCTCCACCACGCCGTCCGTGACCAGGACGAACGCGCCCGGGGCGGTCAGTCGCCGCCGGGTGACCGGATAGTGCTCGCCCGCCTGGATCCCCAGGGGCAGCCCGCCCTCGTCGTCGGTCACCCCGGACCGCCCGTCGGCCGTGGCCCACACCGCCGCGACATGCCCGGCCCGGGCGCTCTGCAGCTCCCGGGACACCGGGTCGAGGCGGATGAACGTACAGGTCGCGAAGAGGCCGGAGCCCACCGAGACCAGCAGGTCGTTGGTCCGGCCCACGACCTCGCCGGGATCCGCTGCGGTGGCGGCTATCGCCCGCATGGCGATCCGTATCTGACCCATGAACGCGGCGGCCTCGACGTCGTGCCCCTGCACGTCCCCGATGGCGAAGGCCAGCGCACCGTCCGGCAGCACGAAGCCGTCGTACCAGTCACCGCCGATGTCCAGCCCGCTGCGGGCCGGTGTGTACCGGGCGGCGGTCTGGAGCCCCGGCCGGGCGGGCAGCGCCGCCGGGAGCATCTCGCGTTGCAGCACCTCGGCCAGCTCCACCCGGGCCTGGTGCAGCTCCACCTCGCGGCGCGCCCGGGAGGTGAGCTGTTGCAGCGTGGTGAGCAACTCCTCGGCACTCGCCGAACGGGGAGGACGACGCCGGTTCATGGGCCGCTCCGCACTGCGCTCGTCGGCGTGGCGCAATCCGGGGCATGCCGCGGCTGGGCCGTCCGGGGTATCGACGGGCCGGATCCCGGTGCGACGTCCGGCCGTCGCCCGCTTTCGGTGCAATTGGACACCCTGCATCCTATTTCGGCGGTGTGATCCCCGCAGGACGAGCCGGAACGCGCGAACCCGCCCGGCCGGGTGGATCCTGGTGGCAGGACCGCGTCGAGGCGGCGCATCGCGACCGGACGCGGTCGCAGGAGGTGCGTGATGACCCGCACGCTGGAGTGGAGACTGCGCCTCGGCCTGACCGAGGACGACGGTACGACCAGGGCGGAGGCGGTACTGGACACCGGCTCCGCACAGCTCACCGGACACGGGGTCGCCCGCTGCAATCCGCAGGACGTGGACGTACCGGCCATCGGCGACGAGCTCGCGGCGAGCCGGGCCATGAAGGACGTCGCCACACAGTTGATGAAGGCCGCCGACGCGGATCTGGAAACCGTGGGCGCCGGCCCCGCGAGCGGCCCGGTGGCCCCGCCCTACGCCTGGACCGACACCACGGCCTGAGTCCCCGGGAGCAACCGTGACCCGCATTTCGACGACCGTGGACGGTACCCGTTACGAGCACGGGGCAGGGCCCCGGCTGCTGCTGTTCCACCACCTCAGGGACCACCTGGGCCTCATCGGCACCCCCATCGGCTGCGAGACCGGGAACTGCGGCGCATGCATCGTCGAACTCGACGGCGACAGCGTGAAGAGCTGCTCCGTACCGGCCGTCCAGGCCGACGGCGGCCGAGTGACGACCGTCCTGGGCCCCGTCACCGACGGCGAATTGTGTGACCCGTGCTTCCCGCACCCGTCATCGACGCGACCGCCGTGGCCGTGGGGCTCTCCCGGCCACTGTGCGCCGCCGGTGTGGCCACCGGCCCGGACCGCACACAGCTGTTCCTGGGCGCTCTCGGCCTGCTCTACCCCGCACGGCGGGCGGGCCGGCTCACCCCGTGCGGCAGCCGGGACGACCTGGAGCGCTACGACCGGGTGTTCGCCGCCTGCTTCGACCGGGCCCCGCGACCGCACCACCCGGCCCGTTCCGCGGCCCATCCGAAGCCGCGGCCACGGGCGGTGGGCACCGTTTCCCGCCCGCCGTGCGGCCCCGACGACAACGTGGCCGGGCGCGACACCGGGTCACGCGAGCCCGGCATGATCCAAACGAGAGGCCCTGGCTCGGCCGAGGACCTGCGCCACCGCGACATGGCCGGCCCGACCGCCGCCGAAGGCGCACAACTGCGGCGCCTGCTCACCGCGTTCGCGCTGAGCTGCGAACTCCGGCGCACCGCCGGAACGCGCCCCTCCCGACGCCGCGGTACGGACCCCCGGCGCACCGTGCGCGAACTGCCGCGGCACAGCGGCGAGCCAGTGCTGCTCGCCACCCGGACGAGCCGGCTGCGCCGGCCGGCGCACCGCGTGGTGCGGGCCGACCACCGCAAGGCGCAGCCGGGTTGCGCGCCGCTCGCGGCGGGCACGGCGGCCGCGCTGCCGCACGTGGACGCGTCCGTCGACGGACACGGTCCGGCGGTCCTGGAGCAACTGGCCTCGGTGGTACGGGGGGTGGCGTCCGATGCGTGAGATCCTGCCGGTGCTCGGCCGCTGGTACGCGGCGGGGGAGCCGTTCGGGCTCGCCACTGTCGTCGCGGTGAGCCGCAGCGCGCCGCGCGGCACGGGCGCGGCGATGGCCGTGGGCCCGGACGACGAGGTCGTGGGCAGCGTCTCCGGAGGCTGCGTCGAGGGAGCGGTCTTCGAACTCGCCAAGGACGTCGTGGAGACCGGCCGGGCCCGGTTGGAGACCTTCGGCTACAGCGACGAGGACGCCTTCGCCGTCGGGCTCACCTGCGGCGGCGAGATCACCCTCCTCGTGCGCCCGGTCACGGCGGCGGCCGACCCCACCTTCGGCGAGGTCGTCGCGGCGGTCGCCGGGCACCGTCCGGTGGTGGTCGCCACCGTGACCGGCGGTCCCGCACCACGCGGGGCCACCCTCGCGGTCCGGCCGGACACGGTATCGGGATCGCTGGGCGCGAGCGGCCTGGACGCGGCCGTGACCGCCGACGCGCGCGGGGAACTCGCCCAGGGGACAACAGGGTCGCGGCACTACGGACCGAACGGCGAGCGGCGCGAGGACGAGGTCACGGTCTTCCTCCAGTCGTTCGCCCCGCCGCCCCGGATGCTGGTCTTCGGTGCGATCGACTTCGCGGCCGCGGTGGCCCGGATCGGCGCGTTCCTCGGATACCGGGTCACCGTCTGCGATGCCCGCCCCGCCTTCGCCGACGCCCGGCGCTTCCCCGCCGGCGCCGAGGTCGTCGTCGACTGGCCGCACCGATATCTGCGCGGGACGGAGACCGACGGGCGGACCGTGATGTGCGTACTCACCCACGACCCCAAGTTCGACGTGCCGCTGCTGGAGGTGGCACTGCGCACCCCGGCCGCCTACATCGGCGTCATGGGAAGCCGCCGGACCCACGAGGACCGGCTGGCCCGGCTCCGCGAGACGGGTCTGGACGACGGCGAACTGACCCGGCTGCGTTCTCCCATCGGCCTCGACCTCGGGGCACGCACCCCGGAGGAGGTGGCCGTCTCCATCGCCGCGGAGATCGTGGCCCTGCGCTGGGGCGGCACCGGCAGCCCGCTCACGGACACGGCCGGGGCGATCCACCGTCCTGCCCCGGACCGGACCGGTCCCGGGCCTTCTCCAAGACCGATGGGACCGGTGGGACCGGCGTGATTCATGTGAGGAGCGGACCATGCAGCTGCAGAACTCATTCACCGTGCCCGTCCCGGCCGACGAGGCCTGGCGGACCCTGCTCGACATCGAACGCGTCTCGCACTGCATGCCGGGCGCGACCGTGGAAGAGTTCGACGGCGACACCGTCAAAGGCTCCGTGAAGGTGCGGGTGGGACCGATCACCGTGACGTACCGGGGCACGGCGACCTTCCTGGAGAAGGACGACGCGGCCCACCGCATGGTCCTGTCCGCGCGGGGCGACGAAGTACGCGGCCGGGGCACGGCGAGCGCCACGGTGACCGGCACCCTGACCGAGCACGACGGCACCACGACCGTCTCCGTGACCACCGACCTCACCGTCACCGGCCGGCCGGCCCAGTCCGGCCGTGGCGTCATGAGCGATGTGAGCGACGGCCTCGTCGGCCGGTTCGCCGACTGCCTCGCACAGCGGCTGTCCGCGACACGGCCCACCGCTTTTGCCCCACCCGCGGCGAGTGCCGCCGCCGGCACGCCGGACAGCGCGGCGGACACCGCGCCGACGCACGGGGCCGAGCCGGTCGATCCGCTGCGTGCGGCGGGCGGACCGGTGGCACGGCGCGCCGTGCGGGCCCTCGCCGTGGCCGCACTCGCCGCACTGGCCGTGCTGCTCGCCCGGCGCGGCCGCCGCCACTGCCGCTGCGGCGGACTGTGCCGCACGTGTCACAGCTGCTGACCGCCGCCGGAGCCGTAGCGTTGCCCACGGAAGTGACCGATTCCGTACCGCCGGCCCCGTTCCGCCGGTTCGGTGCCGCCGGGTCCTTGGGGGACGTCATGTGCTGGAGCGCGACCGCCGACCTCGTCGCCGGCACGGGCATCGCCGCCATCGGGGTGGCGTGCGTCGCACGGGTGCGGCAGGTGCGTGATCTGCCGGTGGCGGCGCTGCCACTGCTGCTCGGCGCCCACCAGATCATCGAGTCCGTGATCTGGCGCTCGGGCGGCGGAACCGGCCCGGCCACCCTCGCCTGGGCCGTCATCGCCCTGCCGGTGCTGCCGTTGTGGGTCGCCCTGGGGGTGCTGTGCGCCGCCCCGCCACAGGCCCGGCGCCGCCTGCTGGTCCCCGTCGCGGCCGCCGTCGCCACCGCCGTGCCGCTCGCGTACAGCCTGGCGACCCGCCCGGTGACCGCCGAGATCCGTGGCCACACCCTCGGCTACGCCCTGGACCTGCCCCGCTCCGGACTGCTCGTCACCGGATATCTCCTGGCCACGGTCGGCGCCCTGCTCCTGTCCGGTGACCCGGTACTGAGGTCGCTCGGGGCGACGGCCGCGGCCGGCGCCGTCGTCTGCGCGGCGCTGTGGCGGCTGGAGTTCGTCTCGACCTGGTGCGCCTTCGCGGCGGTGTGCTCGGTGATCCTGCTGGTCCGGACCCGTTCGGACCCCGCGGCCCGGTCCGCCCCGGGTCCTTCGTCCGGATCGGGCCGGATCGGGCACCGGAGCACGCGAGCCCGGCACGGTCCGGACGAGCGGCCCTAGACCGGCCGGGGCAGCCCGATCGGGTTGGGGAACGGCAGCAGACTCGCCCCCAGCACCAGCCGGGTCGGCAGCTCCAGGTCGGCCAGCAGCTCGTCCACGGCGCTCTCGGTGAGCGGGCGCAGCAGCCGGGCGGCCAGCCGGTCGGTGGTGTCCTCGACGAGCTCCCGCTCCTGGCGGCCGCGCGATGTGGCGGCCGACTCCGCGTCGATCAGGCCCCGGGAGCGCAGCCGTTCCTCCGCGTCCGCCCACTCCGCCTCGCTCCAGCCGCGGTCGAGCCGGATGCCCTCACGCGGGACCCGCCCCGTGGCCGCGGCGAGGACCAGGGCCTCGGGCGCGTCGAGGCCGTGGTCGGCGAGCGCGGCGATGTGCGCGGCACCCCGGAACTCCCGCAGCGCGGTGGTGAGTTGCCAAAGGTTCTCCACCGGGTCGGTGCGGCCGCACAGCGCTCGGTCGGCGGCGAACAGCGGGCGGGCCGGAGCGGCCGCTTCCGTCACCATCGCGGTGAGTGGCGGTACGAGCCGGCCGGCCAGGGAGTCGATCCCCGGGACCAGCCGGCGCAACGCACCGGCGGCCAGCCGGGCTCGCAGGTCGGTGAGTTTCTCGGGGGTGACGACACGCCACGCGTCGGGCAGCGCGCGGGCCACCATGCCGGGTGCGAAGACCCCCAGGACCGCGGCGGCGGCCTCGGGAAGGATCCGCCCCATGGGGGCCGTACGAGTGGCGAAGTACCCCATCCAGAAGCCCTTGAGACCGACCGATCTCCCGATGCCCCGGCACTCCTCGTCGAAGTAGAGCACTGCGTGGAGAGGCTCGGTGCGCAGCCACAGGGTGCGGGGTCTCGACTCCATGCGGCCAACCTAACGCGCGATGTGCCGGCCACGCCCGGCGACGGCGGACGGGAGCCGCGGGCCCCGGGGGAGTGCCGACGGGCCCCCGTCGGCACTCCCCGGTCCCGACGGGCCCCGTCGGGACAGCCCGGTCCGTCCGCCGGCCGACCGCGTCCGGCCCACGGTTCAGCCGTCGGCGCCGAAGTGCCGCTCCACGATCGCCGCGGCGTCGGTGCCGCGCGGCAGGACGCCGTACTGGTTGCCGCGGCCTTCCCCGAGCCGGGCCGCCACGAACGCCTCGGCCGACGCGGCCGGTGCGTGACGGAGCATCAGCGAGGCCTGCAGGGCCAGCGCCATGCCCTCGACCGACGCCCGCGCCCGGGCCTGCGCCGCGAGCGGGTCACGCAGGTCCTCGGCCAGCTCCCGGCGCACCCGGCCGACATGCGCGTCCAGTACGGAACTGGCGCCGGCCGTGGTCTCCAGCTCGGCCCAGAAGGCGTCCAGCGACTGCGGGGTGCGCCCGATGCCCCGCAGCACGTCGAGGGCGATGACGTTGCCGGAGCCCTCCCACACCGCCATCACCGGCTGCTCGCGGTAGCGCCGGGCCAGTGGCCAGTCCTCGGTGTAGCCGTTGCCGCCCAGGCACTCCAGCGCCTCGTAGGCGTGGTGCGGGCCGCGCTTGCAGATCCAGTACTTGGACACCGCGGTGGCGAGCCGGCGGAACATCTCCTCGGACTCGCCGCCGCCGCTCTCGTACGCGTGGGCCAGCCGCAGCGCGGTCCAGGTCGCGGCCTCCGTCTCCAGCGCCAGATCGGCGAGGACCGCCGTCATGGCCGGCTGGTCGGCCAGCCGGGCGCCGAAGGCGCTGCGGTGCCGGGCGTGCCAGATCGCCTCGGACACCGACTGGCGCATTCCTGAGGTGGTGCCCAGCACACAGTCGAGCCGGGTGTGGTTGACCATCTCGATGATGGTCGGGACACCGCGGCCGGGTTCGCCCACCCGTACCGCCCACGTGCCGTCGAACTCCACCTCGGAGGAGGCGTTCGACTTGTTGCCGAGCTTGTTCTTCAACCGCTGGATCCGGACCGTGTTGCGGGTTCCGTCGGCCAGCACCCGCGGCACGAGGAAGCAGGTCAGCCCGGCCCCGGCCTGGGCCAGCACCAGGAAGGCGTCCGACTGCGGGGCGGAGAAGAACCACTTGTGACCGGTCAGCAGATGGGCCCGGCCCTCGGGGTCGGAGGCCAGCGGAACGGCCCGCGTGGTGTTGGCGCGTACGTCGGAGCCGCCCTGCTTCTCCGTCATCCCCATGCCGAAGGTCAGCCCGGACTTGCTGCCCGGAGCGACCATCCGGGGGTCGTACGAGCGGCTGAACAGGCCCGGCAGCCAGTCCCGGCCCACGTCCGGATCGTGCTGGAGGACCGGGACCACGGCGTGCGACATGGACATCGGGCAGCCATGGCCGGGCTCGATCTGGGTGAACAGCATGAAGGACGCCGCGCGCGCCACCGCCGCCCCGGGCTTCGGGTCGGCCCAGCCCGCGGTGTGCGTGCCGTGGGCGACCGCCGCGCCGATGATCTCGTGGTACGCGGGGTGGAAGTCGATCTCGTCGACGCGGTTCCCGTACCGGTCGTGGGTGCGCAGGGCCGGCGGCGAGGCATGGGCGCGCTCCGTGTCGAGCTGGAACTGTCCGGAGCCGACGAGGGTGCCGATCCCGTGCAGCTCCGGTTCGTGCCAGGCCGCCCCGAAGGTGCGGACGGCCTCGGTGAGCGGCAGGTTGGTGCCGTACTCGTCGAGGTCCACCCGGGGCGGTGCCTGGTTGGTGACCTCGTGGGTGGGGTGCGGCGCGGAGGCCGCCGGCCGCGGGTCGGTCCGGTGCTGGGTGACGGTCATGGCGGGTGGTCCTGTCCTGGGTGGGGGGTTCTGGTGGACGGTCGGGGCGGTGGGGGAGGCGTGGTAACCGGTACGGCGGTCGGGGGCCCGGGTGAGGGACAACCGGGCCCCCCCCCCCAGAGGCACCCAGCGGGGTTTGTCTCAAACACCGGCGCCCGACCCCGGAGCGCCCCCACCCCCGGGCGCCGGCC
>NZ_JBIDCA010000014.1:168718-222773 GCF_043204345.1 Streptomyces sp. NPDC047917
ACGGCACCCGACGGCGGGCGGCGGGGGGGGGGGGGGGGGGGGGGGGGGGGGGGGGGGGGGGGGTCCGGGGGGGGGGGGGGGGGGGCGGGTGCCCCCCCCCGGGGCCCCCCCACCGCTCTGAGGCACAGTGCGGTGATGCTCTCCACGACGGGCTCCGGACCGGTTCGCGCGCCGACCGGCGAGAGCGGGCCGAGCAGCGCCTCGCCGACCGCCCCGATCACGGCGGCGGCCGACAACTGGGCGTTCTGCTGGGGCAGTTCACCCGCCGAGATGCCCGCGACGATGACCGTCTCGGCGAGCAGGTGGTAGCCGCGCCGGTAGGTGAGCCGCTCCTCCTCGACGAGCGGGTCGACCGGTTCGGCCAACAGTGCCCAGGCCGTACGGGGACTGCCCAGCGCGCGGTACGAGAAGACCTCGACGAGCGCGCGCAGCTGCTCGGTGGAACCGCTCCGTGCCTGCACCGCCCCTCGTACCGCGCTCAGCTCATGGCCCGCCACATGCCGGAAGACGGCGGCGAGCAGCTCCTGTTTGGAGGCGAAGTGGTTGTACACGCTGCCGGTGGCGACGCCGGCCCGCCGGGCGAGCGCGGAGATGCCCGCCGCCGGATACCCACCCTCCGCGAGCAGCTGCCGCGCCGCGTCGAGCAGCCGCTCGCGGTGGGCGAGGCGGGTCTCCTCCGTGCGGGCGGTGGGTCGGTAGGCCATGAGTTGAACCCCGATTCATATCTTCTGTTGTCCAGCCAACCACTGTTGTTCTCCGCGTGCAATGGCCCGTCGCGCAACCGGGCGGCTCCGCGCCGGAGGCGTTCCGCGCCGGTCAGGAGCCGTCCGGGTCCGGCCCGATCTCCTGCTCGGTCCACAGGGTCTTGCCGTGGGCGCCGTACCGGGTGCCCCAGTGGGCGGCGAGCTGGGAGACGATGAACAGTCCGCGCCCGCCCTCGTCGACGGTGCGGGCATGGCGCAGATGGGGCGAGACCGGGCTGCCGTCGTGCACCTCGCAGGTGAGCGTGCGGTCCAGGATCAGCCGGAGCCGCAGCGGAGGGGCCCCGTAGCGGACCGCGTTGGTGACCAGTTCGCTCACGATGAGCTCGGTCGCCTCGATCGTCTGCTCGTCGAGGTGCCAGCCGTCGAGCCGGTCGCGCACGAGGGTGCGGGCGACGCCGGGGGAGGTCAGGTCGCCGGGCAGGTCCCAGGTCGAGTACCGGTCGGGCGGGACGACGCCGGTGCGGGCGAGGAGCAGGGCCGCGCCCTCGGGGTGCGCGTCGGCGGGCAGGTTGTAGAACACGTCGTCGCACAGGTCCTGAAGGCCGCGGTCGTGATCGGACAGGGCCTCGCGCAGACCGGCCGGCCGCCGGCCCTCGGGCATGGGGGTGCCGGAGAAGAACGCCAGGACGCTGCCTTCGTCGAGCGCGAACGTGCCGGTGGCGAAGGGGGCGCTGTCGACGGAGAAGAGCCGGGGGCCCTCGGGCACGTCCAGCGGGACCATGGTGCCGTCGGGGGCGAGGAGACCCGCGGTCGCGTTCCCCGCCCGGGCGATGGTGCAGGTACCGGCGAACGGGTCGTGGACGGCGTACATGCACGTGGCCGTGAGGGACTGCCCGAGCAGCCGGTCCGCGGGCGGCAGCTCCTCCCGCTCCCTGGCCAGGCGGTCGGCGGTGTCGGCCAGTCTGGCCAGCACCTCGTCGGGCTCCAGGTCGAGACCGGCCAGCGCGTGCAGCGCGGTCCGCAGCTGACCCATGGTGATGGCCGTCTGGAGCCCCGGACCCTCGACGGCGCCGACCACCAGTGCGGTGCGGGCGCCGGAGAGACCGATGGTGTCGAACCAGGAGCCGCTGTTGCGTCCGGGCAGCAGGACATGGGCGGTCTCCAGGGCGACGTTGTCGTCGTCGCTCTGCGGCAGGAGCCGGCGCTGAACCGTGGACGCGATCACATGGTCGCGCTCGTACCGCCGGGCGTTGTCGATGCTGAGGGCGACATGGGCGGCGGCCGTCAGCGTCAGCGGGAGGTCGTCCTGCCCGAAGGGCTCCGAATCCCGGCACCGGTACAGGCTCACCAGGCCGAGGACCGTGCCGTGCAGTTTCAGCGGCACCGCGATCATGGTGTGGGCCCCGGTCGCCCCGATCAGCCGCGCGCTCTCGGGGGCGGCGGCGAGCCAGGGCGTACGGGCACCGATCCGTACCAGGCGGGGCCGGAGGTCCGAGACGGCCAGCGCGTACGGCGTACGGGCGGGCAGTCGGCGCATCTCGCCCACGAGGCCGTCCCGGTGGCCGTCCGCACCGTGGGCCCGCAGGGCCACGCGGCGCAGCGGCACGTCGTGCCCCAATGGCCCCGGCGGCGGATCCGACCCCCGCAGCACCTCGTCCACCACCTCGACGACGGCCAGGTCGGCGAAGACCGGCACCACGGCCGTCACCAGCCCCTCGCAGGTGGCCGCCACATCGAGCGACCTGCCCACCCGGGTGCGCACCGCGGCCAGGCAGGCCGCCCGGGTGCGCGCCTTCTCCTGCTCGTCGACATCGACGACCGTGGCCAGCAGTCCGAGCGTCCGCCCCCGTGTGTCGTCGAGCCGGTGGATGTCGACCTTGAGACTGCGATCGGGACCGGGGTCGTCCATGAGCCTGCCGCGGACCACCAGGTCACGCACGGCCACTCCGCTGTCCAGCACTTCGCGCAGCACCCGCTCCGCCTCGTGCGGCCGTTCCACCCGGTAGGCGTCGGTGAAGTACTGCCCTGTCGGGGGCTCGGCCGGAGCGGCGGCGGGGAGGAGGTTCGTCCGCACCACCCGCAACTTCGTGTCCAGCACATGCAGCCCCACGGCGGACTGGGTGAACAGGGTGTGCATGATCGCCGCCGTCATGTCGCCGGCCCCTGCCGAAGCGGGCACCGTCGCACCGGCGTCCGACGCGTCCGACACGGATTCACCCCCATCAGGCTCCGCCGCCTGCACGGATCGGCAGTTCAGGGACAAGCGTCGGCGCACCCCGCGGACTTCGCCACCGGGGGACCGCGCGGCCGCCCGGGGCGCAGATATGAGAGTTGACTCTCACGTATTATGAGAGGAAGCTCTCACGTCATGGGTAATCGACTGGGCGATATCGAGATCACCGATCCACAGGCCATGCGGGCACTGGCACATCCGGTGCGGCTGGCGATCCTCGACCACCTTCGGCGGCACGGGCCCGCCACCGCCACGCAGCTCGCGCCCGGCGTGGGAGCGACTCCGTCCGTGACCAGCTGGCATCTGCGCCACCTGGCAGGATTCGGACTGGTCCGCGACAGCGAACCCGGCCCGGACCGCCGCCAACGGCGGTGGGAGGCGGTGGCGAGCGGCTTCCGGTTCGAGACGCCGCAGGACCCGGCCGACGAGGAGGGCCGGTCGGCCGCGCGGGTGCTGTCGCAGGAGATGTTCCGGCGCTCCGCCGACTTCCCGGGCCGATGGGCCGCCGAGGTCGAACCCGGACTCGACCCGCAATGGCTCGGGCAGGCCGGGCTGGCCGACACCCGCGTCGTCGTCTCCACAGAGGAGCTCGCGGCGATCGAGGACGGCATCGAGAGCCTTCTCGCGCCCTACGTCACCCGCGAGCCGGCCGAGCGGCCCGCCGGGGCCCGCGGCGTCCGGCTGCTGCGCTACGTCCTGCCGGAAGGCGCCGAGGAGCAGACCGGGCGGACACCGTGACCGGCCCGGCGCGGAGCGCCGAGCCGTCGCTCTGGCGGGACCGGCTGTTCCGCCGCTTCTGGGCCGGTCAGTCCGTCTCGCAGTTCGGCGACCGGATCACCGAACTGGCACTGCCCCTGATCGCCGTCGGCGCCCTGGACGCCACGGCCAACGAGGTGGCGTGGCTGACCGCGCTCATCTGGACCCCGAACCTGCTCGCCATGGTCCTGGGGGCCTGGGTCGACCACCGGGCCCGCAAACGCCGTCTGATGATCCTCGCCGACCTGGTGCGGGCCGCGGTGCTGCTCAGCCTCCCGGCGGCCTACCTCCTGGACGCGGTGACCCTGGGGCAGCTGTACGTCGTGGCGCTGCTGACCGGCGCCGCGGGGGTGCTGTTCAACACCGCCTATCCGCCGTTCTTCGTGCGCCTGGTGCCGCGCGCTTCCTATGTCGACGCCAACAGCAAGCTGAGCGCCGCCCGGTCCGCGTCGTTCGTCGCGGGACCGGCCATCGGCGGCCCGCTGGTCCAGGTGCTGACCGCGCCCGTGGCCGTCGTGGTGGACGCCCTGACGTTCCTGGTGTCGGCCGTCCTGATCAGCAGGGTCCCGGTCGCCGAACCGCCGGCCGCCGCCACCGCGGAGCCCTCGCTGTTGCGGCGGGCCCGGGACGGCCTGGCCTTCGTCGTCCGGCACCCGGTACTGCGGGCCGGGCTCGGCTGCGCGGCCACCGTCAACTTCTTCACCTTCGTGGCGGGCAGCGGACTGTTCGTGCTGTACGCCAGCCGGAGTCTCGGACTCTCCGCCGGGGTGATCGGCATCGCGTTCGGGGTCGGCGCGACCGGTGCTCTCCTCGGCGCGGTGCTCGCCCCGCGGATCTCGCTCCGCTTCGGCGTGGGGCGCAGCATTTGCCTGGGCGCGGTGCTGTTCCCGGCGCCGTTCGCCATCGCCGCCGCAGCGGACGGCCCGCTCTGGCTGCGCGTCGCAGCCCTGGCCGCGGCCCAGTTCCTCTCGGGCTTCGGCGTCATGCTGTTCGACGTCAACCTCAACTCCCTCCAGGCCGCGGTGATCCCCGACGGCATGCGCAGCCGCGTGGCCGGTGCGTACAGCACGATCAACTACGGGATACGCCCCGTCGGTGCCGTCGCCGGCGGGCTGCTCGCCACCCTCGTCGGCCTGCGGGCCACGCTCCTCGTCGCCGCCGTCGGCGGGGCCCTTTCGCTGCTCTGGCTGCTTCCCTCGCCGATACCCGGCATCCGTTCCCTGACACCGGGCGACGCACCGGACGACGTACCCGACGACGCGCTGTGCGGCGCACCGCAGGAGGCACCGGACAACGCCGAGGGCGGCGCCGGAGACGTGGACGCCGGCAATCGGCCGGTGGCTCCATGAGACGTGGGCGGCGGCCCGGCGCGGACCACGGACACCGCTTCGGCCTCAGCCGGGAGAGTCCCCCCGAGGGGCCGGGCCGCCCAGACCCTGGTGGTCCGGGACGTCCGCGACCGCGGCCAGCAGCGGGTCGGACAGGGCGGTCGCGGACAGGCGCTCCAACGCGGCTGTGCGCCGGGCGAGTTCCGGCCTGCGCGGCGGCGGCGCGGCGGCGCTCACGCGCTCCAGCAGCGCGCGCAGGCGCCGGACGACCTGCGGGTTGGACGACCCGTACAGCAGCGTCTCGTCCAGGGCGAGGGAGACGAAGTCCGCCCAGTCGGGCGCCGGGTACGACACCCGGGGGGTGCCGCTGCCGTCGAGCAGCCAGGCGTCGCCCAGGGGGCGTGGCGCCAGCCGCAGGAGCGCGTCCTCGATCTGGTCCAGGGCCTGCACCGCCGTCGTCGGGTCGTTCACGGCCGGTGACAGCGCCCTGATCGCGATGTCGGCCAGCAGCCGGAACCCGTACGCGGCGTCCTGCTCCACGGTGCGGCTGGGACCGTACCGGACACAGGCGGCGACGCGCGCCGGACGGACGTCCACACCGCCCCGGCCGCCCACCGGTTCCAGGAGCGCGATCGTGGCGCCGGCCCCCGCGAAGTCCCCGATCGCGCGGACGAAGCGGATCCGGAGACCGTGGCGGGCGGCGAGCCGTACGAGCTTCGGCTCGTCCGCGGAGAGCAGGACGGCCGGCCCGCCCCCGTGGACGACGGGTACGCGGGCGCCGCGGCGGGCGTCGTCGGCGGTGGGCGGCACGGGCACCACGGGCCCCGGCGGATACGTCTGGTCGATGACGGTGCGCAGCCGTTCGGCCACCCCACGCGAGAGGCCGCCACCCGTCACCGCGTGCCGCAGGGAGGCCAGGAGACGGAGCACGACGACGGAATCGACCAGCACCAGCCCCACGGCGAGGGTGACGCTTCCCCGGGGCACCAGATCGTCCTGCACCTGGCTGAGGGCCACGAGCGCGTACAGGGCGGTGCCGATCAGCAGCCCGAAGAGCACCAGGTACCGGCTGAAATGACCCAGCGCCGAGACCAGCCGGGGCGACATCGACTGGACGGTCTGGATCACGAGCGTGATCGCGGTGACGATGAAACCGGCGAGTGTGATCATGCCGCCCGCGATGGCGGCGAGCGTCGCCTGCGCCGTCGACGCGTCGAACCCCAGCCCTGTCGACGGCAGATGCCGCTCCCAGCGGGGCACGGCCCATCCGAGGAAGGCGCCGAGCACGACCAGCAGAACGGCCGCGCCGCGACTGCGTACGTTGCGGGCCCGGTGGGAGCCCCTGCTGCGGCGGGGTGCCCGGGCGCGGACGGGCGGCGTCATCGTGGGGCGTGCGGGGAGCGCGCGGGGCCGGGCGGGGATGCGGCGCTGCTCATGCCCCTCCTGACCCCGATGCCGTCACGTCCGAGACCGCCATCGTGGAACCCCGCCACAGGTCCCACAAGCCGCGATGCTCCGCGCGGGCGAAGAGGCCCGGTACGGAGCCGCCTTCGAGTCCCCCGTTCGGAGCAGCCCCGATCGTGCCCCGATGCCCGCCGTCGGAGGGTGGGCCGGAGGCGTCCGCGCACCTCGGCCGAGGGTGCCGCGCGAGAGGGAGACCGAGAAGATGACCCGGAAGACAGGCTCCAAGCCCGCGCAACAGCGAATAGCGGAGGACAACTCCGCGGTACTGCGGCGATTCCCCTTCGACGACACCCGCGACCTCGACGACGCCCGCCGCGGATTCGTCGGGACCTCCGGCCGGCAGGTGATCCGTGACGCCGCCGGACGCACCGTCTGGGACCTCGAAGCCTACGGATTCCTCGCCGGGGACTGCCCCGGCACGGCCAACCCCAGCCTGTGGCGCCAGAGCCGTCTCTCGGCCGATCACGGCCTGTTCGAAGTGGTCGAGGGCATCTACCAGATCCGCGGCTTCGACCTGTCCAACATGACGGTGGTGGAGGGGGAACGGGGCGTCCTGGTCATCGACCCCCTCATCTCGGCGGAGACCGCTGCCGCCGCCCTCGCCCTGTACCGCGGACACCGGGGCGACCGCCCGGTGACCGGTGTCCTGTACACCCACAGCCACGTCGACCACTTCGGCGGTGTACGGGGCGTGGTGACCGACGCCGACGTCGGCGGGGTTCCGGTCATCGCTCCCAGGGGGTTCCTGGAGCACGCCGTCAGCGAGAACGTCCACGCCGGCACGGCGATGGCCCGCCGCGCCGCCTACATGTACGGTGCCGCGCTGCCGAAGGGCGAGCGGGGCCAGATCGGCGCGGGACTCGGACAGACGACCTCGACGGGAACCGTCGGACTGATCCCGCCCACGCTGGACATCACCCGCACCGGGCAGACGGAGACGGTGGACGGCATCCGGATGGTCTTCCAGATGACACCCGGAACCGAGGCCCCCGCCGAGCTGAACATCCACTTCCCCGACCACTTCGCGCTCTGCATGGCGGAGAACGCCACCCACAACCTGCACAACCTCCTGACGCTGCGCGGCGCGCAGGTGCGCGACCCGAGGGAGTGGGCCCGGTACCTGACGGAGGCCGTCGGCCTCTTCGGCGACAGCACCGACGTCGCCTTCGCCTCGCACCACTGGCCCGTGTGGGGCCGGGAGCGCGCCATCGGGTTCCTCACCGAACAGCGCGACGTCTACGCCTATCTGCACGACCAGACCCTGCGCCTGCTGAACCGGGGACACACCCCGCTGGAGATCGCGGAGACGATGGAGATGCCGCCCGCCCTGGAACGGGCCTGGCACACCCACGGCTACTACGGATCGGTCAGCCACAACACGAAGGCCGTCTACCAGCGGTACATGGGCTGGTTCGACGGGAATCCCGCGCACCTGTGGGAGCATCCGCCGGTCGAGAGCGCCAGGAGGTACGTCGAGTTCATGGGCGGCGCCGACGAGGTGCTGCGCCGGGCGCACGAGTCCTTCGCCGCCGGAGACTTCCGCTGGGTGGTCCAGGTCGTCAACCACGTGGTGTTCGCCGACCCGGACAACGCCGGGGCCCGCGACCTCCAGGCCGATGCCCTGGAGCAGCTCGGCTACGGCAGCGAGAACGGCACCTGGCGCAACTTCTACCTCACCGGGGCGCTGGAACTGCGCCACGGCCCGGTCGGCACCCCGACCGCCACCGCGTCCCCCGACCTCATGCGCGCCCTGACGCTCGACCAGCTCTTCGACGCCCTCGCCATCCGGGTCGACGGACCCCGCAGCTGGGACGCGGACATCTGCGTCCGCTGGAACGTGAAGGACCGGGAGCCCGTCACCGTGCGGCTGCGCAACGGCGTGCTCACCCATGTGACGGGCATCGGGCCCGCGGCCTGCGAACCGGACGTCGAGGTGACGCTCGACGAGGACGCCCTGCGCGCCGTGCTCCTGGGCGAGGCGTCCGTCCCCGGTCTGGTGGAGCAGGGAAGGGCGAAGGCCGACGGCGATCCCACGAAGGTGGACGAACTGCTCGGCCACCTCGGCGAGCCCGACCCCGGCTTCGCCATCGTCACCCCGTGAACACCGTCACCCCGTGAACACCGTCACCCGGTGGGTGCGGGGGCCGCCACCGGTGTGCCACGGCGGCGACCCCCGCACTTCGCCCCGGGTTCACCGGATGGTTCCGGAATCAGGAAATCCTTCTGTCGGCGGCCCCGCGGTCCGGCCCCGGACCGTCGCCGCCCGCACGAAGGAGAACGACGCGTCATGTCCCACCCCGTGCCCGAATGGGCCGATCCCCAGGTTCCCGCGGAGTCGCTCGACCCCCAGGGCCTCAGCCGCCGGGGGCTGATGCGCCGCGCCGGTCTGTTCGGCGCGGCCTTCGCCGCCGCCTCGCTGCCGCTGCCCGCGCTGGCCGACAGCCGGGGAGGACGGTCCCACGGGCACGGACGTGGCCACGCCCCTGATCTCGTCTATCTGGTCGGTGACCACCACAACCACTCGGTCTACAGTCACGACGCCAAGTACACGTTCTCCCAGCTCGCCTCGGCAGGACAGAAGTTCGGCCTCGACTGGATGGTCTTCACCGAGCACAGCAACGTCGGCCACGCCGGGTCGGGTGCCGCGCAGGAGCACCGGGAGATCCTCAGGGCCCGCGCCGACAACAAGCGCATGCTGATCTTCCAGGGGCTGGAGTGGTACATCCCCGGCGCCGAGCACTGCACCGTCTTCTCGCCGCCCGGGCGGCACGAGGTCGAGCTCCTCACCCGCTTCGAGGAGGCCTTCGACGGCAAGCTGCTCGGTTGGACGGCCGGTGGCCCGACGCACCCCGATACCCCGCGCAACGAGGCTCACGCGGTCAAGGCCCTCAAGTGGCTGGCCGAACAGCGCCGCACCCGGTACGTCGACGACGTGCTCGTCCTCGCCAACCACCCCATGCGCCTGGGCATCGACTCCCCGCACGAGATGCGCGGCTGGCGCGACGCCGCACCCGGGATCATGATCGGCATGGAGGGTGCCCCCGGCGCCCAGGCCGGTGCGATCCCGGGCTGGCACCCGGACACCAACGTCCGCGGCGAGTACACGAATTCACCCTCAGCCGACTCCTGGCCCGGCTACCCGCGCGAGGCATACGTCACCTACGGCGGCTTCGACTGGGCGACCGCGACCGTCGGCGGCCTGTGGGACGCGATGCTGGCGGAGGGCAAGCTCTTCACGATCACCTCCAACTCCGACGTGCACCGCGTCGCCCAGGACACCTGGGTCAACGGCGAGTGGCCGCCCGGCCGGGACTTCGACAACACCGGCCGCCTCCCCGACCCGTACAACACCACCGAACCGCAGCCCGGCGGCGACTTCTGGCCCGGCCAGTTCAGCCGTACACACGTCGGCGTCACCCGGTACGGCTACCGCAACGTGATGGAGGGGCTGCGGGCCGGCCGGGTCTGGGTCGACCACGGCCATCTCATCGACGGAATCGATGTCAAGGTGCGCGGTGAACACGGCAACAGCGCCACGCTCGGCGGCCGGCTGCGCGCCAGGCGCGGCGAGCGGCTCACCCTCACCGTCACGGTGACCGCCGCCTCCCGACGCAACCCGTACGGTGTGCTGCCGCGCCTGGAACACGTCGACGTCATCCGCGGCGCGGTCCGCGGCCCGGCCGCCGACCGCGACGACTGGCACGCCCCCGACACCCGGCTCGCCCACACGGCCGACGTCTCGGGCCGCCGGGGCACGTACACCCTGCGCATCCCGGTCGGGCGCGCGGACGAGCCGTTCTATCTGCGGCTGCGCGGCAGCGACGGCAAGCGTCACGGGGCGGGTTTCCTCGGCTCGGCGATCGACCCGCACGGACCGCTGCCGCACGAGCCGGGACAGGGCAACCCGTGGCTGGACACCTGGTTCTACACCAACCCGGTCTTCGTGGACGTGGTGCGCTGAACCCGGGCGAACGGCCGGGGCGGCCCGTGGGCCGCCCCGGCCCGGCTCAGGACCCCAGCGCCGCCGAGACCACGGCCCTGGCCTCCTCCTGCACCCGGCCGAGATGGCCGGTGCCCAGGAACGACTCCGCGTAGATCTTGTACACGTCCTCGGTGCCCGAGGGGCGCGCCGCGAACCAGGCGTTCTCGGTGGTCACCTTGATGCCGCCGATCGGCGCGCCGTTGCCGGGCGCCTCCGTCAGCACGGCCGTGACCGGCTCACCGGCCAGCGTGTCGGCGGTGACCTGCTCGGGGGAGAGACGCGCGAGCACCGCCTTCTGCGCGCGGTCGGCGGGAGCGTCGATCCGGGCGTACGCCGGCTCGCCGAACCGGGCGGTGAGCGCGGCGTAGTGCTCGGACGGCGACCTGCCGGTCACCGCGAGGATCTCCGAGGCGAGCAGCGCCAGGATGATGCCGTCCTTGTCGGTCGTCCACACCGAACCGTCGCGGCGCAGGAAGGAGGCCCCGGCGGACTCCTCGCCGCCGAACCCGAGCGAGCCGCCGACCAGGCCGTCCACGAACCACTTGAAGCCGACCGGCACCTCGACCAGCTCACGGCCGAGACCGGCGGCGACCCGGTCGATCATTCCCGAGGACACCAGCGTCTTGCCGACCCCCGCGGCCGCGGGCCACCGCTCCCGGTGGGCGTACAGGTAGTCGATGGCGACGGCGAGGTAGTGGTTCGGGTTCATCAGCCCGGCGTCCGGTGTCACGATGCCGTGCCGGTCGGCGTCGGCGTCGTTCCCGGTCGCGATCTGGTAGCGGTCGCGCTGCCCGATCAGCGAGGCCATCGCGTACGGCGACGAGCAGTCCATCCGGATCTTTCCGTCCCAGTCCAGCGTCATGAACCGCCAGGTGGGATCGGCCAGTGGATTGACGACCGTCAGATCGAGCCGGTGCTGCTCGGCGATCCGCCCCCAGTACGCCACCGACGCGCCGCCCAGCGGGTCGGCGCCGATGCGTACCCCGGCCGCCCGGACCGCGTCCAGGTCGAGCACGGACGGCAGGTCGTCCACGTAGTTGCCGAGGAAGTCGTACGTACCGGTGGTCGACGCCGCCCGTGCGCGGGCGTACGGCAGCCGGCGCACGTCCTTCATCCCGGCGGCGATGATCTCGTTGGCCCGCTCCTGGATCCAGCCCGTGGCATCGGACCCGGCCGGGCCGCCGTTCGGCGGGTTGTACTTGAACCCGCCGTCACCGGGCGGGTTGTGGGACGGGGTGACCACCACACCGTCGGCGAGCCGGGCCGTCCGGCCCCGGTTGTGCCCGAGGATCGCGTGGGAGACGGCCGGGGTCGGGGTGTAGCCGTCGGCCGGATCGATGAGCACGGTCACGTCATTGGCGGCGAACACCTCGATGGCGGTGATCCGGGCCGGTTCCGACAGCGCGTGGGTGTCGGCGCCGAGAAAGAGCGGCCCGTCGGTGCCCTGCATGGCCCGGTACTCGCTGATGGCCTGGCTGGTGGCGGCGATGTGGTCCTCGTTGAACGCGGTGGCCGTGGACGACCCGCGGTGACCGGAGGTGCCGAACGCCACCCGCTGGTCCGGCTCGGCCGGGTCCGGGTGCAGTGTGTAGTACGACGTCACCAGCCGGGCCACATCGATGAGATCCTCCGGCCGGGCCGGCTGTCCAGCTCGTTCGTGCGGCATCTGCCCACTCCTCGGTATCGGTCGTTCGGTGTTCCCCCGTCACATTTTCGCGGGTGGCCCGCGCCGGTCCGTGACTGCCCCGCCGAATTCCGCTGGCGGCCGGGCAGGGCCCCGGCATAGGTTCGTCCGCGACCACGAGCGGTTCACCGCGGATCGCGTGCGACGGCGGGCTTCCGGCCGGACCAGGAGAGACGAGATGTCACGAGACGATTCCGGGCCGGACGGCCGGGTACTGCTGCGCGAGGCCACCGCGGCGGACGCCGGGCCGCTGACCCGGCTCTTCCTCGACTCGCGCGCCGCGTCGATGCCGTACCTGCCGAAGGTCCACAGCGACGAGGACACACTCGCCTGGATGGCCCATGTGGTGCTGCCCGGCACGACGGTGCGGATCGCCGAGACCGGCGGCGGGGAGCTGCTGGGCTTCGCCTCCCTCGACGGAACCGAGCTGGAACACCTGTACCTGCGCCCCGACGCCCGGCGCCGGGGCATCGGCTCACTGCTCCTGGCCGAGGCGCGCCGGCTCGCGGCCGGTGAACTCACGCTGTACGTCTTCCAGCGCAATGCGGACGCCAGGGCCTTCTACGAGCGGCACGGGTTCACCGCCGTCGAGTTCGACGACGGCAGCCGCAACGAGGAGCGGGTACCGGACGTCCGGTACCGGTGGACGGCCGACAGCGCGTTATCCACCCGAGACGTTGATCTCCACCGTGTGCGGTGGTTGAGTGTGGCACGCGCCGGCGGAGTTCCGGCCGACGACTCCGTGTCAACTCCCCGCGAAAGGAAGGCCCACGTGGCAGCCGCCCCCGCGCCCCGGGTCGCCGTGGACTGGTGGCGGGACGCCGCCATCTACCAGATCTACGTACGCAGCTTCGCCGACGGCGACGGTGACGGAACCGGCGATCTCGCGGGCGTACGCGCCAAGCTGCCGCACCTCGTCGAACTGGGTGTGGACGCGATCTGGTTCACCCCCTGGTATCTGTCGCCGCTCGCCGACGGCGGATACGACGTGGCCGACTACCGCGCCATCGATCCCGCGTTCGGCAGTCTCACCGAGGCCGAGGGACTGATCGCGGACGCCCGTGAACTGGGCATCCGCACGATCGTCGACATCGTCCCCAACCATGTCTCCGACCAGCACGCGTGGTTCCGCGCGGCCCTCGCCGCCGGGCCCGGCAGCCCCGAGCGGGAACTGTTCCACTTCCGGACCGGGCGCGGCCCGAACGGCGAACTGCCGCCCAACGACTGGGTCTCCGAATTCGGCGGCGTCCCATGGACCAGGCTCCCGGACGGCCAGTGGTACCTGCACCTGTTCGCCGCGCAGCAACCCGACCTCAACTGGGCACACCCGACGGTCCGCCAGGAACACGAGGACGTGCTCCGCTTCTGGTTCGAGCGGGGTGTGTCGGGCGTACGGATCGACTCGGCGGCCCTGCTCGCCAAGGACCCCGCGCTGCCCGACTTCGTCGAGGGCCGCGACCCGCACCCGTTCTCCGACCGCGACGAACTCCATGACATCTACCGCTCCTGGCGGGCCGTCGCCGACGAGTACGGGGCGGTATTCGTCGGTGAGGTCTGGCTCCCGGACAGCGAGCGCTTTGCCCGCTATCTGCGCCCGGACGAACTGCACACCGCCTTCAACCTCAACTTCCTGGCCTGCCCCTGGGAGGCCGGCAGGCTGCGCTCCACGATCGACGACACGCTCGCCGAACACGCCGCGGTCGGTGCCCCCGCCACCTGGGTCCTGTGCAACCACGACGTGACCCGGACCGCCACCAGGTACGGCCGCGAGGACACCGGATTCGCCTTCCCCACCAAAGCCTTCGGCACGCCGACGGACCTGGCACTGGGCGGCCGGCGGGCCCGCGCCGCGGCACTGCTGTCGCTCGCCCTGCCCGGCGTGGTCTACCTCTACCAGGGCGAGGAACTGGGACTTCCGGAGGCCGACATCCCGCGCGACCGGATCCAGGACCCGATGCATCTGCGCTCGGGCGGCACCGACCCGGGCCGCGACGGATGCCGGGTACCGCTGCCGTGGTCCGAGCGGGCGCCGTACGCCGGATTCGGCTGCACCACGGAGCCATGGCTTCCGCAGCCGGCCGACTGGAGTTCGTACGCCGCCGACCGGCAGCGCACCGACCCCGAGTCGATGCTCAGCCTCTACCGCGAGGCGCTGCGGCTGCGCCGGACCGAGCCCGGCTTCCGCACGGCGGGGGCCGGGGGACGGCAGCTGACCTGGCTGCCCTCCGCACCCGGTGTGCTCTCCTTCGCCCGGACCGGCGGACCGGTCTGCGTGGTCAATCTGGGGGAGGGGCCTGTGGAACTGCCCGAACACACGGACATCCTTCTCCTCAGCGGACCGCTGGACGGGCAGGGACGGCTCCCGCGGGACACCGCGGCCTGGTTGCGGCCGTAGGGCCGCCCCCGTCGGGTGGGCGGATGATCCGCCCACCCGGGCCAATGCCAGGATCGCGGAGTGACGGGCACTGCGGCACAGTGGGCACATGGACGATCTGAATGCCCTCGCCGACGAGCATCTGGCCGCGGCCCGGACCTCCGCGCACGGCCGCAGCGCCCACCGTCTGCTGCACGAGGAACCCCTGAGGCAGACCGTCATCGCCCTCACCTCGGGCTCCGCCCTCGACGAGCACAACGCCCCCGCCGCGGCCTCCCTCCAGGTGCTGCGCGGCAGGGTCCGGCTCACGGCGGCCTCGGGCGATGTGGAGCTGGGGGCCGGAGGGCTGCACCCGATCCCGCAGGAGCGGCACGGTCTGCTGGCGCTGGAGGACGCCGTGGTGCTGCTGACCGCCGTCAACGACTGACGGCGCCGGGGCGCGCGGCGGAGGCCGTCCGGGTGCGCTCCAGGACCCAGAGCACGAGGCTGCCGGCGGCGAGGGCGCCGCCCAGGAGGCAGACGCCGCTCCAGCCGGCCCGGGACCAGACCACCGAGGCCAGCGCCGCTCCTGCCGCCCCGCCCATGAAGAAGAGGGTCATGAAGGCGGAGTTGATGCGGTTGCGGGCCTCCGGACGGAGTGCGTAGATCACGTTCTGGCTGCTGTTGAGCCCGGCCTGCTGGGCGATGTTCAGCAGGATCACGCCGACCGTCAGCCACAGCAGCGACCGTTCACCGGCCAGCAGCGGCAGCCAGGCGAGCGTGAGCAGCGCGGCCGCGGTTCCCGACACGGCCTGCACCCGGCCGCGGTCGCTCAGCCGGGCCCCGATGTTCATGCCCACCACACCGATGACGCCCACCAGACCGAAGAGCCCGATGGCGGCCGCGTTCCACCCGAAGGGCGACCGGGTCAGCAGGAACGTCAGCGCGGTCAGCTGCACGCTGTACGAGGCCATGGAGAACGCGCCGATGGCCGCCCGCCGGCGCAGCACGGGTTCCTCTCGCAGCAGGGCCAGCGTGGAGCGCAGCAGCCCGGTGTACGACAGGGTGGCGACGTCGCCCGTCCGGGGCAGGCGGGGGAGCCGCTTGTGCAGGAGTACCGCCATGACGGCCATGAGCAGCGCGTTGACCCAGTACACGGTCCGCCAGCCGCCGAACTCGGAGAGCGCACCGGCGGCCATCCGTCCGAACAGCCCGCCCAGCAGCACGCCGGACATGACGACGCCGACGATCCTGCCGCGTTCGGCCGGAGCCGCGAGGGCCGCCGCGAACGGCACCACGACCTGGGCCCCGACGGAGGTCAGCGCGGTCAGCAGCGTACCGGCGATCAGCAGCGGTCCGGTGGGGGCGGCGGCCGTCGCCAGGAGGAAGAAGGCGGTCAGGGCGAACAGGCCCACGGCGAGCCGCCGCCGGTCCATGACGTCCCCGAGCGGGACGAGCAGGATCAGCCCCAGCGCGTACCCGGCCTGGGCGGCGGTCACGATCAGCCCCGCAGCGGTGACACCCAGGTGCAGATTGCTCTCGATGACGTCGAGGAGCGGCTGTGCGAAGTAGTTCCCGGCGCAGGACAGAGCGGCGGCGAGAGCCATCAGCAGAACCAGACCGCGGCCGAGCGCGGGCTGCGGGGGCGTGGTGCGGGGCACGGCCCTGCTGCGGATTTCATGAGTGGTGTGAGCCATGTGACCCAGCCTCAGGGACCAGCCATCCATGAGTCCAACACATGTTTTTCATTCCATCGATCGTGGTTCACGATGGATGGATGGAACTTCAGCAGATGCGGTACGTCGTCGCGGTGGCGGAACTGGGCAGCTTCACCCGCGCCGCGAAGCGGTGCCTGGTCGTCCAGTCCGCGTTGAGCCATCAGATCGCCCGGCTGGAGAAGGAGCTGGGGGCCCGGCTCTTCGACCGCACCAGCCGCCGGGTACGGCTCACCGCGGCGGGCGAGGTGTTCCTGCCGGAGGCCCGGCAGGCGCTGGACGCGGCGGAGCGGGCCCGCGCCGAGGTCGCCGCGACGGCGGGGGAGGTCAGCGGCCGTCTCGCGGTCGGATCCATCCCGACCATCTCCGCGGTCGACATCCCGGCCGCGCTGCGGGCCTTCCACCTCCGCCACCCGAAGGTGCGCATCGTGCTGCGGGACGGGGCGAGCAAGGACCTGGCCCAGGAGGTGCGGGACGGGACGCTCGACGTGGCGTTCCTGGGGGTGCTGCCCAGCTACCGGCCCAAGGGCGTGAGCGATCACGAGCTCGCCACGGGCGAACTGGTCGCCGTCGTGGCACCCACCCACGCCCTGGCCGGGCAGGCGGAGGTGGGCCTGGACCGGCTGGCGCAGGAGATGTTCGTCGACTACCCGGACGGCACCGCCGCCCGGGCACAGTCGGAGGAGGCGTTCGCCGCGATGGGCCTCACCCGTGAGGTGGCCTTCGAGGTCAGCGGCACCGACTTCATCGTCCGGCTGGTGCGCAGCGGCCTCGGCATCGCCATGTTGCCGGCCGCCTTCGCGGCGGAGCTGACCGGCGTGCACGTGCTCTCCGTCCGTGACGCCCCCGCGCGCACCGAGCGCCTGGTCTGGAGCCGCTTCCGTCCCACCCCGGCCGCCGCGGCGTTCCTCACGGGGCTCGGGGTGGATCCCGGAGCGACGGCCGGCTCAGGCGCCCCGTCCCGGTGACCGGAGTACGTGATCGCGGCTTCGGACCCGACAGGTATTTCCGTTCATGTAATTTGAAATCGTAGTAACCTCGCCCTCCGCTGCCGAGGCCGGTGTGGACGACGCGGTCATACGCTTCGAGCTCTTCGACGGAGGGCATCACGCCGTCGAACACCGGATGCCGCCGGCCCTGGCCCGGCTCTCCCGGCAGATGACCGAACCGGGCTGAGGAGCCGTCCGCCGACCGTTCGCGCGGGGGCGTCTTCGCGCCATCCCCGCCGACCGTCCGGCGGATGGGGTGCCACCGGAGTTTGCTGGGCAGGTACTGGTGTACGACCCCGGGAAGCGGGGTGCGGAGACCGGTGGCGAGGGACGTGTGACGTGAGGGAGCAGACCGTGTGGCAGTTCTCCGACGATCGTGGACAGTTGTCGACGGCCGAGCGGCGCCCGGCGCGGGTGCTCGCCTATGTCCAGGCCGGCGCGACCCTGTGGGACCACGGAATACGCCCCGGTGCGATATTCGGCTCCGATCACGACGACCGGGGCGTGCCGGACGCGGCGAAGACCGGTTCGCTGCCCTTGGCCGAGGTCGGTTACCTCGGCGCGGGCAGCACCCTGGACGTGGACACCCTGCTGAGCGGCGAGCCGGACCTCGTCGTGGCGGTCAGCTACGGCGGCGGTCATGTCTACGGGCTCGCCGCCGAGACCGCCAAGCATCTGGAGGAGCACGTCCCGGTCGTCGTCATCGACGTGGGCCAGGCACGCACCCTCGCCGAGATCGGCGACCGGTTCGCCCTGCTCGCCCGCTCGCTCGGGGCCGAGGAGCCGGAGGCGGCGACCCAGGGCCTGGACGCCGCGCGGCACCGGCTGAGCACGCTCGGCGCCGGTGCGGACGGCCCCCGGGTCGTCGCGCTCTCACCGGCCGGCCAGGAACGGACCCACCTCGCCCGCCCCCGGATGTGGCCGGAGCTGCGGGTGCTGGCCGAGCTCGGCGTCGGCCTCGTGGAGCCGGCCGAGGGGCCCGGTGCCAACTGGTCCACGGTCGGCTGGGCGGAAGCGGCGGCGCTGCGCCCGGCGGTGGTGCTCGCCGACATCCGGGCCAACGCCACACCGCTGGACGAGTTGCGGACCAACCCCGACTGGGCGGCGATCGAGGGAGCCGCCCGGGTGGTGCCGTGGAACCCGGAGCCGGTGTGCAGCGCGCGGGCCCACGCCGCCTTCCTGAACCTGGTGGCCGACGCGGTGGAGGCGGCCGGACGCTGAGCACCGGCGGCGACGCGCGCCCGGCACGCGACGGGGATCGCCGCATCCCGGGCGGTGGGATCCGGAATCGGTGCGCCCGCGCGCCGACGCCCGTACGGACGCGTCCGATCGCGCGGGGCGTACCGGTTCGCCAGGCTGGTCGGGACCATCCCGCGCCGACCGCGTACGTCCCCAGGAGCAGGCATGCAGCAGGACAAGCACCCTTCCTACCGTCCCGTCGTCTTCCGAGACCGTTCGGCGGGCTACGCCTTTCTGACCCGGTCCACCGCGTCGAGCGAGCAGACGATCGACTGGGACGACGGCAACAGCTACCCCGTCATCGACGTGGAGATCTCCGCCGAGAGCCACCCCTTCTTCACCGGGAAGGCGCGCGTCGTCGACGCGGAGGGCCAGGTCGCCAAATTCGAGCGCCGGTACGGGGGCGAGGACGCCTCCTGA
Source organism: Streptomyces sp. NPDC047917 (assembly GCF_043204345.1). Lineage (NCBI taxonomy): Bacteria > Bacillati > Actinomycetota > Actinomycetes > Kitasatosporales > Streptomycetaceae > Streptomyces > Streptomyces sp. NPDC047917. Next base: position 187,586 of record NZ_JBIDCA010000014.1, read on the forward strand.
CCCGCGTACGGACCCGGGTCCCCCGTCCCTGTCCGAAGGGGCGGGGGACCTGCTCGTCACACCTCTTGGCACCGTCGGCCAACCCCTCGCGACTTGCCTGCAACTCGCACTGACGCGCGTGACCGGAGCGCTTCCCCGGAGCACGGCCCGCCGCCTCCGCCACCGGGGCTCCGGGCGGTGGGCGCACGCCGTCGCCGTCTCCACCCACCTCCTGCGCGTGCCGAGGCCGGACGCGGCCACTACGCCGCCAGGACCTGGACCGGGGCCGGCCTCGCGCTGCGGATCAGGGCCCGGGGCGGGCGGATCGAGGCGTGCGTCGGCGGAGCCCGGTCGCCCGATGTGACCGACACCCATCACACACGAGGCAGGATCGGGCTCAATGTGTCCGGTGGCCGCGCCGCCTGCCAGGACACCTTCGTCACCGCACTGTAGGAGATCCCATCCCCATGCTCGACAGAACCGACCTGCTCGTCATCGGTGAATGCGTCGCCGACATCGTCCGGCTGCCGGGTGCGGCCGACCAGGTCCACCCGGGCGGCAGCCCGGCCAACGTCGCGTACGGCCTGGCCCGGCTCGGGCACGCCACCACCCTGCTCACCCAGCTCGGCCCGGACGACAACGGCCGGCTGATCAGGGACCATCTCGCCGGAGCCGGCGTCGAGGTCCGCACGGACGACGCCACGTCCGCCACCCCGGCCGCCGCCGTCACCCTGGACGGCGACGGCCGGGCCGCGTACACCTTCGACATCGCCTGGACGCTGGGCCCGGTCTCCCCGGACCGGCAGCCCCGGCACGTGCACACCGGTTCCGTCGCGGCGGTGATGGAACCGGGGGAGGCCACCGTCGTCGGCGCGGTGGAGTCGCTGCGGACGTCCGCGACGGTCAGCTACGACCCCAATGTGCGGCCCGAACTGATGGGGGACCACGACGCGGCCGTCCGCCGGGTCGAACGGTGCGTCGCGCTCAGCGATGTGGTCAAGGCCAGCGACGAGGACCTGGAGTGGCTCTACCCGGGCCAGGATCCGGAGCGGGTCGCCGAGCGCTGGCTCGCCACCGGCCCGGCACTCGTCCTCGTCACCCGGGGCGGCGACGGCGCACTGGCCGTACTGCCCTGGGGGCGGGTGACGGTCCACGCGCTGCCCACCGAGGTCGTGGACACGGTGGGGGCGGGCGACGCCTTCATGTCGGGCACCCTGCACGCCCTGGCCGGGCAGGGGCTGCTCGGCGCGGACGGCCGGGAGCGGCTGCGCACGCTGGACCGGACCCGGGTGGCCGACGTCCTGCGGCACGCGGTGGCCTCCGCCGCGGTGACCGTGGCCCGGGCCGGCGCCAACCCGCCGGACGGCGCGGAGCTGCGGGCGGCACTCGACCGGAGCTGAACACGCCCCGGCCGGGGACGGCGGGCCCGGCAGGCTCCGTCACCCGGGCACCGCCAGATGCGGGCTGCTGTCGTCGTCGAGGAACTCGACGACGGCGAGGACGATCAGCGCGCACAGCGCGATCCACACCGTGACCAGCCCCGTCGGCCGGTCCCAGGCCACCAGGACGGCGGCGGCGACCACGACGACCGCCCAGTTCAGCGGGCGCCTGGCGCGGTGCACCCACCGGCCGACCGGGCCGCCGGTGAACCCGGCCGCGTCCCGGACGGCGCCGATGCCGCCGTTCCACATCGCCATGACGCGGCCGGCGGCGCGGCCGTCACCGGTCAGCCAGGCGGCGAGCGCCACCACGATGCCGAGCGTGACGACCATCCGGACCAGGATCCGCATCGGTTCGGCGAGGGCGTCGAAGACCGCACCGGCCGCGGGCTGGGACACCCCGGACGGCAGGCTGTCGAGATAGAACGCCCGGCCCACCCAGATGGCCAGGCCGAGCACCGCGGCACCGGCCGCGACCGCGAGCGCCGTCGTGACCAGTGCGCGACGGCGGCGTACCGCGAGGAGCACCCCGCCCGCCGCCAGCACCAGGGCCGCCAACGGCAGCCAGAACCCGATGACCTGGAGCGCCCGGAACCACTTCTTGGCCTTGCCGACCGAGTCGGAGGTCAGCACCGTGAAATCGGTGTGGATCTCGGGGATCCTGGCCGCGACGCCCAGTCCCCGGTCGACGAGACGTTGTTTCACCCGGTCGATGACGGGTGCGAGGTCGATGGTGACGGTGTCGCCGGTGAGCTCCACCGCCCCGCCGCCGCTTCCCGAAAGCGCCTTCAGCGTGGCGGACTGGGCGGACCGGTTGAGGTCGGTCCAGATCTTCGCGAAGGCGTCGCTGGAGACGAACCTCTCCGTGGTCCCGCGCACGAAGTTCGAGATGCCCGTGGTGAGGGGTCCGCTCAGCTTCGACAGCGCCTTGTCGAGCACCGGCCGGTCAGCGGGGGAGACATCGGCCAGCAGGGCCTTCACGTCCAGGTGCCCCATGACGGCACCGGTGACGCGATCGGCCACCGCGGTCCGCACATCGGGGTCGGAGGCGAGCGGCGCGATCATCGCCACATAGTTGTCCGTATCGCCGATCTGGTTCTTCGCCCAGGTCGACACGATGCTCAGCGGAGTGAGGACGGCCGCGACGACGATGAGCAGCACGGCGAGGAACGAGCGGGCCCCGGGCCGGTGCCGGACCGGGGCGCGGGTCTCCAGCACGGCCACCCTGGCGCGCAGCGCGTCCAGTTCGGCGTGCTCGTCCGGGGGGTTCGACTGATCGTGGTCCGCTGCCATTCCCCCAGGGGACGGCCGTCCGTCACGCACGGCGCGGCGGGCTGCTGCGGACGGGTGAACACGGTCACCCTGGCGCGCGGCACCGTTCGGCCCGCCGGAGGTATCAGTGACCCTTTCGGCTCATTGGGCGCATCCTCGCCGGGGCTACGGCCGTTCGACAACCAGTAGGCCTGATCGATTACGGAGGAGGGGGCGGACATGACGATGGCCGAGAGGGGCGTCGCGGTGACCGGACTGGGGGTGGTGACTCCCGCAGGCGCGGACGAGCACACTCTCTGGGAGGGGCTGTGCGCCGGTGTTTCCACGGCCCGCGGCTGCGAGGAACTGGCCGGGCTGCCGGTCGACTTCGGCTGCCCGGTGGACGGGATCGACCTGGACGCGGCGGTCGGCGGGCGTTCGGTGTGGCGGATGGCGCGGTTCGTGAAGATGGCGCTGGTCGCCGCCCGCCAGGCCGTGGCGGACGCCGGGCTGTCGCCGGAGCGGTGGGACGGTGACCGGGTCGCCGTCGTGCTCGGCGTCGGGGTGGGCGGGGTGTCCGTGCTCGTCGACAACGTGCGCAGGCTCGACGACGGCGGAGCGGACGCGGTGTCACCGCTGCTGGTTCCGATGATGATGCCCAACGCGGCCGCCGGGGAGCTGGCCATCGCGCTGCGGGCCCACGGCCCCAGCCTGGCCCCGGCGACCGCCTGCGCGTCCGGGGCGACGGCCATCGCCGTCGCCCGCGACCTGCTGCTGAGCGACCGGTGCGACGTGGTGGTGGCGGGCGGTGCGGAGGCCGTACTGACCCCGCTGGTGGTGAGCGCCTTCGCGGGGATGGGCGCGCTCTCGCTGCGCACCGGCGATCCGGCGGGTGCCTCGCGGCCGTTCGCCGCGGACCGGGACGGGTTCGTGATCGGCGAGGGCGCCGCCGTGCTCGTACTGGAACGCACGGCCGACGCGTACGCCCGGGGCGGACGGGCGCGCGCCCTGCTGACCGGTGCGGGCTCCGCCACCGACGCCCACCACCCCACGGCCCCGGACCCGGAGGGCGGCGGTGCGCGCAAGGCCGTCGGGGCGGCGCTGCGCGAGGCGGGCTGGGCGCCCCGCGAGGTCGACCACATCAACGCGCACGGCACGTCGACGCAGCTCAACGACGCGATGGAGACCGCTCTGATCTCCGAGATCTTCCCGCACCGCCCTTCGGTGACCGCGCCGAAGGGCGTCCTCGGGCACACCCTCGCAGCGTCCGGGGCGATCGAGGCGGTCGCCACCGTACTGACCCTGGAGCGGGGTCTCGTCCCGCCGATCGCCAACCTGGACTCACTGCCGGACGGGTTCGACCTCGACTGTGTGGTCAAGGAGCCCCGGATCCAGCCGGTCGAGCGGGCGCTGAGCCACTCCTTCGGCTTCGGCGGACACAATGTCGTGCTCGCCTTCCAGCGCGCCGGTGCGGACGGCCCGCCGAGGAGGAGTCCGGGTGTCCTCGCCGTTGCTTGATCGTTATATTTTCCATGACCGCAACGATCGACAGTCCCTCCGCAGAACGGTCCACGGAGCTCCTCACCGATGTGCTCCTCGGCGGCAACCACCGCCGGGAGCACGGCTTCTGGCGGCGGCTGATCAGCACCGACCCCTTCCGCCGCCCGGACCACCGCACCCCCGAGGAGCGCCTGGCCCTCACGTACGAGCGGCTGCGCGTCCTCAACGACTGCCTGGACAGCGGGGCCCGGCTGGCCGCCGACCCCCGCGCCCTCGCCGCCCTGCACGAATGGCTCGGTCCGGTGGACCCGGCGCTCACCACGGTGGCGGGGATCCACTACAACCTCTTCCTCGGCAGCCTCCTCGACCACGGTGGCGACGGCGATCGCGATCTGTCGGACTTCCTGCGGCTGCGGCGCATCGGCACCTTTCTCTGTACGGAGGTGGCACACGGCAATGACGCCGCGGCCGTCGAGACCACCGCCGCGTACGACCGTGAGCGCGACGGGTTCGTGCTGTGCACCCCGCACGCCGGGGCGCAGAAGTTCATGCCCAACACCGGTCCGGCCGGCGGCCCCAAGACCGGGCTGGTGGCCGCCCGCCTGCTCGTCGACGGCACCGACCACGGGGTCTTCCTCTTCCTCGTGCCGCTCACCGACGAGGGACAGCCGCTGCCCGGAGTGCGCATCCGCACGCTCCCCACCCGCACGGGCAGCCCGGTGGACCACTGTCTGACCTCCTTCGACCGGGTCTTCGTGGGACGCGCCGCGCTGCTCGACGGGGACCACGGACGCGTCGGTGCGGACGGGGAGTTCAGCAGTGCCGTCGACAACCGCAGGCGGCGCTTCCTCGCGTCGATCGGGCGCGTCACCTCCGGGAAGATCTCGATGACGGCCTGCGCGGTCGGCTGTGCCCGCGCGACGCTCGCGGTCGCCGTCCGCTACGGCGGTCACCGGTACATCTCGGGCCCCCGCGGCTCGCACCGGGTGCCGGTGATGGCCCACCGCAGCCACCACGGACCGCTCGCCGCGGCCATGGCCACCGTCTTCGCGATGAGCCTGCTGCACCGCAGGGCCCTGGACCGCTGGGAGCGGAGCGAGCGACCGGAGGAGGCCGAGCGGCTGGTCGCCGTCGCCAAGGGGTGGATCACCTGGCAGGCCCGGTCCGTGATCGTCGAATGCCGTGAACGCTGCGGCGCCCAGGCGCTCCTGGAACACAACGGCATGAGCGAACTCGTCACCGGGGTGGAAGGCGCCATCACCGCCGAGGGGGACAACCTGGCCATCCACGCCAAGGCGGCCGCGGAGATGCTCTTCGCCGCCGGACCCGCCGCCGGGGCCTCGTCCGGCGGCCCCGGCGATCTCGACGACCCGGGCTTTCTCGGCGGGCTGCTCACGGAGCTGGAACGGATCTGGTTCGACCGGGCCCGGGAGCGGATGGGCCTCGCACCGCACGGTGACCCGCTTGGGCGGTGGAACGCGGCGGCCGGGCCCGCCCTGCGCGGCGTCGAGGCCCACGCCCAGCGGCAGGCGGCCGAGGCATACGCGGAGGCGGTGGCCGTGCTCCCCGAAGGGCCCGCCCGCGACCGGCTCGGCGAGCTCGAACGGCTCTTCGCGCTCGACCGGATCGCCCGCAGCAGCGGTGACCTGCTGGCGGCGGGCCTGCTGAGTGCCGACCAGGTCAACGGCCTGCCGGCCAGGGTGGAGCAGCTCATCACCACGGTCGCCGCCCATCTGCCGGACCTGGTCGACGCCTTCGCGCTGCCGCCGCAACTGCTCGCGGACTGGCCGATCGCGGGCGCCGACTACGTGGCCGCGTACGACGATCCGGGGGCTTTCTGGCAGACCGGCGGGGGTCGGGACGCGGTTCGGGACGAGCGGTGACGGCCATGACGAGGAAAGGAACAGTTGTCCGGGGCCGTCGGGTCAGAGAGACCGCCGGGGCTCTCGGTGTGCGTGTTGTCCTGCTGGCCTTCTGGGGTACGGCGTCCGTCCTGGCCCGGTGGTGCGGTGAGCGCGAGGAGCACGCTGCCGAATCGGTTCGGCACAAGGCGTAACTGGAGGCACTCCTCCCAGTTGATTCGGCGTCGGGACGGTGTCACCGCCGGCCCGACAGCCGGACCGAATGATGGAGAGAAAGCTGATGAGTGCGATTCACCCCAAGATCACCGACGTTCTGACACACACCTTCAAAGTGCCCGCCGCAGAGATCCACCCGGGCTCCACGATGGACAGCCTGGAGATGGACTCCCTCGCCGTCGCCGAGTTCGCCGTCCTCATCAGGGAGACGACCGGCGGCGACCGGGACTTCGACCAGCTCCCCAAGGACGCCACGCTGGCCGACATCAGCCGGTTCATGGACACGGCGGCCGGCGGCGCGCGGGTGGGCGGCGGGGCAGCGATGAGCAACGCCCGATGAACAGGCCGGCCGTCGCCGTCACCGGACTGGGCATGATCACCCCGGTCGGCAACGACACCGAATCCACCTGGCGGGGCGTGTGCGCGGGTGTGTCACCGGCCCGCACCGTCGCCGGGCTCGACGGATGCGCGATCGACTTCGCGTGCATGGTCGACGGCATCGACCTGGACGCCGCGATCGGCGGCCGTGCGTCCTTCCGCATGGGGAAGTACGTGAAACTCGCCGTCCTCGCCGCCCGCGAGGCGGTCACCGACGCCGGGCTCGACCCGGCGGGGTGGGAGGGCAGCAGGGTCGCGGTGGTCGTCGGCACCAGCAGCGGCGGCTCCGCCTCGCTGACCGAGCAGGCCGTCGTGCTCGACCGGCTCGGCGCCGGGGCCACCTCACCGTCGGGCATCCTGCTCACCATCCCGAACATGCCCGCCGCCGAGATCGCGATCCAGCTGCGGGCCACCGGACCCAGCCTGGCCCCGTGCACCGCCTGCTCGTCCGGCGCCACCGCACTGTCCGTCGCCCGCGACCTGCTGGTCACCGGGCAGTGCGACATCGCGATCGCCGGTGCCACCGAGTCGATCGTCTACCCGGCCGCCATGGCCGCGTTCGCCAGGTCCGGGGCGGGAGCCCGGCGCGACGGCGACCTGGCCGGACTGTGCCGGCCCTTCGCGGCCGACCGGGCCGGCCTGGTCATGGGCGAGGGCGCGGCCGTCATGGTGCTGGAACGGACGGACGACGCCCGGGCCCGGGACGCGGCCCCACGGGCGCTGCTCGCCGGCACCGGAGCCACCACCGACGCCCACCACCCCATCAGCCCGCATCCGTCGGGCGTGGTCGCCCAGGCGGCGGTGGAGGCCGCGCTGCGCGACGCGGGCTGGGCGGCCGAGGACGTCGAGCACGTCAACGCGCACGGCACGGCGACCCCGGTCAACGACGCCACCGAGGCCGCCCTGATCGCCCGGGTCTACCCGCACCGGCCACCCGTCACCGCGCCCAAGGGCGTACTGGGGCACTGCATGGGAGCGGCCGGAGCGATCGAGGCCGGACTCACCGTCCTCACGCTCCAGCGCGGAGTCGTACCACCGATCGCCAACCTGGACGCCCCGGCGCCCGAGTTCGACATCGACTGCGTCACCGAGCGACCTCTGCGGCGGCCCATCAGGCGCGCCGTCAGCCATTCCTTCGGATTCGGCGGCCACAACGCCGTACTCGCTCTTCAGCGTCCCTGAGAGCCGTTCCGCAGGCAGCAGGCAGGTGGTGCGACGGGAAAACAGCCCGGCGTACCACCGGCCACACCGGCCGTGAGCTGCACAGAGGCGCGTGATAGCTTGCCGGGGCCAGTCAAACTCCACCTAGGGGTCAGGGAATCCGGTGCGAATCCGGAACTGACGCGCAGCGGTGAGGGGGACGGGCGGGGCCACAGCCACTGGGAGCACCCTCGGGTGCCCGGGAAGGCGCTCCGTCCGGACGAACCCGAGTCCGAAGACCTGCTGGCATCCGCGACCCGGCACCGGGCCGCGGGACTCCGTACCACGGGCTCCGCGCATGAGCCCAGAGACGCAGAGGGACTCCGTGCCGTCCATAGCCAGCCCCGTCCGCACCGTCGCCCTGCTGTCCGCGGGACTGGTCCTGCTGACCGCCTGCGGAGGCGGAGCCGGTGACACCACCGCGAAACCGGGCCGCGCGGACGGATATCCGGTGACGCTGAAGAACTGCGGCCGTACCGTCACCGTCGACGCCGCGCCGCGCCGCGCCGTCTCGGTGGACCAGGGATCCACGGAGATCCTTCTCTCCCTCGGCCTCGCCGACCGGATGGCCGCCACCGCGACCTGGACCGACCCGGTGATGAAGGGCCTGGAGAAGGCCAACGACGAGGTGCCCAGGATCGCGGACAACCGGCCCTCCTCGGAGAAGGTCCTCGACCGCGAACCGGACTTCGTCAGCGCCTCGTTCGAATCGACACTCGCCAAGGGCGGCGTCGCACCCCGCGAACAGTTCGAATCGCTCGGCGTCCCCACCTATGTCTCGCCCGCCGACTGCGCCGGCAAGGACAACAGCGGCGGCGGCGACGGAGCCCGCACCGCACCGCTCACCATGGACAGCGTCTACGGCGAAGTGCGCGACCTGGCCAAGGTGTTCGGCGTACCGGAGCGCGGCGACTCGCTCGTGGCCGCACTGCGCGAACGGGTGAAGAAGGCGACCGAGGGCATCGACGCCTCCGGCACCACCCTCCTGTACTGGTTCTCCGACTCCAAGGCCCCCTACCTGGCGGGCTGCTGCGGAGCCCCCGGAATCATCACCGGAGAACTCGGCGCGAAGAACGTCTTCGACGACACCCACGAGGAATGGCCCCAGATCAGCTGGGAGACCGTCGCGGACCGCAACCCCGACGTCCTGGTCATCGGCGACCTGACCCGTAAGGCCCAGACCGCCGAGAGCGCCGCGAAGAAGATCGAGTTCCTGGAGTCCAACCCCGCCACGAAGAACATGGACGCCGTCAGGCACAAGCGGTACGTCCTGTTGAGCGGCCAGGCCATGAACCCGTCCGTCCGGACGGTCGAGGGCGTCGAACGTGTCGCCGCCGGACTGCGCGGGTTCGGGCTCGCGCGGTGACGCCGACCGAACGCGGCACGACGGTGACCGCGCCACCGGCCGTCGTCGCACCGGTGGGCGTCACGAAGGGCGTACGACGGCTGCGCGGCGGGGTCCTGTGGGCCTGCGGCCTCGCGCTGCTCCTCGGCTCCGTCGCGGTCGCCGTCACCATCGGACCCGCCCGCATCTCGGTGGGCGACGTCTGGTCCGCGGTGGCCGCCCACCTCGGCGGGGGCCAGTCGCGGCTCTCCCCTATCCGGGACGGCATCATCTGGAACCTGCGCATGCCGCGCACCCTGCTCGCCGCGGTGTGCGGCGCCGGGCTCGCGGTCTGCGGCACCGTCATGCAGTCCCTGCTCCGCAACCCGCTCGCCGACCCGTTCGTCCTCGGCGTCTCCTCCGGCGCGTCCACCGGCGCGGTCGTGGTCGTCGTCCTCGGTGTCGGCGGGGGAGCCTTGTCGATCTCGACCGGCGCGTTCATCGGGGCGCTGTGCTCGTTCGCCCTGGTGCTGCTGCTCAGCCACACCCTGGGCGGCACGACGGACCGGGTGGTGCTCTCCGGTGTCGCGGCCATGCAGCTGTTCTCCGCGCTCACCTCCTTCGTCGTGATGACCGCCGCCGACGCGGAGCAGACCCGCGGGGTGCTGTTCTGGCTGCTCGGCTCGCTCAGCGGGGTCGGCTGGACCGATGTGTGGGTCTGCGCCGCCGTGCTCGCCGTGACCCTGCTGATCTGCCTGGGCCACGCCCGTACGCTCGACGCCTTCGCGTTCGGCCAGGACGCCGCCGCCACCCTCGGCGTCGATGTCGCGCGTACCCGGATCGTGCTGCTGTGCACGACCGCGCTGCTGACCGCCGCGCTGGTCAGCTCGGCCGGTGCCATCGGCTTCGTCGGTCTGGTGCTGCCGCACGCCGCCCGTGCCCTCGCCGGTTCCGGCCACCGGCGGCTGCTGCCGGTGACGGCGCTGGCCGGGGCGGTGTTCCTGGTCTGGGTCGACACGCTCGCCAGGACCGTGCTCGACCCGCAGGAGGTGCCCGTGGGCGTGGTCACCGCACTGATCGGGGTGCCCGCGTTCGTCCTGGTCCTGTACCGCACCCGGAGGACCTCATGACGGACGCGGCGGGCGCGGGACTGCGTGCCGAACGGGTCAGCCGGACGGCGGGCGGCCGCCTCGTCCTCGACGGGATCGACCTCGCGCCGCGGCCCGGCGCCACCGTGGGGCTGATCGGACCGAACGGATCCGGCAAGTCGACCCTGCTGCGGGTGCTGGCGGGAGTCCTGGCCCCGGAGACCGGCGTGGTCACCCTCGACGGACTGCGGCTCACCGAGATCGGCCGCCGCACCGTCGCCCGGCGCGTCGCAATGGTCGACCAGCACGCCGTCACCCAGGTCGAGCTCAGCGTGCTGGACGTGGTGCGGCTCGGCCGAATCCCGCACCGCAGGGCCTGGTCGGCGCCGGACGGGGCGGACGAGGAAGCGGTACGCGAAGCGCTCGCCCGGACCGGTCTCACCGACCGCGGCGACCAGTCCTGGCACACCCTCTCCGGGGGCGAGCGCCAACGCGTCCAGATCGCGCGTGCGCTCGCCCAGCAGCCGCGGGAGCTGCTGCTCGACGAGCCGACGAACCACCTCGACATCCAGCACCAGCTGGAGCTCCTCGCGCTGATCGCCTCACTGCCGCTGACCGGTGTGATCGCCCTGCACGACCTCAACCTGGCGGCGATGTTCTGCGACCGGATCGCGGTGCTGAAGAAGGGGCGGGTGGTGGCCGCCGGCACCCCCTCGGAAGTGATCACCGAGGAGCTGATCGCGGACGTCTACCGGGTCGCGGCCCACGTCACGCCGGACGGCCCGGACGGGCGGCCCTCGGTGCGGTTCCTGCCGGGGCGGCCGGTGGGGACACAGCGGTCGGTGGGGTCGTAACGGCTGGTGGGGACGCGCCGAATGGGGGGTCCTAGCGGCCGGTGGGGACGTAGCGGCTGGTGGCGGCGCAGCCCGTTGTCGGCGACGCGGCTTCCGGCCGGGGAGCGGCCGGCTCCTCGTGGCGGGGGCCGCGACGCCGAGCGGGCGGACCCGGCACTGCGTGGCGTGGGTCCGCCCGTTCTTTCCGGGTGCGGCGGCTCGCCGCGGTGCGTGAGGTGGAGTGGGCCCGGCGGGTCAGCGGCGGCGTCCTCCGCCGAGGCCGCCCCCGATGTCCTTGCCGCCCATGTCCTTCCCGGCGATGCCGGTGTCGTCCGCGTAGTCGATCTGCTCCTTGCGGAGTTCGGCGGAGACCTCCTTCTGCTCGGTCACCTTCTTGGTCTCCATCCGCACCCGCTCGACGGCCACGGTCTCCTTGCGGGAGGTCGGGCGTTCCGCGTGCAGGGTGACCTCGACGTCCTGTTCGCGGATGGCGGCACGCTCCCCGGGCTTGTCGCCGGGCTGGAGCGGTTCGCGGATCAGCCGCACCTCCTCGTGCGTCACCGGGACGGTCCTGGTGACGTTCTCGGTGACGACGTACTTGTGCAGCCGGGCCGTTCCGCTCTCGTACTGCTCGGTGCCGACGAGGAGTTGCTCCTCGGAACGGATCATCTCCTCCTTGCCGCCCAGGTCGGCGGCGGACCGTTCGGCGCCCGCCCCGGCGCCGACGAGGGGACGCGAGGTGCCGGCGGCCGCCCCGGCGTCGCGGTGCCTGCCCTGGCCCGCGCCGGTCCCGGCACCGGCCGTGCCCGCACCGGAGGCGCCCGTCATGCCCGTCCTGCCGGCCCCGGTCGTGCGTCCGGTGCCGGCCGCGCCCATGGCCCCGGCGGCTCCCGCGGCACCCATGGCCGTGGTGCCCGTCCCGGACGTCGTCGTGTTCGCCGTGCCCGGTCGGTCGCCCAGCTTCGCGGTGGTGTTCCTGGCGAGGCCGTAGTGCTTGTAGAGCTCTTCCTCCTCCGCCACGGACAGATGCGCGTCGGCGTCCACCCGGGGGGCGTCCTTGACCCGTTCCTTCGGATGCGAGATGTGCAGATCGGATCCCACACGGCGGGCGCCGGCAAGGGGAACGAAACTCTCCTTCATGCCGAACAGGCCGGTCTTCACCGTGATCCAGTCCGGCCGGCCGGTGTTGTCGTCGACATACACCCGGCCCACACTGCCGACCTTCTCGCCGTCGGTGTCGTACACCGTGAGGTCGTCGAGCTCTCCGGAATCCGTGAAACCGTCAGCGGCTCCCATGACCGATTCCTCCTCGTCCGGGCGCGTCCTGTGGCGGGGGCCGACAGGGGAGGCGCGTCCGCATTCCATCGGGCCTCACCCGGATGGACGCTGCAACCTCCCGGGCCGGGGTGCCGGGCCGCCGCATGCTCGGCGGTTCGGCGGTGACCGCCTGCCACGGTGGTGGGCGCCCCGATCCTCCATTAGGCCATTCGGGTGAGGAGTGGCGCGTGGTGAGTGTGCGTGCCGGACGGGCGGGTGGGCGGGCGCCGCCGCACCGCGAAACCGGAAGGATCCGTCCGGTGTTCCACCGGCAGGACACATCGCGCGGCACATTCGACGAGGACGCGGAGACCGCGACCGGACGCGCCCGCGGCCTTCCGTCGGGCCGGGCGCCGGGATCATGGCCTCCGGCCGGCCCGACCCCGCGGAGCCGGGCGCCCGAAACCGGCCGGGCACCGAGCAGTTGACCGTCGGCGCGCGAGGTGGCCACCAACGCCGTACGGGCGCTGTGCGCCCACCCCGGGCAGCTCGGGCTCCTCACCCCCGGCCGGGTGGGCCGGGCCGACGTGGCGGAGGAGACCGAGACGCCTCGCTGGGGCAGCCCGCCGGCTGCTTCCCGTTCGGGCATCCCACCCGGGACCTCACCCTTGACGGCACCGTGACACCTCCGGGCGCCCCCGTGCCCTTGGGCGGCCGTCCGGCCGCTTCCCGGAACTGGAACTCGCCGTACCGGAGCCCGCCCTGCCCCACCACCCGGGCTTCGTCGGCAACAGCACGGGACCGCTCCCGGTACGGCCCCGCCCGTCGCTCCCGCGGTCGTACACCCCGCCCCCACGCGGCGCGTACGACCGCCGCCTCCGGTACAAATGCCGGCACATATGATCGACGGGCCAAGAGCCGACCTACATCCTGCCGCGCCACCGGGGGTGCCCCATCAGTTCCGTACGCATCCTGCTGCCCGAACAGCGCGGCGAACTGCTGACCCGGTACGAGGACGGTACGGAGCTGCACCATCTGGTGTGGCGGCTCGGGCCGGGGTGGCGGGTGTGCGGCAGCGCCGTGCTCGGCGGCGGCATCGGCCCGCGCGACTGGATGCTCAACGCACAGGTGCCCGGTGGCTACCCGCGCCTGGACCCCGACCGGCACCTCGCCGAGATCGCCGCCGCCGAGCACCTCACGGGACCCGGTGCCGGTCTGATGACGGCCGCCGACGTCACCGCGTACACGGTCGCCGCCGAGGCCGGTGTGACGGCGACCGCCACCTGCGGACTCGGCGTACGCGGCTGGGCCGCCGCCCCGGCGGAGGGCACCGAGGTGCCACTGCGCCCCGGCACCGTCAACATCGTCGTCACCGTCCCCGTGCCGCTCTCCGACGCCGCACTCGTCAACGCCGTCGCCACCGCCACCGAGGCCAAGGTCCAGGCACTCCTGGACGCGGGCCTGGACTGCTCGGGCACCCCCACGGACGCCGTCTGCATCGCCGCCCCGTCCCCCGGGCCGACGCCCGCCGAACCCTTCGCGGGACCGCGTTCCCTGTGGGGCGCGCGACTCGCCAGGGTCGTGCACGCTGCCGTCCTGGAGGGCGCGCTGCGGCAATCCTGAGAGACCACAGCGCCGCGATCCGACCCGGACGCGGCCGTCGAAGGGAACCCCTCATGACATCGGGCACCGCGGACACCACCACCGCCGACACCACCGCGTACCGGCCGGTCGTCGCCGTTCTCGGCACCGGGATCATGGGATCGGGAATGGCCCGGAGCCTCCTGCGCGCCGGACTGGACGTCCGCGCCTGGAACCGTACGGAGTCCAGAGCGGCCCCGCTCGCCGCCGACGGCGCGGTGGTCACCGGGACGGCCGAGGAGGCCGTACGCGGCGCGGATGTCGTCGTCACCATGCTCAGCGACGGCCCCTCCGTGGCCGCCGCACTCGCCGCCGCGTCCGGGGGAGTGCACACCGGTCAGGTCCTGCTCCAGAGCTCGACGGTCGGGATCGACGCCACCACCGATCTCGCCCAGCGCGCCGCCGACCTCGGCCTGGTCTACCTCGACGCACCGGTCTCCGGCACCAAACAGCCTGCGGAACAAGGGGCGTTGACGGTCTTCGTCGCGGGCCCCTCGGCCGTCCGTGCGACGGTCGATCCGGTGCTGGACGCGATCGGGCAGCGCACGGTGTGGGTCGGCGAGGCACCGGGAGCGGCCTCGCGGCTGAAGCTGGTGGTCAACACCTGGGTGATCACCATGGTCAACAACATCGCGGAATGCCTCAATCTCGCGGAAGGGCTGGGCATCGATCCGCAGGCGTTCCTCGACGTCATGAAGGGCGGCCCGCTGGACTCCGCCTATCTCCAAGGCAAGTCCGCCGCCGTCCTCTCCGGCGACCTCACCCCGAGCTTCACCCTCTCCACCGCGCTCAAGGACACCCGCCTCATCCTGGACGCGGCACAGTCGGCGGGGGTGCGACTGGACCTGGTCGCGGCGTCGGCCGACCGCTTCGTGCGGGCCGAGGCGGCGGGACACGGCGGCGAGGACATGATCGCCACCTACTACGCGGGCCGGGCCCCGGAGCAGGACGACGACTGACGCTCCTGCGCACCACCCGCCACCCGCGAACGGAGCTTCTGTACGACTCCGGGGGGCGGGGAAGGGCGGTCGGTGGCGATGTGTCAGACAGGCCGGGCGTCGTACGGAACGGTCAGCAACTCCCGTACGAGCAGCCCGACCTGGTCCGTCTCGATCAGGAACCCGTCGTGACCGTGGGGCGAACGAATCGTCCTGAGCCGATCCGCGCCCGGCAGCAGCGCCGCCAACTCGGCCTGTTGCGAGGGGAGATGGAGCCGGTCGGAGTCGACGCCCGCGATCAGGGCCGGCATCCGGGCGCGGCTCAGCGCCCGGGTGACGCCACCGCGCCCGCGTCCGACGTCGTGCCCGTTCATCGACTCCGTCAGCGTGACATAGCTGCCGGCGTCGAAGCGGTGCACCAACTTGGCCGCGTGGTGGTCGAGGTACGACTCCACCGCGTACCGTCCGCCGTGCCAGGGATGCTCGTCCGGTTGCGCCGTACCGCCGAACCGGGCCCCGAGTTCGGGCTCGCTGCGGTACGTCACATGAGCGATCCGGCGGGCCAGGCCGAGGCCCCGGTGCGGGCCCCCGCCCGGTGGCGCGTCGTGGTAGTGACCGCTCCGCCAGCCCGGATCGGAGCGGATCGCGGAGGTCTGCAGCGACCCCCAGGCGATCTGCTCCGCCGACGACGCCGCGGGTGCCGCGAGCACCAGCAGCGCTCCGGTACGCTCCGGCCGGCTCACCGCCCACTCCAGCGCCCGCATGCCGCCCATCGACCCGCCGATCACCGCCGCCCAGTTGCCGATGCCCAGTGCATCGGCCAACGCGGCCTCGGCGTCCACCTGGTCACGGATCGTCAGGTACGGGAAGTCGCCGCCCCAGCGCGGCCCCTCCGGACGGTGTGAGGACGGCCCCGTGCTGCCCTGGCAGCCACCGAGCACATTGGGCGCGACGACGAACCAGCGCTCGGTGTCCAGCGCCTTCCCGGGGCCGACCAGTGCGTCCCACCAGCCGGCCGTGGGATGCCCGGGGCCCGCGGGTCCCGCCACGTGGCTGTCACCGGTGAGGGCGTGCAGCACCAGCACCGCGTTGGCGCCGTCCGGGGCCCGGCGGCCCCAGGTCTCGTAGGCCATGCGGACGTCCGGCAGCACACCGCCCGCCTCCAACGGCAGCGGCCGCTCCAGCCGCACCCAGGAGCGGCGGCCGGGCGGGTCCTCCTCCCGCCGGCCTCCGGTGGCCGGCGGGAGGAGGGACGCGGGGGAAGGGGCCGTGTGGTTCAGGACGCCGCCTTCGCCGCCAGGAACCCGGTCTCCAGATCGGCCTTGAGGTCGGCCACGTTCTCCAGGCCCACCGAGAGACGTACCAGCCCCGCGGTCGCTCCGGTGGCGGCGAGCTGTTCCTCGGTCAGCTGGCTGTGCGTGGTCGACGCCGGGTGGATGATCAGGCTCCGCACGTCGCCGATGTTGGCGAGGTGGCTGAACAGTTCGACCGCGTCCACGAACCGCTTGCCCGCCTCGACCCCGTCCCGCAGTTCGAAGGCGAGCACGGCCCCGGCGCCGCGTGGCAGATAGCGGCGCCCCGCCTCGTACCACCGGCTCGACGCGAGACCGGCGTAGTGCACCGCCGACACCTCGTCGCGCTGCTCCAGCCACTCCGCCAGTGCCAGGGCATTGGCGGTGTGCCGTTCGAGCCGGAGGCTCAGCGTCTCCACACCCTGGAGGAGCAGGAAGGCGGAGTGCGGCGAGAGGGCGGGGCCGAGGTCGCGCAGCAACTGGACGCGGAGCTTCACCGCGAAGGCCCCCGGCCCCAGGTCCGGCCAGTAGCGCAGCCCGTGGTAGCTCGGGTCGGGGGAGACGAAGTCCGGGAACCGTTCGGGGTGCGCGCCGAAGTCGAACGTCCCGCCGTCCACCACCACACCGCCGATGGTGGTGCCGTGCCCGCCGAGGAACTTCGTCGCCGAGTGCACGACGACGTCCGCGCCGTGCTCGATCGGACGCAGCAGGTACGGGGTGGGCACAGTGTTGTCGACGATCAGCGGCACCCCGGCCGCGTGCGCGGTGTCGGCGACCGCCCGGATGTCGAGCACGTCGCCGCGCGGGTTGCCCAGCGTCTCGGCGAACAGCGCCTTGGTGTGGGGACGGATGGCAGCGGCCCATGCCGCGGTGTCGTCCGGGTCGTCGACGAAGGTCACCTCGACGCCGAACCGGGGGAGCGTGTGCCGCAACAGGTTGTACGTGCCGCCGTACAGCGAGGCGGAGGAGACGATGTGGTCCCCGGCGCCGGCCGACGTCAGCAGGGCGAGCGTCTCGGCCGCCTGACCGGAGGAGAGCGCCACGGCGGCGACTCCGCCCTCCAGCGCGGCGATCCGCTGTTCCAGCACGTCCTGGGTGGGGTTGTGGATCCGGGTGTAGATGTTGCCCGGCTCGGCGAGCGAGAACAGGTCCGCGGCGTGCCGGGTGTCCCGGAAGACGAAGGACGACGTCTGGTAGATCGGCACGGCCCGGGCGCCGGTAGCCGGATCGGGGACGGCTCCGGAGTGGATCTGCTTGGTCTCGAAGGACCAGGCGGGACCGGCGTCCTGCCGGTCCTGGTCCTCGGGGGTGTGGCCTGCGGTGACGGAGTCGACGGGCTGGGTCATGGTGTTCCTCGCACGGTGGTCTCTCGGGGCGCGGACGCGTGTGGGCGGATGTGTGTGGGCGGGTGTATGGCTCGCCTCGTCCAGATGGTCCTGGTCCCGGGAGGACACGACTTCGTGTTCCAGGACCGCGGCGCGGACGGCGGAGACCACGGCGGAGTCGGGTCGGCCACCGGGGCGGACAGCCAAGAGCACGGCGCCGGTGGCGGTCGCCCGGTCTGCGGACAGTGACAACAGGTCCGGTGGACGAGGGCGCGGAAGCGGAGGCACGGGAGGAGGAGGCCGGCTCCGCGGCGGGTGCGGAGGTCGTGGCGGAGACCTTTCCGGGCGGAACGGTCCGGGGGTGTGCGCAGCCCGGCGGCCCGGCGGAGGGGCCGGACGCGGGCACGCGAATCGTCGCTGCGGTGGCGCCGGTGCGGCTCAGCTGCTCAACGGAGCGGCGCGCGGCGGAAGCTGCGGCGACACGCGGCGGACGCGAGGCGTCCCAGATCGACGTGGCGCCGCGAGACGAGTACCGGAGTCGCGGGCATGGCTGTGAGCGTGTCAGCGGCTCCCGCAGGCGTCAACCGCACTGCCGTACGGCCCGCCGGGCCCGCCGGGGCCACGGGGAACCGGCCGCGCCACCGCCGTCCGCCCCTCGATTCCACCGCCGGACCGCCTCCGACCTGGGAACGGACCCTTCTTGGCCGGCGCGACGGAGACCGGTGGCGACGGGTCGCCGAGCGGCCCGGTGGCGGCGCCGGAATTCACTCGCCCGCAATGTACGGCCGCGATGTACGCCCGTGATGTGCTGCCGTGATGTGCTGCCGTGGCGTACGGCCGCGACTCCGGGAACGCTCACTCCTCGACGAGCATCCCGGTGCGGAGCTTCCGCAGAATTCTGCTGATCAGCCGCGACACATGCATCTGCGAGATGCCGAGTTCGGCGCCGATTCCGGCCTGGGTCATCTCCTGGCCGAAACGCATGTCGATGATGCGGCGCTCGCGTGCGTCGAGGCACCCCAGCAACGGCGCGAGCGTGTGCAGATTCTCGACCGTCTCCAGGGCGGGATCCGGGCCGCCCAGGACATCGGCGAAGGTGCGCCCCGGGGCGTGGCGCCGCCCCGCCTCCGATGGATCGGCGGGCATGTCGAGCGAACCGGCCGCGTACCCGTTGGCCGCCACGATGCCCTCGGTGACCTCGTCCTCGCTCAGCCCCATCTGCTCGGCGAGCTCCGGGACCGTGGGGTCGCGGTCGAGCTCCGTGACCAGCGACTCCTTGGTCCTGGCGATGTCCACCCGCAACTCCTGGAGCCGGCGCGGGACATGCACGGCCCAGGTGGTGTCGCGGAAGAACCGTTTGATCTCCCCGGTGATGTACGGGACCGCGAAGGAGGTGAACTCGACCTCGCGGGAGAGGTCGAACCGGTCGATGGCCTTGATCAGCCCGATCGTGCCGACCTGGACGATGTCCTCCATGTCGCCGCCCCCGCCGCGGTGCCGGAACCGTCCAGCGGCGAACCGCACGAGGGAGAGGTTCATCTCGATGAGGGTGTTGCGCGCGTACTGGTGGGCGGCGGTTCCCTCCTCCAGTTCCTGGAGACGGCCGAAGAACAGCCTGGACAGTTCGCGCGCGTCACAAGGGGCGATCCTGCCCGCGTCCTCGATCCATGGCAGCCCGCAGAGGTCCCCGGCCGGCACGTCCGCCGATGTCGAGCGGGAGTCCTCCGCTCGCTCCGTACCGGCGGTCCGTGCAGTGTGCGCCGTCATCCCGTCACGCTCCCCAGGTCGTATCCCATGAGGTGTATGCGCATGCCCCAGGAGGCAATTCCCATGCGCGGGAGCGGGAGTTGATCACGTCACACGGCGGCGATTGGCCGGGAAACGTCGTGATCCGGCGTCATCCCGCCCCGCCCCGCGTCACATCCGGTCTCCGTGCGGGCCGGGTACGTACGGAACGCGGAACCGCCCCACCGGTACGGGGGAGCCCGGTGGGGCGGTCGTTCACCAGACTGCCACAGCCGAGGGGCAATGGGGACCGACCGGCGCATATCCAGCGGTAGTTGAGTCGAAATCGACGGTGTTCCGACGTCGGTGTCTCAGCTTCGGGAGAAAGACGGCAACTTCGGCCAGGAGCCGGCTTCATCGGCCCGTACGGGAACCGGATCGGGAACCTGTGCCCGTGCCCGTGCCCGTGCCCGTGCCCGTGCCCGTGCCCGTGCCCGTGCCCGTGCCCGTGCCCGTGCCCGTGCCTGTACCCGTACCCGTGCTTTTGCCCGTGCTCGCGCCCGCATCCGCGTATCCGGCGACGGCCCCACCGCCGAGGCGCGCGGCCGCGATGGCACGGCTGCGCGCCGCCGTGACGACCCCCACCACCGGCATGGCCAGCACCGCGAGGACCACGGGTCCGTATCCTCCCTGCGACGACACGTCCATCACCGCCACCTCGCCCGCGGACAACGCCGTCCCCACCACGAAGCAGCTCAGGCCACGGGCGGGCGCGGAGCCGAGCATGCGCGGGGGCGCGACGGCCAGTACGGCGCCCGTCACCAGGCCGACTGCCGCACCGACGGCGAGGGAACCCAATACGGCGACGAGTCCCGCCGCAGGCTTCTCGAAGGTGCTTTCCAGCGGCTCCCCGGACAGCCCGGACAGCG
Source organism: Streptomyces sp. NPDC047917 (assembly GCF_043204345.1). Classification (NCBI taxonomy): domain Bacteria; kingdom Bacillati; phylum Actinomycetota; class Actinomycetes; order Kitasatosporales; family Streptomycetaceae; genus Streptomyces; species Streptomyces sp. NPDC047917. Next base: position 207,763 of record NZ_JBIDCA010000014.1, read on the forward strand.
CGATCGCCGCCCACAGCACCGCGCAGATCCCGGCCGGGATCGCCCCGGCCCGGAGGCCGAACAGCAGCCCACGACGCATTACGGCGATCGACGTCCTCATGTGCATCTCCCCGATGCGTATCTCCCCGTGGTGCATCTCCCCGACCGTGCCCCTCCGCGCCCACCGTCCGCTGTCACCCGAGGGCCTGTCGCGGGCGACGCGCGGCAGCCGGGCCGCGACATCTTCGCAGGCCCGCCGATGCGGCCGGACAGCGCGTCCGCGGGGACAGCGATCCGCTCCCGTACGGCATTCTCGAATCCTGTGACTGTTCTGTGGACCATCATGGGTGGACGGACGGCACGGCCGAGGGGGCACAGATGATTTCCGAGCCGGAGATGGTGGACGAGTTCGGTGCGGCCGGGACGGGCGAGGTGGTGGGCGACTTCGACCGGGAACCCGCCCGGGAGCCCCGGCCACCCCGTCCGTGGTGGTGGGCGCTGGGCGGAGCCGTGCTGGCCTCGGCCGTGTGGGCAGGCGCGTTGTACCTGAACCCGATCGACGACCGGAAGCCGGAGATGCACGGCTACCGGCTGAACGAGGACCCGTGCCCGACCGTGCGCCTGAAGGCGCTGGGCGCGGCGATCTCACCGCGGGAGCCCATGTCCGGGGCCGGTCCCGAGCTGCTGAACGACCCGGCCCTGGACCGGGTGAGGTGCTTCCTCTCCCTGCGGTCGAGGCCCTGGAAAAGCGCGAAGAAGTCGGTCGGGAGCCGCTGGCACACCGGATACTCCGTCGGGGTCACCGTGGCCCTCCACAAGAGGACCGACCCCGCGGCCGAATTCGAGGCGATGCGTGGCGTGACCGAAACCATCACCGGTGACGAGGTGAAGGTCGAGAAGGTGCCGAACCTCGGCGACAGCGCGTACCTGCTGACGCAGGACAGCGGTAATGCGGAACTGCGGGTACTGGACGGCGGTGCGGTCCTCGCGCTGAGTCTCGACGCCTACACGACGTACGACGGTGACGGGAGCGAAACCCCGTCCGACGACGGGCCGGACGTCTCCGATCTCTCCCCGTACCAGTCCGCGATGATCAGCGACATGCGCGACCTGATGAAGAGCCTCAGACACTGACCTCCGAATGACCGGCCTTCGAATGGCCGCCCTTCGAATCACCGGCCTCCAGGGCGTGCGGTGCCGGTCGTGCGGGGGCCATTCGAATTCATTGCGGTCCCGTGAACGCTCCACCCGCCGGGGAATACGTGCCCGGACCGGCGCCTTCCTGCTGGCGTGAGACCGATGGCCGACCGGCCTCCGGTGCCGTGCAGCAGGAGAGAGGGAGCTCATGCCCAAGGCGTACGTGTTCACCCGCCACGGCGGACCGGAGGTGGAGACCCTCGTCGAGCAGGACGTACCCGTGCCCGGCCCGGGCGAGCTGCTCGTCGCGGTGCGGGCGGCCGGGGTCAACCCGGTCGACTGGAAGCTGCGCACGGGATACGTCAGGCCCGGCAGCGAGATCCAGCCCTTCCCCACCGTCTTCGGCAGCGAGGCCGCCGGAGTCGTCGAGGGCGTCGGCCCGGACGTCGAAGGGTTCGCGATCGGGGACGAGGTCTTCGGCAACCCGTTGACCGGCGGATACGCCGAGTACACGCTGCTGCCCGTCGCCGTGACCGCGCACAAGCCGGACGGGCTGTCGTTCACCGACGCGGCGGTACTGCCGGTCGCGGTGGCCACCGCGTACGACGGCGTGCGCCAGCTCGGCCTCGCCCCCGGGTCCACCCTGCTGGTCACCGGCGCCGGTGGTGGTGTCGGAGCCGCGGCGGTACAGCTCGCCCGGCACGCGGGCATCCGGGTCGTCGGCGTCGCCGGCGCGGCCAAGAAGGACTTCGTCGAGTCGCTGGGCGCGGTGCACATCGCGTCCGGCCCCGGACTCGCCGACCGTGTGCGGGCAGTGGCCCCCGAGGGCCCGGACGCGGTCTTCGACCTGGTCGGCGGTGACACGCTGAGGGCCGTGGCCCCGTTGCTCGCGGACCCGGCCGCGCTGATCAGCGCCGGGGACAAACCGCTGGCCGTGGAGCTCGGTGGGGCGGCCGTCGAGCGGGCCCGCAACGCGGCGGTCCTCGACGAGGTGGCGAAGCTCGCCGCCACCGGCGCCCTGCGCACCCATGTGAACCGGTCCTTCCCTCTCACCGGGGCGGGGGACGCCCTGCGTGCGGTGGAGAGCGGCCACACCCTCGGCAAGATCGTGATCGAGGTCGGCGCTTGAGTGCGCCGGATCCCACCGGTGAGCAGCACCCGCTGGACAACCCGGTCCGTGCCGCGCTGACCGGCCCGCACGCCCGTTTCGCCGAGCGCCGCGGCCGAATCCTGCGGTACCGGGCGGACGTGGCCCCGTGGGTCGCGGTTCCGGACGACCCACGGCCCCAGGACTGGGACGACGCGGCGGCGCTCGTCGGACCCGGCGGCGCCGTCACCATCACCGCCTTCCGTGAGCCGCCGCCCGCCGACTGGGAGACCGTCTTCCGGGCCGAGGGCGTCCAGCTGGTCGATGCCGGGGTTGCGGCAGCGCCCTTTCCCGGGGCCGTACGGCTCGGACCCGCCGATGTCCCCGAGATGCTCGAACTGGTCGAGCGCACCCGGCCGGGGCCGTTCCTGCCCGGTACCGTCGAGCTCGGCACCTACCTCGGCGTACGGCGGGAGGGGGTGCTGGTCGCGATGGCCGGCGAACGGCTGCACCTGCCGGGCTGGTCCGAGATCAGCGCCGTCTGCACGGACGAGTCCGTACGCGGCCAGGGGCTCGGCACCGGACTGGTGCACGCCGTGGCCCACGAGATCAGGCAGCGCGGCGAGACGCCGTTCCTGCACGCCGCCGCCTCCAACGCCCATGCCGTCCGGCTCTACGAGTCCCTGGGATTCGTGCTCCGCCGCCGGACGTCCTTCCTCTCGGCGCTCGCACCGAAGCCGCCGACGGCGCGCCTGCCGGGTCCAGGCGGCATCCGCGAGGCGCGCGCGGCCGCCGCACACTGACCCCGGCACCGCGCTCCGGTGCGGGACCTTCGGCCCGGAACGGCCGGGCCGAAGGTCCCCGTCCGCCCCGCACAGGGGACCTTCGGCCGTGCCCCTCGGGCCGTAAGCCTCGTGTTCCGCCCCCAGCGAACCGGGTGGACTGGTACCGGACGCCGGCACCGGGTCGGCCGACGGCGGGAGGAGCCGGCCGTGGCGATGGGGCTTCAGCGCCGACCTGCGACGCGTGGAGTGACGCTCGCGGACACCACGGACCCGGGGGAGGCAGCCGTGGGCAGGCAGCGGGTCGGGAACCCGGCGCTGTTCGGCGGGCTGGCACTGCTGACCGCACTGGTCGGCCTCCTGGACTTCCGGACCGGGGAGGACCTGCACGTCATACCGCTGCTGGTGGTCATCCCCGCCCTCGTCTCCGTCTTCGGAACGGTCCGGCAGACCGTCGGCGTGGCCAGCTGGGTCACGGTCGTCGTCGCCTGCTCACGGATGGTGGACGGCGGAACCCTCTGGGACACCGTGACCAGCGTCGCCTTCACCGTGCTGGCCTGCTTCCTGGGTGTCGGCGCCTGTGTGCTGCGGATCCGCCACGTCACCCAGATCGCCCGGCTGCGCTCCGCCGCCGGAGCGCTCCAGCGCCAGATCCTGCGCCCACTGCCCATCCTGACCGACCAGGTCCTCACCCATGGCATCTACACCCCGATCGAGGAGGACCGTCTGGTCGGCGGCGACATCTACGAGGTCGTCGAGTCGCCCTACGGAACCCGGGTGATCATTGGGGACGTCCAGGGCAAGGGACTCGCCGCGATCGGCGTGGGCTTCGCCGTGCTCGGCGCGTTCCGGGAAGCGGCCATCCGGGAGCCCGACCTGGCCGGGGTGGTCGACGCCCTGGAGGACGCGGTCGCCCGGCACAACGCCTTCTCCGCCCAGACCGGCGAGATCGAACGCTTCGTCACCGCCCTGGTGCTCGGCTTCGACGGGCGCGACCGGGTGCAGGCCGTCAACTGCGGTCACCTGTCGCCCCGGCTGCTGCACCGGGGAGTGGTCCGCGCACTCCCGCTGCGCCGCACCTCCGTCCCGCTGGGCATGGCGGAACTCAGCCCCGAGGCGCGGGGCGCGGAACCGCTGGACGTCCCGGCCGACGCCACGCTCCTGCTCTGCACCGACGGGGTGACCGAGGCCCGTGACCCGTCCGGCGCCTTCTACCCGCTGGACACGCGGCTGAGCCGCTGGGCGGAGCTGGGGCAGGTCGAGCTCCTGGAGGCGCTCCACGCGGACCTGGAGGCGTTCTCCGGCGGCGTACGACGTGACGACATCGCCGTACTCGCACTGCGCCGGGCCCCGGGCGGCACCCCGCCCCGGCCCGGCCCGGCGGACCATGGCGCCCGCCGGGCGGCCGTGGCGTTCAGCGGCCGGTAGCCGGGCGGCGAGAACGACCCCGGCAGCCATCGAATGTCCCGACGAGACTCATGTCGCGTCGGGACATTTTCAGGTGTACGGTGCACTTATGAATCCGGAACGGAAGACCCCGGAGCGGCGGAGCCGAAAGGCCCGCAGAACCCGGGACACACTGGCGCAGGCCGCGTTCGAGCTCGTACTCGACCGGGGTCTGCGGAATGTGACGGTCGAGGAGATCGCGGAACGCGCGGACGTCGACCGGCGCACCTTCAGCCGGTACTTCACGAGCAAGGAAGCCGCGGTCCTGGACTCGCTCCGGGGTGACGGCGACCGGATCAACGACGCCCTGCGGGCCCGCCCCGCCGACGAGCCCCCGCTCACGGCCTACCGCCGGGCCGTCCAGGACTGGGTCGAGGACCCCGGAGCGCAGGCCTGGCACCGGCGCGAGCGGATCTTCGATCTGCTGGTCCTCGCCGAACAGGAACCGACCCTCTACGCGGCGTTCCATCACATCCGGGTGGACGCCCAGGAGGACTCGGTCGCCATCGTCGCGGACCGGCTCGGGGTCGACCCACGACGGGACATCCGCCCCGCCGTCACGGTCGCCGCGGGCGCCGGGGCACTCCTGGCGGCCCAGGCCGCCTGGGCACGCGCCGGGCAACCGGACGACCTGCCCCGACTGATCGGGCAGGCCTTCGACGCCCTCGCCGGGGACCTGCTCGCGCAGCCCCCCGCCGGGCGGGCGCCGCACAGCACCACGGAAGGAAGCACAGAATCATGAGCACCACCCCCACCCCCGCCGACCGGGAGTTCGCCGGCAGGACCGCCCTCGTCACCGGCGGCGCCTCCGGGATCGGACTGGCCCTGACCCACCGGCTGGCCGCGGGCGGCGCGTCCGTCGTCGTCGCCGACTACGACGAGGCCGGTGCCCGCAAGGCGGTCGCCGAACTGCGGAGCGCCGGCGCCGAGGCCGCCGCGATCGCCATGGACGTGACCGACCCCGCCTCCGTCGAAGCGGGCGTGCAGTTCGCCGTCGACACCTTCGGCGCCCTGCACCTCGCCGTCAACAACGCGGGCATCGGCGGCCCCAGCAACCCCACCGGCGAGTACGGCATCGACGACTGGAACCGGGTCGTCGCCACCAACCTCAGCGGCGTCTTCTACTCGATGCGCTACGAGCTTCCCGCCATCGTCGCGGCCGGCGGCGGCGCCGTCGTCAACATGTCGTCGATCCTCGGCACCAACGGCTTCGCCGGATCGCCCGCCTACGTGGCCGCCAAGCACGGCGTCGTCGGTCTCACCAAGACGGCGGCCCTCGAATACGCGGCCCGGAACGTCCGTGTCAACGCCGTCGGCCCCGGCTTCATCGACACCCCGCTGCTGCGCAACACCGACAGCGTGGCCCGCGACCACCTGATCTCGCTGCACCCGGCCGGACGCCTCGGCAAGGCGGAGGAAGTGGCCGAACTCGCCGCCTTCCTGCTCTCCGACCGCGCCTCCTTCATCCACGGCAGCTACCACCTGGTGGACGGCGGCTACTCCGCCCCCTGAGTGGCGGACGGGGGCAACGGGGGCGAGCAACGGAACAGAGTACGTGAGGAGAATTCCATGAAGGCCGTTCAGTACCGCACCGTGGGCGCAGCGCCCGAGGTCGTCACCGTGCCCGACCCCGAGCCCGGCCCCGGCCAGGTGATGCTGAAGGTCACCGCCGCGGGCGTCTGCCACTCCGACATCGCCGTGATGAGCTGGCCGGCGGAGCAGATCCCCTTCCCGCTGCCGCTCACCCTCGGCCACGAGGGCGTGGGCACCGTCGCCGCCCTCGGTGACGGAGTGAGCGGACTCACGGTCGGCGAGTCCGTCGCGGTCTACGGCCCCTGGGGCTGCGGCACCTGCGTCAAGTGCGCCGAGGGCAAGGAGAACTACTGCCTGCGCGCCAAGGAGCTCGGCATCGCCCCGCCCGGACTCGGCGCACCCGGCGCCATGGCCGAGTACATGATCGTCGACGACCCGCGCCACCTGGTGCCCCTCGGCGACCTCGACCCGGTGCAGGCCGTGCCGCTCACCGACGCGGGCCTGACCCCGTACCACGCGATCAAGCGTTCACTGCCCAAGCTGGTGCCGGGCGCCACCGCCGTCGTCATCGGCACCGGCGGCCTGGGCCACGTCGCGATCCAGCTGCTGCGCGCCATGACGGCCGTCCGCGTCATCGCCCTCGACGTGGCCGAGGACAAGCTCGCCCTCGCCCGGGCCGTCGGCGCGCACGAGACCGTGCTGTCCGACCAGGGCGCGGCGGCAAAGATCCGCGAACTCACCGGAGGGATCGGCGCACAGGTCGTCCTCGACTTCGTCGGGGCGCCGCCCACCGTCGCCACCGCCGGGGCCGCGGCCGCCATCGACTCCGACGTCACGATCGTCGGCCTCGGCGGCGGTGCGCTGCCGGTCGGCTTCGGCTCGCTGCCGTACAACACGACGGTGACCGCACCGTACTGGGGGTCGCGCTCCGAGCTCGCCGAGGTGCTCGACCTCGCCCGCGCCGGAGCGGTCGAGGTCCACGTGGAGACGTACTCGCTGGACGAGGCGCCGCTGGCGTACGAGCGGCTGCACCACGGCAGGATCAACGGCCGCGCGGTCATCCTCCCCAACGGCTGACCGGCCGGAACCCTCTTCTCACCCACGGCCGTGCGGGCCGTCGCACGGTGCGGCGGCCCGCATCGTCATACCCGCGACCGATGCGCGGAGCGCCACCCGCGGGAGAGACTGGGCGGATGGAATTCGTCGCGCTGATGACGCTGCCCGGACTTGTGATCGGGCTGACCGCGGTCGCCCTTCTCGACCAGCTGATGCTGCGCGCCGGCCGGGCCGGCCTGCTGCCGTGGCGCAACGGCGCACGGCAGGGCCAGGTGTCGGCGACGGGATTCGAGCAGCTGCACGCCAGCTTCTCGCCGGGCAAGCAGAGCGAGCTCAGGGAGCGCCGGAGCGCTCTGCTGATGCGCGACGACGAGGAGGACGGCGCCCCGCCCCACCGCTCCACCGTCGACCTCGACGGCGGCCGCGCCGTCATCCGCCTCCCCGGCGGCGCCACCCGTTAGGGGCACCGGCCCCGGAGCGACCCGGCTCACCGTGTCGCCACCAGAGGCCGCAGCGGAGTGCCGCGCAGCCGGACCACCGCCGGGGCGCAGCGCCGTGCCGCCACCGTCAGCAGCCAGGCGACGAGGGCGCCGGTCAGCAGCCCGATCAGCACATCGTGCGGATAGTGCACACCGACCCACACCCGGGACGCGGCCATCAGCACGGCGGCGGGCACCGCGATCGCCCCGAGCCTGCGGTCGGTCAGCCAGATCGCCGTGGCCGCGGCCGCCGCGATGGCGGCGTGGTTGCTGGGGAAGGACCAGTCACCGAGCGCCGGGCACGCCTCCACCGTGACGACATGGAGGGTCCGGCACGGCCGCTGCTCGTGGAAGAGCGATTTCACCAGGTCATTGGCGAGATACGCGGCCACCACGACGAGCGGGGCGCAGAGCGCCATGGCGGTGCGGGCGGGACCGCCGGAGCGGGAGCGCCACCAGGACGCGAGCATCAGCGCGGCGAACAGGACGAGCCCGTAGTCCGACCAGATCCGGACGGCGGAGTCCACGGCGCCGGGGGAGCGCTGCGCCAGCTCGGTGATCCAGGTGTACAGAGCACCGTCGGTCGAGGCGGCGGAGGCGAGGAGCATCAGCTGTTCTCTCCTTCGGGAGTGCGACGGCCCCGGGAGCGGAGCAGTTCGGCGGCGAGCGGGACGAGCGAGACCACGACCACGAGGGCGACGATCGGCAGCAGGTAGCGGTCGACATTCGGCACCGAGGACCCCAGCGCGTACCCCGCGAGGACCAGTCCGACGGTCCAGACCACCCCGCCGACGGCCTGCCAGAGCGTGAACACCCGGGCCGGGACGCCGAGGGCCCCGGCCAGCGGGTTGAGCACCGTACGCACGACGGGTACGAAGCGGGCCAGCACGATCGCCCGCGCGTGGCCATATCTCCCGAGGAGCTCCTCGGCGCGGGCAGCGCCCTCGTGAAGGCGTCGGGAACGGCTGCGGGCCAGCAGGGCCCGTCCGCCCCGTTCGCCGATCCAGTAGCCCGCCTGGGCGCCCAGCAGCGCGCCGGCGACGGCCGCGACCAGCACCTGCGGCAAGGACAGCCGCACCGGACCATGGGCACCGGACACACAGAGCAGGCCCGCCGTGAACAGCAGCGAATCGCCGGGGAGGAAGAAGCCGACGAGCAGTCCCGTCTCGGCGAAGAGCACGACGGCGATGCCGAGCGCGCCGAACGCTCCGAGCAGTGACCCCGCGTCCAGCAGGTTCACCGCCTGTGGCGCGGACGCCAGTGAGAATACGGACACGGTGGAAGGTCTCCCATAATGGTGAGCGGGCGGCCCCGCGGAACGCCCGGACTGACTACAGTGATGTAGACGGTCTACATCACTGTAGACGCCCGAAGGGGGAGGAGAGTTCCCATGTCCCAGGTGAAGGGGATATCGAGCGGCGACCCCGGCCCCCGCCCGCACGGCGAACCGGCATCCGGGCCGACGCCGGAAGCGGCCCCGCACCACCCGTCACCGCACCCCGCCGCCGCACCGGACCGCCGGCCCGCCGGTGAGCTGGAGGCCACGATCCTGGCGGCGCTCTGGGCCGCCGGTACACCGCTCACCCCCGGCCAGGTCCAGGGCGCGATCGGTGCGGAACTCGCTCGCACCACGGTCACCACGATCCTGTCGCGCCTGTACGAGAAGGGGGCGGTCGACCGCACCCGGGCCGGCCGCGGATTCGCCTACACGCCCACCGAGGACGAGCCCGGACTGACCGCCCGCCGCATGCACAGCGAGCTGCGGAAGCAGGAGGACCGCAGCACCGTCCTCGCCCGCTTCGTCTCCCAGCTCACCGACGAGGACGAGCGGCTGCTCCGGGACCTGCTCGACGGCGAGACCTCATGAACCGGGCGGACGGCATGAGCCAGGCAGACCGCATGAGCCAGGCAGAACTGCGGGGAGATCTCGTGAACGAGGCATACCGCGGGGAGATCTCGTGAACGGCCCAGGCCGCGGGGAGACCGCGTGAACCACGCCGAGTCCGGGGAGGCCCCGTGATCTACGCCGTGTGGGTGCCGCTGCTGATGCCGTTCCTGGCGGTGCCCGCTGCCCGCCGTCTGGCGGACGCGCTGTCGCCGGTGCGTGCCGTACGACTGCTCGCCGCGACCGGCGCCGGCCTCGCCCTGTGCAGCCTCCTCGCCCTGGCCCTGCTGGTGGTGCCCGGCGCGACGCGGTTCTCCGTGGTCTCCGCCCTGGGTGAGCTGGTCAGACCGCTCTCCGACGCGGTCCCGGCCGCCACCGTGCCGTTGGCCGCCGCCGCACTGGCCCTCCTGGTGGGCTGCGCCGTCGCCGTCGCCCGCGCCGCCCGCCGCCACTGGGCGGAGCTGCGCCGGGCCGGACGGCTCGAAGGGCATGCCGACGGCGAACTGGCCGTACTGCGCGACAGCCGCCCCGACGCCTACGCACTGCCCGGCCGTCCCGGCACTCCCGGCCGGATCGTCGTCACCACGGGAATGCTGCGCGCCCTCGATCCCGCCGAACGCGATGCGCTGCTGGCTCACGAACGCGCCCATCTCGTCGGCCGTCACCATCTGTTCATCGCCGCGATCGAAGCGGCGGCGCTCTGCCACCCGGCGCTGCGTACCCTGCGCGCCCCGATGGGCTACGCCCTGGAACGCTGTGCCGACGAGGCGGCCGCCGACGCGGTCGGCGACCGGCGGATCGCCGCCCGGGCCATCGGCCGGGCCGCCCTCGCCGCACGCGCAGCCGAAGGCACCCCGCAACCCCGCCCGCGAGTGGCGCTCGCCGCCGCTGCGGGGCCCGTACCGCGCCGAGTCGCCGCCCTGCTCGGCCGGAACGCGGCACGGCCCCGGGCCGGCCGTGCCGCGGCGGCGGCGCTGCTGGCCTGCCTGGTCGCCTCCGGAGCCGCTGCGCTCGACGCGACCAGCGATCTGCACAGCAGCATCGAGGCGGCGCAGGGCGAGAACGCACCGCACTGACCGGCCGCTCCCCGCCCGTCCGCCCGCCCGTTCATGTGCCTGCCTGCCCGCCGGTCTGCCCACGTGCTCGTCCGCCCGCCCGGCGACCTGCTCGTCCGCTCATGCGCCCGCCCGGCGACCTGCCCGTCCGCCCATGCGCCCGCCCGGCGGCCTGCCCGGATCCCGTTCCGGTCAGTCGTCCCCCGCCCGTCCGCCCGCCAGGTGCTCCCGCAGCCGGTCGAGAAAGACCCGCTGCCCGGCGACCAGCCGTTCCGCCGCCTCCTGCGGCGTGCACCAGGCGAACCGGTCGACCTCCGGGAACTCCCGCCACACCCCCGACCCCTTCGGCCACTCCATGCCGAACGTTCCCGGAACAGCGGTCGCGGCGTCGAGATCCGCCTCCAGCCCCCACACCGTCACGGTCTTGCCGCCCGACTGACGTGCCTCGCCCAGCACCACCCACTCACCGTCCGGCGCCGGACGCCCGAACTCCTCCCCGAACTCACGCCGGGCGGCGGCCTCCGGCTCCTCCTCGGGGCCGTACTCCCCCTTGGGGATCGACCAGGCCGCACTCTCTCGACCCGCCCAGAACGGGCCGCCCATGTGCCCGATGAGCACCTCGAAACCCGTCTCGCCGGACCGTCGGAACAGGAGAAGACCCGCACTGCGCCTGGTGCGCTTCTGGGATGGCATGCCGTCAAGTCTGCGCCCCGGTCCGGGCGCACCACCGCCGACGACACCCCTTTCACGCTGATCATTGCCGTCATCGAGCCGACGCGTCCTGTTCGCCGCGAGGTTCCCGACGCCCCCTGGTGCGCCCCCCGCGCGCGCGGCCATGCTGTCCGCCGACAGCGCCTGCGCCCGGGGACCGGGCCACGCAACCATCGGGAACCCAGGAGGACTTGTGGGCCTTGGCACAGTCGGCAGCACGGCCGGACCGCGCGTGAGGACGCAGCGGGGACACGGGACGGTCGCACGCCCGCTCGTACTGCTCGCGACGGTGACCGCTCTGACCGTCGGCGCGATCTCTCCCGCACTCGCCGATTCGACCCCCGACCCCCGACCCCGCACCTCTGCCGAGATCCTCAGACCGGTCGCGCCACCACCCGCGAGCAACCCGGCGGGGCAGACCGGAGCGGTCGCGGACGCCGACGGCATCGAGACGGCACGTACCTCCCGCCCGGTCGCCCCAGGGGTCCGCCTCAGCTCGTACGACCGGCTGGAGTCCGACAAGTGGCTGCGGGTCGACAACCTCTCGGTCGACCTCGCCGGCAGCGGCGTACGCGCCGACTACCTCTCCTCCGGCAAGGTCTCCGAACGGCACACCGTCTCCGAACTCGCCGCCGGACACGACGCGGGCCGCGGCCGCCGCACCGTCGCCGCGATCAACGCCGACTTCTTCGACATCAACCAGACCGGCGCTCCCGAGGGGATCGGCATCAAGGACGGGGCCACCGTCCAGTCGCCCGCACCCGGCATCAACCGTGCCGTCGGCATCGGCCCCGGCAGCGCGGGCCGCATTCTGAACCTGTACTTCGAGGGCACCCTCACACTGCCCGCCGGGCAGCGGCCGCTCGCCGCGTACAACGCCGCCAATGTGCCGGCCGGTGGAGTCGGCGCGTACACCTCCGCCTGGGGCACCGCCGACCGCGCCCTGACCGTGGACAGCGCCACCCCGGTCGCCGAAGCGCTCGTACGTGACGGCAAGGTCGTATCCGTCTCGCCCGCGCCCGGTTCGGGGGCCGTCCCCGAAGGCGCCACCGTCCTGGTCGGCCGTGAGGCCGGCGCCGTAGCACTCGGCGCGCTGAAGCCCGGCGACCCGGTGTCCCTGACCTACCGGGCCCGCACCGACAGCGGGGCCGTGCCGCGCACCGCCGTCGGCGGTCGGGAACTCCTCGTCGTCGACGGAGTCGCGCAGAACCACGACGGCGAGGGCAACAACACCGCCGCACCCCGCACCGCCGTCGGTTTCTCCAAGGACGGCCGGACGATGCAGATCCTCACCGTCGACGGACGGCAGGCCGACAGCGGCGGCGTCACCCTCACCGAACTCGCCCTGATGATGCGGCGCGCCGGCTCGTACAGCGCACTCAACCTGGACGGCGGCGGATCGTCGACCCTCGTCGCCCGCCGGCCCGGCAGCGACGCGCTCCGGGTGGAGAACAGCCCGTCCGACGGCAGCGAACGCACCGTTCCCAACGGCCTGGCCCTCACCGCCCCCGACGGCACCGGGCGGCTGAAGGGCTACTGGGTGCAGCCCCGCACGCCCGCCGACGCCGCACCCGGCGTCGACCCGGTCAAGGGCGGCCACCCCGACCGGGTCTTCCCCGGTCTCACCCGACGCCTCACCGCGACCGGATACGACGAGACGTACGGCCCCGCGCAGGGCACCCCGCGCTGGCGCACCGCACCCGGTTCGGTCGGCGAGGTCGACAGCAACGGGCTCTTCACCGCGCACCGCAGCGGCACCACCGACGTACGCGCCGAACGCGGGCCGGCGCGCGGAAGCACGTCACTGACCGTCCTGGACGAGCTGGCCCGGATCGAGCCCACCACCCAGCGGGTGGGCCTCGCCGACGCCGGGGCGGCCGGCACCTTCGGCATCGTCGGGCTCGACGCCCACGGCACCAGCGCCCCCGTCGAACCCCGCGACATCGAACTCGACTACGACCACGCCCTCTTCGACATCCGCGACGACGGGCAGGGCTCGTTCACCGTCTCCTCACGCACCGGCTCGGGCGCCGGACGGATCAAGGCGACCGTCGCGGGCACCACCACCGTCCTCGCCGTCAGCGTCGGCCTCACCGAGCAGGCCGTCTCCACCTTCGACGACGCCGGGTCCTGGAAGTTCAGCCAGGCCCGTGCGGACGGGTCGCTGACGGCCACCCCCGACGGCCGCACCGGCACCGGACTGAAGCTCGACTACGACTTCACCCGCTCCACCGCCACCCGCGCCGCCTACGCCGCCCCGCCCCAGCCGGTCACCGTGCCCGGCCAGCCCCAGTCGTTCAAGCTGTGGATCAAGGGCGACGGCCGGGGTGCCTGGCCCACCCTGCACCTCAAGGACGCCGCCGGCTCGGACCAGTTGCTGCGCGGACCGTACGTCACCTGGAACGGCTGGCGGCAGGTCACCTTCGCCGTGCCGGCGGGAGCCGCCATGCCGCTCTCGGTGTCCCGCTTCTACCTCGCGGAGACCGCGGCGGACAAGCAGTACACGGGCGGGATCGTGATCGACGACCTCACCGCCCAGGTCCCGCCCACCGTCGAGCTGCCCGAACGGGCCGCCCCGGCCGACCCGCTGATCGACCCGGCGGCCGTGACCGGGCGCAGGGACTGGCGGTTCGCGGTGATGTCCGACGCACAGTTCGTCGCCCGCGACCCGGACAGCCCGATCGTCGCCCAGGCCCGACGCACCCTGCGCGAGATCAAGGCGGCGGAGCCGGACTTCCTGGTCGTCAACGGCGACCTCGTCGACGAGGGATCGCCCGCGGACCTGGCCTTCGCACGCTGCGTCCTCACGGAGGAGCTCGGCGACTCGCTGCCCTGGTACTACGTACCGGGCAACCACGAGGTGATGGGGGGCCGGATCGACAACTTCATCACCGAATTCGGGCCCGCCCAGCGGACGTTCGACCACAAGGGCACCCGTGTCGTCACCCTCGACACCTCCAGCCTCAGCCTGCGCGGCGGCGGCTTCGCCCAGATCAAGCAGCTCCGCGACCAGCTGGACGCGGCGGCCAAGGACCGGACCGTCGATTCGCTGATGCTCATCGAGCACGTGCCGCCGCGCGATCCGACCGTGCAGCAGGGCAGCCGGCTCGGGGACCGCAAGGAGGCGGCCCTGGTCGAACAGTGGCTCGCCGACTTCCGCCGTACGACGGGCAAGGGCGCGGCCTTCATCGGCAGCCACGTCGGGGTCTTCAACGCCTCGCACGTCGACGGAGTGCCGTATCTGATCAATGGCAACTCCGGCAAGGCACCGGCCGGACCCGCGGACGAAGGCGGCTTCACCGGCTGGTCGCTGATCGGCGCCGACCGGATCGGCCACGGAGCGCAGGCCACGGCACGGCAACGGCCGTGGCAGGGCGGACCCGACTGGATCTCCGTGCAGACCCGCGCACACGTGGACGCGCTGAGGATCGACGCACCCGCGGTGCTCGGCACCGGAAGCCGTACGAAGGTCACCGCGACCGTCACCCAGGGGGCCCGCAACGTCCCCGTCGCCTTCCCGCTGGCCGCGGACTGGACCGGCTCGCCGAACGTGCACATCGGTGACCGCGACGGCGTCCGCCATCGTCACGCGGCGGTACTCGACCCGTCCACCGGCACCCTGACCGCACTTCGGACGGGGACGATCACCCTCGCCGTGACGGTCAACGGCACGACACAGCGGGTACGGATCACGATCGGCGCGGCCGGGGCCGCGTCGGCGGCCTGAGGACCGGGAGCCGGACGGGGGCGGCCCCCCCCCCCCCCCCCCCGGGGGGGGGGGCCCCCCGCCCCCCCCCCGCGCCCGCCCCCCCCCCCCCCCCCCGCCGCGCCCCCCCCCCCGGGGCGCGCCCCCCCCCCCGC
>NZ_JBIDCA010000014.1:222783-249300 GCF_043204345.1 Streptomyces sp. NPDC047917
CCCGCTAACCGCCCCCACCCTGCGGTATCGGACCCGGGTCGGGCGGCGGGGGGCCGGGGCGCCGGCGGGGGGGGGGGGGGCCGCCGGGCCCCCCCCCCCCCCCGCGGGGGGGGGGGGCGGACCCGTCGCTACACCTTGCGGTACCCGTACGCCTCCGACGCCGCGGCCTCCACCGCCGCGATGTCGCCGCCCGCCGACGCGGTGACCACGGCCGCCACGGCACCCTCCACGAACGGCGCGTCCACCAGCCGCGAGCCGTCCGGCAGTTCGTCGCCCTCGGCCAGCATCGACTTGACCGTGAGCACCGCACTGCCCAGATCGACCAGCAGCGCGACGCCCGCGCCGGAGTCCACCGACCTGGCGGCCTCGGCGATCAGCTCCGCGCTCGTCCCGAGACCACCCGCCGGGGTGCCACCGGCGGCGGCCACCGGCGCCGTGGCGCCGCCCGCCGCGAGCCCCCGGGCCAGCTCGGCCACGGACTCGGCCACCGGGCCGCTGTGCGAGACCAGCACGATCCCGACCTGACGCGCGTCGCTCATGCGCCGTCCCCGTCCGCCGCCGCGGTGTCGGCCAGCGCGGCGATCAGCAGGGCCGAGGACGTCGCCCCGGGGTCCTGATGGCCGATGCTGCGCTCACCCAGGTAACTCGCCCTGCCCTTGCGGGCCTGCATCGGCACCGTCGCCAGCGCCCCCGCCTCGGCCGCCTCCCGGGCCGCCGTGAACGAGGTGCCGACCGCCTCGGCGGCCGGCAGCAGCGCGTCGAGCATCGTCTTGTCCCCGGCCTGCGCCCCACCGAGCTGCGCCACGGCCGCGACACCCACCCCGAGCGCCTCCGCAAACTGCTGCGGTGACACTGCGGGCGCATCGCCCAGGGCCTTTCCCGTACGGCGCAGCAGCGTCCCGTACAACGGGCCCGACGCACCTCCGACCGTCGAGATCAGCTGCCTTCCGGCCAGGATCAGTACGGCCCCCGGAGTCTGCGGCGGCTCCTCGCCGAGGACCGCGGTCACCGCCGCGAACCCGCGCTCCATGTTGCTGCCGTGATCGGCGTCCCCGATCGCGGAGTCGAGGTCGGTGAGGTGGCCCGCCTCACGGCTCACCAGAGCCGCGACCGCGGTCATCCAACGGTGGAAGAAGTCGGCGTCGAGCACATGATCTCCTTGTCGCTCAGCATGACGGGGTGCGGTACCGGCGGATCAGCGGCCCCAGCGCAGCGCCGGGGTCTCCACCGGCGCGTCCCAGAGTCGCAGCAGTTCCTCGTCCACCTGGCAGACCGTCACCGAACAGCCCGCCATGTCGAGCGAGGTCACGTAGTTCCCCACGAGCGTACGAGCCGCGACGACGCCCCGCTCGGACAGCACCCGCTGGACCTCGGCACCGAACCCGTACAGCTCCAGCAGCGGAGTCGCGCCCATGCCGTTGACCAGCACGATCACCGGTCCGGTCGGCCGCAGGTCGTCCAGCACCGCGTGCACGGCGAAGTCCGCGATCTCCCGCGAGGTCATCATGGGCCGGCGCTCCCGCCCCGGCTCGCCGTGAATACCGATCCCCAGCTCCAGCTCACCGGGCGGCAGATCGAACGTGGGGGAGCCCTTGGCCGGTGTGGTGACGGCGCCGAGAGCCACCCCGAAACTCCGCGAGGCCTCGTTCACCTGCCGGGCGACGGCCTCCACCCGTTCCAGCGGGGCGCCCTCCTCGGCCGCGGCCCCGGCGATCTTCTCGACGAACAGGGTGGCGCCCGTGCCCCGGCGCCCCGCAGTGAAGAGACTGTCGGTCACGGCCACGTCGTCGTTGACCAGTACCTGGGCGACCCGGACACCCTCGTCCTCGGCGAGCTCCGCGGCCATCTCGAAGTTCAGCACGTCGCCCGTGTAGTTCTTGACGACGAACAGCACCCCCGCCCCGCTGTCGACCGCGGCGGCGGCCCGCACCATCTGGTCCGGCACGGGCGAGGTGAACACCTCTCCGGGGCAGGCCGCGGAGAGCATCCCGGGCCCGACGAACCCCGCGTGCAGCGGCTCGTGCCCGGATCCGCCGCCGGAGACGAGCGCCACCTTCCCGGCCACGGGCGCGTCACGCCGTACGACGACCCGGTTCTCGACATCCACGGTCAGCTCGGGGTGGGCGGCGGCGATACCGCGCAGTGCGTCCGCGACAACGGTTTCGGGGACGTTGATCAGCATCCTCATGGGTACCTCCGGGTGAGGCTGGCAGATGGGCGAATGACCTGTGTCTTTGCAGGTCAGAGTGCACTTGTTCAGTTATTGATCTTGGTGGTCCGTGGTGGTGGGGGGTGGATCCTGACGGTACTGATGCCGACCCGATGCCGAGTTTACTGATGGTCCGTCAAGTGATTGTGGCGTGTCGGACGTATGACTGTTGGAGTGCCGCTGTCGGCAGTATCGACCTTGCGGGAGCGAAGGTCACGTGCGCTACCGCTTCAGGGGCTGCGCCGGATGCGGTTGTGCTGTCCGGGGCCCTGCGTGCTGCGTACTTCGGGGCTCCGATTGGGCCTCCGGAAAAGTGGAAGGCCGGCCAGCGGCATCTGGCTGCGAGGAGGGCGTCACCCGTCCCGGCATCGCGGACCTCATGAAGGAGGCGGGGCTCACCCACGGCGGCTTCTACAAGCACTTCGCCTCCCGCGACGAGCTGATCGCCCAGGCCTCGGAGCTGGCCCTGACCGAGGGCACCGCGAACATGGAGCAGGCCGCACACAAGAACGAGGAGGCGCCGCGGTCCGGTGTCATCGACGCCTATCTCGCCGAGCGGCACCGCGAATCACCGGGCACAGGCTGCGCCCTGGTCACCCTCAGCGTCATGGTCGGCGCCATGCTGATGGCCCGCGCGACGGCCGACCGCGACCTCTCCGACGAGCTGCTGAAGACGGTCGCCAACCAGCTCGAACGGCGTACGCCGGGAAGTCCGGCCACTGCCGGCTGACGTACGGATCCGCCCGACGCAGCACTAACCTCTCGGAGGAGCAGCCGAAGCTGCTGAGCCGTGAACTGATCAGCTTCTTCAAGGGCCGGACAGACGCACGAGGGCGCGGGCGGAGTTGATGAGCAACCTCATCGTCAGTCAAGGCCGCTCCACGTCCGTGCGGCGGCTGGGCGGCCGTCGGTCTCCTATCCGTGCACGGCGTCGTGACCGTCCGGTTGAGAGAGCCCCATCTGCTCGGCCCGTTCGGCGAGTGTGCGGGCGGCTTGTTGTGCGCCGAGCGAACGAAGTTACCCCGTTCCAGCGGCGTATCAGAGCACGCCCCGGCCCGCCTCCCGGACAGGACGCGGCCCGGCTCCGCTCCAGGCTCATCCCGGCTTCCACCAGCCCTTACCAAGCCGAGAGCGGGGCCCTGGGGAACCACTGCGGTCTCGTTCAAGCCCTTGGAGCTCGCAGGTGTTGGCGTCGGGCCAGTTCCTCGTCGTCGACCAGGGTGAGCATGGGCTGACCGGGTGCACACAACATGGTGACGAGGAATCGGCTCCAGGAGTCCGTCCGGTTGTTGCCGTCCTGGTAGTGGATGACATCGCCTCCCGGCTCCCAGAACGTCTCCCCGGCCCTGATCACCCGCTCGGGCTCGCCTTCCAGCTCGAAGAGCATCTCCCCCTCCAGCATGTAGCCGAAGGCGGGTCCCGAGTGCCGGTGGGGAGGGGTGCCGGGATCACCGGGAGGGAATTCGACCAGGACCGTCATCGCCTCCGCCCCTTCCGGAACGAACGGCGGTTTTACCGACTGCAGCGTGGTGAGCGCTGTCTTCCACGCCTCCGAGCGTGGCCGGCTTCCGGCGCCGCCCGCCGTCGGTTCATTGTTCGCCATGGGTGAGGCCTCCTGCGATAGGCGGGCTGGGTCAGGAGAGCCAGTCCGTGCAGTGTGTGGGGGCGATACGGGCGTCGCCGTTGGTGGTGAGAACGTCGCCGCTGACGGCGGTGAACATGCCAGCGGTGCCGTCAGTGATGACAGTGCGACCGGAGGATGACGGCGTGCCCGACTCCGCCTTTCTGGCCGGCAGCCAACAGGTTCTCCATCGAGGTCCGGGAGAACGCGAGGGAGGCGTCGTCGAACGTCGGGGAATTCGTCAGATTGACGATGACGATGACGATGACGTCGGCGTCGGACACTGCCTCCTCCACGCCCTGCCCGGTGATCACATCGACGCCCGTGGACATGGGATGCGGCGCGGCCTCGTGCCCTGCCGCGTTCAGCTTCTTCACGACCTGCGATCCGATGGGGCCTGTACCGCCGATCACTGAGAACTCTCATCGGTCACCTTTCGTCGCATAGCGCTGGGTTATGCCAAAGCCTGCGACGGCTCGGTTCCCGGCGCACGTGGAGCGTGCCCAGTCGGCCGTTGCCCCGAGACGTACCCGTGCTGCTGAGCTCCGAGGTGGCGCACCAGGTGGTGCTCCGGCTCGGCAGCGGTCTGCCACCGCAAGGTCAGCCAGGCCGCACGAGTCGCACGGGCCGTAGCAGCCGAAGCGGTCCGGCTCGATCGAACATACGATGGTCGGGAGCGTGCTCGGGCAGCTCGTCGTACCGGCCGTCGGGAGCGCGCAGGGCGGAGGAGCATGGCACAGGCCACCGACGCAACACGGACCGTCATCCTGACAGTGGACGACGATCCGGGAGTCTCCCGCGCCATCGCCCGCGACCTGCGGCGCCACTACGGCGACGGCTACCGGATCGTACGCGCCGAGTCCGGCGAGTCCGCGCTGGAGGCACTGCGCGAGCTGAAGCTGCGCGGGGACCTGGTGGCCGTGATTCTCGCCGACTACCGGATGCCGCAGATGAACGGCATCGAGTTCCTCGAACAGGCCCTCGGCGTGTACCCGGGGGCGCGGCGCGTGCTGCTGACCGCCTACGCCGACACCGACGCCGCCATCGACGCGATCAACGTCGTCGACCTCGACCACTATCTCCTCAAGCCTTGGGACCCGCCCGAGGAGAAGCTCTACCCGGTCCTGGACGATCTCCTCACGGCCTGGCGGTCCAGCGACTACCGGCCGGTGCCCGCCACCAAGGTGGTCGGGCACCGCTGGTCCGCCCCCTCCTCGCGGGCGCGAGAATTCCTCGCCCGCAACCAGGTGCCGTACCGCTGGTACTCCTCCGACGAACCGGAGGGACAGAGGCTTCTGGCGGCGTCCGGGGCCGACGGCCGACGGCTCCCCCTGGTGATCACGCCGGACGGTACCGCGCTGATCGAGCCGGAGCCGACCGAACTGGCCGCGCACGTGGGGCTCGCGACCACGCCGACCGCCGCGTTCTACGACCTCGTCATCATCGGTGGCGGCCCGGCCGGACTCGGCTCGGCGGTGTACGGGGCCTCCGAGGGGCTGCGGACCGTACTGGTCGAGCGGTCGGCGACCGGCGGACAGGCCGGTCAGAGTTCCCGCATCGAGAACTACCTCGGCATCGCGGACGGGGTGTCCGGTGCGCAGCTGACCGATCGTGCCCGCCGCCAGGCGAGCCGCTTCGGTGCCGAGATCCTCACCGCTCGGGAGGTCAAGGGGCTGGAGGTGAACGGTCCGGCGCGCGTCGTGCGCTTCGCCGACGGCTCGGCGGTCGCCGCGCACCGCGTCATCCTGGCGACCGGTGTGTCGTACCGGCAGCTGGGGGCGCCGGGATGCGACGAGCTGACCGGCCGCGGGGTGTACTACGGCTCGTCCCTCACCGAGGCGTCGTCCTGTGAGGGCCAGGACGTGTATGTCGTCGGCGGCGCGAATTCCGCCGGGCAGGCGGCGGTGTTCCTGGCGCGGGGCGCGAAGTCGGTGACCATGTTGGTGCGCGGGGAGTCTCTGACGGCGTCGATGTCGTACTACCCGATCCAGCCGATCGAGGAGGACCCGAACATCACCGTGCGGCCCCGGACCGTCGTCGAGGAGGCGCACGGCGAGGAGCACCTGGAACGGCTGATTCTGCGGGATACGGTGACCGGCGCCACCGAAGTCGCCGCCTGCCGAATGGGCACTGGACCGGCCGCCCTACTACCTGGAGACCAGCGTTCCTGGTGTGTTCGTGGCGGGTGACGCACGCGCCCGGTCCGCGAAGCGCGTCGCGTCCGCCGTAGGAGAGGGAGCCATGGCCGTGATGCTTGTCCACCGCTTCCTGGAGCAGTCATGAACGCACAGGTCATGGCCTGCGACCCGCACGAGATCGGCTCGCTGTTCCTCTTCGAGAAGCTCTCCCCGGAGCAGCTCGGACGGCTGTGCTCCGAGGGACGGATGGAACGGTTCGAACCCGGCCCGGTGTACACCGAGGGCGACCCGGCGACCTGCTTCTACGTGATGGTCGAGGGAACCGTCGTAATGTCCCGCCGGGTCGGCGGCGACGATGTGGAGGTCAGCCGGACCTCGCAGCGCGGCGTGTACGCGGGGGCCATGCAGGCGTATCTGGGCGACCAGGTCCCGCAGACGTACGTCAACTCCATGCGGGTGACCGAACCCAGCCGGTTCTTCGTACTGCCCGCACAGTCGCTCGCGGACGTCATGCGGGAGTGGTTCCCGATGCCGACGCATCTGCTGGAGGGACTCTGCTTCGGCTCCAAGAACACCCAGCGGGCCATTGGCCAGCGGGAACGCCTGCTGGCGCTCGGATCGTTGTCCGCCGGACTCACCCACGAGCTCAACAATCCGGCCGCGGCCGCCGTCCGCGCCACCGCGGCGCTGCGTGAGCGGGTCGGCAGGATGCGGAACAAACTGGCGGTCATCGCCCAGGGCCGCTACTCCCGAGAGGCCCTCGCCGAGCTCATCGAGATCCGGGAACGCACCGCGGAACGCGTCGCCAAGGCACCGGTACTGACCCCTCTGGAGGCCTCTGACCGGGAGGACGAGCTCACCGAATGGCTGGAGTATCACGGCATCCCGGAGGGCTGGCGGATCGCGCCGGTCTTCGTCCAGGCCGGGCTGGACACGGGCTGGCTGGACCAGGTTGCGGCGACCGTGGGCGAAGGCATCCTGCCGGGAGCGATCGGCCGGCTCAACCACACGGTCGAGACCGAGCTGCTGACGGACGAGATCGACGACTCCACCGCCCGTATCCCCCACCTGGTGGACGCGGCCAAGCAGTACGCGCAGCTCGACCGCACCCCTCACCGGCACGTCGACGTTCACGAACTCCTCGACAGCACACTGCTGATGCTGTCCGGCGAAATCGGCCCTCGGGTGAGGGTGGTCAAGGACTACGACCGCTCCCTCCCCGAAATACCCGCCTACCCGGCGGAACTCAACCAGGTGTGGACCAACCTCATCGACAACGCGGTGGCCGCCATCGGCAGCACGGGCCACGACGGCACCCTGACGGTCCGCACGGCCAGGGAGGGCGACCGACTGCTCGTGGAGTTCCACGACACCGGCCCCGGCATCCCCGAGGACATCCGCAGCCGCATCTTCGACCCCTTCTTCACCACCAAGGCCGTCGGGGAGGGCACCGGCCTCGGCCTCGACATCTGCTGGCGGATCGTCGTCAACAAGCACCACGGCAGCCTCCAGGTCGAATCCGTACCGGGCGACACGCGATTCCACGTGCTGCTGCCGCTGACCGCCCCCGAGACCAAGTCCGAAAACACAACCACCGAGGAGCCCGAATGACCGACATAGACGGCATCGCGGCGAGCGTCCCGCCCAGCAGTACCGGCTGCACGGACTGCGACGCAGCGGGAGGCTGGTGGTTCCATCTCCGGCGCTGCGCGCAGTGCGGCCACATCGGCTGCTGCGACTCGTCACCGGCCCAGCACGCCACCGCCCACTGGAAGTCCTCCGGGCATCTTTTGGTGCAGAGCTTCGAGCCGGGTGAGGAGTGGTACTGGAACTACGCCACCGACGTCCTGTACGAGTCCGGACCCGAACTGGCCCCGCCGTCCAGCCACCCGGACGACCAGCCCACCCCGGGACCGGCCGACCGTGTCCCGCAGAACTGGCCGGACCTGCTCCATCCCTGAGAACCAACAGAGGAATGACTAAGATAGACACATATACGCCCATCTGTGGCTTGAACAGGGGTGCAGGCTCTACTGGTCACCCAACAGCTCGATCGCAGCGCAACACTCTCCAGCCAGCTGTGCTCGTCACCATGCGTTACTCGGACCCCAGGGAGCATTCCCATGGCTGCTCAGACCGCATCAATCGTCCTTGAGCCCGAAGCACAGGCCATTGCCGACGCAACCTCGCAACACCCGTTCCTGTACGAGCTGGAACCCACCGCGGCACGCAAGGTTCTCGACGACCTCCAGGCTGCACCGGTCGACAAGCTGCCCGTCGACGAGGAGTGGGTCACCGTTCCCGCCTCCGTGGGAGACGTACGGGTCCGCATCGTCAAGCCGCGGGGCGTCACCGGAACGCTGCCTGTCGTGCTGTACATGCATGGTGGTGGCTGGGTACTCGGCAATGCCGGCACGCACGACCGCCTGGTGCGCGAGTTGGCGGTCGGCGCCCGTGCGGCGGTGGCATTCGTGGAGTACACACCGTCGCCCGAGGCGCACTACCCCGTGGCCATCGAGCAGGGCTACGCCACCGCGCAGTGGATCGGCCGCGAGGGCGCGTCCAAGGGGCTGGACGCACAGCGCATGGCAGTGGCCGGGGAATCGGTCGGCGGAAACATGACGGCCGCACTCGCCCTCATGGCCAAGGAACGCGGTGACGTCACGTTCGTACAGCAGTCGATGTACTACCCCGTCACGGACGCGGCCATGAACACCGATTCCTACGACCAGTTCGCCACTGGCTACTACCTGAGCCGCAAGCTGATGGAGTGGTTCTGGGACGCGTACACGACCGACCCGGACCAGCGCGCGGAGATCACCGCATCTCCCAACCGCGCCGCCATCGACCAGCTCACCGGCCTGCCGCCCGCCCTGCTGATCGTCGACGAGGCCGACGTGCTCCGCGACGAGGGCGAGGCATACGCCGCCAAGCTCCGAGCAGCCGGCGTGCCGGTGACCACCGTGCGCTACGACGGCACGGTCCACGACTTCATGATGCTCAACTCGCTGAGCCAGTCCCAAGCCGCTCGCGGAGCCATCGACCAGGCCACGGCGTTCCTGCGAAACGCCCTCGGAACAGCCCAGGTCTAGGTAGTGCTGCGTCAGATCCTGGTTCTGCATGTCGGTAGGTGGCGGCCGCAGATGGTGCAGGTGGCCGGTTCAGCACCTCACCCCCACGGCGATTGGTTCACGAACTGCTGCAAGGCCTGCACGCCCGGCAGTCGCGCGGTCATCGGCAGGGCCCAGGGACGGTGTCGCGGCGCAGCGGCGACGTGGATGCCGCTTAGTCTCGGCCCGTACAGTGATCAGCCACGCAAGGGAACGCCATGGACCTTCAGCTCGCGGACAAGGTCGTCGTCGTCACCGGGGCGAGCAAGGGCATCGGCCTCGCCATCGCTGATGCGTTCTGCCGCTCAGGCGCACACGTCGTTGCCGGCAGCCGGAGCAGCACGCCTGAACTTGAGGCACTCCATGAGAAGTACGGCCTCACCGCGGTCCCGGTCGACCTGTCCACCCAAGAGGGACCGGACACGCTCGTCCAGGTCGCGGTGGACCAGTACAACAGGGTCGACATCCTGGTGAACAACCTGGGTACCGCGACGTCCCGTCCGAGCTTCCTGGACATCGACGACGTCGAGTGGCAACGGATCTTCAACATGACCCTGTTCAGCGCGGTCCGGACCAGCCGCGCGGCGCTTCCTCACCTGCTGGACGCAGGCAAGGGGGCCATCGTCAACATCAGCTCCATCAACGCGCGCCTGCCCTTCCCCGCGGTCGTGGACTACTCGGCGGCCAAAGCCGGGCTGACCAGCCTGACCAAGTCACTGTCCGAGGAGTTCGCACCGCGCGGCGTCCGGGTCAACGCGATCGCCCCGGGCCCGGTCCGCACCCCCTTCTGGACCGCACCGGGTGGCTTTGCCGATGCCACGGCGGCCCAGGCCGGCACCACCGCCCAGGAGGCCATGGACGTGGTCATTCCGCAGAGCATGGGCATCTCCACGGGGCGGGTCACAGAAGCCCACGAAGTCGCCGACCTGACCATCTTCCTCGCCTCACCCGTCGCCGACAACATCACAGGAGCCGAGTTCACCATCGACGGCGGCCAAGTCAAGACGGTCTGATCGCCTGCCCCACTGCGTCTCGCCCCGGCCGCCGAGCAGCCGGGAACGTCGATCCACGGCGGACACGCGCCCAGAGGTGACAACCTGCACCTCGGACACGCGATGTTCCCTTCCGCGTTCGCCGCCCTGCACGCCCGGCCTCCCGCGACCGGTGCCGGGCCCCTGGCCCACCGCGCTCCGCTCTCGCCGGGAGGTGTTTGTGTGAAGCAGTCCAGCCGCGTGCAGGCGAGCCGTGCGCGGTTCTGGGCGCGGTGGACGGTGCCCCGCGGCGGTGCGGTTACGGTGTTCAGCTCCGTCCAGTTGCCCGGGCGGCTGAGGCCATCACCTGCGCAACTGGACGGAGCTTCCTGCCGGGCGCCACCCACGGCGGCGGCCATGTGGAGGGGGCCGGGTCTACTTGGCCAACTGCTGGAGGAAGGCCGTGAAGTCCGCGTCGGACCAGTGATCGATGATCTTGTAGTCCTTCACCCGGTCGACGGTGGTTGCGGTGAACGAGGCGTAGCGGCCACTCGGCGGTATGCCGAGGAACTGTGCGGTGTGATGGCCGCCCAGCACCCAACGGGTGGCGACCTTGTCGCCTTCGGCGAGCTGGTCGAGGACGGTGATGGCGAGGTCGTCGAAGGCGGCCACGATCTTGCTGTCCATCTCCAGCCAGGACTGCCGGTCGAAGCCGGGAACGTGCATGACGGCGTCGGGGTGGATGTAGCGGTCCCAGGATGTCTGCAGGTCGCGCAGGCGGTAGCTCTCGTAGAAGGCCTTCACGATGAGCTCGGGGCTGGAGTCGGTCGCTGCGGTGGCGGGGATGGCGGACGTGAGTGCGAGGGTGCTGCCGACGAGTGCGCCGCCGACCACGGTGCGTCGGCTGATGGGCTTGTTCATCGTGGTGCTCCTGGTGGACTCGGAGGGGATCGCCTGAGCTCTTATGGGCGTGGGGCGGGGCTGGTGGCGGAGTGTCAGGCATCCTCGCCGCGGAGGATCTGAAGAAAGCGGCCGAAGTTTCCCTCCGACCAGTGCTCGACCGACTGGCCGCCCACAATGCGGTCGATGGAGATGCCGCTGAGGTGGACCTCGCGGCGTGACGGCGGGATGCCCAGGATCGTTCCGGTGTGGATGCCGCCCAGGCTCCAGCGGGTGACGACCTTGGGGCCCTCGGTGATTTGGTCGAACATGTCCAGGCGGTATCCGGTCAGCGACGCCTTGAGCTCAAGGTCGCCTGCCACCCAGGCCGAACGCTCGTTGGGCCCGTCGAATCCATGGAGCACGAGGTCTTTGGAGATGTACCGCTCGAATCCGGCGGCCAGGTCCCCGTTGTAGCTGGCGTAGAACGCCGCCGCGACCTGCCGTGGCGAGTGCGGGGAGCTCCGGCGATCGGGGGTGGCGTGGGCCGGAGCGGCGGTGGCGAGTGCCGCTCCGGCGCCGAGGCCGGCAAGGGTTCCGATCATTCCGCGCCTGCTGGGGGCGGTTGTGGTGGAGGCGGGGGCGTCGGTGGGCTTGCTGCTGGTCATCTGGACTCCTGATGGATGAGGCGTTGCTGGTGGCGCATGGCGGGTCAGCGGGCGCGGAGGGGAGCGAGGGCGTTGGTCCAGGCGATGACCTGGTCGAGCGTGGTGGCGAGGGTGTCGCGCTGGATGGCGAGGGGCTTGAAGTCGGTGAAGTTCTCGAAGTCGTTGAACAGGGAGAGGGCAACTTGAGAGCGCACGTCGGCCATCTGGAGCTCACCGGCGATCAGACGCAGGTGCTCGACGGCACGCGTGCCTCCGGCCGAGCCGTAGCTCACGAATCCGACCGCCTTGTTGATCCACTCGGCGTGCAGGAAGTCGATGGCGTTCTTGAGGGCGCCGGGCACCGAGCGGTTGTACTCGGGCGTGACGATCACGAAGCCGTCGAACGACGCGATCTTCTGCGCCCAGGCGCGGGTGTGCGGCTGGGCGTACTGGCCCATGGCCGGCGGGAGGGCCTCGTCGAGCAGCGGCAGCTCGTAGTCGGCCAGGTCGACGAGTTCGAACTCGGCGTCGCTGCGCTGGGCGGTGTTCTCGTACACCCAGCGTGCGACGGCCTCGCCGTTACGTCCGGGGCGGGTGCTTCCGAGGATGATGCCGATCTTGGTCATGGAGATTCCGTCCGTCCGGATGCGGAGCAACCAACACATACTTGCTCTGTCAAGTAACTACTTGACGGGGCAAGTACATCCCCAACTCCTTGACTCGTCAAGGAGTTGGGGGTGTGGTGCGGGGATCCGGAACCCGATCGCGCCTTGATCGACCTATCTCCTTGACGAGTCAAGGGGATAGGGTGAGTCCATGTCTTCCGCCCAGCAGCAACCCCTCACCGCGAGCGAGGAGGCCTTCGTACGGGAACTGAGCCGCGTCATGCAGGAGCTGCCCCGAGCGGTCGACGCCGACATCCTGCGCGAAGCCGAACTGCCACTGTCCGAGTACACGCCCCTGATGCACCTGTCCGAAGCCCCGGACCAGGCAATGCGCATGAGCGAACTCGCCGCCGCCTGCAGCCTCTCCCTAAGCGGAATGACCCGTGTGGTCACCCGGCTGGAGAAACAGGGCTGGGTCGAGCGCACAAAATGCTCCCAGGACGGTCGCGGCTGGAACGCCGCCCTGACCGGGCTCGGCCTGCAACGCCTCGAAAGGGCCTGGCCCGCGTTCCTGGTCAGCGTGCGCCACCACCTCGTCGACCACTTTGCCGGCCACGACCTCACACGACTCACCGCCGCACTCCAGCGCGTGGCAGCCACCACCGAACCCCATTGACACAGATGCACGGTCGTCGCAGCGACACAGCCGCTCTTGGCGCGGCCGACCCAGCGTCACTGCACCCCGGACACTCGTGAGGCGGCCTGACCGCTGAACGGGGCGTTTTCGCCCAGGGGGTACGCCATGGTGCATCTCATGGCGACGTCGGGATGATGGGCCGTCGGGCGGCGGCTGCCGGCGTCGGCCGGCAGTCGGCGCACTGCGGCGGTCGTGTGGCCATGGCCCATGCGCCCTCGCGCAGGATGTGGGCGAGGCGGCCGGTTCTGTCCGTGGTGCGGAGTCGGACCATGCCGATGAGGTTGCCGTCGAGGTCGACGCCGAGCCGGTGCAGGAGGTAAGGGTTCGCACAGCTGCCGGCCCTGGCCTCTCACACACCTACGGCCCTACACCTCCAACAGCGAGCGAACCACGGCCCGGCCGGCTTCCCCCACGCCTGAGGCCACCGCAGTCACACCGCGCTCGACGGAAACCCGCCCATCAGCCGTCAACAACCCTGCCGGTCAATACGGCTGTCCGCCCGACGCGGCCACCACAGCATCATCTGGTCGGCGACCGTGTGCAGCTCCTCGCGTGGCGCACCCGAGGCGGCCTGGATGGAGAGTCCTTGGACGACGGTGACCAGGAGTCGTGCGAGGGCCGAGGGGTCGGAGCCGGGAGGCAGGTCGCCAGCGTTGGCGAAGGACTGGAGCCGGTCGGTCAGGGCCTTCACCCCGTTCTCCCGGAGTGCGGTGAGGTATTTCTGCACCGAGACCGAGCGAGGGTTCACAGCGAGCGCGCTCTGTGTGACCAGGCAGCCGTGCGGGGTGTCGTCGCCGGCGACGGCCTCCACGGCGGAATGCAGGAACGTGCGCGCAAGCGCCTCGGTCGTCCGCTGATCGAGGGCGGCCTGCATATAGGCCCCGGGACCGGCCATATAGCGTTCGACGACCTTCTGGAAGAGGGTCTCCTTGTCTCCGAACGCCGCGTAGACGCTGGGGGCGCTCATCCCCATGGCCGCCGTGAGGTCGGACATCGCGGTGCCCTCGTAGCCCTGGGTCCAGAAGGTCAGCATCGCGACGTTCAGCGCCACCTCGGGATCGTAACTGCGAGGCCGACCACCCGGCATGACCTTCCCTGCCCTTCTTCGACCGTGAGCGACTCGGTCACCCGTCGAAACGGGCATCTCCTGCAGCCTACTGCCGTGTTGACACTCCGGTATGGGCGGGGAATAGTTTCTTAACGATCGCTAGGATACTGCTGCTCGGCAACGAGGAGAACCATGAGCCTGATCGATCCCTACGCGACCGACCCCCGGTACACCAAGCGAAGCGCGCTCTACATGCCGTCCGGGGAAGGGGAGACCTCCTGGGTTTTCGCCGACACCTACACCCTCAAGGCCGGCGCACGGGAGACCAGCGGGACACTGACGTTCCTGGAAGCAACGGTGCCGCCCGAAGGCGGACCCGAACCGCACGTCCACAACGATCACGATGAGGCGTTCTACGTGATCTCCGGGGAGCTCGAGTTCCTCAACGGCGACGAGACCGTGACCGCCGGTGCCGGCGGATTCTTCTTCGTCCCGCGAGGCACTCGGCACCGCTTCCGCAACCGTGGCTACCACGCGGCCAAGATGATCTTCTTCTTCACCCCGGGCGGCATTGAGGAACTCCTCCTGGCCGGTGCCACACCGGCCGAGCCGGGGGTAGCCCCACCGATCAGGGAGCTCAGCATTGGGGAGCCCCCGACGGAACTGATGGAACGCTATGCCACGGAGGTTCTACCCGACCCCAGCTAGAACCACTGTGAGGTGCCTGGGCCGCCTGCGCGACTCGATCCCGCACAGCCTGGGCGGCCCCGGCTCCGTCGGCGTCGCCCAGGCCAACAGGGCGCCTTCGTGCATCGACGATTCAGAACCCACAGGAAAGCCCGCATGCCCACCGCGCCCACAGCACCCGAATCCCTCGACCATGACTTCGCCCATGTCAACGGAGTGCGTCTGCACTACGTGAGCAGCGGTTCGGGCGAACCGCTCGTGCTGCTCCCGGGCTGGCCCCGCACCTGGTGGCAGTACCGCACGATGATCCCGCTGCTCGCGCGGCACTTTCGGGTGATCGTCTGCGAATACCGGGGAATGGGCGAGTCCCAGAAGCCTGCATCGGGGTACGGCAAAGCCACCATGGCACGCGATGTCCACGAACTCGTCCGGCACTTGGGCTACGAGCGGGTCAACATCGCCGGCGAGGACGTCGGCTCCTGGATCGCTTACTTCTTCGCCGCCCAACACCCCGAGAGCACCGCCGGATTGGCGATGTGGGAGCCGGGAGCACCCACGAGCGAGCTGGCGGATCTTCCCGCTCTGCCCGCGCAGGACGGGCTCAATCCTTGGCATCTGGGCTTCGACCAGCTCGACGGTCTACCCGAGCGACTGCTCGCAGGCCGCTGCCGGACCATCGTCGACTGGTCCGTCGATCAGCTCACCGTCGCCCCCGAGGCCATCGACGAGCAGAGCCGGCCACTTCCTCTCGGAGGAGCAGCCACAGCTACTGAGCCGCGAACTGATCAGCTTCTTCAAGGGCCGGACAGTCGCGTCGCTCAGCAGTCACGCCTGATGATCTCGTTCCCTTCGACCGTTCGCAGCCGCTCGGCGGATACTCAGGCGAAGCGGCTCGGGGATCCGGGACCGCGGGGACCCGCCGCTCCGACCTGGGCACCACAGACTCCCGCCGCCGCCCCACGAAAGGGATTGGACCTCGGGCGGGGCGATACTGATCGTGAGAGTCGCCCCGCCGCCGGGCCGGCCAAGAACACGGGTCCGGCCGGTGGGGAGGCACCTTTGTCGATGTCTACGAGGGGAGCCGTTCATGACCACGGCGAAGGACCTGTTCATCATCGCAATGGACCAGAAGCATTCCGTGGGGCAGGGCGATCTGTCCCTCGCGCTCGCGGGAGCCGAGCTGATCGATCTCATCGGTGCGGGGGCGGTCGCCGTGGACGGCGACCGCATCGTGCCGGGTGGGCCACAGACGCTGGATGATCGGTTCATGGGTGAGGCTGCGGCAGGGCTCACCCGGCAGGCGCCCCACGAGCGGATCGAGGACTGGCTGTGGCGCCGGGGTCGAGACCTCTCGGCCGCGTATCAGGCCGCCCTGGAGGAGAACGGTGAGCTGAAACCGCAGCGAAGCGGCCGGTTGCCCTTCGGCTCGGAACGCGTGGAACCGGTCGACACGGCCGCGCGCCGCCGCGCAACCGACCGCTGGGAAGAGAAGGAACCCGTCCTGGCCGCCCTCGCCTCGGTCGTGGACATCGACGACGAACGATCCGACGACGAGACCGGCCTCGATGACGAGGCGGTGACGACCGTGGTGGCCGCCGTCCACGACGCGGTGATGGAGCTGGAGGCCGTACGCCAGAGGCGGGCCATCGAGAACGCCGCCTTCGCCAACCTCTGGCGCGGGCCGTGAGCCGAGCCCACCTTCAAGGGCGCGATCGGGCTTTCCAGGGCCTGCGCCCGGCGGGCCTGCGGCCCCTGCGCGACAAAGACGCCGCCGACGACGAATGAATGGCCGACGGCGGGAACCGGTCAGTACGGACTATGGCAGTTCGGGTTGGTACAGCCGTGGTGGCCGACGCCGGCGTGTGGTCCGGCCCAGGTCGCGCAGGCGAAGGCCACCGTAGGTTGCGGCCGTCCTGCTGCAGGGCGCTGGTTGCAGGCCGAATCGTCCGCCGTGTCAGGGCACGGTGATGACGATCTTGCCGCGCGCGTGGCCGGTGGCGCTGACGTCATGAGCTGTGGCGGCTTCCTTCAGCGGGAACACGGCGTGCAGCGGGACGGTGAGGCGACCGCGGTCGGCTAGGTCGGCAGCCAGCGGCAGTCCTGCCCAGCCCGGCGACTCTCCCGCTTCGGAGCGGGAGAACCGCACTCCGTGCCGGCCGGCGTCGAAGTCGGCAATGGTCACCACACGGTGCGGGTCGCCGGCTATGGCCACCAGTTCGGCAAGAGAGCCCTTACCGGCTGCGTCCAGCACCACATCGACGCCGCGCGGAGCCAGCGGGGCAAGGCGATTGGCCAGCCCGGCTCCGTAAGCGACTGGCGTGATGCCGAGACGGTCGAGGAAGCGGTGGTTGCCTTCGCTCGCGGTGCCGATCACGGTGAGGCCGCGGGCCTGGGCGAGTTGCGCGGTGATGGTGCCGACGCCTCCGGCGGCGCCCTCGATAAGCAACGTCATGCCCTCGGAGACTTCCAGGGCCTCCAGTACGCGCGTGGCCGTGTCGATGTTGCCGGCGGCGCCGCCCGCTTCTTCGAAGGACCACGAGCGCGGCTTGGGCGCCCATGCCTCCAGCACGGCGTACTGGGCCGCGGCACCTCCCTGATCCACGAAGGGGACGAGGCCGAAGACCGCGTCGCCCGCGGCGGTGCCGGTCACCCCGTCTCCCACCTCGTCGACGATTCCCGCGGCATCCATGCCGGGTATGTGGGGGAAGTCCACGGTGGCGATGTCCCGCAGCGTCCCTGAGCGCAGGTACCAGTCAGCAGGGGTGACGCCGGTGGCACGCACCGTGATGCGGACCTGACCCGGCCCGGCATGCGGCTCTTCGACCTCCTCGACACGAAGCACCTCGGAACCGCCATAGCGGTGGTACTGCACAGCAAACACGGAAAACCTCCGTACACATGGCACGTCGTTCAGCAGCAGAACCCGCAGCCGCTCACCTCTGCGGCAGAGAGCTGACCGCGGGGCACCGCGGCACCAGGTCACGCTAACCCGCTAAACGGTCGCCCCCTTCCGTTTGTGATTAAGTGGGAGACATGCCTGGCCAACCGTCTCGGAACACGCCCCCCTCCGCCTCCGGCCCGCCCACCCCTGGGCAGAGAGCCGACGCCCGGCACAACCGCGCCCGGCTCCTCCAAGCCGCCCGCGAGGCATACGCCCTCAACGGCACCGACGTGTCTTCCAGCGCAATCGCCCGCAGAGCGGGCGTGGGTGCCGCCACCCTCTACCGGCACTTCCCGACGCGCGGCTCGCTGATCACCGCCGCGTTCTCCGAACAACTCAGCCAGTGCGTCGCAGCCCTCGACGAGGCCCTTCAGGACGACGATCCCTGGCACGGACTTCGCGACGTCCTCACCAAGGTGTGCATGATGCAGGCCCAGGACCGCGGGTTCAGCGCCGCGTTCCTCTCCCAATTTCCCGATGCGCCCGACGTCCATCGTGAGCGTGCCCGCGCCGAGGCAGGCCTCGCCCAGTTGGTACAGCGTGCGAAGAGCACCGGACAGCTGCGCAAGGACTTCGACCCCAGCGACGTCACCCTCCTGCTCATGGCCAACAACGGCGTCGTGGGAGAGTCCCCAGCGGCCTCCATGGCCGCAACCCGCCGCCTGCTCGCCTACTTCCTCCAGTCCTGCCCGCCGACGGACGGCACACCCCTGCCCCAGCCCGCGCCACTCCGCCTTGACGACCTCTACAAGCCACCGCATCGAACGGGGTGACCGCCGGCGCCAGCCCGGGGCACGCGCCCCTGCCATCGCAGTCCGATCTCCATGACCCGAAGACCAACAAGGCGTATGCCGAACTCGCCACCCACTATGGGGCACTGGTGAATCCGGCCCGAGCGGCCAGGCCCAGGGACAAGCCGCTGGCCGATGGCGGTATTCGAGGCCGTCGAAGCCGAGACCCTGCTGCCTCTACCCGCCCACTCCGCTCGTCCTGGCTCGCTGGTCGGCGGCGATGTCCGGGCCGGACGTCCACATCAAGGTCGGCCACACCCTCTACTCGGTGCCCTGGAAACTGATCGGCCGACGGGTTGACGTCTGCACCATCGCCACGATGGTGCAGGTCTTCCACGACGGCGACCTGGTCAAGATCCACGCTGCCCTTGGCCAGGGCAAACGTACCGACAAGAGCGGCTTCCCGCCGGAGAAGACCGCCTTCCAGATGCGCACGCCGATCTGGTGCCGGACCCAGGCATCTGAGGTCGGGGACGCCTGCCGGCCCCTGGTTGACCAACTGCTGGAGGTCAACGCGCTCCATCGACGCCGTCCTCCAGTCCATAGCCGCCGCGCTGACGGTGAACGACAGCAGCCTCGGAACGGGAGTGCGCCTGCACCGCCTGTTCCGCCGGGCGGGCCTGTCCGCGCCCGGTCTGTCGGCGACGACACCGATGGGCGGCGCCGAACACGACACGGTCCTTCCTCTCGTTGCCCAGACCTGTCGCGCGCGGTCCCAGGCAGCCCTGCCCGGCAACGCCGACGTTGCCGACCGACCACGCCCAGGGCGGCAGGGTCCACGGAGAAATCGTCGCTGGGCGAGTGGACGGTGTAGCCGCATCGGGAGTAGCAGGCCCCAGGCAGCGGTCGGCCTCGTACGAGCCGTCCAGCAGCAGGTAGCCCAGTTGACGGCAGTCCTGCCAGGGGCGCCTGAGCAGCGTGGCGGCGACGCCCCGGCCGCGCGTGCTCGGCCACCGACAGGCCGTGGACCTTGGCGATGAACAGGCTCAGGGCCATCGCCTTCGGCTGAATGAAGCCCTGGGGGGCCTTGTCGATGACGCTGCCCCGGGCGGTGGCGGACAAGCACGCCGACGGTGCGATCCTGCTCGCCGGTGGCCACCAGCGCCGGGGCGACGGTGGCCAACGCCTCGTTCATGGGACGTCGGCGCAGGCGATCGAGGCGGCGTCGTAGTACGCCCTCGTGTTCGAGGCACCGAGGCCGACGAGCATGCCGGAGGCGGGTGTGCCGTCCTCGACGGCGGCACGCGCAGGACGATCCTCACCTGGTCGCCGGTGGTTACCATCAGCGCGTCGGCCGCTCGACATCCTGCGGCCGGGGCGTTCACGCCGCAGACGGCGCCGTGGGCGTCGGCACCGTCCTCCACCCGGACAGCCAAGAGCAGTGCCCGTCGCACTCTCGCGCCTGCGGTGCTGCCCGGGAGGGTGTAAGCAGGAAATATGTGCTTGTGGCAGCGGTTCGCACATCGTCCCCGCTCACAGCAGGCCGGTAACGCTCTGCTGGTGCTCCCGCTGGGTCTGATCGTGGCGATCGTGCTGACCGACGTGCTGAGCCCCGGTTTGCCGATGGGGCCGTCGCTGCTGATCGTGGCGCCCGCGCTGACCGCGTCCTTCGCCTCCACCCTCACCACCGGGGCGATCGCTGCCCTGGCGGTGGCGGGCATGGTTGTCATCGGCCTTCAGGAAGGCCACCTGGTGGGCGGCACGATGGAATTCGGCTCGCAGATCATCGCCCTGCTGGTGGTCTCGGTGATCGTGACGGTCTTCCGCTATCTGCAGGAGCGGCACGCCCGTGAGCTGGAGCTGGTGCGGACGGTGGCGGAGGCCACACAGCGGGTGGTGCTGCGGCCCCTGCCGCGCCGGATCGGTCCGCTGCGGGTGGGATCGGTATATCTGGCGGCGCAGGAGCAGGCCCTGCTCGGCGGCGACCTCTACGCGACTGTCCGCACCCCCACGGGCACCCGGCTGATCATCGGGGACGTGATGGGCAAGGGCCTGACCGCGATCAGCGACGCCGCCCTCCTGCTGGGCGCCTTCCGGGAGGGCGCGCACCGCCAGGCCGGTCTGTCCGACCTCGCGGCCTACCTCGACCACAGCGTGTGCTGGAACCTGGCCGACCCCTCCGAGGCGGAGAAGGCCGGCGAGTGCTTCATCACCGCCGCGATCCTCGACATCCCCGACGAGCTGCCGCAGGTGGACATGGTCACCTGCGGGCATCCGCCCCCCTTGCTGCTGCACGGTCAGAGGGTCTCCACCTTGCATGCCACCTGCCCCGCCCCGCCGCTGGGCCTGGGTGAATTGACCGGCCACCGCTACCACGTCGACACCTTCACGTTCGGGCCCGGAGACATACTGCTGCTGCACACCGACGGGGTGATAGAGGCCCGGGACGCCCGGGGCGTTTTCTACCCGCTGTCCGAACGCGCCGCCTCCTGGGTACACGACAGCCCCTCTGCGCTGGTCCACCACCTGCGCGTCGATCTCATTGCACACGCCGGCGGACACCTGGCCGATGATGCCGCAGTGATCGCTGTCCAGCGCAGCCGACGGCCGGCGCCCACCGAGACGGCCGAGAGCGCGCCCCTCCCCGGCCCACCGGCAGGGGCGACCGGGCACCCGACCTTGAAGCGGGCGTCGTTGCCGTCGCTGGCGGCCGTGACGGTGTCCAACACCCAGCAGATGTCCGGCCCCTGGGCTGCCGGGCCGGGAGGGGCCCAACTATGACCGGCCGGTCCGGCGGCCCCGGGTGGCCGGGCAGGCTCCGGGGTTGCCGGCCGGGGTGGCGTGGTGCGGGGCCACCGGGGAAGGCCGTCGCGCCACGCTGGTCCATCGGGTCGGGCAAGGGTGGCGGCTCACGAGCATGTTCCACTTCTGGCCGGTCACGACACGCCCTAGGACGACTGCCCTTCGCTGATGTCGATGTCGCCATTACGCGTCTGCACGTTCACGCTGTGGCTGCTCGTGCTGTCGTCCGCGACATCCACGGTGACGTCCCCCTTCTTCGCCGCCGTACGGACCGCGTATGCAGATGCGGGCAGGCCGAGTTGAACGTTGCCGTCCTGGCTCCGCACATCGACACGATCGGGTACGGAGGTGAGGTCGAGGTCGGTGTCGCCGTTTCGCGAGACGACGCTCACAGACTTCGCGGAGATCCCGTCGCCGTGCACGGTTCCGTCGCGTCCTTCCAGGTGGAGGGCGGCGCCGCCGAGGTTCGACACCTGCACGTCGCTGTTGCCGTACTCGGCCGTGACCGCGACATCGCGCGGCACCTTCACGGTGTACTTCGCATTGCAGTTGACGGAAACACCATCACAATCCACCGAGAGTGTGAGAATCCCGCCCTCGAACTGCCATCCGGCAGCTATCTCACCGCCGATTTTCGTGCCGCTGACCCGGCGTTCCACTTCGATGTCGTCGACGTCGGAGGCGATGAGGTCGAGGTCGGCGGAGTCCGACTTGACGGTCAGGCTGTCGCCGCTGAAGGCGAAGGACTTCGATTCAGGAGTGGTATTCGCCTGGTCGACATCCGGGTCGCAGGCGGTTGCTGCGAGAGCGAGGAAGGCGACCGCGCCGAGGGTAATGATCGTGCGTGTCCGGCTGTTGTTCATTGTTTCCGTTCCTTAGTGGTTCAGTTGCATGCTCGGTTGTCGTCCCGCTTCGGTTCAGGAGCGCAGGGCCCGGGCCGGGACGGTGCGGGAGACACGGGCGGCCTGGAGTGCCAGGGCGAGGCAGGTCGTCAAGAGCGTCACGGCGGCAAGTGCGCCGAGCATCTTCCACGGGAGGCCGTCGAGCACCTGGCCCACGCCGACCTTGGCTCCCACGGCGATGGTGGTACTCGCCACCGCCAGGAAGACCGCGCTGAAGATGATCGCCGTGCCTGCGTAGATCACGCCCTCATAGACCGTGGACCGCGTGGTGACGCCCGGCCGCGCGCCGGCGACGGCAACGACCGCGGAATCGCGTGTGCGCTCCCGCCCGACCAGGGCAATCACCGCCAGGCCACCGGACCAGGACACGACGAAGACCCAGCCCAGAACGGTCATGACATCGCCCAGCCCTGCGGTACTTCCGGGCATGACGTTGCCCATCGTCATGAACAGCGCGATGAACGACAGGGAGAGC
Organism: Streptomyces sp. NPDC047917; assembly: GCF_043204345.1. Taxonomy (NCBI): domain Bacteria; kingdom Bacillati; phylum Actinomycetota; class Actinomycetes; order Kitasatosporales; family Streptomycetaceae; genus Streptomyces; species Streptomyces sp. NPDC047917. The sequence continues at coordinate 245,247 of NZ_JBIDCA010000014.1, forward strand.
GCGAAGGGCAGCACCGTGGTGACGCTTCGGGCCGCGCGCGTTCGGCACGACTGCACGGCGAGGTGCCAGGCGACGCCACGCGACGGGACGAGGGCGGTCCAGAGTTTCATCAGAGGTGTGAGCACCCACGGCCCCATCAGCAGCAACAGGCAGATGAGGAAGAGGTTTCCGGCGAAGGCGAAGGCGGTCCGCTGTTCGATGCCACCTTCAAGTTCGAGGCCGAGGCCGGGAATCCACATCCCGAGCACACCGGCGAGCAGGCAGAGGGCGAGAATGCTCCGCGCGACACCGGGCCGCGCCGGCGGATCGGAGTGGTCCCGGAAGGCGCGCATCTCCGGCGTCCTGGCGGCTCGGCGTGTGACGCCCCAGCCGCCGAGCAGGCACGGGACCACTCCGGCCAGCAGGCTCGCGCCGATGTGCCAGAGCTGGAGTCCGGCGGTGGCTCCGTGCAGGTCGAGTCCCGTCGCCGTCCACTGCGAGAGGGCGATGTTCGCGACGAAGGGGGCCAACGGTACGGTCAGCGCGCCGGCCACGGTGCCGAGGACCACCAGCTCGGCGCGGAGAACGGACCTGACGCGGTGGCGCGGGATCCCGAGGATCACCCACAGGGCGTGTTCGCGTCGCTGGGTCGTCAAGGTCAGACCGACGGTCGAGGCGACGACACCCACGGCGGCCAGCACGGTGAAGAAGACGATGTTGCCGCCGAGCGCGATCGACGCGGAGACCATCCGTGCGTCGCCCGCCGTCCGCGCCGCCGAGACGGCGGTGAACATGGCGATGACCGAGCCCGCCGAGCAGGCCGCGCCGACGACCGCACACGCGAGCGTCCACACCCACATCGACGCCTGCATGCGGACGTCCGACAGGACGAGCCGCAACATGCCGCTCACGCCGCCGCCTCGTTCGCGTCGTCCTTCGACTGCGCCGCGAGGACGGCATCGCTCACCGTGTGCGGGTCGCCGCCGGAGATGACGGCGTGCACCCGCCCGGACCCCATCACCACGACCTGGTCGGCACGCGCGGCCGCATGCGGGTCGTGCGTGACCATGACCACCGTCGATCCTTGTGCGGGCAGTGCCTGCAGCCAATCGAGTACGACGTGACCGGACTTGAGATCGAGCGCGCCGGTCGGCTCGTCGGCGAAGACGATCCGTGGCTGATTCGCGAGAACCCTGGCCACGGCCACGCGCTGGCGTTCGCCTCCGGAGAGCCGGTCAGGGCGCCGCCTGGCGTGCTGGGCGATACCGAGCCGCGACATGGCCTCGCGGACCCGTGACTTGGGCACCCGGTGGCCGGCGAGTCTCGACGGCAGACAGATATTGTCCTCGACCGTGAGCGAGCTGACGAGGTTGTACTCCTGGAAGACAAAACCGATGTTCTCGCTGCGGAACGCGGCCTGCTTGCGTGGGCCGAGCGACAGCACATCCGTTCCGAGAATCTCGATGGAACCTGCGGTCACTCGCTCCAGCCCGGCCATGCAGAGCAGGAGCGTCGACTTTCCCGATCCGGAGGGTCCGACGATCGCGGTCAGCCGGTCCTCAGGAATGTTCAGATCGATATCGTGCAGTACACGTGTCATTTCTCTTTTACGGCCGGGAATGGAGAAGTCCATACGGAGGCCGCGCATACGGATGCACGGTGCGGAAATGGGGGCTGCGATAGGCATATGAAAATGTTAGGCGGCGATTAACACGCTCCGCACGGGTGTCAGCACTACTCCGAGGTAGACCTGGGTCTACCTTCTCGAAATCCGCCGTATGCCATAGTTCTGGCCATGTCGCAGATTCGTGTCGCCCGAAGGGTGCTGACAGAAATCATCGCAGCACTGGCCCTCCCGATTCTGCTGCTCTCCCTTCTTGTTGCACCGGCCTCGGCGGCCGTGCTGACGGAGTTGGACCGCTCCAGAGCGCGGTGGTGCGGCGTCGGCACGATGCCGCTGCGGCCCGCGGACCAGAGCTGGGCGCAGTGGGTGGCGCGCCAGCTGCGATCGCGGTCGATATGGCGTACCGCCCTCCCGGTCTTCGTCGCCGCCACGCTCCTTTCCACGCTGTCACTGGTGGTGGAATTCTTCGGGTTCATCGGTGCCGCCGCGCTGGTTTTCTCTCCCGTTTTCTGGCCGTTCGGTATCGCCGTACAGGTCGGCCCTTTCACTCCGGAATCGCTTACGGAATCCTTTCTGGCGATGCCCGCAGGGGTGCTTCTGGGTGCGGTCACCACAGGTCTTCTGACCGGAATTTCCCTTCTCCGGGACCTCGCCCTGCGCACATTCTCCAGAAGCCGGGACCCGGACTTGCTCGCGAAGCTGGAGGAACTCCGTACCAGCCGGGCCTCGTTGACAACGGCCTTCGAATCCGAGCGCCGGCGCATCGAACGTGATCTGCACGACGGCGCTCAACAGAAGCTGGTCGCCGTCGTGATGCGCCTCGGGATGCTGGAGGCCGCAGCCTCGGCGAGCGGCGAGGAACGCATCGTGGAACTGGCACGTCAGGCACAGGCCCAGGCCGAGCATGCTCTGGAACGGCTCCGGGAAACAGTGCGCGAGATCCACCCTCGCGAATTGAGCGACCTCGGCCTCGTCGCCGCCGTCCGCGAGCTGGCCGCGCGATCACCGCTGCGGGTCGAGCTGAACAGCACCGGAGATGACGCCCAGTTGTCGTCGCCGACTGCAACAGCGGCCTATTTCACGGTCTCCGAGGCGCTCTCGAATATTACGAAGCATGCGGGCGTGGGCAGCGCTCGGATCGACCTGCAGTGCAATTCGATTGGCGTACGTGTCTGCGTGCGTGACGACGGTGCGGGCGGCGCGGAAATCGACGCGGGTTCAGGACTTGCCGGACTGCGCGAGCGGATGCGAAGCATCGGTGGAGAGCTTGAGATCCGAAGCCCTGCGGATGGCGGCGGAACCGAAGTCATAGCATCCGCTCCCGGCCAACCCGCATGGGAATGAAGTGAATGAAGACGAACAGGTCGGGCAGAGGCCATGAGAATTGTCCTGGCAGATGACAACATGCTGATTCGTGCCGGAATCCGGGAAATCCTGACCTCCCACTCTCACGAGGTGATCGTTGAATGTGAGGACGCCACCGAACTGGTCACCGCCATCGACGAGTTCGCGCGTTCCGGGGCCGTACCAGACCTGTTGATCACCGATGTCCGCATGCCCCCTGGTAACACCGACGACGGACTCCGCGCCGCCATCGACCTGCGATCACACCATCGGGATCTGCCGGTCCTCGTCCTGTCCGCCTATGTCACCGGACCGTACGTCCAAGAGCTGTTGAACGATCCGGGCGCGGACGGGGCCGTCGGTTGCCTGCTCAAGGAAAACGCCGGCAGAATCGTCGACTTCCTGCGCGTACTCGATACGGTTTCCGGTGGCGGCGTCGTGATCGCCCCGGAAGTCGTCCGCTACGTCACACACGCGGACGCGCCCCAGGGCCCGCTCGCCCGGCTCACCGACCGCGAACGCGAGGTGCTCGCCCTCGTGGCGGAAGGGCGCTCCAACGCGGAAATCGCATCAGCGCTGTTTCTTTCCGGAGTGTCCGTGAGTAAACACGTGGCCAATGTGTTCGTGAAACTCGGAATGCCCCGAACGAAGACAACCGCCGCGTCAAGGCCATTCTGACCTGGTTCGAGTACAACTACTGAGCCTCGATCCACCGCGTGATTTGTGATCTTCGGTTTCGGGCGAGCCCGGGGGATTCGCCGTGGTGCGGGCAGCCATGATCGTCGGGTGGCCGTCCGGGGCGGGTTCTCCGAGGTCTTTCCTGGTCGTGGGCGGGTGGGACGGCTCGTCGGTCAGGTGAGCATGCGCCGGCCGCTGGCGGTCCACGAACACCCTCACTTCGTAACCGAGGAACATCTCATGGCAGGTTTCTGGCGCATCTGGGCCAGTCCCAGCAGCACCAACTCTCTCTCACCACACCGGGGTTGGGGGGGGGGGGGGGGGGGCCCCCCCCCCCCCCCCCCCCGGGGCCCCCCCCCCCCCGGGGGGGGCGGGGCGGGGCGGGGGGGGGGGGGGGGGGGGGGGGGGGGGGGGGGGGGGGGGGGTGGT
>NZ_JBIDCA010000014.1:249309-323125 GCF_043204345.1 Streptomyces sp. NPDC047917
CACATAACACCCCACCTTGTAAACGGTCAACAATCAATGGCCTGTTATCGGGCGAATGGGGGCCAGCCCCCCCACCACAAACTCAGACCCCCCCCCCGGGGGGGGGGGGGCCGGGCCGCCCCCCCCCAACCCCCCGAAAGAGGGATCACGCAACAGCTGTTGCAGACAGTACGATCACGAGCATTGGCGCTGAGCTGCACCGTTCTTTGCGCAACAAGGCTCTACCCCAGGGAAAGGGCGTAGCGGGCGACCGCGTCGATCAGCCCGTTGTTGGCGCCGTCAGGCACATCACGCTCCCTCAGCACGACCCTGCGCAGGTTGTCCTGCCCGACCACGGCCAGGCCGCGGCCGAACCGGCTGCTCGGCCGTGAGGTGGAAGACGAACCGGAAACCGAAGTGCCGGAACGCGTCGATCACGGTTGATGACGACCGCGCTGCAGGTGGTGTGGCCGGGCAGTGTGGCACGACTGCACGGGTCGCCGGCACTGTCCAGGACGGACAGCAACCCGGCCAGGGCCTCCCGCTCATCCGGATGCCGGTCCAGATACGCCTCGGCGGTCGTACAGATGTGGGAACGGGTGGGCGGCACGTCATCACCTCGAAAGAGGGCGGGGTGGTTGAAGGAGCGCGGGGTGGAGGGCGAGTCGCCGCCGGCTCGGGCATCTGCAAGGGCACTGGGGCGGCTCATGTGCGCGTACCGCCCTTCTCCCCGTGCGGCTCGGACGAGACCTGGTAGGACAGCAACTGCTGGAACAGTCCGGGCTGCTGGGCGAGTTGCTGGTAGGTGCCCTCCTGAACGACCCTGCCTTCGTCGAGCACGACGATCCGGTCGGCCACGGCCACATTGGTGATGCGATGGGTCACCAGCAGCACCACCCGGTCCCGGGCCAGGTCCCGCAGCCGCTGGAAGATCCGGAACTCCGCGCGCGGATCGAGATTCGCGGTCGGCTCGTCAAGGACCAGCAGCCCGGCCTCCCGGAAGAACGCCCTTGCCAGAGCGATGCGTTGCCACTGACCGCCGCTGAGCTCCTCCCCGTTGAGCCATTCCCGGGCAAGGAGCGTGTCCAGCCCGGCGCCCAGCTTGTCGACGACCTCATCGGCGCCGGAAGCCTCGCACGCCTCACGCACCGCCACGTCACCGCGAGCCGTGGGCTGCCCCAGGGTCACGTTCTCGCGCACGGTCAGCGGCCAGTGGGCGTAGTCCTGCGGCACCAGGGCCACCTGTTCCCACAGCGCCTGGGGGTCGGCGTCACCGGTGGGTACGCCGTCCCACAGCACCTTCCCGTCGGTGGGCAGGTACAGTCCGCTGACCAGCTTCGACAGTGTGGACTTGCCCGAGCCGTTGAATCCGACCAGGGCGGTGACCTCGCCGCGGCGCAGGGTCAGCGACACGTTGGTGAGCGCGTTGCTGTCCTTGCCCGAGTAACGGTGGGTTGCCGACTGGATCACGATCTCCTGCGGCGCCTGCGGACGGTGCGAACCCCGGCGCAGGCGGAACCCGCCGGCCTTGTCCAGGAATCCGCTCCAGTCATCCATGTACAGGCCCGTGCGCACGGCGCGTGCCCCGACGGCTACCAGGCCCCGGACCGACTGCCCGACCGTCTGAAGAGCGAAGACGGCCGTCCCCGCGTGCCCGACACTGATCCGGCCGTTGGCCAGCAGCCACACGACCGCCGACCACACCACTGCGGAGCCGACGCCTCCGCACAGCGCACCGACCAGAGACATTCGGGCACCCGTGTCGGCCGCGGCCCGGTCCTCGCGGTTGATCCGGGCGACCGTCTGCCGGTACCGGCCGGACAGGAATCCAGCCATGGTGCCGGCGCGGATCTGATCGGCCGCCTCCCTCGTGAAGATGTGCCAACGCAGCACCGACAGCATCCGGTTGTCACCGTTGCTGCGGAGATTCGCCAGGTACCGCACGCGGGCTGCACTGACCTGGGCCAGGGCCTGCGGAAGACTGGCCGCCACCAGGAGCGGAAGGAGGACCCAGTGCACACCGGCCAGCACGACGGCCCCGGCGAGGAAACTCGCACCCGACGCGATCAGGTCCTGGCCCTCGTCGATCAGATCCCCGGTGACCTGAGCCCCGCGGTCGGCGGCCTCCCGGTCACGGTTGAAGTCGGGCTCGTCGTAGGCGCACAGCTCCACCCCGGCACAGCCGGTGAGCAGCATCTGCTCGGCCTCGCGCGACATCAGCGGGCCCAGCCGGGAGGACAGCCAGCCGACAGTGATCCCCAGAAGCGCACGCACGCCGGAGGCACCCGCCAGCAGGGCCACCGACGGCCACGCCTGAAGGAGCCGGTGGTAGACATCCCCGCTGCTCAGCAGTGCGGTTAACGTGCCGGCGATGGCGACCAGGCCCAGAGCCTGCATCACTCCGGCGACGGCCTGGCACAGCAGGAGACCGATGGTCGCCCGCCGGTCGACCTGCCAGGCCAGAGCCAGCGAGCGACGCACCAACCGGGGCAGGCGCCGGGCCATGTCACGCATCCGGATGGAACGTCCGGCCGCTTCACGGCTGCCGGTCAGATCGACGTACCGCATCTGCGGGGCGGAGACATCGGACGCGGAATCGGTCTCGGACTTGGCGAAGGAGCCGCTCGAAGCACACTCCGGCCGCCCGGGAGTTGTGGATGCGCCGCTCCTGGAAGGGGTGGTGCGCGGTCCTGGCACATCACGGGCCGGCTCGCTCATGCCTCCCACCCCGCAGCATCCGGGACCGCTGCGGTACGGACGCTGCCGGCGTTGAGCGTGATCGGGCCGGTCCGTTCGATTCCGGGAGGCCGGTTCGTGGGGGCGGGACCAGGGTGCATGGCGTCCTCCGTCTAAGCGTCGGTGTGGCACTGGTGCACTAAAAACGTGGCTCACGCCTCGTCGTAACGGGTGACAGCGAGGGGGATTCTGGATGTCTGTGCGAATTCCGCCGTTCATGCCGGGCGTGCGGGGGCGCGGCGTCCGAAACGTCTCCGTTCGATGGATGGTCACCTCTTCGGCCGCATCCGCCACGGGTTTCCGGCCATCCTGAAACCGTGGCCGCCCCGTGCGGCGACTGCGCTGTGCAGTGGGTGCCACGGGGCGTCACGGGGGCGGCAATGGCCCGATTCTGTGTGGCCGCGCCTCGACCGTGGAACGGGCGTGCCAGGCTACCGGCGCCGAGGCGCACTCACCCGCCCCGGCCCCCGCCCTGCCCGCCCATGGCGGGCCGACACACACAACGGCCCTGCCGCAACAGCAAGGAGCCCCCGATGCCGAACGACGACACACCCACCCAAGGGGTGTCCACCGGTGGATGCCTGTGCGGACACATCCGCTTCGAAGCAACCGGAGAACCCTACGACCCCCGCGTATGCGCCTGCCCCCACTGCGCCCGCCTTTCCGGTGGCCCGCTCATGGCCTGGGTCGGGTTCCGCCGGACCGCCTTCAGCTGGACCGGGCCCGGGACACCCCGCTGGTACCGGTCCTGGCCCACGATGGAACGCTGGTCCTGCCCCGTGTGCAGCACGCCGCTCGGCGCGGCGGCCGACGGTGAGGAGTACCTCGGAATCTGCCTCTCGGCCCTGGACGACGGCTCCGGAATCGCCCCTGTCGGTCACAGCTTCCGCCACAACACCCCCGCGTGGCTTCCGCCCATCCCCTCCACCCAGCCACCGTCCTGGACCTCCGGACGGTGAGGACGGAGCCAAAGGCACCGTTTCGCGGGCAGCCGGGCCGGTGCCTTGTCCGTCCTCCGGGGGCGAGGCAGGCATCCGGACGGAGTTGGCAGCGCCATGGTCCTGTTGCACGCCCACAGATGTGTTGGCGCGCATCGGGCCGGTACGCCATGACCCTTCCGTATCCAGAAGTCCGAGGAGACCGACACCGCCACATCAGGTAACCCCGGCCACCGCCGGTCGAGCGCGGGTGACGCGCCATCGGGTCTCTCACGCCTGGGCTTGAGTTCCACGCGGATCCCCGGGTTCGGTGAGGCGGAGCTGGAGCGTCATGGCGTCATGGTCGGAAAGCCCGCTCTCGCGCGGCTCGTGCTGGTAGTCGCAGGCGAGAATCCGAGAGGCATGAGACCTGGTGAGGTGGCTGTGGTCGAAGCAGCAGCCTTTGCCGCTGCGCCCGTACCAGGAGCGGGCGTCCTTCTCCGGGTGGAGGCGGCCGAAGGCGTCGGTGAGGCGTGAGGGCGACCGGGCTCAGCACCTGCTGGGCGTTGACGGTGCGGCAGGCGACGACGGTGCGGTGGGCGGCGTCCTTGGGCCGGGGGGACGACGATGGTGGCGTACCCGTGTCCGGCGAGCGCGGTGACGAGTGCGTCGTCGCCGTGGGTGGAGGAGACCTCGGTGAGGACGGCGACGTCGGCGCCTTCCTGCTCGGCGATCCATTCGGCTTGGCGGCGGGAGCGCGCGGGGGAGGCGTGCTGGGCGTTGAACAGCAACAGCCGCACGGTGTCGGGGACGGCTGGTGGGCGGGCGCATCAGGTGCGAGGAGGGAACAGGTCTCCAGGAGGAACTGGATGCCTGCGGCGAGGACTTCCTCGACGAGAGGGGGCACGACCCGATGAGCGCCCCCTCTCAGCACGAGGGTGTCGCGGACGAAGCCGAGTTCGTCTCCGGTGAAGAGCTGACACCAGATATTGCCGAACGCTGATGACGATATTTGATAGTCCCCACCCTGCGCTCAGGCTCTCTCAGACCTGCTCTCCGTTGTTGCCCACCCTCGATCTTTCTGGGGTGGGTGGCTCACTTCATGATTCGTCCGGGGTGCCTGTCGTGGCAGCCTGTTGACCTCTGTGGCTCTGGCGGTGAAGGATTCGGGCATGCTGCTTCTCGCCGGTCGGAGTGATGCCGCCGCGGGTGCTGTGTTCCTGTTGGTCTGGGGGCTGGTGGCCATCGTCTTCGGGGGAGCCTTTGCCACGAAGAGAGGGGCTGCCGGGATTCGTTCCCTCATCGTGAACGGCCTGGAGCGGGTGCCCCGGCAGCAGGCGGAATCCCGCGCCGTGTCTGAGGGCTTCGTGCGTTTCGTGGGCGGGTTCCTGGCGATCTGCGGGATGGTGGCGGTGCCTGTTTCCGTCGTCATGCTGACCTGCGGCTGACTCCCCGGGCTGTGCTCGCTCAGCGGCCGAACCTGCTCAGTCGATCTCCCCATCTTTCGTGTGCCCCTGCCCGGCATGTCGAACTGGTATCGGTGTGTCATGGAGAGCCTGCGTGCGCAACTTCGGCCTGCTCGGGGGCCTGGATGCTCACACGGGCGTAAGACGTGGACACTCCTGCTCTGCGTCGTCAGGGATGGACGATCTCGGCGATCGCGCGGCATCCGGGCCGGGACCGCAACACGGTCCGGGACTACCTGAACAACGAACGGACCCCGGGGCAGTGCCGTCAGCCTCCGGTCCTGTTAGTGCCTTTCCTTCCGTACCGTCGGCGGCGACTGGCGGATGATCCGCATCTGTGGACATCGACGCTGTTCGACGAGGTGACCGCGGCTCGCCGTCCGCATGGACGAACGCCGCCGGTCCGTGGACGGGATCAAGGCCACGGTCGGTGAACTCGCCGCCGCTGAAACGCTGCTGGACGTCCCGGTCCGGCCGTTGCCCCGCCGAGCTGTAGGTCGAGCGGACCGTGAGCCCGCAGTGCCCGGTGTCCTTCGACGGGAATCTGTGTTCCGTCCCGCCGGCGCCCGGGTCGGAGTCCTGCACCGGCTCGGCGAGAACCACCTCGACATCGCCAACGCTGGACGGGCCGTGGTCGCCCGCCACCGCCGGGCGCCGCGGAGCCGGCCAGACAGTGCCGGACGCCGGGCACGTCGTCGCCCTCGAACGCGAGGTGCCGGCCGCTTCCTGGGACCGGGCTCCCTGCGAGAACAAGGTCCGCAGACCACCCTCCGAAGCCGTACGGGCAGAAGCCGAGCGGCTGTGCGGCCGGCAGGCCGCCGCTAGTGATCCGGCCGAACGGGTCGTGATCGACCTGTCCCACTACGCCGCCACGGTCGACCGGCTGCGGACCGTTCCCTCACCGAAGGAGGAGAACACGGAAGTGAGTACGTCCCCTGTGCAGATGAGCGAAGCACGCCGCTTCCAGCAGCTGCGAGGTCAGCTGTCCTGTCTCAAGCTCAACGACGCCGCTGCAGCACTCGACCGGTGCTGGACCAGGCCCGCGCCCCTGGAACGGCTGCATGCCGGCGAGCTCGCCACACGGGGTGCGAAGCTGAGTCAACTGACGCGGTGATCCACAGCTTCTGCACCTTCTGGATCGAGACAGGCGAAGGCCCGTTGATCAACCCGGTGCCGCCGGCGCGCTCCGAGCGTCGCCGTCCTCACGCCCACCACAACCCGCTCGATCCGTACCGGGGCGACGGCCGGCCGCGAAATGCCGGGGCGGTAGCGCCCCACCCGCTCCGGCCTCCAGCCGTCCATCGGATTGTGGTGAGCGTGCGCCCTGCCGGAACGACGTGAGCAGAGCCGAAGACTTCCATGCCTTGGATTGACCGTCAGCCGGAAGTCGCCCATCGCGATGTCGCGGACCAGCCCTCGATCGACCAGCGGGGCTCGCGGGTCTCCGACTTGGGCATGTCGGGGCCGCCGCGATGCCGAGGTGTGACGCGGTTCAGGCTATGAGCAGGCGGAGTCCAAGATCTGCCGCATCGAGGTTGGCGAGGTCGCAATTGCGCTCGACCCACCGGCCGGAGTCGAGATCATCGCTGAGGCTTCGCACCGCCCGCTGCTCGGCCTCCGGCCCGACCCTCGTCCACACCGACATCGCGCGACGCACATGATCCTCCAGATAGGCCCTGGGCCGGCGCCAGTACGCCTCGAACAGGCCGTCAGCGCAGTCCCACGGAACGGGCACCGGCTCAGCGCGGGCGCCGATGGCGTCGGTCAACCCAGCAAGCGAGGGAAACTCTGCGAGGACGGAGGCGAACTCGGGCAGGTAGTCGCGGGTAAGCCAGAACCGGTCCTGCCATCCGGGCTCGTCGGTGTCGAACGTGAGCACCACCACGCGGCGGGCCACGCGCCGCATCTCGCGCAGCCCCGCTATCGGATCCCCCCAATGGTGAACGGTGGAGACGGCCATCGCGACGTCGAAGGACTGGTCCACGAACGGCAGGTTCTCCGCGGCGGCGGCCACGCACGGCGCCGAGCCGGCAGGCCGCTGCCCCCGCATGACCGCAGATGGTTCCACGGCGATCACATCGCGATCAGCAGGCTCGTAGGAGCCGGTGCCGGCCCCGACATTCAGCACCGTCCGCGCATCCCCGAGCGCGGCCCAGATCTGCGCGGCGATCCGCGGCTCGGTACGCCGTGTCGCGGGGTATGCGCCGCCGATCGCGTCGTACAGCTGTGCACCGAGCATCTCCAGTTGCTCCTCAGGCGTCACCTTGACTCCCTTCGCCCGTGCTTTGAGTTCTCTGTCGATGGCCGCGACCATGGCATCGGCGTGGTCGCGCCGTTCCAGCAGCAGGCCGCGCAGTCGGCGCAGGTGCGCAGCCGCGTCGGTGGACGGGTCGTCGACCAGGTCCGCGACCTCCCGCAGCCCGAAGCCCAGGCGTCGGTAGGCAAGTACCTCACGCAGCCGTTCCACGTCGCTGCCCGAGTAGGCCCGGTACCTGCCTGCAGTTCGCGCCGACGGCCGTACGAGCCCGATCTCGTCATAGTGATGTAGCGTGCGGACGCTCACGCCCGCCAACTCGGCCACACGTCCCACGGTCAGGTGCTCCTCCACAGCACCGACTATGCAGCCTGACGCCACGTGAGGGTCAAGCGACTCGCTTCCGGCAGCGAGAGCCGAACGCGGAACAGCGAGTCCGAGGCGACTGCTGCAAGCCATGGCGAGCCGGATCGCCCCTCAGTTCAGCACCGGGGCGAACCCACCCAGTTGGTCCGGAGAAGCCTGCGTCGGCTGCCCCGTTCCCCGGATGGACCCCGCCGGGGGGCACGCCTCATCGAGATCGATCTGCGACTGATGGCCGGCCGCAGCTGGTGGACCTTGGCAGGCCAGCCTTCACCGACCATGCACCCTCGCCCCGGAAGGGACCGGAAGGGACCGGCAGGGCCCGGACAACCGGCCGTGATCTGTCAATGAGCGAGTTCGACTTGGCGGAGGCTGCGGAACACCGCCGGGGTCGTCCACCCGCGCAACGTGGCGTGAATCGCCGATCGGAATGCGGTCTCGGCGGTGGCGTCGTCGAGTGCCCCAGCCAGTTCGAGAGTCACCAGTCCGTGCAGGGTGGCCCAGATCGACAGGGCGATCGACGTTGCTTCGCCGACCAGGACGGACGCCGCCAACGCGCGATCGATCGCTGCGAGGAGCGGAAGGACCGGGTCACTGGCACCGACCTCCCCTGACGGGTCGAAGGACTGCACACCACCGAACAGCACCGTGTACAGATGGCTGTGTCCGAGCCCCCAACGACGGTAGGCGACGGCCAGCGCGTAGAGGTCGGCGAGAGGGTCCGCGGAGGTCCGCGCCGCCGAAAGGTCCTGGAACAGGCCGGTGACGGCTCTGTCGCGCACCGCACCGATCAGCCCGTCCTTACCGCCGAACAGCGAATACACCGCCGTGGTCGACGCCTCGGCAGCAGCGGCCACGGCGCGGACCGTGAGCGACTCCCGCGGGCGGGTGGCGAGCATCTCGGTCGCGCACTCCACAAGCCGCTCTTTGACGGCCTCGTCGTTCGTTCTCGGCCTACCCATGACGAGCAGCCTACCTTCTTTGATAACGTTGTTTTGAAACAGCGTTCTGAAACAGTTGGAGGTAGCTGTGCCCACGTCCGCCATACGTCTCGTCCGCTTCATCGGACGCTTACTGCTGGCCTTGGCCGCCGTCGCGACGCTGATCGTCGTATTTCTCGCACTGATCGCCCTCACGGACGGGGCGGGCTCGGGGCTGGCGGCATGGTTGACGACCCTCGGAGCCGGGGCGGTCCTCGCGATGTGGTGGGGCCGGCGCCGCACCTGGCCGGCGCGGCTCGTGCCGTTCCTGCCGGTGGCTCTCGCCGCGGCATTGACGGCGGCGGTCTGCATTCCGACCGTGCCGACGGCCCGGCGGTACCCGCCCGCCCTGCCCTTCGTGACCACGCAGCACTGGAGCCTGACCACGGGCAGCCGGGTCGCGGTGTACCACTACCCGCCCACGCACCCCAGCCCCCGGCATCCCATCCCGCTCGTGTACCTCAACGGCGGACCGGTCCGTGGCATCTCGGTGCTCGACCACCGGTTCCTGCAACTCCTGGCACGCCGGGGCTACGACGTCTACGCCTACGAACAGGCCGGCGGCGGACGCAGCGACCTGCTCCCCATGGGCCGGTACACGATCTCCAGATCGGTCAGCGACCTCACCGCCTTCATCGACCGCCTGGACAAGGGCAAGGTCGACATCCTCGGATTCTCCTCAGGAGGAGCGGTGCTCACCCGAGCCCTGACCGACCCGGGCGTCGCCGCACGCCTGCGCCGGGCGATCATCGCCGAGCCCGGTCCCATGGACGGCCCCACCGCACGCATCACCGGGCACAAGGGCCGAGGATCCGCACGCGGCCTCGCGCCGGCCCCGACCGGACCGCGATCGACGCACGTTCCCCGGTACGCCGTGGCATTCGGCCTCATGCGACTCGGACTCCTCACCCCCGACACCGGACTGATCGGACAGGCCGAAGGCGACAACGCCTTCACCGCCGCCGACCTCGGCAGCGACACCGCGTCCGCCTACTGCGCACGCGACGCGCACCGCATCCCCGCCGAGGACACCGAGCAGAACTTCTCCTTCAGCCCCGCCGCCAGCCTCCGCATCCAGCAGACGGTCAAGGACTCGCCCTCCATCGCCCCGCAACTGAGGCGCTCCCGGACACCCGCGATGCTGATGATCGCCGAGTGCTCCTCCCAGGTCCGTCAATGGGAGACCACCGTCCTTGCCAATGACCCCGCCATCCAGCGCACGCAGTACATGCCCGGAGTCGGACACCACATGTGGAACGGCCTCGACGACAACAACGACCGGGCCGTCGCCGTCATCACCGCGTTCCTTCAGGGCAAGCCGGCACCCCTGCCGAACTACCCGACCCGCGACGAGATCCCCACCTTCCTGCGCGACCACACGTGAAGACGTTGCAGCCCGGCACCGGCAGAGTCGGGCGAAGCCTTGCCTGGGCCCTGCGCGAAGTGCAGCCAAATCGTTGCGGTTTCCGGCGAGCGGCCTTCCGGCCACGACGACCTGGCGGGTGTCGGCATCGATGACGACCTGGTGGTCGGCGGAGTACCGGCAGTTCTTCGACCGCTCGGCAATGGTGTGGTCCCGGGTGGGAACCAGGGTGCCGTCCACGATGAGCACGGCGTCCCCGGCGAACCGCTTGCGGGGCTGGAGCGCGAGCATCGGCCCGGGATGGTCGATGATCCGGTCCGCCGCCGACTTCGACACCCCGAACAGCGGAGAGAGCTGCCGCAGGGTCAGGTTTGCACGCCAGTACGCCGCGATCAGCAGTGCTCTTTCCTCCGGCGGAAGGCTCCACGGCCGGCCCTTGCGGACAGCACCCGCACCTGCGCGGCGCAGCACCGCCACCAGCTTCCCGGAGGCACGCGGAACCAGCCCGGTGAACGGGGCTGTCCAGACACCTCCGGCGTCCAACTCGTCAAGTCGGGGCGGTCGTTGTTCGAGTGTGTATCTGTAGCATCATGAATATGCCCGATATGTGGATCGGTCTCAGCGAGGCCGAGCAGCGGAGAAACTGGTGGTGGACCGGTTTCCTGACGATGGTCTTCGCCGGTGGGGTTGTAGCGGTGGGCCTGGCCGAGCCGGCATCGGACCGATGGTGGTGGGTCGGTGGCTTCGGTGTTGCGTGGTTGGCCTCGGTCTTCTACATGATCAACCGTGGATACGGTCGGACGCGCCTGACTGCGGATGGAATGGAGTTCCGCACCTTCGTGAGCCGGCGCTCGGTTCCCTGGAGCGAGATCACCCGAATCGAGAAGCGACAGCACCTCACGCGTAGTGGGTCTTGGTGGGACTTGCAGGTCGTACGGGTCCATGGGCGTTCGCTCGCGATTCCCGGGGCCTTCACCAACCGGATGTGGGATGACGAATTCGAGCGGAAGTTGTCCGTCATCCATGAGCGTTGGTCGCGCGCGATCGGCGGCTGACGACACTCATGCCGCGAGAGCCCCGGTGGCCGTGGGGAACACGACGGCTTCGTCGAAGCAAGTCCCGTGTCGGAGGCAGTGGTAGAGCTGCCCGATCACGCGGTTGAAGAGGTTGCGCTGGGCTGATGCGTGCCAGTCTCCGTGGTCGCGGCGTCGGTAGTGGGCTTTGGCGCCGGGTGAGGCGGTGATTGAGGAGAAGGGCCAGAGGTGGCCGACGTGGTCGAGGCGGTGCAGGCGGCCTCCAGCCGGCCGAGGAGAGCCGGCATCTGCTTGCCGAGAGCGTCCTCGACCAGCGCGGGCTGGTGGGCCCACTCGGATCGGAAGGCCGCGCGGAAGCGGTCGGCTTCAGCCTCGATTCCGCGCTGACGGCCAGCCCTCTTGGGGGCGGCCTGGAGTTGGGTCCGAGTGAGTCGGGCGGCGTGGGTGGGCGTCGGAGCTGCCCGGAGCAGTTCCCGCATCTCGGCCCGGCACAGACCGGTCTTCCAGGCATCGGCCGCCGCCAGGGCGGCGGGGTAATACTCGCGCAGCAGGGAGCGGAGCTGGTAGGCGCGCTGCTGCCGGTTCCAGGTGTCGTCCTGCTGGGCTCGGGCCAGGACGGCGACGGCTCGGGCGAGGTCGGAGTCGTTGGGCAGGGGCCGGTGGGCGTACATGTCGGTGCGGAGGACGTCGGCCAGGACCAAGGCGTCGTCTGGTGTCGTCGGGGTCGGACTTCTTGCGGGAGACGGAGTGGCGGCCGCGGTAGCGGGCGGCGGCCGTCGGGTGGATCGCGAACACTGGCCGGCTGCCCGTCCGCAGCACGGCGACGAGTAGTCCGCGGGAGGTCTCGATGGCGACCGGGATCGGGTTCTCGCTGGTGTCGTCGTACTCGGTGAGCAGGTCGAGGAGGATCTTGTAACCGGTGGCGTCGTCGGTGATGTGGCGTTTGGCGAGGAGCTGGCCGGTGCCGTCGACGAGGGCGAAGCCGTGATCACACCACTCACACGGAGATCATCTCCTGTGTACGGGGAGCTCTGTGTGGTGCTGCGCGGAATCCGATGGTGCTGCGCGGAATTTGATGGTGCTGCGCGGCTCCGGCGTCAAGCATCACAGGATGCATGAAGTGAAGCTGTCCGACGGGATCATCACGCTGTCCCCCTGCGCCTGGACGACGTTCAGGCGCACCTCGCGGGGGAGGACGAGCTACTCGTTCGCTGGCTCAACGGAGGTCCCGGCACGCGCGAGGGCATCGAAGCGTACTTCCGGCACTGTCGGGAGCAGTGGGACACAGCCGGGCCACTACGTGCGTTCGGCATCCGGATGGGCGCCGACGGGGTGCTCGCGGGCAGGGTCGACTTGCGGTTCGCAGGAGAGGGGCTGGCGCCCGGCCAGGTGAATGTCGCCTACGGCCTCTATCCGTTCTGGCGGGGACGCGGCCTGGCTACCCGCGCGGTCCTGTTGGCGTCCCAGTACGCGGCGAGTGAGGGCGGGGCGGAAGCCGTCATCCAGGTCGAGCCGGAGAATCCCGCATCTGCCGCAGTCGCGCAGCGGGCAGGGTTCACCCCCGGCAAGCCCACACACAGCAAGGACGGCACACGCTTCGTCCGGTACATCCGGGACCTGCACGCCGCCGCCCTGCGACAGCCAGCCGCCGCCCTGTGACAGCCAACAGTTACGGGACAGCCCTTACGGCTCGGTACGCGACAGCCAGGGTTCTCCGAGGGGTTCGGTGGGCCTGGCGATCCTGCGAGACTGCCGTCATGAATCGCATGATCGTGGTCAGTGACTACGACCCCCGGTGGCCCGAGCGGTTCGAGGATCTGCGGCAGCGGCTGGCACCCCACGTCGCGGATCTGGCTGTGTCCATCGAGCACGTCGGCAGTACGGCAGTGCCTGGGTGCGCCGCCAAATCGATCATCGACCTCGACATCGTGGTGTCCGGGGAGGCCGTCATGCCCGCGTTGATCGCCCGGCTCACCGTGCAGGGCTACCGCCCCGAAGGCGACCTGGGGATTCCGGGGCGGGAGGCATTCCAAGCCCCACCGGGGGTTCCCGAACATCATCTGTACGGCGTGATTGCAGGATCAAAGCCTCACCTCGATCACGTCCTGCTCCGTGACTACCTACGCCAGTGGCCCGATGAAGTCCGGCGCTACAGCGCGTTGAAGGTGGCTCTGGCACAGCAGTTCCCTGTCGACAGCGAGGGCAGGGCGGCCTACTCGGCGGCGAAGAGCGCTTTGGTGGAGGAACTGATCGCGAAGGGCTACGCCGCTCGGACCGCCAGTGAATCGTGACGTAAGACGGACCGCACAGGTTGGTGCGCATCCGAGGTGAGGAAGGCTTCATGGATGTCGTCGCGGATCTCCCAGCGGACCCGCAGTCGGCGGAACCAGCGCAGGTGGGCGAACGCGCGCTCTGCAACCCAGAGTTGCTTGCCCGGGCCGGTGCTGTGGTCGGCGCCGCGACGGGCGATCCGCGGCTCACGCCGATGCCCCACCCAGGCCGTGGTCGCCGGTCTGTGCGGGATCGCGACGGACTGTCTCTCGCAGATCGAGCGTGGTCCGAGGGTGCCCTCCAGCGAGGTCGTCGGCAGGCTCGCGGCCGAGCTCCGGGTACCGGCCGGCTGGCTCCTCGGAGACGACGACAGCCCCGGCAACGGGAGCAGCAGGGTGCGGCGGGTGACGGTGTGATGCGGGCGCTGTTGGGCCGGCACCCTCGGCCCGTGCCCGTTGTGGATGGAGGCCTGTGTGCTGCGTGAGCGGGTGGAGACCGTGTGGGGCATGTGACAGACGTCGCCCATCCGGTTCACCTTGGCCGAGGCGGTACTGCCGGAACTGATCGGCGACGTCGAGGCGACCGTCGCAGCGCGCCGCTCCGGTGCCGGTGCGGGTGCTGAGCGTCGTGAGGTGCTGTGTGCGGCTGCCGACCTGTACGCGCCGGCAGCGCTCGTACAGCCGCAGAGCGGGACGGCCCGACCTGTCGCCGATGGTGGCGGTCCGGGCGCTGCGGGCGGCCGAGGACGCGGATGATCCGCCGCGGGGCATCGCTGCCCGGTGGAATCCGGGACACGTGCCGCTATCCCGGCCGGGCCAGGAAGCGGAAGCCGCCGAGGTCGCGAGGGGAGCCGCTGACGAGCTCGACCGCACGCTCAAGTCGGTCGACGCGGTCGCGGTCCGTGGCGCTCTTGAGCTCGCCGTGGTCGCCGAGGCCCGCACCCGCCGTCCGGGGGCCGCCCGTGAACGCCCGACCGGGAGTCTGGGGCCGCTTGTGGAGCGGGTGGGGGGAGGGGAACACTCTGTGGACGGTGTTCGCGCGCACGAACACCGAACTGTACGTCGTTTCCATGGAGATGACCGACGGTGACGCGGTCGGGGGACTGCGTCTGGCCGACCGTTTCGATGTCAGCAGCCCGCCTCTTCCCACCCCCGCCTGCGTCTGCGGAGATCGTCGGTCGTTGGGCACGGCGGATGGGTATTGGCGCTGCACGGGGACAGTGGCCGCGGCGAGGTGTAGACGGGCACTCATGTCGAGGTCACCTCACCGTGGGCGGGGCGGGGCAGGGCGGGGCGCCGGCAGGGATGAGCCGGGCGCATCCGGCGAACTGGTCAGTAAGTGCGGTTGGTGGGGCGGTGGTTCACATGTGTCGTTACTCTCCTGCGTATGACATCCCAAGGGCGTAGTGCCGGAGCCGTCTTGTGCATCGTCGTGGCCATGATCAGCATGATCACGGCGGTGATCTTGTCGGCGGTCGCGTTGGACGCGGCCTCCAAGGTGGCCGATGAGCCACTGGGCGAACACGGCGGCACGTTGATTCTCTTCAAGGACCCCAACTGCGAAGCCGATCGCGACGCCGCGCCCACTCAGCCGTACATGAAGTGCCTCTTCGAGTACCAGTCGGCCAATCAACAGGGTTCGGCGCTCTGGGAAAGGGAGATCGCAGCACGGCAGGCCGACATCCAGGCGAAGGGCAACTTGGCGATCATCTTCGGTCTGGTCGGCGTGACCTTCGCGGTCTGCGCCGTCGTGTCCAACAGGGGCCGCCGGGCGGAGCCGCGAACCACCGAGATATGAGACGGCCCTGTGACTGCCCCGGCGTAGTGGGACAGTCACAGAGCCGGGCGTACGTGGGTCTGGGGGAGACCCGGCCGCAGGTGAGCGGTGGAGTGCGTACGCGCCTTGTCACGGCACGTAGCGGACGCCGGAATGGGGTGGCGTGCGAATCGCGGTGCGGTCACCGCACCGGCCGCACCGCCCACCGACCCCGACGGCCCGTGGGCCAGCAGCCACTGCGTCTCGGTCGACCGCACCACCCTAGCCCTTTACGGGATCGGGCAGAGCAAGTCACTTCCTGGGCAACGGATTCCGGCTGACGTTGGCAGTCCTGTGGCGAGGCAGCCGGAGTGGGCGCAGAGACGGGGCCTTCGCTCGCAGGTGGGCAAGGACCGTCATGCCCTACGGGTTGCAGGGGAGCTGAGGATGAACGTGAGCGTCGCGATCACGGGGGTAGGAGTGGCGGATGAGCTGCGTTCCTTGCCTGAGTGGCTGATGGTCCGGGAGGAGCTCCGGGGCCGGGTACGGCTTGTGCAATCGCCGGACCGGCTTGAGTGCGCCCGGGACTCGGGTGCTTCTGATCGGCAACAGCTCCCACAGCGAGACCTCCGGCCCACCGCCGGTGCCGGCGGTGACGGGCACCTTGGCCGATCCGGGGCAGGTGCCGGTCGAGCGCTGCGGACCGGCTGAGGAGAACCTGCGAGTGGTCCGCGACCCGGCGAACCCGACCGGGTTGAGGACTGCCATCGCCCGGGAGGCCGAGCCGGGGCTGGCGCCGGCCACGCCAGGCGCCCCGCACAGCGTCGATACTCCCGGTCCTTGAGTCCCGCGGGATCAACAGCTTCTCGCCGCCTGTCGTCGGCGAGGTTCCCATGCCGGCGACGGTCCGGGGCAGCTGGGAGGGTACGGCGCCGGGCCGGGGCTCACACAGTCCGGACCGGATCCGCCACCTCGTCGGTCTCCGGGGTGCACAACGCCGGGCGGCGGGGCCCCGGCAGAGCTGCCGCAGGGTCGCTGCCGAATCGACTGATGGGGTGTCACATCGTGTCGGAGATCGTCGAACCGGTGCCCGGCCGGATGCGGGAGTCCGCTCGTTCGGCTTGTTCGGCGTAGCCCGCTACCGCTACCGCTACCGCTACCGCTCCTCGATCTCGACGAGCGGTGCGTGCTGGTACCAGCTGCAGAAGACCGAGATCTCACGGTCGTCCCGGGTGAAGGTCACCCGGATCCACTGCTTGGTCTTCCAGACCTGCATCTGCCAACCGGACTCGGGAGTGGCCGAGACCAGCTCCGCCGAGGCCTGCTGGATGTCGAAGACGACCCGGCCGCCGTCGACGGTGTAGCCCTTCACGTTCACGGTCCCGCCGGAGGGCGTCCGCGTCGGGCTCGGCGGTGCGGCCGGCTCGGAGCTGTGCGGGGAACCGGCCGAGGGCGGGCGGTCCTTGCCGCCCTTGTCCTTGTCCTCGTCCTCGGCGGACGGGGACGCACTGGGCTTAGGGGACTTCTCGGGGCGGTAGGTGAAGGAGGGCTGGGATCTGGCACCTTCGCCCTCGGCCCGTGCCGCGTCCGCGATCGGGAGGGCACGGGGCGGGTCGTACGCGGTCCCCGCCATCACCGTGTGGACACCCCACCAGGACAGCGTGACCGCAGCCCCGGTGGAGAGCGCCCAAGCTATGCCGTGTATCAGTCCTCGTCGCATCGCGGACCATATTGCACCATGTGCGTCGCCGCCCCACCCGAGGGGTGAGCAATTCGTTGAATAGCGTACGGTTTTGCCATGGCTAGTGTGCTCGTCGTCGAGGACGACCGTTTCGTACGCTCAGCCCTCATCAGGCACCTGACCGATGCCTCCCATGTCGTGCGGAGTGTCGGAACGGCCCTAGAGGCGCTGCGCGAGGTCTCCCATTTCCGTTTCGACCTGGTGATCCTGGATCTGGGGCTGCCCGACCTGGACGGTTCCAAGGCGCTGAAGATGATTCGCGGCATCACCGACGTCCCCGTGATCATCGCCACCGCCCGGGACGACGAGACCGAGATCGTGCGGCTGCTCAACGACGGCGCCGACGACTACCTGACCAAGCCGTTCTCGGTCGAGCACCTCGCGGCGCGCATCGCCGCGGTCCTGCGGCGCTCCCGCGCCGGCGGTACCGGTGCCGTACCGCCGCCCCCGGTGCTCCGGGTCGGCGGGCTCGCCATCGATCCGCTCCGCCGGCAGGCCGCGCTGGACGATGTCGCGCTCGATCTGACGCGGCGCGAGTTCGACCTGCTCGCGTTTCTCGCCGGACGGCCCGGCGTCGTCGTCACCCGCAAGGAACTGCTCGCCCAGGTGTGGCAGCAGCCCTACGGCGACGACCAGACCATCGACGTACATCTGTCGTGGCTGCGGCGGAAGCTGGGAGAGTCCGCCGCCGCACCGCGTTACCTGCGCACGCTCCGGGGCGTGGGCGTGAAGCTGGAGTCCCCGCGGTGAGATGGGCCCTCGTCAGGGTCTGTCTAGCGGTCACGGTGATGGTGGTGGTCGCCTTCGCGGTGCCGCTCGGCCTGGTCGTCAGGGAAATGGCATCGGACCGGGCGTTCTCCAACGCCGAGCGGCAGGCCGCAGCCATCGCGCCCACCCTCTCCATCACCACCGACCGGGATCAGCTGAGCCGGGCGATGCTGTCCACCGACGCCGGCCTGGCGGGGCGGATGGCCCTGCACATCCCGGCCGACGACGGGGCGTCCGAGCTGGAGATCGGCCGCGGCCGGGCCGTGCACGACGAGCTCGACGCCATCCGTGAACTCGGCCGTTCCGGCATCTCGAAGGTCCCCGGCGGCTCGGCACTGCTGGCACCCATCGCGCTGGACTCGGGCAGGACCTCGATCGTCGAGGTGTACATACCCGATGCCGATGTCACCAACGGCGTGACCACCGCCTGGATCGTGCTCGCGGGCGTCGGCATCGCGCTGGTCATCGGCTCGGTCGCGGTCGCGGACCGTCTCGGCGTACGTCTGACGCAGCCGGCCGAGCGACTCGCGGGCGCCGCCCACGAGCTGGGCGAGGGCAAGCTCGGCGTCCGGGTTCCCGAAGACGGCCCGACCGAGCTCAAGCAGGCCGCGGTCGCCTTCAACTCCATGGCGGACCAGGTCGTGCAACTGCTCGCCAACGAGCGGGAGCTGGCCGCCGATCTCTCGCACCGGCTGCGCACCCCGCTGACGGTGCTGCGGCTCAACGCCGCCTCGCTCGGCCACGGTCCGGCCGCGGACCAGACCCGGGCCGCGGTCGAGCAGCTCGAACGCGAGGTCGACACGATCATCCGCACGGCGCGCGAGGACCGGCCGCGGACTGCCGGGGTGGTTCCCGGTGCGGGCTGCGACGCGGCCGAGGTGATCCGTGAGCGGATGGACTTCTGGTCCGCGCTGGCGGAGGACGAGGGGCGCAGGGTGCGCGTCGCGGGCGTCGACCGCCCCGTACGCATCCCGGTCGCCCGCGCCGATCTGGCCGCCGCCCTCGACGCCCTGCTGGGCAACGTCTTCCGGCACACGCCGGAGGGCACCGCCTTCTCGGTGGACGTGCACAACAGCGAGGACGTGGTGATCGTGCTCGTCTCCGACGCGGGGCCGGGAATCCCGGACCCGGACGCGGCGCTCGCCCGGGGCAACAGTGGCGGCCGGGCCGGTTCGACCGGGCTGGGGCTGGACATCGTGCGGCAGATGGCGGAGGCCACCGGAGGCGATGTCCGCATCGGCAGTTCGGTGCTCGGCGGTACGGAGATACGTATCTGGATACAGCTGGACGGCAGGTGCCCCGAACCGGGACGCCGCCGTCATCGGGGCAGGGTCCGGAGCAGAGGACGCGTGTGACGCGCCCTCTGCCCGGCCGTCACCGGCGGCCGGCGTGCGGAGCGTGCTCGTCCGCAGCCCCGGCCCACCCGTCCGCACCGCTGTACGGCACGGCGGGGGGAGTCTGCCGCGGCGCGTAACGACCCGGCGCGGGGACCCGCGGCGCGCTGTGCCCGGGCTCGTCGTCGCCCAGGATCAGCAGCGGGTCGAACATCACGACGACCGCGGCGAGCACCAGGAAGATCAGCGGACCGACGAGCATCGGCAGCACGCTCACGGCGGACGAACCTCCGCCCGTGTGCCCGACGGCATGATCCACCTGTGCGCTGACGGCCGCCATGCCCGTGTAGTGCATGCCGGTCACGGCGACACCCATGACCACACTGGCACCCAGGCTGGCGAGGAAGCCGCGGATGGACACGGCCGCCCACAGCGCGGCCGTCGCCGCCACGACGGCGATGAACACGGACAGCGCCACGACGGCGGGGTCGTAGCTCAGGTGTCCCTGCAACCGCATCCCCGCCATGCCGATGTAGTGCATGGCCGCCACGCCCAGCCCGGTGAGGGTGCCCGCGGTGAGCAGGACGGTCGGCGCGGTGCCCCGGTAGCCGACGACGAAGACACCGACCGCCACGACGAGCACCGCCACCGCGAGGCTGAGGAGGGTAAGAGTGGTGTCGTACCGGATGGACGTCTCGCGCACCCGGAAGCCGAGCATGGCGATGAAGTGCATGGTCCAGATCCCGCAGCCGATGGACGCCGCACCCAGCGCCAGCCACCCGGGCTTCCGCGGGCGGTCGGAGCGTAGCGATCTGACCGTGCAGCGCAGCCCAAGAGCTGCTCCCAGGCACGCCATTACGTAACCGGCCACAGGGGTGACCAGGCCATAGCTGAAGCCGTCAATTGTGCCGTGCATGTATAGAACCCTCGAATGTGACTCTGGTGACAAGTGCGCGTATATGCCCTTGAGGTGCGCGCGGGCAACTGTAACCCGGTGACTTTGAATTGAATGCCCATCAGTTTTTTCAAACTGTCCTAAATTGGACTATTTGGAATGATGGATCTTCTTGCGCGGAGTCCGATGCGCATACCGGAATTGTCCGACGGGCCATCAGTATTCCATGCGTGCACGGGAGATGGGGCGGTCGTGATTTCGCCGCTCGCCGGAAGTAATCGCAACCTGATCATTACCTTAAGGCATCCATAAGAATTGCCCGTAGTGGTTCCGGGGGGCCGATTGCCGGGGTTTCCGGGGTTAGGTTGCTGATCGCCGGGCCGTGGAGATGCCGTGCCGAATGGCTGTCCCGCAGGTCTGTCCCCCGGAGATCATCGTTGGTGAGGAGTTCTTCCATGACCGTTCGCCGCAAGGCTGCCGTGTGTGCTGCTGCGGGTGGCGCATCGCTTGCGCTGACTTTTTCGCTGAGTGTTCCGGCGTCGGCCCATGGGTCGATGACGGATCCGGTGAGCCGTGTCGCCGCCTGTTATGCGGAGGGTGTGGAGTCGCCGCAGTCGGCGGCGTGCAAGGCGGCTGTGGAGGCCAGTGGAAAGCAGGCTTTCTACGACTGGAACGCGGTCAACATAGCGAATGCGGCCGGGAAGTCGAAGCAGATCATTCCCGACGGGAAGCTGTGCAGTGCGGCGAACGACAAGTACCGGGGGCTGGACCTGCCGCGGGCGGACTGGCCGTCGACGAAGATGTCCGGGGGCAGTCACACCTTCCGTTACAAGGGCACCGCGCCGCACAAGGGTTCGTTCGAGCTGTACATCACGAAGGCGTCCTACGACCCGGCGAAGCCGCTGAAGTGGTCGGATCTGGAGGCGAAGCCGTTCGTTGAGGTCGCCGACCCGAAGATGGAGAACGGCGACTACGTGTTCCAGGGCGATGTCCCCGCCCGGTCCGGCCGCCACCTCGTCTACTCGATCTGGCAGCGTTCGGATTCCCCCGAGGCGTTCTACACCTGTTCGGACGTCGTCTTCGGCAAGGACGGCAAGAGCGGCGGTTCCACTTCCCCCGTGCCGGCGGCGTCCGCGCCGACCGAGCAGAAGATCGCGGACGGTGCGGCGAAGTCCTCGGTCCAGCACCAGGGCCACGGTACGCAGACCGGCTCGGGTGCCTCGCTCGCGCCGAAGGCGGCAGCCGACGCGGCCGCCGGACCCGGGGCCAACGGCACCGACGGCGCCACCGGACAGTCCCCGAACACCGAACTCGCCGAGACCGGAGGCAGCAGCAGCACGCCCTACATCGCCATCGCCGGGGCCGCCGTGCTGTCGATCGGCGCGACCGCGGTGATCACCGCCGGCCGCCGCCGCGCACGGATGGCCGGCCGATAGCGGCCGGCCCCTCGCGTCAGACGCCCGCGGCCCGCGCCGCCTCGTACACCTCGGCGGCCACGTCGACCAGTTCCGAGGCGTCGCGCGTCGTGCCCTGCAGATCCAGCAGGATCTCCGGAACCCCCGTCCCGGCGTGCGCCACCAGGTCCTCGACGATCTGGGCCACACTGCCGTGGAAGGGGGCACGGCCCGCACCGGCGACCGGTCCGGCGGTGTAGTTGGCATTGGCGCGGGCGCAGACGCCGACCGGACGCTCCCGGCCCCGCTCGGCCGCAAGGGCCTGGACCCGCTTCCACTGCTCGGCCAGCTGCGCGGCGCCATTGGCCACCGGCATCCAGCCGTCCGCCCGGTCGACCAGGCGGCGGGTGGCCCGCGGGCTGTTCGCAGGCAGATAGACCGGGATCGGACGCACCGGTTTCGGCCCGACCTCGGACGGGGCGATGGTCGTCAGCTCACCCTCGTACGAGACCGGGTCCGGGCCCCAGACGGCCGCACACACGTCCAGCAGCTCGTCCAGCACCGCGCCGCGCTTCTCGAAGGGGGCGACCGAGGCGGCCGCGTACTCGTCCAGGGACCAGCCCGTGCCGATGCCCGCGACCACCCGGCCGCCGCTCGCCGCATCGAGCGAGGCGAGCGAGCGGGCCAGCTGGAACGGTACGTGCAGCGGCGCGACCAGGACGCTGGTGCCCAGCCGGGCCCGGCCCGTCACCCCGGCGGCCAGGGCGAGCGTGATCAGCGGATCGGCGACACTGCGGTACTGCTCGGGCCAGGGCAGGCCCGGAACGCCGTACAACCCCTGCGTGGCGGGCTCGGGGAAGATGATCCGCTCGAAGACCCACAGGCTCTCGTAGCCGATCTCCTCCGCCGCGCGCGCCACGGTGGCCACATCGCGGCCGATGTCGTACTGCTTCATCTGCGGAAGACCGAGACCCAGCGAGACCGGCATGTGTGCACTCCTTCTGGCGGGCAGTGGGACAACCACCGTAAGACACCTGCCCGTTGCCCGCGCAGCATCCGCCGAGAGCGCTCCCGGACGCCGTCGCGGCCGGTGCGACGGGTGCGGTGTGCAGACGGCGACCAGGGGGTACGCCGACGGGTGGCCACGGGGCCGGGGCCGGGGCGCATGCACGATGCGTGGCCGTGGTGACACACCTCGCCGCGTTCGCCGCCGGTGAAGGCAGGGCCCTGTCGAGGCTGGGGCGATCACGAGATATCTTGATGTCAAGCAATGTTGCAGACGTGGAGCGGAGCACAGGGTGACTGACTCGACCATCATCTATACACACACCGACGAGGCCCCGGCCCTGGCGACGTATTCGTTCTTGCCCGTGATCCAGGCGTACGCCTCGACGGCCGGGGTCAATGTCGAGAGCCGTGACATCTCGCTGGCCGGACGCATCATCGCCGGCTTCCCCGAGCGTCTCGAAGAGGGGCAGCGCATCGACGACGCGCTCGCCGAGCTCGGTGAGCTGGCCAAGCGCCCCGAGGCCAACATCATCAAGCTTCCGAACATCTCGGCCTCGATCCCGCAGCTCAAGGCGGCCATCGCCGAGCTTCAGGCGCAGGGCTACGCGCTTCCGGACTACCCGGACGACCCGCAGACCGACGAGGACAAGGACGTCCGCGCGCGCTACGACAAGGTCAAGGGCAGCGCGGTGAACCCCGTCCTGCGCGAGGGCAACTCCGACCGCCGCGCCCCCGCCTCGGTCAAGAACTACGCCAAGGCGCACCCGCACCGCATGGGCAAGTGGAGCGCCGACTCGAAGACGAACGTCGCCACCATGGGCGTCGACGACTTCCGTTCCACCGAGAAGTCCACGGTCATCACCGAGGACGGTTCCCTGCGCATCGAGCTCGTGGGCGACGACGGCACCACCACCGTGCTGCGCGAGTCCGTACCGGTGCTCGCGGGCGAGGTCGTCGACGCGGCGGTCATGCGCGTCGCGGCCCTGCGCGAGTTCTTCACCGCGCAGGTCGCCCGCGCCAAGGCCGAGGACGTGCTGTTCTCCGTCCACCTCAAGGCCACCATGATGAAGGTCTCCGACCCGATCATCTTCGGCCACGTGGTCCGCGCCTTCTTCCCGAACACCTTCGCCAAGTACGGCGAGGCGCTCGTGGCCGCCGGCCTGTCCCCGAACGACGGCCTCGGCGCCATCCTCAAGGGCCTGGACTCGCTGCCGCACGTCGGCGCCGAGATCAAGGCGTCCTTCGCCGCCGAGCTGGCCGAGGGCCCCGCGCTGGCCATGGTCGACTCGGACAAGGGCATCACCAACCTGCACGTGCCGAGCGATGTCATCGTCGATGCCTCCATGCCGGCCATGATCCGCACCTCCGGCCACATGTGGGGCCCGGACGGCCAGGAGGCCGACACCCTCGCGGTTCTGCCCGACAGCAGCTACGCGGGCGTCTACCAGGTCGTCATCGACGACTGCCGCGCCAACGGCGCCTTCGACCCGTCGACCATGGGCTCGGTGCCGAACGTCGGCCTCATGGCGCAGAAGGCCGAGGAGTACGGCAGCCACGACAAGACCTTCGAGATCCCCGCCACCGGCACGGTGCGGGTCGTCGACGGCAACGGTGACGTCGTACTGGAGCAGGCCGTCGGCGCCGGCGACATCTTCCGCATGTGCCAGGCCAAGGACCTGCCGATCCAGGACTGGGTCAAGCTCGCCGTCACCCGCGCCCGCGCCACCGGCGTCCCGGCCGTGTTCTGGCTGGACGAGACCCGCGCCCACGACGCGCAGCTGATCACCAAGGTCAAGAAGTACCTCGCCGACCACGACACGGACGGCCTGCAGATCGAGATCATGTCGCCGGTCGAGGCGACCACGTTCTCGCTGGAGCGCATCCGCCGCGGTGAGGACACCATCTCGGTCACCGGCAACGTGCTGCGCGACTACCTGACCGACCTGTTCCCGATCCTGGAGCTGGGCACGAGCGCGAAGATGCTCTCCGTCGTCCCGCTCATGAACGGCGGTGGTCTGTTCGAGACGGGTGCCGGCGGCTCCGCGCCCAAGCACGTCCAGCAGCTGGTCAAGGAGAACTACCTGCGCTGGGACAGCCTGGGCGAGTTCTTCGCGCTCGCGGCCAGCTTCGAGCACCTGGCGACGACCACGGGCAACGCACGCGCCCAGATCCTCGCCGACACCCTCGACCGCGCGACCGGCACCTTCCTCAACGAGGACAAGTCGCCGAGCCGCAAGCTGGGCGGCATCGACAACCGCGGCAGCCACTTCTACCTGGCGCTCTACTGGGCCCAGGAGCTGGCGCAGCAGACCGACGACGCGCAGCTCGCGCAGGCGTTCGCCGCACTCGCGAAGACGCTGGGCGAGCAGGAGCAGACCATCGTCGACGAGCTGATCGCGGTGCAGGGTTCGCCGGCCGAGATCGGTGGCTACTACCAGCCCGACCCGGCCAAGGCCTCCGCCGTCATGCGCCCGTCGGAGACCTTCGTCCAGGCGATCGCCTCCATCGGCTGACGGGACACCGCGGACAGGGGGCGCCGTCAGCCCCGCCCCACCCGCCCCACCCGCCCCGGCCGGCACCATGCCCGGCCGGGGCGGTCGGGTGTCCGGGAGCGGTACCGGAGCCGGGCCGCCGGGGCGAGGAGTTTTCGCGTAATCGGCCCCGGAAGACCCTTCCGGCGGTAGGTTCGAACGCCCGGACCAACCGTGCCCTGGAAGGGGAGAGGCCGTGCTGACAGGCAGGAACGCCGTGGTCACCGGTGGATCGCGGGGCATCGGCCGTGCGATCGTCGAGCGGCTGTGCCGCGACGGGGCACATGTGATCTTCAACTACGCCACCGACGACGACGCGGCAGCCGAGGTAGTCCGCACGGTGCGTGGCGACGGCGGCGAGGTCCGGGCCGTCCGGCTGGACCTCGCGGACCCGGACGGACCGGAGCGCCTGATGGCGGCCGCCGAGGAAGAGCTCGACGGGCTGGACATCCTGGTGAACAACGCCGCCCTCTGTCCCGCCCCGTCCCTGCTCACGGACACCGATCCGGCGGTTTTCGACCAGGTCCTGGCGGTCAACACCCGGGCGGTCTTCATGACGGTCCGCCACGCGGCGCTCCGGATGCGCGACGGCGGTCGCATCGTCAACATCTCCACGGCCAACACCGTGCGGCCGGGCCCCGGCATCTCCGCCTACGCCGCGAGCAAGGGTGCCGTCGAGCAGCTCACCGCCGTCGCCGCCCATGAACTCGGGGCCCGCGGGATCACGGTCAACACCGTCTCGCCCGGCGCCACCGACACCGAACTGCTGCGCGGCAACAACCAGCCTCAGGCACTGGAGGCAGTCGCCGGGACGACCCCGCTGCGCCGCCTGGGGGAACCCGCGGACATGGCCGATGTGGTGGCCTTCCTCGCCGGTCACGACGGCCGGTGGATCACGGGACAGAACATCCGCGCGACGGGTGGGCTGGCCTGAGCGGCGCCGGCGGAGCACGCCGCCGGTAGCCGGCCCACATTCACCGGAACGCCCGGCAACGGCGCCGCACCGCACCGGAGTTCGGCCGGCGGCGGCCCGGATCGCGGTGAACCGGGGGCCCGAAGCACGCCCTGAGCCCATGGACGCCCTGACGGGTGAATGTCGTACGGCGACGGGGCGGCGGGACACGCATCGTGGCCCCGTGGCTGATTTGCTGCTCCTGGAATCTGGCGTGACGCGCGCGGGACCGGCCTGTCGGCCGTCCCGGTGGAGACGGCGCCCCTGCCGGGTGCTCGGGCCACCCGCGAACGACAAGCTAAGGAGCGTCCCAGTGACGACGACGGGCACATCAGGGGCAGCCGGGGCGGAGGAGGCGTACGCGAACGAGCTTCCGGTCCGTGCCAAGGAACCGGGAAACGTCGTCATCAAGTGGCTGACCACCACCGATCACAAGACGATCGGCACGCTCTACCTCGTCACCTCGTTCGCCTTCTTCGTCGTCGGCGGTGTGCTGGCCCTGGTGATGCGCGCCGAGCTGGCGCGTCCGGGGATGCAGATCGTCTCGCCCGAGCAGTTCAACCAGGCGTTCACGATCCACGGCACGATCATGCTGCTGATGTTCGCTACCCCGCTGTTCGCCGGATTCACCAACTGGATCATGCCGTTGCAGATCGGCGCGCCCGACGTGGCGTTCCCGCGGCTGAACATGTTCGCGTACTGGCTCTACCTCTTCGGCTCGGTCATCGTCGTGGCAGGCTTCCTCACCCCGAACGGGGCGGCGGACTTCGGCTGGTTCGCCTACTCCCCGCTGACCGACGCGGTCCGCTCACCGGGCATCGGCAGCGACATGTGGATCATGGGTCTGGCCTTCTCCGGATTCGGCACGATCCTCGGTTCGGTCAACTTCATCACCACGATCATCTGCATGCGCGCGCCCGGCATGACGATGTTCCGCATGCCGATCTTCGTCTGGAACGTCCTGCTGACCGGTGTGCTGGTACTACTGGCCTTCCCGGTCCTCGCGGCGGCCCTCCTGGTGCTGGAGGCGGACCGGAAGTTCGGCGCGCACGTCTTCGACCCGGCCAACGGCGGGGCCCTGCTCTGGCAGCACCTCTTCTGGTTCTTCGGCCACCCGGAGGTGTACATCATCGCCCTGCCGTTCTTCGGCATCGTCAGTGAGGTCATCCCGGTCTTCAGCCGGAAACCGATCTTCGGCTACATCGGCCTGATCAGCGCGACGATCGCCATCGCGGGTCTCTCCGCGACGGTGTGGGCGCACCACATGTACGTGACGGGCGGCGTGCTGCTGCCGTTCTTCTCGTTCATGACATTCCTCATCGCGGTACCGACCGGTGTGAAGTTCTTCAACTGGATCGGCACGATGTGGCGGGGATCGCTGTCGTTCGAGACACCGATGCTCTGGTCGATCGGCTTCCTCGTGACCTTCCTCTTCGGTGGTCTGACCGGCGTGATCCTGGCCTCGCCCCCGATGGACTTCCACGTCTCGGACTCGTACTTCGTCGTCGCGCACTTCCACTACGTCGTCTTCGGGACCGTGGTCTTCGCGATGTTCTCCGGATTCCACTTCTGGTGGCCGAAGTTCACCGGCAAGATGCTGGACGAGCGACTCGGCAAGATCACGTTCTGGACGCTGTTCGTGGGCTTCCACGGCACGTTCCTGGTGCAGCACTGGCTGGGCGCCGAGGGCATGCCGCGCCGTTACGCGGACTACCTCGCGGCCGACGGCTTCACCGCGCTGAACACGATCTCGACGATCTCCTCGTTCCTGCTCGGCCTGTCGATGCTGCCGTTCTTCTACAACGTGTGGAAGACCGCCAAGTACGGCAGGAACGTCGGGGTCGACGACCCGTGGGGCTACGGCCGCTCCCTGGAGTGGGCGACCTCCTGCCCGCCGCCGCGGCACAACTTCCTCACCCTGCCGCGGATCCGTTCCGAATCCCCGGCGTTCGACCTGCACCACCCCACGGTCCGCGCGCTCGACGAGGCCCACAACCGTGCGGACACCGGGACCATCCCGGCCCCCGGGGACGAGCGGGGGTGAGCACGACGGCCCGGGGAGAGGCGGCGCGAGTGGCCCAGGTCAAGGACAGCGACAGCAGGGCGGGCGCGTCGTCCGTTCCGCCGCCCTCAGCAGGCGAACTCGTCCACGGCTCGTAAAGATGAGTGGGGACGGGCGCGTGCGACGTGGCAGGCGAACGGATGAACGTACAGGCCCCTGAAGGGACGAACACCGTGGCACGACCCAGGATCCTCGTTGTCGGCGCCGGATTCGCCGGAGTGGAGTGCGTACGCCGTCTGGAGCGCGGGCTCATCCCCGGCGAGGCGGAGATCGCGCTCGTCGCCCCGTTCTCGTACCAGCTCTACCTCCCCCTGCTGCCACAGGTGGCGGCGGGCGTGCTCACCCCGCAGTCGGTCGCCGTCTCACTGCGCCGCAGCCGCAAGCACCGCACCCGGATCATCCCGGGCGGGGCCATCGGAGTGGACCCGAAGGCGAAGATCTGCGTCATCCGCAAGATCACCGACGAGATCGTCTACGAGCCCTACGACTACATCGTGCTCAGCGCCGGCAGCGTCACCCGCACCTTCGACATTCCCGGCCTGCTGGACAACGCCCGGGGCATGAAGACACTGGCCGAGGCCGCCTACGTACGGGACCACGTGATCGCCCAGCTCGACCTCGCGGACGCCAGTCACGACGAGAACGAACGCGCCTCGCGCCTCCAGTTCGTGGTGGTCGGCGGTGGCTACGCGGGGACCGAGACGGCGGCCTGTCTGCAACGCCTCACCACCAGCGCGGTCCGGCAGTACCCGCGGATCGACCCGAAGCTGATCAAGTGGCACCTCATCGACATCGCCCCGAAGCTGATGCCGGAACTGGGGGACAAGCTGGGCCGGAGCGCACTGGAGGTGCTGCGCGCCCGCGGCATCGAGGTGTCGCTCGGCGTCTCGATCGCCGAGGCCGCCCCGGAGAAGGTCACCTTCACCGACGGCCGGGTGCTGCCCTGCCGGACCCTGATCTGGACGGCGGGCGTCGCCGCGAGCCCGCTGGTCGGCACCCTCGACGCGGAGACCGTACGCGGCCGGCTGGCTGTCACACCCGAGATGAGCCTGCCCGGCTTCGACGGCGTCTTCGCCCTCGGCGACTGCGCGGCCGTCCCCGACCTGCACAAGGGCGACGGAGCGGTCTGCCCGCCCACCGCGCAGCACGCCATGCGGCAGGGCCGCAGGCTCGCCGACAACCTCATCGCGACCCTGCGGAACCAGCCGCTGAAGCCGTACGTCCACAAGGACCTCGGCCTCGTCGTGGACCTCGGCGGCAAGGACGCGGTCTCCAAGCCGCTCGGGATCGAGCTGCACGGGGTTCCCGCGCAGGCCGTCGCACGCGGCTACCACTGGTCGGCGCTGCGCACCAATGTCGCCAAGGCACGGGTCGCGACCAACTGGATCCTCAACGCCGTCGCGGGCGACGACTTCGTACGCACCGGCTTCCTGTCCCGGCAACCGGCCAAGCTGCGCGACTTCGAGCACACGGACGCCTACCTCACACCGGAACAGGTCCGCGAACACACCGCCGCGCTGCACACCGGCACCTGATCCCGCAGCCGACGGTCCCGGCCCCGCCCGACGCGGAGCCGGGACCGTCCGGCCGGATCAGCCGTTCTCCGCGTGCCCGGCCGTCAGCGCGGGGTTCCGCTCGACCACCGGATCCAGGATGTCGTCGATGCCCTTCAGCAGCTCCGCGTCCAGCGTCACGCCGGCCGCCACGACGTTCTCCGTCACCTGCTCCGGCCGGGACGCCCCGATGATCGCGGCCGAGACGTTCGAGTTCTGCAGCACCCACGCGACCGCGAGCTGGGCCAGGCTGAGCCCGGCGCCGTCGGCGAGCGGCCGCAGACGCTGCACCCGCTCCAGCACCTCGTCGCGCAGCCAGCCCGCGACCATGTCCGCACCGCCCTTGTCGTCGGTCGCCCGTGAACCGGCCGGGAGCGGCGCACCGGGCTTGTACTTGCCGGTGAGCGCTCCCTGAGCGATCGGGGACCAGACGATCTGGCCGATGCCCAGCTCCTCGGAGGCCGGCACCACGTCGCTCTCGATGACCCGCCACAGCGCCGAGTACTGCGGCTGGTTGGAGATCAGCGGCACCCGCAGCTCGCGGGCCAGTCCGTGCGCGGCGCGGAGCTGGTCGGCCGTCCACTCCGAGACACCGATGTAGAGGGCCTTGCCGGAGCGGACGACGTCGGCGAACGCCTCCATGGTCTCCTCCAGCGGGGTCGAGTGGTCGTAGCGGTGCGCCTGGTACAGGTCCACGTACTCCGTCTGCAGGCGGCGCAGCGAGTTGTCGATGGACTCCATGATGTGCTTGCGGCCGAGCCCGCGGTCGTTGTGTCCGGGACCGGTCGGGAAGTAGACCTTGGTGAACACCTCCAGGCCCTCACGGCGTTCGTTCCTCAGCGCCCGGCCGAGGACCGCCTCGGCCCGCGTCCCGGCGTAGACGTCCGCGGTGTCGAAGGTGGTGATTCCGGCGTCCAGGGCGGCGCGGATGCAGGCGACCGCCGCGTCCTCCTCCACCTGGGAACCGTGGGTGAGCCAGTTCCCGTAGGCGATCTCACTGATGGTCAGGCCGCTGCGGCCGAGTCGGCGGAACTCCATGTGGCTGCTCTCCCTGTGCTCGTGAGGCGTGGATCACGTGATCGCCGGGCCATGCTATGCGCCCGGACGGGCTCAGGCCGCCGGGACGGTGCCGTGGACGGCACGGAGGAACGAGGCGTTGTCCGGGGTGTGGCGGAGCCGGTCCAGCAGTGTTTCGAGCGCGGTCTGCGGGTCCCTGGTGTGCAGTGCCCGCCGCAGTCCGCGGATCACCCGCAACTCGCTCTCCGGTACGAGGAGTTCCTCGCGCCGGGTGCCGGACGACGGGATGTTCACGGCCGGATGGACACGGCGTTCCGCGAGTGCGCGGTCGAGCCGGAGTTCCATGTTGCCGGTGCTCTTCAGCTCCTCGAAGAAGTAGTCGTCGGCTCGGGAGCCCGTTTCCACCAGTGCGGTGGCCAGGATGGTGAGGGAGCCGCCCTCCTCGGTGAGCCGGGCGGCGCCGAAGAACTGCTTGGGGCCGAGCAGCGCGGCCGCGTCGACACCGCCGCTGAGGGTGCGTCCGCCCGAGGCGCAGACGTTGTTGTGGGCGCGGCACAGGCGGGTGAGGGAGTCGAGCAGGACGACGACGTCCTGGCCCTGCTCGACCAGCCGCTTGGCGCGTTCGACCGCGAGTTCGGCGAGGGCGATGTGCTCCTCGGCGGGCCGGTCGAAGGTCGAGGCGAGCACCTCGCCCCGGACGGACCGGCGCATGTCGGTGACCTCTTCGGGGCGTTCGTCGACCAGCACCACCATCAGGTGGCACTCGGGGTGGTTGGTGGCGACGGCCGCGGCGATCTGCTGGAGCAGCACCGTCTTGCCGGTCCTGGGCGGTGCGACGACCAGCCCGCGCTGTCCCTTGCCGACCGGCGAGAGAAGGTCGACCAGACGCATCGCGGCACCGCCGGACGGTGTCTCCAGCCGGAGCCGCTGCCGGGGATGGAGAGGGGTGAGGTCGCGGAAGCGGGGCCGGCCCCGGAGCGCCCGCGGGGAGCGGCCGTTGACCCGTTCCACGGCGGACAGGGTGCGGGGCCGGTCGCAGAGCCCGGCGACGGCATCGCCCCGGCGCAGGCCGTGGCGGCGGATCAGGGCGGCGGGGACCACCACGTCGCCGGGGGAGGGGAGGCCGTCCCGTACGCGCAGTACGCCGTTGCCCTGGTGGGTGAGGTCGAGTACGCCGGCGGCCGCGGTGGTGTTCGTGGCCGCGGTGGCCAACTGGCCCTGTTGAAGCGGGTGTTCGAGAGAGATGGTCATGGTGGACGGGTCCTTTCGCGGACATGGCGAATGAGGGGGCCGGACGGCGCGGGGCGGCAGAGAACACGCCCCGACACCGGGCGGGAAAGTCCGGAGGGAGAAATTCCGGTCCGAACCGGATGAGGTGGTGCGAAGAGCCGGACCGCCGGTCGTACAAGGACGGACGCGGCAGCTTCGGAGAGGTGGATCGGCACCGGCGCCTCGAACCGAGGCGAGCACTGGTACCACAAGCACGGTAGCACGGCCCGGTGGGAACGGGCCTTGCCGAGGGACGGAAAGGCCCCACAGTGGCTGCGAATCCGGTTGTCAGGGCTCTCGCGGAGTGAAGTGGTTCTCCGGGCCACCGGCCCGCTCGCCCGCCCTGACCTGTGCCCCGGCGCGGAGGAGTCACTTTGCCGATGCGTATCACCGCGCTCGCCGACCCCGCTCCGTCCGGCGGGAGCCACCGGCCTGGCTCGCCTCCGACGCCGGGGCAGCCCCTCGGTTCGGCGTTCCTGCGCGTCTTCACCCGTGAGGGTCGGGACCACCTCGCCGAACCGGAGCTCCACGTCCACCCCGCGGAGCGCCGCAACGGTGTCGGCCCACTGCTCTTCGACGCCGCGGTCGCGGCCGCCCGCGAGGCGGACCGGCGCAGCGTCGTCGCGCAGGCCGAGGCCGGATCGGCGGGGGACCACTTCCTGCGGGCCAAGGGGCTGCGCAAGGTCCTGTGCCTTACGGTACGTCCGGCTCCCGATGGCGAAGGCGGACACGCGGGCCCTGCACCGGACCGTCGGGCAGCCGCACCCGGGCTACCGGCTGATCTACTGGGACGGCACCGTCCCCGACGAGCTCGCGGAGACGTTCGCCGCCTCCCGCCGGGCGATGGACGACATGCCCATGGACGACACCGACTCCGGCACGGTCGTCCGGGACGTGGACCGGGTCAGGCCCGCGGCGGCGGCCGTCGCCGCACGCGGCGACCTGCTCCACACGGTCGTGGCGTTCGACGAGTCCACCGCGACGATCGCGGGCTTCACGGAACTCGTCGTACCGGGCGACGGGCAGCACTACGGCACCGGAGTCCTTCCCGAACACCGGGGACACGGCCTCGGAGCATGGATGAAGGCGGCCTCCGTCCTCCACGCCCGCGAGACCCACCCCGGCCTGGCAGGGCTGCTGACGGACACCGCCGACAGCAATACGCACATGCGGCACATCAACGACGCGCTCGGCTACGAGCCGACACACACCTCGGTCCAGTTCCAGCTCGGTCTGTGGGCGCCACGAACGTCCGGCGGCCCGGGAGTTCCGGACCGCCGGACGGCGTCATCGTGTATCCGGGCCGTCAGACCACCGGGTCACCGGACGCCGGGACCGCCGCCGCGCTCCGGAACGCGGCCAGGATCTGCTCGGCCGCCAGCGTGGCCGTCAACTCGCCGTCCCGGACCCGCTGTTCCAGCCCCGGGGCGAGCGCACGCACCGCGGGATGACCGCGCAGACTCTCCAGCAGCTCGTCCCGCACCATCGTCCACGTCCAGTCGACCTGCTGGTCGCGCCGTTTCGCGGCGAGCCGCCCGGTCGACTCCAGCAGCGCGCGGTGCTGCTCAAGGCGCTCCCACAGGGTGTCGAGACCGGACGACTCACGGGCGCTGCACGTGAGCACCGGCGGCGTCCACGCCGCGTCCACCGGGTGCATCAGCCGCAGTGCACCCGCCAGTTCGCGCGCGGCCGCGCGGGCGTCCCGCTCGTGCGGTCCGTCCGCCTTGTTGACCGCGATCGCGTCCGCCAGTTCCAGCACACCCTTCTTGATGCCCTGGAGCTGATCACCGGTCCGGGCGAGCGTCAGCAGCAGAAACGTGTCGACCATGTTGGCCACCGCCGTCTCCGACTGCCCGACACCGACCGTCTCGACCAGCACCACGTCGTAACCCGCGGCCTCCATCACCACGATGGACTCCCGGGTCGCCTTGGCCACCCCGCCGAGGGTGCCGGCGGTGGGGGACGGGCGTACGAACGCCGCCGGGTCCACCGCGAGCCGCTCCATCCTGGTCTTGTCGCCCAGGATCGAGCCGCCGGTACGGCTGGAGGAGGGGTCGACGGCCAGCACCGCGACCCGGTGCCCGAGCCCGGTGAGCATCGTGCCCAGCGCGTCGATGAATGTGGACTTCCCGACCCCGGGCACACCACTGATCCCGATCCGCCGGGCCGTGCCGGAGTGCGGCAGCAGCTCGCGCAGCAATTGCTGGGCCAGCACCCGGTGATCGGGGCGGGTGGACTCGACGAGAGTGATGGCGCGCGCGATGTGCGCCCGCTTCCCGTCGAGCACCCCCTTCACATAGCTGTCGATGTCGATCCTGGGAGCCATCGGGTCAGCGGCTCACAGCTCGTGGCCGAGCGCGGCGCCGAGCCGCGTCACCAGGTCGTACGCGGCGTCGGGGATCACCGTGCCGGGCGGGAACACGGCCGTCGCGCCCGCCTCGTGCAGCGCCTCGACGTCCTGCGGCGGAATCACCCCGCCCACCACGACCATGATGTCCTCGCGCCCCTCGGCGGCCAGCTCCTCGCGGAGCGCCGGCACCAGCGTGAGGTGCCCGGCGGCCAGCGAGGAGACGCCCACGATGTGCACGTCGGCCTCGACGGCCTGCCGTGCCACCTCGGCCGGCGTCTGGAACAGCGGGCCGACGTCCACGTCGAAGCCCAGGTCGGCGAAGGCGGTCGAGATCACCTTCTGGCCGCGGTCGTGGCCGTCCTGTCCCATCTTGGCGACCAGGATGCGCGGACGGCGCCCCTCGGCCTCCTCGAACCTGTCCACCAGTGCCCGGGTCCGGTCCACGGAAGGGGATTCACCTGCCTCGTTGCGGTACACACCGGAGATCGTACGGATCTGGCCCGCATGCCTCCCGTACACCTTCTCCAGGGCGTCCGAGATCTCGCCCACGGTCGCCATCGCACGCGCCGCGTCGACGGCCAGCGCCAGCAGATTGCCTTCGAGCCCAGGACCGGGGTCGCGCTCGGCCGCGGCCGTCAGAGCGCGCAGCGCCGCCTGGCAGGCGGCCTCGTCACGCTCCTCGCGCAGCCGGCGCAACTTCTCGATCTGCCGGGTGCGCACCGAGGAGTTGTCGACCTTGAGCACATCGATCTGCTCGTCGCTCTCCACCCGGTACTTGTTCACCCCGATCACCGGCTGACGCCCGGAGTCGATCCGCGCCTGGGTACGGGCCGCGGCCTCCTCCACCCGGAGCTTCGGGATGCCCGCGTCGATGGCCTGCGCCATGCCGCCCGCCGCCTCGACCTCCTCGATGTGCTGCCAGGCCCGGCGCGCCAGGTCGTACGTCAGCTTCTCCACGTACGCGCTGCCGCCCCACGGGTCGATCACCCGGCCGGTCCCCGACTCCTGCTGGAGCAGCAGCTGGGTGTTCCGGGCGATCCGGGCGGAGAAGTCAGTCGGCAGGGCGAGCGCCTCGTCGAGTGCGTTGGTGTGCAGCGACTGGGTGTGCCCCTGGGTGGCCGCCATCGCCTCCACACAGGTCCGGGTCACGTTGTTGAACACGTCCTGCGCGGTCAGCGACCACCCGGACGTCTGCGAATGGGTGCGCAGCGAGAGCGACTTGGCGTTCTTCGGCTCGAACTCCTTGACCAGCTTGGCCCAGAGCAGCCGGGCCGCCCGCAGCTTCGCGATCTCCATGAAGAAGTTCATGCCGATCGCCCAGAAGAACGACAGCCGGGGCGCGAACGCGTCCACGTCGAGACCGGCGTCCCGGCCGGCCCGCAGATACTCCACCCCGTCCGCGAGGGTGTACGCCAGTTCCAGATCGGCCGTCGCACCCGCCTCCTGGATGTGATAGCCGGAGATGGAGATCGAGTTGTAGCGCGGCATCTTCTGCGAGGTGTACGCGAAGATGTCGGAGATGATCCGCATCGAGGGCTTCGGCGGATAGATGTAGGTGTTGCGGACCATGAACTCCTTCAGAATGTCGTTCTGAATGGTCCCGGCCAGCTTCTCGGGCCCGACGCCCTGTTCCTCCGCGGCCACGATGTACAGCGCGAGGACGGGCAGCACCGCGCCGTTCATCGTCATCGACACCGACATCCGGTCCAGCGGGATGCCGTCGAAGAGCTGCCGCATGTCGTAGATCGAGTCGATCGCCACGCCCGCCATGCCGACATCGCCGGTCACCCGCGGGTGGTCGCTGTCGTAACCCCGGTGGGTCGGCAGGTCGAAGGCGACCGAGAGCCCCTTCTGGCCGGCGGCGAGGTTGCGGCGGTAGAAGGCGTTGGACTCCTCGGCGGTGGAGAACCCCGCGTACTGCCGGATCGTCCAGGGCTGGTTGACGTACATCGTCGGGTACGGGCCGCGCAGGTACGGGGCGATGCCCGGATACGTGCCGAGGAAGTCGAGCCCTTCGAGGTCGTGCCCGGTGTACAGCGGCTTGACCGCGATGCCTTCCGGGGTCTCCCACAGCAGATCGCCGTCGGAACTGCCGGAGGACTCCTTCACCGAGGCGCGCCACTGCTCCTCGGAGACCTCGGCGGCGCCGCCCGGACCGAGCTCGATGCCGGAGAAGTCGGGGATACGCATTACGCCACATCCATACGGTCGAGGAGGGAGGAGAGCACGGCCACCACATCGGAGCCCGCGAAGACGTACTCGTCGACACCGGCGTACTCGCCGGGCCGGCCGGCCAGGAACACCCGCTCGGCGCCCGCCGAACGCAGCGCCCCGGCGACCGCCTCGGCCTGCTCGGCGTAGAGCGCGTCGCTGGAACACAGACACGCCACGGTGGCGCCGCTCGCCCCGAGCGCGTCGGCGGCCGTGGTCGCGTCGACGGAGACCGGGTCGTGGACCGGTTCGATGCCGCCCGCCTGGAAGAGATTGGCGGCGAACGACGCCCGTGCGGTGTGCGCGGCGGCGGGGCCGAGCGCGGCGAGGAAGACCTTGGGCCGCTGCCCGGTCGCCGCGAGATGCGCGTCCGAACGGGCGCGCAGCGCCTCGAACGCCTCGTCACGGCGGACCCTGGGCAGACCGCCCGGTGCGGCGGCCGGTCCGTACGGCGCCGGCTCGCGCTCCACCGCCCGCTCCGCCAGCTGCGGGAACTCGCTCACCCCGGTGATCGGCTCCTTGCGACGGGCCAGATCCTTGCTGCGTGCCGCCCAGGTGGCCGCGAGACGCTCGCCGATCATGCCCGACCCCAGCGCGGCGGCCTGACCGCCCGCCCGCTCGATCTCCTGGAAGAACGACCAGGCGGCGTCGGCGAGTTCGGCGGTGAGCCGCTCCACGTACCAGGAGCCCCCCGCCGGGTCGATCACCCGGGCCAGGTGCGACTCCTCCAGCAGGATCGTCGAGGTGTTACGGGCGATGCGCCGGGCGAACGCGTCCGGCAGGCCCAGCGCGTGATCGAACGGCAGCACGGTGACCGAGTCGGCGCCGCCGACCCCCGCCCCCAGACAGGCCAGCGTCGTGCGCAGCATGTTCACCCACGGATCGCGCCGCGTCATCATCACCGAGGACGTCACCGCGTGCTGGCGCTGCGCCCCGGCTCCGGGGGCCCCGCACACCTCCGCCACCCGGGACCACAGCAGGCGCGCGGCCCGCAGCTTGGCGATGGTCAGGAACTGGTCGGCGGTCGCCGCGTACCTGAACTCCAGCTGCCCGCAGGCTTCCTCGACGGACAGCCCGGCCCCGGTCAGCTCCCGCAGCAGGGCGACACCGGTCGCCAGCGAGGCGCCCAGCTCCTCCGCGGCCGAACCGCCGGCCTCGTGGTACGGCAGCGCGTCGACGGCCAGCGCCCGCAGCCCGGGGAACTCACGGGCACACCGCCGGGCCCAGGGGACGGCGGCCGACGGATCGGGCTCGGTGCCGCTGCGGGCGGCCTGTCCGAACGGGTCCGCGCCGAGGTTGCCGCGCAGGCTCCGCGGGTCGATGCCCCGCTCGGCGCAGATCCGCAGCAGCTCCGTGGCCGCGGCATCGGTCTCCCCGCCCGCGTCGAGCACCACGGGAGCCAGATCGAGGTAGACGCCGTCCAGGGCCCCCGCCAGCGCGGACACCGGAACACCCGTGGCACCGCCCACGGTCAGCCACAGCGAGGTGACGCCGTTCTCCAGATCGGCGAGCAGCGCCTCGTTGAGGCGTGCGGGATCGGTGAGGCTGTGCCGCTGCCGTACGTCCCAGCCGCCCGTCACGTTGCCCTCGGCCTTGCTGCCGCGGGTGAAGGGGGCGAAGCCCGGGTATCCGGCATCGGGCGCGCTGTCGCGCGAGGTATAGAGGGGGCGGGTGATGAGCCCGTCCTCGACCGTGGTGGACAGCGCTTCCTCGGCGGCCGGACCCGCAGCCTCCTTGCCCGACTTGCGCAGCACACCTTCGACGAGGTGTTGCCAGTGCTCATGGGCGGGGGCGGGGAACTCGGCGGCCAACGAAAGCCCGTCGGCTGGCAGGACCGTCATGCCCAGATGCTAGGTCAGGGCGCTTGAGCGCAGCATGGGTTCCGCTTGTGACCTTGCCCTCTCCGAGCGCACTTGATCCTTCACCCACCGTCGCGTAGCCGGCCCTCGCCGCCGCCCGGCCCCGGTGCTTGGTGATTCCTCCAACACCCCTGGCATTTGCTCCACAGATCACCCGGACGGATTGCAGCTGCGAGGACGATTCGAATATCTTGTCGCACATGCAGTCCTACACAATCGGCCAGGCGGCACGTCTGCTGGGGGTCAGCCCCGACACGGCCCGCCGCTGGGCGGACGCCGGGAGGGTCGCCACCCACCGCGACGAAAGCGGCCGCAGGCTCATCGACGGCCGTGACCTGGCCGCCTTCTCCATCGAGGTCGGCCAGGGCGGGGGCGGCGAGGAAGACGCCTCGTACACCTCGGCCCGCAACGCCTTCCCGGGCATCGTCACCGCGGTGAAGCTCGGCGACGTCGCGGCCCAGGTCGAGATCCAGGCGGGCCCGCACCGGCTGGTGTCACTGCTCACCCGGGAGGCCGTCGAGGAACTGGGGCTGGAGGTCGGCATGCAGGCCACCGCTCGCGTGAAGTCCACCAGCGTGCACATCGACCGCGTCTGACGGCACGTCACCAGGGCACGCATCAACTTCAAGGAGTCACCGGACCATGTCGACCACCCTCGCCGGGCGGCGCGCCGCCGCCGCGGTCATCACCGCCGCACTGCT
Organism: Streptomyces sp. NPDC047917; assembly: GCF_043204345.1. NCBI lineage: Bacteria > Bacillati > Actinomycetota > Actinomycetes > Kitasatosporales > Streptomycetaceae > Streptomyces > Streptomyces sp. NPDC047917. The sequence goes on from NZ_JBIDCA010000014.1 coordinate 288,073, forward strand.
GTTCCCGCTCGCCGCGTGCGGCGGCAGCGACGACAGCAAGAAGGAGTCCGACGGGAAGTCGGCGTCGTCCGGCGCCCGGCTGACCGTGCTGGCCGCCGCCTCGCTCACCGATGTGTTCAAGACCGCGGGCGCCGCGTACGAGAAGGAGCACCCGGGCACGAAGGTGACGTTCTCCTTCGCCGGCTCCCAGGAGCTCGCGGCCCAGGTGAAGCAGGGCGCGCCCGCCGACGCCCTCGTCACCGCGGACACCAAGACGATGGACGGGCTGAAGTCCGACACGGCGACGCCCGTCGTCATCGCCAAGAACCGCCTCGTCATCGCCACTCGCGAGGGCAACCCGGAGAAGATCGAGGGTCTGAAGGACCTGACCGACCCCGAGCTCAAGGTCGTCCTGGCCGCGCCCGAGGTGCCGGTCGGCCGCTACAGCAAGCAGGTCCTCGACGCCCAGAAGCTCACCGTCAAGCCGGTCTCCCAGGAGCCCAACGTCCGCGCGGTCCTCAGCAAGGTCGAGCTGGGCGAGGCCGACGCGGGCATCGTCTACCGGACCGACGCCGCGACGGCCACCGACAAGGTCGACGCCGTCGACATCCCGGACGCGCAGAACGCCGTGGCCTCCTACCCGGCCGCCACCCTGCGGCAGTCCAAGAACACCGGGGCCGCCACGGCGTTCGTGAAATGGCTGAGCACGCCGCAGGCACAGAAGATCCTGCAGTCGGCGGGCTTCCAGCAGCCCTGAGGGCTGTCCCCGGCGGCCCGTCCGGCCGGCCAGGACCTCCTGCCGGACCGGACGGCCGACCGGGGAACGCGAGCGGCCCTGCCCGAACCGACCGATTCCGGGAACCTCCGATGAGAGCCCTCCGCAGCCGGGTGCCCGGCGTGCGCACACCCGTCGCCCTGGCGATCCCCGCGCTGCTCGCCGTCGCGTTCCTGCTGATCCCCCTGATCGGCATTCTGGCCCGTACGTCCTGGGCCGACCTCGGCACCCATCTGACCAGCCCGGGAGTCACCCAGGCGCTCAGACTCTCCCTGCTGGTCTCCTTCTGGGCGCTGGGCCTCTCCCTGCTGCTCGGAGTGCCGCTGGCCTGGCTGCTGGCCCGGACGGACTTTCCCGGCAAGGCGTTCGTACGCTCCCTGGTCCTGCTCCCGATGGTGCTGCCACCCACCGTCGGAGGCGTGGCGCTCCTCCTCGGCTTCGGCCGCCGGGGGCTGCTCGGCCCCTGGCTGGAGAACACCTTCGGGATCACGCTGCCCTTCCACACCTCGGGCGCCGTGGTCGCGGCGACCTTCGTCGCCATGCCGTTCCTCGTGATCAGCCTCGAAGGCGCACTGGTCGGGCTGCGCCCCGCGTACGAGGAGACGGCGGCCTCTCTCGGAGCCTCACCGGTCCGGGTCTTCTTCACCGTCACCCTCCCGATGGTCGCCCCCGGGCTCGCCGCCGGGGCCGCCCTCACCTGGGCGCGCGCACTCGGCGAATTCGGCGCCACCATCACCTTCGCGGGCAATCTGCCGGGCACCACCCAGACGCTTCCGCTCCAGGTCTACCTGCTCCTCCAGGAATCCCCGGAGGCCGCCACCTCCGTATCACTGCTGCTGCTCGCCATCGCCATGGCCGTACTGATCACACTGCGCGGTCGCTGGACCGGAACGCCCCGCGACCGCGCACGCGGAGCGCAGCCCCCGGCGGACGACACGGCCGTCGCGGACACGGCACCGCGCGCGGACCGGGAGACGCCCCCCGCCCCGCAGGAACGACGCGCGCTGCACGCCGAGGTCACCGGCTTCGACCGGGTGACCCTCGAAGCGGCGCCCGGCACCACGATCGCCGTCGTCGGCCCCAACGGCGCGGGCAAGACGACCCTGCTGCGCGCGCTCCTCGGCCTGACCCCGCGCGCCCGGGCCCGGCTTCGCCTCGGCGACACCGACGTCACCGAACTGCCCCCGCACCGACGTCAGGTCGCCTGGGTGCCGCAGGACGGCGCGCTCTTCCCGCACCTGAGCGCGCTGACGAACACGGCGTACGGACTCCGCGCCCACGGTGTCCCCCGCGCCGAGGCCCGGCGAGACGCGCAGCAGTGGCTCGACCGGCTGGGCGTCGGACATCTCGCCCACCGCAGGCCCGCCCAGCTCTCCGGCGGCCAGGCCCAGCGCGTGGCACTGGCCAGGGCGCTCGCCGCCCGCCCCTGGCTGCTGCTGCTGGACGAGCCGCTCGCCGCCCTCGACCAGACCACCCGCGCCCATGTCCGGCACACCCTGCGTACCCACCTCGCCGGGTTCGGCGGCGTCTGTCTGATCGTCACCCACGACCCCGTCGAAGCGGTCTCGCTGGCCGACCGGGTGCTGGTGCTCGACGAGGGCCGCACCCTCCAGGACGCACCACCGGCCGAGGTCACCCGGCATCCCCGCTCGCCGTGGGTCGCCCGGATGCTCGGCCGCAACGCCTGGCCCGGCACCGCCGCGCCCGACGGCACGCTGGCCCTCGCGGGCGGCGGCCGGCTGGTCGTCGCGGACACGCTCGCCGAGGGGACGGCGGCCCTCGCGATCATCGCGCCGGAAGCGGTCTCCGTGCACCACGACAGGCCCGGCGGCAGCCCCCGCAACATCTGGCCCGGAACGGTGCGCGAGCTCACCGCCGTCGGCAGTCGGCTCCGGGTGGTGATCGCCTCCGCCGAGGCGCCGGACCTGGTTGCCGAGATCACCCCCGAAGCGGCGACCGAGCTGGGCCTCGTGGAGGGCACCGCCGTATGGACGAGCGTCAAGGCGACCGAGGTCACCGTCGTCGTGCTCTGAACGTGCGGATTACGCCGCCCGGCGAGGGCCGTGCCGACCCGCTCCGTTCTCCGGCGGGAAACGAAACTCCGGTCCCGGAAATCAGGAGCGGGTATTCACGGAACACACCGCTATTGGTGTGGTGCGCCCCTGACCTGGGCTGAGGGCCGTTGCGATTTCACATTTCCTTTATCTCCGCGCGTGCCCCCAAATGGCGTTCATCGGCGTTTTACTTTGTCGATATCCCGGCTGCGTGCGACGTTTGATCCGGCGAAACCGAATGAATTCGGATACGTATCGGGCGAAAAAGGGGAAGTTCATCGTGCAGACCGCCAGAGCCGTCCAGACATCCACCGTCCTCAACCTGCGCGATCTGGGCGGCATCGCCCTGGGGCCGGACCACCGGGTTCGCGCCGGTGCCGTGCTGCGGTCCGGGCAGCTCAGCGGGCTCGATGCGGCGCAGGACTCCCGGGTGTCCACGCTCGGCATCCGCACCGTCGTCGATCTGCGGACCGCCGACGAGCGGGCCGCGGCCCCGGACCGGCTGCCGCAGGGCGCACGGCTGTTCGTCGCCGATGTGCTGGGGGACAACCCGGGTGTGGCGCCCGCCCGGCTGCGCGCCCTGCTCGCCGACCCCGTCGCCGCGGAGCAGATGCTCGGCGGCGGAAAGGCGGCAGGGCTGTTCGCGGACACCTACCGGCAGATGGTGCTCTCGCCGGGCGCGTCCGCCGCCTACCGGGCCTTCGTCGAGACCGTCGCCGACGACCGTGCCCGCCCGGTGCTCTTCCACTGCACGGCAGGCAAGGACCGGACCGGCTGGGCCGCCGCCCTGCTCCTGATGATGCTCGGCGCGTCGCGCGACGTGGCGCGCGCCGAGTTCCTCGCGGTGAACCCGGTGGTACGGGTCGCCTTCGCGCCGTACGTGCAGGACTTCCTCGACGCGGGAGGTGACCCGGAGATCGCCTCGGCGATCACCGAGGTGCGCCCCCGCTACCTCGATACGGCGCTGGACGCCATGGACGAACGCTGGGGCGGGCTCGACGGGTATGTGCGCGACGGTCTGCGCGTCCCCGGGGCGGCGGTGGAGCGGCTGCGTGCCGGGCTGGTGGTGCCTGCCTGAGCGGCGGGGCCGCGATCCGGCCGGCCCCGCCGCCCGGCCTCCTTCCCGTCCGTCACCCTCCTGTCCGTCCGCCACCCTCCTGCCCGCCCGCGGGGCGATGGTGTGGCCCCGGCTTGACTTGATACCCCCAGGGGGTATGTTGTGACGCGTCGGGAAGCGCTGCCTCCCGGTCGACCCGATGGAGGGAACCGTCATGAACAACGCACTGAGGATCACCGCCTTCGCCGCCGCGCTCGCCGCGACCTTCGGAACCGCCTACGGAGTGGGCAGGGGTGTCGACCCGCTGGTGGCCGCCGAGGACCGCCCCGCACAACAGCACGGCGGCCACGGCGGGGGAGAGGAGGCCGGGGCGAAGCCGGCGGCGGACCACGCGCCCGGCGGACTGCAGATATCCGAGGGCGGCTACACCCTGGACCTGGCGACACCGACGGTCCGGGCCGGGGCCCGGACCGAGATCCGGTTCGCCGTCAAGGACGACAGCGGGCGCAAGGTCACCGCCTACCGGCGTGAGCACGGCAAGGAGCTGCATTTCATCCTCGCCTCCACCGACCTCACCCAGTACCGCCACCTGCACCCCGTCCGTGCGGCCGACGGCACCTGGTCGACCCCCGTGGACCTGCCCGAGGCCGGTGGCTACCGGGTGTTCGCCGACTTCACCCCGGCGGCCGCGGGTGCCGGCAACCTCACCCTCGGTGCGGATCTGGCCGTCTCCGGCGCCTACCGCCCCGCCGCTCTCCCGGCCCCGGGCACCACCGCCGAGGTCGACGGCTACCGCGTCGCGCTCGGCGGTGAACTCCGGGCCGGCCGGAGCGGCGAACTCGAACTGTCCATCAGCAGGAACGGCCGTCCCGTCACCGATCTCCAGCCCTACCTCGGTGCGTACGGGCACCTGGTCGCCCTGCGCTCGGGTGACCTCGCCTATCTGCACGTCCACCCGAACGAGGGCGGCCCCGGGCCGGAGGTGTCCTTCACGGCGACCGCGCCGAGTGCCGGAACGTACCGGCTCTTCCTCGACTTCAAGCACGGGGGCAAGGTGTGTACCGCGGCGTTCACCGTTCGGGTGGCGGAGCCGGGGAACGGCGACGGCGAGCACCGGGACGGCGGGGCCGGGGCGCCCGCCGGACACGCGCACTGAGACGCGCCGCCGGGCCCGAAGTGGTACTGCGCCGAAGGGTGTTGTGCCGCAGGGCGCGGAGGCCGGGGCCGGTGCCGCTCGGTCTCTGGGTATCGTGAAGGGACCGGATTACGAATCCTCCGAGAGGGGCGTACGTTGACCGAGCGCAAGCCTGCGGGCGTCAGCTTCGAATCATGGGTCGACAAGCAGATCCGGGAGTCCGAGCAGCGTGGCGACATCTCGCAGTTGCCGGGATTCGGCAAGCCGCTCGACAGTATCGGGGCTCCCTACGACGAGAACTGGTGGATCAAGCAGAAGCTCCAGCGCGAGGGGGTCTCGGTGCTCCCGCCGGCCCTGGCCCTGCGCAAGCAGGCGGAGGACGTGGCCGAGTCGGTGTCCGGGGCGCGGACGGAGGTCGAGGTGCGGCGCATGCTGTCCGAGGTGAACGAGAAGATCGCGGCGGCCATCAGGCGGCCGCCGCCGGGCCCGCCGCTGAACCTCAAGCCGTTCGACATCGACGCCATGGTCGATCAATGGCGTACGGCGCGCGATCCGTCGTAGCGCCCGACGGGCCGGTCGGTGGCTCGCGGGTAAGGGCCGGGCATCCGAATGCGTAATACTCCCTTCATGAAACCGAGCATGACGCGCCGGGGAGGCGGGACGCCGGCGGAGTCCGTACGCATCAGGCGTGCCACCGCCCGGGACGCGAAGCGGCTCACCCGGCTGGTCAGGGCGTCCCGCGCCTACGAGGGGCACTACGCCGCCATGGTCGCCGGATACCGGGTCGGTCCGGACTACATCGAGACCCACAGGGTCTTCGCGGCCGTGGAGCCCGTCACCGACCGGCTGCTCGGCTTCTACTCGCTCGTTCTCGCCCCGCCGGAACTCGACCTCATGTTCGTCGCCGATGCCGCGCAGGGACTGGGCATCGGACGGCTCCTCGTCGGTCATCTGCGCGGCGAGGCCGAGCGCGCCGGACTCACCGGAGTCCGCATCGTCTCGCACCCGCCCGCCGAGGGCTTCTACCGGAACGTGGGGGCCCGCCGGACCGGCACCCTGGCCGCCGACCCGCCCGCGGTGATGTGGGACCGGCCCGAGCTGCTGCTGCCGATCGACCGACCGGACAGGAGGGGGCCCGGCCGGCACCCGTACCCGGATGCCGGTCGAACCCCCTTGCCGGAGCCTGGTGTTACGAGGCGAAGCCCCCGTACGGGCGCGTGATGATCTCCATGCCGTGACCGGCGGGATCGGTGAAGTACAGGCCCCGGCCGCCGTCGTTGTGGTTGATCTCGCCCGGCTGCTTCCGGTGCGGATCCGCGTAGTACGTGACCCCGAGTTCCTTGATGCGGGTGTACGCGGTGTCGAACTCGCCTTCCGAGATGAGGAAGGCGTAGTGCTGCGTGGTGATCGAGGCTTCGGGAACGGTCGCGAAGTCCAGGGTGACTCCGTTCGCGGTGGAGACCGGGATGAACGGGCCCCATTCCTCGCCGACTTCGAGCCCCAGTATGTCCGCCAGGAACTCCGCGGACTCCCGGTTGTCCCGGGAGTGGATGATGGTGTGATTCAACTCGACTGACACTGTGGAATGCCTCCAACAGGCATCTCACGGGCACCTCCACGCCTCACCCGGCCGGTGACCGACGCGCGATGCCGTACTCAGAATCCTAGGTGAGGTCGAAGTGATCGTCGAGGGCCGGGCGGACGATCCGGCCGTCTCCCGTTCCCCGGTGACCGGTTACGGTGGGGAGGAGGGGGACACGAAGTACTCCGGGTATTCGGACGGAGGCTCCCGGTGACCTCGACAGCGCACCGCCCCGACCGCGGCCGCCCGGGCCGCGACGACGGCCGCGACGAGACGCCCGAGGAACGGGCGGACCGGCGGTGGACCGATCTGCTCCAGGAACTGCGGGTCGCCCAGACCGGTGTCCAGATCCTCTTCGGCTTCCTGCTCGCCGTCGTCTTCCAGCCCCGCTTCGCCGAGCTCTCGGACGCCGACCGCACCATCTACGTGGTCACCGTGGTACTGGGATCGGCCACCGCCGCCGCCCTGATCGGCCCCGTCTCGTATCACCGGCTGCTCACCGGACGGCGGCTCAAACCGCAGACGGTCACCTGGGCGTCACGGATGACGGTGGTGGGGCTCGTCCTGCTGTTCTGCACCATGTGCTCCGCCCTGCTGCTCATCCTGCGGGTGGCCCTGCACAGCTCCGTCGCGCTGTGGCTGGTCGGCGGAATGGCGCTGTGGTTCCTGATCTGCTGGTTCGTCCTCCCGGCCTGGGCGCTGGCCCGCTCCTCGTCCACGCGTGACAGATGATCGAGCGCCGACGGGGCGGGCGGTGCGGTCAGCCGGGACCGTCCCCGGTGAGGCCCCGGACGTCCGTGACCGTGAAGAGGCCGCCGTCCGGGTCCAGCAGCGTCGCCGCCCTGCCCTGGGCCAGCGACCGCTGCTCGACCAGGCTCCCGCCGTGCTCCCGCGCGGCCGCGACGGTGGCCGCCACATCGCCGACCGGGAAATACACCTGCCAGTGCGGGCGGACCAGCGGATCGGGCGCCGCCTCCACCGCGCCGGAGCTGATCCGGACCAGCCGGCGCCCGTCGCACTCGACGATGACCTCGTCCTTCTCGTACGACACCTCGCAGCACCCCGGGCGCCCGCTCTCCCAGCCGAGCACCTGCCCGTAGAAGATCGCGGCGTCGAACGCGTTCCTGGTGTGCAGTCGCAGCCAGGCGTGCGAATGGTCGTCCGGCGCGGGCGGCGAGGTCGCGGGCTCGGTCCGCTCCCAGATCCCGAACACCGCACCGTCCCGGTCCGCCGCGAGCGCCCCGCGCCCCTTGCCCAGTGCCATCGGGCCCACTGCGACGGTGCCGCTGCGCTCCCGGATGCGTGAGGCGGCCGCGTCGGCGTCGGTGACGGCGAAGTAGGGCGTCCAGACCACGGCCACCCGGTAGGCGGTCGCCACCGCGCCGATGCCGGCGACCGGTACGTCGTCCCGGCGCGCGACCGAGAACTCCTGCCCCAGCCTGCCCGGACGGAACGTCCACCCCAGCACGGCGCCGTAGAACTCCTGCGCGGCCCGCAGGTCGCGGGTCATGAGATTGACCCAGCAGGGCGCTGCGGATCCGGTCAGCGGCGCGGGTGTCGGCGCCTTCCCCGGGTGGCTTCCGGTCATGGTCCTACTGCCTTCATCGGTTCTGAGGTGCGGGTACGCCCGTGGCCGACGGGCCCACCCCAGCCTCACCGGAGGCAGTCACCTCCGCAACACGCGACGCCCCCACCGCGGACCGGTGCCGGGAGCTTCACGGTGTCAGTCGCGCTGTTCGTCCGGCTCGCGGGGGATGGGCTCGTTCCCGTGGTCACCGAGTTCGTACGGCGAAAGGCCCCGGCGGTCGGGCGGGAAGTGGTCGTCGCCGTGCACATCGCGTTCCTCGATGTGGCTGCGGTGGTCCGGCCGCGGTGGCTGCTCCTCGGGTCTGGGCGGTGGCAGCTCCTGGGCCCGGCGCCGCCTCCCCAGCCAGACCGCGCCGATCAGCACGGCCACCAGAACCACGCCGACAATGCCCATCACCGACCCGGTCGCGCCCCGCCCGTCGGCGAGAACGAGAGCCAGTGAAGTCAGGTCTGTGCTCGAAACGTCCATGCTTGCCGGATACCCCGAGGTGGAGCCCTCACGCGATAATGACCCTGAATTCATATTTTCAGTGGATATGATCTGAAAAGCGTTTCGCTCCGAAGGGGCGTGATCCGTTCGCATCCGGGTGGGTCCCGTGTCGCCGTCGCCCTGCCACGGGGTGAGCCTGGAGACATCCCCGAATCGCCCCCGGGGGCGCCGAGCGGAAGGAACCGCGGTGAACACCATCAAGGAGAAGCAGACGCAGGAGAGCGAGTACGGGCAGGAGGTCTCGGTCGTCATCAGCGGGTGCGAGAAGGCCGACGCGCGGATGGTCTTCGACGTGTTGCGGGCCGCGTTCACCACCGACCGGGCCTCGGTCGACGTACCGCAGCACCTCGCCGGGAAGCGCCCCACCGCGTGGGTGGTCACCGTCGACGTCGCCGAGGCGAGGGTGGTCTCCGGACCGGTAGCCCTCGGCGCGCCCGTGAGCGTCGACGTCCAGGGTGGCTACTGGGCGGTGGAACGGCTCCGGCAGAGCCTGGCACACGCCTTCGACGTGACGGTCGTCGGGACCGTCTCCGGCGACCAGGAGGAAGAGGTGCGGCTGCGGCTGGCGAACCGGTAGACCGATGGGCCGACAGTCCGGCGGGGCGCGGCCCGACGGCGGAGCAATGGCACGGGAAGCCCTCACGCGTCTGGTAGAAAACGGACAAAAGGCCACCTCTGAAAGGTGCGAGCGCGTGGAACCCTCTCGCGGGCGGGACGACGGTGCGCAACAGCCGGGAGCAACCGGTGACCGTTCCACCCTGACACTGCAGATCAACGGAACCGAGCGGACGCTCACGCTCGATCACCGCACCACCGTCCTGGACGCCCTGCGCGAGCACCTCGGTCTCACCGGTGCGAAGAAGGGCTGCGACCACGGACAGTGCGGGGCGTGCACCGTCATCGTCGACGGCCGGCGCGCCAACAGCTGCCTGCTGCTCGCCGTAGCCCACGACGGCACCGCCATCACCACCGTCGAGGGCCTCGCCGACGGCGACCGGCTCCACCCCCTCCAGGAAGCCTTCCTGGACCGCGACGCCCTGCAGTGCGGCTACTGCACCCCCGGCCAGATCTGCTCGGCCGTCGGCATGCTCGGCGAGGCGGCGGACGGCTTCCCGTCCCACGCCACCGCCCGCAGGGCGCCCGTGTCCGCCCCGGCGGCGCTCGACGCCGACGAGATCCGCGAGCGGATGAGCGGCAACCTGTGCCGTTGCGGCGCCTACCCCCGCATCGTCGAGGCGATCGAGGACGTGGCGCTGTGAAACCCTTCGGCTATCTCCGCGCCCGGTCCGCCGAGGAAGCGGTACGCGAACACGCCGCACACCCAGGCGCCGTGTTCCTCGGCGGCGGCACCAACCTCGTCGATCTGATGAAGCTCGGCGTGGCCGCGCCGGAGCGGCTCATCGACATCAGCCGACTGCCACTGGACCACGTGGCCGACACCGAGGACGGCGGTCTGCGGATCGGCGCGACCGTACGCAACAGCGTCCTGGCCGCCCATCCCACCGTACGCACCCGCTACCCCGCCCTGTCCCAGGCGCTGCTGTCCGGCGCCTCCGGGCAGCTCCGCAACACCGCGACGACCGGCGGGAACCTGCTGCAACGCACCCGGTGCGCGTACTTCCAGGACACCTCCAAGCCGTGCAACAAACGGGAACCCGGCACCGGCTGCCCCGCCCTCGGCAGTGCCCGGCGCGACCTCGCCGTGCTCGGCCACTCCACGCACTGCGTCGCCACCCACCCGTCCGACATGGCCGTCGCCCTGTGCGCCCTCGACGCCACCGTCCACCTGTACGGACCGGACGGCGGGCGGACCGTGCCCGCCACCGGATTCCACCGCCTGCCGGGCGACACCCCCGACCGGGACACCGAGATCCGGCCGGGCGAACTCATCACCGAGCTGGTCCTGCCACCGCGCCCGGAAGGCGCCGCCTCCCTCTACCGCAAGGCCCGCGACCGCGCCTCCTTCGCCTTCGCCCTCGCGTCCGCCGCCGCCGTACTGAGCGTCCGGGGCGGCCGGATCGAGTACGCCGCGCTGGCCTTCGGCGGGCTCGCCCACCGGCCCTGGCGCGCCCGGGCCGCCGAGGACCTGCTCCGGGGAGCACCGGCCACCGAGGACACCTTCGAACGGGCGGTGGACGCCGAACTCGCCGCGGCCCGTCCGCTGCGCGAGAACGCCTTCAAGGTGGGCCTCGCCCGCAACCTGGCCGTCGACGCGCTCATCGAACTCGCCGCCGACAGCTGACCGACCCGCCCGGGCGCCGCCCGCCGGCAACCGGGCAACCGCACCAACGCCGCCCCCGCCGTGAGGAACCCGTCATGAGCCAGGCCCCGTCACCACTGGGCACCCCCGCCGTCCGCCGCGAGGGCCGGGACAAGGTCACGGGCACCGCCCGCTACGCAGCCGAGCACACCCCGCCGGGGTGCCTGTACGGCCGGCCCGTCCCCGCCGCGATCGCCCGCGGCCGCGTCGACGCCGTCCACGCGGACGAGGCACTGGCCCTGCCGGGCGTGCTCGCCGTGCTCACCCACCACAACGCGCCCCGGCTGAAGGAGCCCGACGACCCGATCCTCGCCGTCCTCCAGAACGACCGGGTGCCGCACCGGGGCTGGCCCGTCGCGCTCGTGGTGGCCGACACCCCGGAGGGCGCCCGCGCCGGGGCCGAAGCACTGCGGATCACATACGAGACCGACGGGCACGACGTCCTGCTGACCGAGGACCACCCCGGCCTCTACACCCCGGAGATCGTCAACGGCGGCTACCCCGCAGTCCGGGAACGCGGCGACACCGACCGGGCCTTCCTCACGGCACCGGTACAGGTCGACGCCACCTACTCGGTCGGCGCGCTGCACAACCACCCCATGGAGCCGCACGCCACGACGGCCCGGTGGGACGACGACGGACATCTGACCGTCCACGACTCCAGCCAGGGCTCCACCACCGTCCGCGACAGCCTCGCCACCGCCTTCGGACTGAGGCCGCAGCAGATCACCGCCGTCTCCGAACACGTCGGCGGCGGCTTCGGGTCCAAGGGCACCCCGCGCCCGCAGACCGTCCTGGCCGCCATGGCCGCACGCCACACCGGCCGCCCCGTCAAGATCGCGCTGCCCCGGCGCCAGTTGGCCGCGCTGGCCGGCCATCGCGCCCCCACCATCCAGCACATCCGGCTCGGCGCCGAACTCGACGGCACCCTCACCGCGATCGACCACGAGAGCGTCACCCACACCTCCACCATCAAGGAGTTCGTGGAGCAGGCGGCCGTACCGACCCGGATCATGTACGGCTCCGCCGGCAGCCGCACCACCCACCGAGTGGTCGCCCTGGACGTGCCGAGCCCCTCCTGGATGCGCGCACCGGGGGAGGCCCCGGGCATGTACGCGCTCGAATCAGCGATGGACGAACTCGCCTCGGCCCTCGGCATGGACCCGGTCGAACTGCGCATCCGCAACGACCCGGCCGTCGAACCGGACTCCGGGCGCGCGTTCAGCAGCCGCGGCCTGGCCGCCTGCCTGGAGAAGGGCGCCGCGCGCTTCGGCTGGTACGACCGCGATCCGCGCCCCGCGAGCCGGGAGGAGGGGCCGCTGCTGCTCGGCACGGGCGTCGCCGCCGCCACCTACCCCGTCTACATCTCCGCCTCCAGCGCCTCGGCGCACGCGGCCGCCGACGGCTCGTACCGTGTCCGGGTCAACGCCACCGACATCGGCACCGGAGCCCGTACCGTGCTCGCGCAGATCGCCGCCGACGTCCTGGCCACCCCCATGGACAACGTCCGGATCGACATCGGCAGCAGCGACCTGCCCGACGCGCCGCTGGCGGGCGGATCGTCCGGCACCGCCTCCTGGGGCTGGTCCGTGCACAAGGCGTGCTCCCTGTTGCTGCGGCAGCTGGGCGAGCGCACCGGCCCGGTCCCCGCCGAGGGGCTCACCGTCACCGCCGACACCCGGCAGGAGACCGCCGGACAGTCCCCGTACGCACGCCACGCGTTCGGCGCCCACTTCGCCGAAGTCGCCGTGCACTCGCGGACGGGAGAGGTGCGGCTGCGCCGGATGCTCGGCGTCTTCGCCGCCGGGCGCATCCTCAACTCCCGTACCGCGCGCTCCCAGTTCATCGGCGGCATGACCATGGGGATCGGCATGGCGCTGACCGAGGCCTCCACCATGGACCCCGTCTTCGGGGACTACACCGAGTGCGATCTCGCCTCCTACCACGTGCCGGCCTGCGCCGACGTGCGGGAGATCGAGGCGCACTGGATCGACGAGGAGGATCCGCACCTCAACCCGATGGGCAGCAAGGGCATCGGCGAGATCGGCATCGTCGGCGCCGCGGCGGCCGTCGGCAACGCCGTCCGGCACGCCACCGGCATCAGGCTCCGCAGCCTCCCGCTCACCCCGGACACCCTGCTGCCGTACCTCCTGTGACCCGGGTGGCCTCCCGTGCCGGGGCCGACCGGGTGTTCCTTGTGTTGCGGGACCGCCTCCGCCGGGCCACTCTGTTGAGTGACCCAGAAGTGACATCTGCTCACTCTTCGTGTTCGGGGGTCGTTGGTTCAACGGGGCGAAGCCAGTGGGCCTCGATGTGAGGAGCCTCGACGATGACCGTTCCACTCGACCGGCACTACCTGGTCGAACTCCAGGTTTCGGCAGACCGTGTGTCCCAGCTGCGACGAATAATCGCTGCGCACCTCCGCCACTGGAGTCTCGAACTCCATATCCGGCCGGTGTGCCGTGGTGTGGAGGAGCTGCTGACCAATGTCCACCGGCATGTCGGTGACGACAACAAATGTGTCGTCGAACTCCGCTGGTCCGGGCGGCACCTCACGGTCTCCGTCGCCGACAACGGCTCCGAGATGCCGCGGCTGCTCAGCAACGGCGGCGGTGGCCTGAGCCGGGTCATGGCCCTGAGCGACAGCTGGGGCACCTGCCGCACGGCCGAGGGCAAGGTCGTCTGGTTCACCCGGTACGCCAAGGAGCCGTACAGCGTCGACCTGGTGCGTCTCCCGCCGCTGCCCGGCGTGCGCGAGTTCCGGCGCCCGCCCGTCGAGGCCGCCGCCCCCGTCCCTGCCCCCGAGCCCACGACGGCATCCGATCCCGCTCTCGTCTGAGCCGGGCCGCCGGGACGGCGCCGCCGCCGGTCGCACCCGCTGGACGCCCCCGGCGCGGACGACGTGCACCCCGCACGCACGGACCGCGCCGGTCGGGTGTCCGCCCGGCGGGGCCCGCGTTGCGGCGCGGCGTACGGCACGGCACGGTCGAAGGACCGAGGCAAGGAGGACACGGCCATGCCCATCGCGACGGTCAATCCCGCGAACGGCGAAACCCTCAGAAGATTCGAAGCGCTCGACGACACGGGGATCGAGCAGCGGCTCGACGCCGCCGCCACCGCGTACGGGCAGTACCGCACCACCGGGTTCGCCGAACGTGCCCGGCTGCTGAACCAGGCCGCCGGACTGCTCGACGAGGACCAGCAGGACATCGCTCGTACGATGACCATCGAAATGGGCAAACCCGTCAAGGCGGCCCGTGCGGAGGCCGCCAAATGCGCCAGGGCGATGCGCTGGTACGCGGAGCACGCGGAGGAACTCCTCGCCGACCAGCACCCGTCCCCGGCCGACGTGGCGGACTCCGGCGCCTCCCGTGCCTACGTCCACTACCGCCCGCTCGGCCCCGTGCTCGCCGTGATGCCGTGGAACTTCCCGCTCTGGCAGGTCGTACGGTTCGCCGCCCCCGCCCTCATGGCGGGCAACGTCGGCCTGCTCAAGCACGCCTCCAACGTCCCGCAGACGGCGATGTATCTGGAGGGCCTGTTCCGCCGGGCCGGATACCCGGCGGGCTGCTTCCAGAGCCTGCTGGTGGGATCGGGCGCGGTCGAGGCGATCCTGCGTGACCGCCGCGTCGCCGCGGCCACCCTCACCGGCAGTGAGCCGGCCGGCCGCTCGGTCGCGTCGATCGCCGGCGACGAGGTGAAGCACACCGTCCTGGAGCTGGGCGGCAGCGACCCGTTCCTCGTCATGCCGTCCGCGGACGTCGCCCGGGCCGCCCGGACCGCCGTGACCGCCCGGGTGCAGAACAACGGACAGTCCTGCATCGCCGCCAAACGGTTCATCGTGCACACCGAGGTGTACGAGGAGTTCGCCGAACGGTTCACCGTGGGCATGAGCAACCTGACGGTCGGCGACCCCATGCAGGAGTCCACCGACGTCGGGCCCCTCGCCAGCGAACAGGGCCGCACCGACCTGGAAGAGCTGGTGGACGACGCGGTACGGCGGGGCGCGCGGGTACTGTGCGGAGGCGGCAGGCCGGACGGACTCCCCCCGGAACTGGAGCGCGGCTGGTTCTACGCCCCCACGGTCCTCGCCGGGATCAGCCCCGCCATGCGCATCCACCACGAGGAGACCTTCGGCCCCGTCGCCTCCCTCTACCGTGTCGACGGCCTGGCCGAAGCCGTGGCACTCGCCAACGACAGCCCGTTCGGCCTCAGCTCCAACGTATGGACCCGCGACGCGGACGAGGCACGCCGCTGCGTACGCGACCTGGAGGCGGGCGGTGTCTTCTTCAACGGCATGACGGCGTCCCATCCCGCACTGCCCTTCGGTGGTGTGAAGCGCTCCGGCTACGGGCGCGAACTCGCCGGGCAGGGCATCCGCGCGTTCTGCAACGCGACCACGGTCTGGTACGGCCCCGAACCGGTCGGCCCCTGACGCCCCAGGACCTGCCCGGCGCACCGAAGCCTCCCGTCTGGAGACACGATGAGCAACGCCCCCGGCCCGGCGGCCGCTTCCGGCCCGACCGGCCCGTCCGACGAAGAGGTCGCGGCACTCGACGCGCACTGGCGGGCCGCCAACTACCTGACCGTCGGCCAGATCTACCTGATGGCCAACCCGCTCCTGACCCGGCCGCTGGCCCGGGAACACATCAAGCCGCGCCTGCTCGGCCACTGGGGCACCTCCCCCGGACTGAACCTGGTCCACACCCACCTCAACCGCGTCATCCGCTCGCGCGGAGTCCAGGGCCTCTGCGTCTGGGGCCCCGGCCACGGCGGACCCGCCGTCCTCGCCAACTCCTGGCTGGAGGGCAGCTACTCGGAGACGTACCCGGACGTCACCCGCGACGCCGAGGGCATGGGGCTGCTGTTCGAACAGTTCTCCTTTCCCGGTGGGGTGCCCAGCCATGTGGCACCCGAGACACCCGGCTCCATCCACGAGGGCGGCGAACTCGGCTATGCCCTCACCCACGCCTACGGGGCCGCCCTGGACCACCCCGGACTGATCGTCACCTGCGTCATCGGCGACGGCGAGGCCGAGACCGGACCGCTCGCCGCGTCCTGGCACTCCAACAAGTTCCTCGACCCGGTGCACGACGGTGCCGTCCTCCCGGTCCTCCACCTCAACGGCTACAAGATCGCCAACCCGACCGTGCTCGCCCGCCTCCCCGAGACGGAGCTCGATGCCCTGCTGCGCGGTTACGGCCACGACCCGCTGTACGTCGGCGGCGACGAGCCGGTCGGCGTCCACCGGGCGATGGCCGCCGCGATGGACCTGGCCGTCGACCGGATCCGGGAACTCCAGGCGGCCGCCCGCGACGGCGGCGACACCCGCCGCCCGCACTGGCCGATGATCGTGCTGCGCACCCCCAAGGGCTGGACCGGCCCGGTCGAGG
Organism: Streptomyces sp. NPDC047917; assembly: GCF_043204345.1. NCBI lineage: Bacteria > Bacillati > Actinomycetota > Actinomycetes > Kitasatosporales > Streptomycetaceae > Streptomyces > Streptomyces sp. NPDC047917. Next base: position 304,385 of record NZ_JBIDCA010000014.1, read on the forward strand.
TCGACGGGGTGCCCGTCGAAGGCACCTGGCGCGCCCACCAGGTCCCGCTGCCCGGCGTCCGGGACGACCAGGAGCATCTGCGGCAGTTGGAGGAGTGGATGCGCTCCTACCGTCCCGAGGAACTCTTCGACGCGTCCGGACGGCCCAGCCCCCAGGTACTCGCCTGTGTACCCGAGGGCGACGCCCGGCTCGGCTCGACCCCGTACGCCAACGGCGGTCTGCTCCTGCGCGATCTGCCGATCCCGCCGCTGGACGACCACGCCGTCCGGGTCGACAGGCCCGGCACCGTGCTGCACGAGCCGACCCGGGTGCTGGGCGGCCTGCTGGAGGCCGTCATGGCGGCCACCGCGGAACGCCGCGACTTCCGCGTCGTGGGCCCCGACGAAACCGCCTCGAACCGGCTCGACGACCTCTACGACGCCACCGCCAAGGCCTGGCAGGAACGGACGCTGCCGACCGACGAGCATCTCGCCCGCGACGGACGCGTCATGGAGGTGCTCTCCGAGCACCTGTGCCAGGGCTGGCTGGAGGGCTACCTCCTCACCGGCCGGCACGGCCTCTTCTCCTGCTACGAGGCGTTCGCCCACATCGTCGACTCGATGGTCAACCAGCACATCAAATGGCTCAGGACCTCCCGCCGGCTGGCCTGGCGCCGCCCCATCGCCTCGCTCAACTACCTGCTCACCTCCCACGTCTGGCGCCAGGACCACAACGGCTTCTCCCACCAGGACCCGGGCTTCGTCGACCATGTGCTCAACAAGAGCCCCGAGGTCGTACGGGTCTATCTGCCGCCGGACGCCAACACCCTGCTCTCCGTCGCCGACCACGCGCTGCGCAGCCGCGACTACGTCAATGTGATCGTGGCCGGCAAACAGCCGTCCTTCGACTGGCTCACCCTCGACCAGGCCCGCGCGCACTGCGCCCGCGGCGCCGGTGTGTGGGAATGGGCGGGCACGGAGGACGGCAGCCGCGCACCCGACGTGGTGCTCGCCTGCGCCGGCGACGTACCCACGCTGGAGACAATGGCCGCCGCCGACCTGCTCCGCACCCATCTGCCGGAACTGGCGGTACGCGTGGTCAACGTGGTCGACATGACCCGGCTGCTGCCCCGCGAGGAGCACCCGCACGGGATGCCGGACTCCGAGTACGACGCGGTGTTCACCAGGGACAGCCCCGTGATCTTCGCGTACCACGGCTACCCCTGGCTGATTCACCGGCTCGCCTACCGGCGCGCGGGTCACAAGCAGCTGCATGTGCGGGGCTACAAGGAGGAGGGCACCACCACGACGCCCTTCGACATGGTGGTCCGCAACGACCTGGACCGCTACCGGCTGGTCATGGACGTCATCGACCGGGTACCCGGCCTCGGCGTCCGCGCCGTGGCGGTGCGCCAGGCGATGGCGGACTTCCGCACCCGCCACCACGCCTGGATCCGCGAACACGGCACGGACCTGCCCGAGGTGGCCGACTGGACCTGGAGCGGCTGACGCCCGCCCCGGTGCGCCCGGCGCGGGCTCAGCGGCCGACGGCGCGTGCCAGCTCGGCCTTCGTCATGCTCGACCGCCCGTGGACGTTCTTCCTCTTCGCCTCTTCGTAGAGCTGGTCGCGCGTCGGCCCCTGCGCTCCGCTGTGGGAGCGCAGACCGCCGCGCCGCGAGGACGACATGTCCTCGATGGAGGTACGGCTCGCCGTCCTCGATTCACCGGCGCGGGCGCGTGCCTTGTTGACCGTACGGGCCGCGATCTCCTCGGCGCGGTCCTCGCTCACCCCGCGCTCCTGCGCGCTCTCCTTGATGTGTTCGTACTGCCGCTCCCGCTTGGCATCGGATCCGCGTGGCATGGTGGGGTCACCCTTCTCTCCGGGACCTGCCCCGGGGCCCGGCGGGCCCCTCCCCAGTCTCCCAGCGACACCCCGGGCCCGCATGCCTGAGGCATGCGGGCCCGGGGGAGGGGTACGGCGTCGCGCCGGTCCGTTCAGTAGCGCAGGGCAGCCGCGATCCTTCCGTGCTCGGCGAGCGAGCCGTCCGGGAGGAAGACCACGTCGGCGCCGCTGTCCAGGGCCGCCTCGACGAGCTCGTCCACGATGTCCTCGCGGACCGTGCCGTCCGTGAGGTCCGCGCCCTCGCCGCTCACCGGCTCCAGGTGCCCGTTCGTCACCCGGACCGTCTGCTGGAAGTGCTCCTCCACCGCGACCAGTCCGGCACGGCCCTCCCGTACGGCCGCCCACACCTCGTCCAGACCGCCGGCGAAGGCACGGCGGCCACGGGCCTCGTCCAGCTTGCCGTCGATCTCCGCGGCGAACCGCTGCCGCCGTTCGTCGAGTGCCGGCCGCAGCTCCTTGAGCAGCTCGCTCGGTGACATGTCGGCGGGCACACCCTTGGTGACCCGGCCGACGGCCGTCCTGGCGCCCTCTCCGACCTCGTCCAGCAGAGCGAGCGCGGGGGCGAGGCCCACCAGATGGAGCGGGCGGGGGTCCTCGGCCAGGACCGCGCGCAGCCTCTCGTCGACCGTGCGCAGGAAGTTGCGCGTCTCCTCGTCGCTGAAGGTGCTCGGGGTGTCGCCGACCCGCTCCTCGCGCTGCGGGTCCGGCGGCTCCTGCGGGGCCGTCAGCGGGAACCCGCCGCCGGGCTCCTCGCGCAGGGCGTCCGCGGTGCCGCTCCACAGGGCGGCCCGGTCGGCCGACACGGTGAGGGCCCAGAAGGGCTGGGCCTGTGCCTTCGCGGCGACCAGATTGCGGGTCAGATAGGTGTCGCTGAGCACCACGCGTTCGGGCACGGTGCGCGGAAGCTGCCAGATCTGGTGCTCGTCGGCGGTCACGAGGAGGACCAGGGCGTCCAGGGCCCGCCGGGGGTCCACCTCGGTGACCGCCCGGTCGAGTTGTTCCCCGAGCGCGGTCCGCGCCTCGCGGGTGACCGCGGGGTCCGCCTCCAGCCGTCCGGCGGCCTCGGCCACCAGGTTGCGCAGCCGAACGGCGTCCTGGGCGTTGTCCGGAGCGCGGCGGTGCGTCGGCATGGTCAGGGACAGGGCCGGATAGGGCTTGACCGCCCGCAGTCCCCGCAACAGGCCGGCGGTCAGGGCATCCGTATCCATCGTTCTCTCCAGGGGTTTCGACCGGAATCCGCTCCCGAGCGAAGCGGTGCACTGGACGAGTCAATTCATACCTTTTGATCCTAATATGGGCGAGTTCTCCATTGTCGGTTCCCGGGAGGTGTGTGCGATGCCCACGACCTTCCGCACGTCCCCGGACGGTCCGGGGAGGGCGCACCTGACGGCCGGGGCCGGGTGAGCCCCGCCGCCGGCGCCGTCACCGACGCGCTGCGCGAACTGCACACCCGGTTCGCGGAGCTGCGGGACGGCCGGCTCGCCGACTACATCCCGCAGCTGGCGCGGGCCGAGCCGGACGCGTTCGGACTGGCGCTGATCAGCATGGACGGCCACCGCTACGGCGCGGGTGACGCCGGCACCCCTTTCACCATGCAGTCCGTGTCGAAGCCGTTCGTCTACGCGCTCGCCCTGTCCGTCCTGGGGCTCGACGAGGTGTGCCGCTGGGTCGGCGCCGAGCCCAGCGGGGAGGCGTACAACGCCATCAGCCTGGAACCGGACACCGGGCGGCCCGACAACGCCATGGTCAACGCGGGGGCCATCATCACCACCGCGCTGATCCCGGACACCCCCGACGCCCCGAGGTTCGAGCGCATCCTCGACTGCCTGGGCCGCTTCGCCGGCCGGCGGCTGGACGTGGACGAGCAGGTGTACGCCTCCGAGTCCGCCACCGGCGACCGCAACCGCGCCCTCGCCTATCTGATCCGGAGCACCGGACCGCTGCCCGTGGACCCGGTGGCCGCGGTCGAGACGTACTTCAGGCAATGCGCGGTGCGGGTCACCGCGCTGGACCTGGCCGCGATGGCCGCCACTCTCGCGAACGGCGGCGTGAACCCGCTCACCGGCGACGCGGTGGTCCCGGAGCCGGTCGCCGCGCAGGTGCTGGCGGTGATGGCGACCTGCGGCATGTACGACGCGTCCGGCGAGTGGCTGCTGCGCGTCGGGCTGCCGGCGAAGAGCGGTGTGTCCGGCGGGCTGATCGCCGCCGGCCCCGCACGGTTCGGCCTGGCCACGTACAGCCCCCGGCTGGACCCGGGCGGCACCTCGGTACGCGGGCGCGCCGCGATCGGTGCCCTGTCGGAGAGGCTGGGTCTGCACCTGATGCACAATCCGGCGCTGGCCGCCTCCACCGTCACGCTCGTCGCCACCGCCGGTGATCTGCCCGCGGCCGGGGCCGCCCCGCGGGATCGCGCCCTGCGCGAACGGGTCGGGGTCGTGGCCGCCCAGGGGGCCATCGACTTCACCGCGGCCGAGCGGGTGCTGTACGCGCTGGACGAGTCGCGCACCCGGGGTGCCGGGCCGGTCGTGCTGGACCTGGGGCAGGTGACCGGCGTCGACCGGGTGGCCCGGGTGATGCTGCGCAGCGGGCTCGGCCGGATCGCGGCGGACGGAGCGCGCACCGCCGTCGCCGACCCGGCACGGCGGCTCGCGCTGCCCGGCCCCGGACAGCGGGACGCGCCGACGGCCCCGCGGTCCTTCGACACCCGTGGACGGGCCGTGGCCTGGTGTGCCGGCGGCCCGGCGGGCTGAGCACCCCGGCCGGTCCGGCGGATGCCCGCCGGACCTCCGGAACGGTCGGGTCTACCAGATGGACTCGACCCACTCGGGGTGATCGATGAACGGGTTCCGGTTGTGCTGGTACTGGTCGAATATGACGTCGTTGCGCCGCTTCTCGAAGGTGTCCGGCGGGTCCTCCTGGCTCCACGTCTTCAGCACCGACAGCCGGCCGATGTTCGGCGCGGAACCGTTGTTCACCTTGTCGTTGGGCTCCAGGTCGGGGAAGGAGTCGTCGCCCTCGTAGCGCACCGCCATGTAGAGCAGCATGCGTGCGACATCGCCCTTGACCGCGTCGCGCGGCTCGAAGGAGTCGCTGTCCGTGTAGTTGCCCGGCGCGCCGCTGACCGCGCTGCCGCCGTTGTCGAAGTCCTTGTTGCCACGGATCGAGTTGACGGTGACGTCCTCCGGGCGCAGGTGGTGGATGTCGGTGCCGGGGCCGGTGGCGGTGCCGAAGTCGCCGTGCGACTTGGCCCAGACGTGCTCGCGGTTCCAGTCGCCGACCGAGCCGCCGTTGGAGTTCTTGGACTGGGAGCGGCCGGTGTAGAGGAGGATCACGTTCGAGCTGTTGGCGGGATCCTCGTCGGTGTCCTTGAGGGCTTCCCAGACCTGGCTGTAGGAGAGCTTGGTCTGGTCGCTGATGATCTCGTGCAGGGCGCTCTTCAGAGCGGTCCCGCTCTTGCCGAGGGCGTCCTGGTAGTACGTGTCGTCGAGTACCCGCAGCGGTGACGCGGTGGTGGGCGCGGCCCCGGGTGTGGCGGCCGGAGCGGCGGCCGCGGTGCCGCCGAGTATCGCGAAGGCGGCAACGGTCGCCAGCAGCGGGCGCCGGTAACGAAGGTGACGACGGGACATGTGGGGTGTCCTCTCCGGAAATGAGTGCGCCGCGACACCGTCACAAGGTGGGGGGCGGCGTCGCGGCGGTCGTGTGCGGTATGTGGTACGCGGGAGCCTTCCACACGCACCGTGACCGTGGTGTGAACAGCGCGTACCTATCATGTGCAGGTCAAGTGATGGCTCGATCCCGGCGCCGGGAGGCGCTCGGAAGGCCTCGGATGCGGCCGGCCGGGCGCGGGGCGAGAATGACCGAAAGGACCGAGGAGGCGGCATGAGCGACGAGCCCGAATCCGTATCCGCATCTCGGGGAGTGACTCCCGACAGCCTCTTGCACACCGGCGGCAGCGATCATCCGTCGGCAGAGGACCTGGTGCTCGCCTCCGGGCGGGACCTGACCCCGAAGAATCTCCAGTGGGCGGAGCGCAGGCTCGCCCAGGAGGGTCGCGCGGCGATCGACAAGGTGCTGCCCTAGGTCCGGCGCTGCCCCGGACCCGGGGGCCGGCGCGGGGAGTGTGTGGGCGCTCCCCGCGGCTCGGCTAGCCTGGGTGGACAATGAACCGTTTGACGACGTCAGGGGCCGGGTTCGAGCTCGCCCGACATCCCGAGGATCCGCGCGACCCGCTCCGTGCCTGGGACGCCGCCGATGAGTATCTGCTGCGGAGGCTGGAAGGGGCCGACGGGACGGATCCGGTCGATCTGTCGGGTGCCGTGGTCGTCGTGGGCGACCGCTGGGGCGCGCTGAGCACCGTACTGGCGGAGCACCGGCCCGTACAGATCACCGACTCCTACCTGGCGCAGCGCGCGACCCTGGCCAACCTGGGCCGCAACGGCGCGGACGCGGACACGGTGCGCCTGCTCTCGGCCAGGGACACTCCGCCGGACCGCATCGACGTCCTGCTGGTACGTGTCCCGAAGAGCCTCGCGCTCCTGGAGGACCAGCTGCACCGGCTCGCGCCGGCCGTCCACCCCGGCACGGTCGTCATCGGCACCGGGATGGTCAAGGAGATCCACACCTCCACCCTCAAACTCTTCGAGCGGATCATCGGCCCGACCCGCACCTCCCTCGCGGTCAAGAAGGCCCGGCTGATCTTCTGCACCCCCGGCGCCGGAACGCCCCGTACGCCCAGCCCCTGGCCGTACCGGTACGACCTGCCCGAAGGGCTTGGGCCGGTCTCCGGCCGGACCGTCACCAACCACGCCGGGATCTTCTGCGCCGAGCGCCTCGACATCGGTACCCGGTTCTTCCTCGGCCACCTCCCCGCGCGCAGCGGCCCCGACCGGGTCGTCGACCTCGGCTGCGGGAACGGCGTCGTCGGGCTGTCCGCGGCGCTCGCCAACCCCGAGGCGACGGTCACCTTCATCGACGAGTCGTACCAGGCGGTCGCCTCCGCCGAGGAGACCTTCAGGGCCAACACCGGGCCGGAGGCCAAGGCCGAGTTCGTCGTCGGCGACGGGCTGGCGGAACTGCCGCCCGCCAGCGTGGACCTGGTGCTGAACAATCCGCCGTTCCACTCCCACCAGGCCACCACCGACGCGACGGCCCGCACCATGTTCCACGGGGCCCGCGACGCGCTGCGGCCCGGCGGCGAGCTGTGGGTGGTCGGCAACCGGCACCTCGGCTACCACACCCGGCTCCGCCGCATCTTCGGGAACTGCACGACGGTCGCGGGCGACCCGAAGTTCGTGGTCCTGCGGGCCGTCAGGCGCTGACCCCGCCGGAACCCGTCCCGGCCCTTCCGGATTCTTGCAACACGTTCTACTGTGTGCGCCGCCGCACACGGATGACGCGACCGCGAGACTCCCGGAGGGGCCGTGCACCTCGAATACACGCCTGAACAGCAGCAGTTGCGCGCCGAACTGCGCGCCTACTTCGCCGCACTGGTCCCCGACGACGCCTACGCCCGCTACGCCGCCCCCGCGGCCCAGAAGGCCTTCTACCGGGAGACGATCCGCCGCCTGGGCACCGACGGCTGGCTCGGCGTCGGCTGGCCCGCGGAGTACGGCGGACGCGGACTGTCCCCGATGGAGCAGTTCATCTTCTTCGACGAGGCCGCGCAGGCGGGCGTACCGCTGCCGCTGATGGCCCTCAACACCGTCGGCCCGACGATCATGCGGTACGGCACCGACGAGCAGAAGACGTACTTCCTGCCGAAGATCCTCTCCGGCGAGATCGACTTCGCGATCGGGTACAGCGAGCCCGACGCCGGCACCGACCTCGCCGCACTCAAGACCCGGGCGGTGCGCGACGGCGACGAGGCCACCGGCCACTACACGGTCGACGGACAGAAGATCTGGACGACCAACGGCGACACCGCGGACTGGGTGTGGCTGGCCGTCCGCACCGACCCGGACGCGGCGCCGCACAAGGGCATCACCATGCTGCTCGTCCCGACCACGGACCCCGGCTACTCCTGCACCCTGATCAACACCCTCGCCTCGCACGACACCACCGCGAGCTACTACGAGAACATCCGGGTCCCCGTCTCCCGCCGCGTCGGCGAGGAGAACCAGGGCTGGCGGCTCATCACCAACCAGCTCAACCACGAACGCGTCACCCTCGCCGCCCACGGCACCATGGCGATCCGCGCCCTGCACAACGTCCAGCGCTGGGCGGCCGGCACCCGGCTCACGGACGGCCGCCGCGTGATCGACCTCGGCTGGGTCCGCGCCCTGCTGGCCCGCACCCACACCAGGCTCGACGCCATGAAGCTCCTGAACTGGCAGATGGTCTCCGCGGTGCAGAACGCCACCCTCACCCCGCAGGACGCCTCCGCCGTCAAGGTCTACGGCTCCGAGGCCCGCCGCGACGCCTACGCGTGGCTGATGGAGATCGTCGGCTCGGCGGGACCGCTCAAGGAAGGCTCGGCGGGCGCCGTGCTGCACGGCGAACTCGAACGCGGATACCGCTCCGCCGTCATCTTCACCTTCGGCGGCGGCAACAACGAGATCCAGCGGGAGATCATCTCGTGGATCGGGCTGGGGATGCCGCGCGTGCGTCGGTGAGGGCGTGTGACCAACAACGATAGTTGGCACTCAACAATCGTCGTTGTCACTGCACACGCGAGTGAGCCCGCCGCGTTCGAAGCGAGGCGATCCTCCTCGCCGACGGCGCCGCCTCCCTCCAGGAAGCCGTCGCCGACGTGCTCACACCCAAGGCGCCGGGCGCCTGCGAGGAGTACGAGGTGCGGACCTCGTCGTGGTCGGCGGTGCGCCCGCGAACTCGCGGGTGCGAGCCCTGGCCCAGGAACGGTGCGCCGCCGCCGGCGTCGAACTCCGGGTTCCGCCCGTGACCCTGGGCACCGACAACGGGGCGATGATCGCCGCCGTCGGAGATCTCCTGGTACGGGCGGGCTCGCAGCCGGCCCGGGGGCCGGGCGTACGGCCCGGTGGCTCTGCGGAGGCCGCGAGATCGACGAGCTCGCCGTCCACAGCACCGCCCGCGCAAGAGGCCTGGGCAAGGCGCTCCTCGACGCGGTGAGCGCCGACCTGGCCGGCCTGGGAGACCCTGACCAGCGAGTCGCGCGTCCTCGCGGTCCTCGGTGCCGGGGGCGCGGTTCCGGTGGCCCGCAACGGCGACATCGTCAACGTCGTCCTCGACCGTTCGCCCTTCTGCACAGAGTCCGGCGGCCAGGACAGCGACGCCGGGATCCTGTCCACACGGCACGTGCGGGGGCGTCATCTCAAGGGGACTGGTGCGGATCGGCCGGCGGGCCGATTCGTTCAGCCGGTTCGTGGAGCGGGACCGGGCGGCGTACCTGGTCCCTCCGGTGTCTTCGTCCCTGGAGCCTCCGCCGTCGTCCTACGGGGGGCGAAGCGGATGGGGGCCTGGAAGCGGGCCTTACGGGCGGCGCGGCGGAAGACCGTGAGGACGGCCGGTCCGGCCAGGCAGATGCAGACGAAGTTCGTGACGGCGCGGCCGGTGTCCCAGCCGAGGGAGGTGGCCAGGTCGAAGGCCAGGTAGCGCTGGAACTGCTCGGTGAAGGGCAATCCGGGCAGGTAGGCGATCGAGCTGTTCGGGTCCAAGGAGAAGGGCCAGAAGGAGAGGTTGAGGAGGAAGCCGAAGAGGTAGCCGGAGAGCGAGCCGTAGACGGCGAGGAGAGCGACCTCCTTGCGGCCGGTGGCCCTGGGGAGGAAGCCGGCGAGCATGCCGACGAAGGCGCAGCCGAACATCTGGTAGGGCATCCAGGGCCCCACCCCGCCGGTGATGAGCGCGGAGGCGAAGAGCGAGGTGCAGCCCAGTGTGAAGCCGAAGCCCGGACCGTAGACCCGGCCGGCCAGGACCAGGATGAAGAACACCGTTTCGATGCCGGCGGTGCCCGCGCCGAGGGGGCGGACGGCCGCGTTGACGGCCGACAGGACGCCCAGCATGGCCAGGGCTTTGGAGTTGATGCCGCCTTCCGCGATCTCGGAGATCACCACACACAAGACGATCACGAGGAGGACGCCGAAGATGAGGGGCGGGGCATAGTTCGAGCCGAATTTCCCCGGGGCGACGAGGAAGGGCCAGAAGAAGGCGACGACGCCGAGGAAGCCGGCCATGGCGATGACGGTTCCGGCGCGCGCGTCGATCCGGATGGCGGTGGCGCGTGCGGTGGCGGTCATGAGTCCGGGTCCGTCCCGTCGTCGGGGAGGGCAGCCGTCACCTGGGCGACCGTGAGGTAGGGGAGAGGGGCGAGGATCTTCGCGGTCTGGGGGGCGAAGACGGGTGAGGCGACGATGACTTCGGTCGTCGGGCCGTCGGCGACGATGTCGCCCTCGGCCATGACGACGACCCGGTCGGCGGCGCGGGCGACGAACTCGACGTCATGGGTTGAGACCACGACCGCGTGGCCTTCCGCGGAGAGGCCGTCGACGATACGGACGAGTGCGCTCTTGGCCCGGTAGTCCAAGCCGCGGGTGGGTTCGTCCAGGAGCAGGACACGCGGGGCGGCCGCCAGCTGGATGGCGAGAACGAGGGCGAGTTTCTGGCCTTCGGAGAGGTCGCGGGGGTGGGTGGTGTCGGGGATGCCGGGGGCGAGCCGGTCGAGGATGGCGCGCGCCCCCTCACCGGTGGCGCCGGATTCGGTGTCTGCCTGGTCGAGTTCCTGCTTGACCGATTCGAGGTAGAGGAGATCGGTGGGCGTTTGCGGGATCAGGCCCACCAGCTGCCGGGCCTCGGCGGCCGGGAGCTTCTTCGGGTCCTTGGGCTTCGTGTCGCCTTCGGCGGGCCCGACGGCCACGGTGCCGGCCTTGCGAGGTCCGGACCCCTGGAGGGCCCAGAGCAGCGAGGACTTGCCGGAGCCGTTGCGGCCCATGAGCGCGGCTATCTCTCCGCCCTGCAGGTCGAGGTCGACCTCCCGTACGGCCGGGACCCCGTGGTATGTCACGGTGACGCCGCGGGCGGTGAGCAGCCGGGGGCGGTCGGCCGCCGGGGCGGGCCGTACCGGCGGGGGAGTGCGGTTGGCCAGCCGGGTGCGCAGAGGGACGGCGGTGCGGCGGGCGTCACGGATGGAAAGCGGGAGCGGGGACCAGCCGGCGGCGCGGCCCAGTTCGACTATGGGCGGTGCGATCAAGGACGTGCGGAAGATGTGCGCGGGCGGGCCGGAGGTGACGCGGCCGTCGCCGGGGAGGTGGATGACGCGGTCGGCGTACTGGACGACGCGTTCCAGGCGGTGTTCGGCGAGGAGGACGGTGACGCCGAGGTCGTGGACGAGGCGGGTGACGGCGGCCAGGACTTCCTCCGCGGCGGTCGGGTCGAGCGCCGAGGTCGGTTCGTCCAGGACGAGGATGCGGGGGTGGGCGGTGAGGACGGAGCCGATGGCGACGCGTTGCTGCTGGCCGCCGGAGAGTTCGTGGAGGGCACGGTGGCGCAGGTCGGCGAGGCCGAGGAGGTCGAGGGTCTCCTCGACGCGCTTGCGCATGGTGGCGGGCGGTACCGCCAGCTGTTCCATGGTGTAGGCGAGTTCTTCCTCGACGGTGTCGGTGACGAAGCCGTCGAGGGGGTCCTGGCCGACGACGCCGACGACATCGGCGAGTTCGCGCGGGGGGTGGTCGGCGGTGTTTCGCCCGTCGACGGTGACGCGGCCGGAGAGGGTGCCGCCGGTGAAGTGGGGAACGAGGCCGTTGACGGCGCCGAGGAGGGTGGACTTGCCGACGCCGGTGTGGCCGACGACCAGGCAGAGCTCGCCCTCCTCGACGGTCAGGTCGACGTCGCGCAGGACAGGTTCGGCCGTGTCCTCGTACTGGACGGTGACCTGGTCGAAGTGGATCACTTGGGTTCCTCGGTGCGCTGTGCGGGGACCGCCGCGCGGGTCGGTGGGGCCGGGGGCGGGGCCAGGAAGCCGGCTGCCCCGGCAAGCAGGATCGCGGCGGCCGGTACCAGGGGCAGGGGCGGCCAGCTGAGCGGGTAGATGGAGGGGTTGAGTTCGGCGGCGTTGAAGCCGGCATGGGTGAAGAGCAGGAAGGCGGAGAGGACCCCGCACCCGGCTACGGCCCATTCGGCGAAGCGCCACGGATCGGGCCGGTAGGTGGTCCGCGTGATGCGGCGGCCCCCGAGGTGCAGTCCGGCGAAGCAGAGCAGGGCGCCCGCTCCCATGGCGGGAAGACCGAGCAGTGTGGGGGCGGTGGCGTCGAGGAGTCCGTACGCCCCGGCGCACAGCCCGCACATGCCCAGCAGCATGAGGGCGCCGGTGGCGCGGCGGGAGCGGGGGGTGGCGGTGCCGGCGCGCCCGTAGCCGCGGGAATCCATGGCGGAGGCCAGGCGCAGGGAGCGTTCCAGAGCGTCTTCGAGGACGGGGACGATGATGCCGCGGAGGGCGCGCAGGCCCTTGGAGCGGCCGGCCCGAAGTCTTTTGGCGCGGTGGACGCGCTGGACGCTCTGGACGAGTTGGGGGGCGACGCTGAGGGAGACGGTGACGGCGACACCGAGTTCGTAGAGGGCTCCGGGCAGGACCCGCAGGGCGCGTTTGGGGTTGGCGAGAGTGTTGGCGGCGCCGATGCAGCAGAGCATGCAGGCGAGGCGCAGCCCGTCGGTGGCGGCGGAGAGCAGCGCTTCCAGGGAGACGGGGCCGCCGAGCTGGATGCCGGCGTACCAGTCGGGGGTGGGGACGTGCGGCAGGGAGAAGAGGAAGTGGTCGCGCGGGGTGATGCCGGTGGCGAAGATCGCACGGAAGGTCACCCGGATCGCGACGACGGTCAGCGCCAGGTACAGGTAGTACTTGAATCCGCGGGCCCACGGGGCCTCGGTGCGGCGCATGGTGATGACGTGGCCGAGGACGGCGAGGACGAGGAAGAGCAGCAGCGGGTTGTTGGTGCGGCTGACGGCGGTGGCGAGGGCGAGGGCCCAGACCCACCAGGCGACGGGGTGCAGGCTGCGGGGCAGACGGCGGCCGCCCGTGTCCGGCGCCGGGCCGGACACGGGCGGCTTCACCGCTGCTGCGGGGAGGGTGGGTGCCACGCGGCTACTCCGCACGGCGGCGGCGCTTGGCCGCGTACACGGCCGCGCCACCGATCAGGAGGACGAGCGCTCCGGTGGCGACGGCGGGCAGGTACGAGCCCACGTCGTGCTCGGCATCCGCGGCGGGAGCAGCCTCCACGACCTGCGGGCCGGGGGGCGGCGCCGCTGCCGCGGGAGCACTGGCCGATGGGGTCGGGGTGACGCTCTCGGAGGGACTCGCCGACGGAGAGGGGCTCACCGGGGCCGTGGGGCTGGGCGGCGGGGTCGTCGCCGGGGCGGCCGGGGGCGGGCTCTCAGGCTTGGGCCCGGTGTTGACGTTGGGCGGGAGCGGCGCGGCGGTGCGGGTGTCCTTCGGCGCGGGACCGCCGGTGGGCTTGGTGTTCTTGGCACGGAGCTGGTCGGGGGTGACGGTGGGCTTGCCCTCGGTCCCCTCGATGTTGGTGCCGCCGAAGATCCACAGGTCGACGCTGCCGGGCCTCGGTTTGTAGAGCATGGCGCCGAGCTGGCTGTACTGCCAGGTGTTCTGGCCGGGGTCGGCGTGCCAGTAGGACCAGTAGGCGGAGGCGGGCGGGGTCAGGACGCAGTCGTCCTGCTGGGCGGTCGGGTACTGCTTTCCGCCCTGGTGGCCGCTGTAGCCGATGCGGCAGATGAAGGCGGGTCCGTCGTGCCCGGTGCCGGTGGTGGCCCAGCCGCCCTGGTTGAGGAGTTCGTAGCCGGTGGTCGGAGTTGTCCCGCAGGAACGGTAGACCGGCCCGCCCCAGTGGCTGAAGTCCACCGCGAGAACGGCCCCGGAGGAGGTGGTGCACCGGCCCATCGGCTGGGGCGCGGCCCCGGCCGGGGCCGCGGTGGCGGTGAGGGCCGCCACCGCCAGCCCCAGCGCGGCGGTTGTCCGGGCGAGGGCCCGCGCGACGCGGTTGCGGCTCATGCCCCGCTCCCCGGTGCCGGGCGGCGGCGCTTCGCTGTGCGGGTGACGCCCCAGCCGCCGAGGACCAGGACCAGGGCCGCGGCGGCGAGAGCGCCGACCTGGGCTCCGGTGGAGGCGAGCGGACCACCGGCCGACCCGGAGCCGCCTGCGGATCCCGTGCCGCCGCCGTTCTCGCCCGGGGTCACGATGACGGGCGAGCCGTTGCCGCCGGACGACGTGGCACCCGAGGTGCCCCCTGACGTGCTGGGGATCGGCTCGGGCGTGGTGCCGGTCAGGTCGCGCTTCAGGACGCCGAAGGAAATACCGGTGGCGCCTCCGACGGCCTGGGTGGAGGCGCGCAGGTCGGAGCCCGTCTGGCCGCCCTTGGCGACGTTGAAGCCCCCGTCGCTGTTCTGCTGGCTCGCCAGGAACTTCCGGGCCTTGGCGATCCGGGCGCTGTACTTGGACGCGTCCAGGGAGAGGCTCTGGACCGCGAGGGCCGCGGAGTTGACGGAGTTCCCGGAGGCTCCGGGGAAGCCGCCGTCCTTCTTCTGCTGGGTCGCGAGCCAGGACAGTGCCTTGTCGACCGCGGCCTGGGATCCGGCGTCGGGGAGGAGATCCACGGTCATGGCGGCCATGGCGGTGGAGTCCACTTCGGGGCCGCTGTGCTCGCCGATCAGGCTGGCCCACGCCCCCGAGGGGGCTTGCAGGCTCTTCAGGTAGGCGGCGGGCTCGGCCGCGGCATCCTTCTCACCGGCGCGCAGCTGGGCCATGACGCCGAGGGACTGTTTGAAGACGGACGTGGCGTAGGCGTAGTTGCCCTTGGCCGCGCATTCCTGGACGGTCGATGTCTTCGCCTGGCAGGTGATCTCGGCGAGTGCGGCGATCAGGTCCTGGCCGCCGAAGCTGCGGGGGTCGCGTCCCACGGACTCGGCGAGCACGGCAGCCTTGCCGATGGAGCCGCCGTTGGCGTATTTCGTGCCGACGAGCGTCCACTCGTGGATCCCGCGCTTCTGCCCGTCCTTGCCCCCCTTGTCCATGAAGTCGACGATGTTGCGCAGGGCGGCGTTGTCCCCGCCGGTGGCGGCGAGGGCGTAGGCGCCATCGATGGTCAGGCCGTAGTCGGCGAAGCCCGAACCGGGCTGGCTCTCGTAGAAGCGGCCCTGGACCAGCCGGGACGGGGCGGTCAGGTAGGCGACGCCCTTCTTCACGTCAGGACCTTCACCGGCCGGCGGCTTGGTCGGCGGGTCGGTCGGGGCCGGCGGGTCGGTCGGCTTCGCGCTCAGGGCGACGAGATCGCTGCCCGCCCCCGCGATCGCGGCCGTCGCCGTCGGGAACAGGCGGGATTCGGTGTCGTCCTCGGCGAAGCCGAATCCTCCCGTCGGGAGCTGGTGCTTGGAGAGCCAGGAGATGCCGGCGTCCGCGAACGCCTCGTCACCGAGGGCACGCAGCGCCTGCGCGGCCCACGCGGTGGCGGCCGGATTTCCGGTGGTCTCGTAGTACACGCCGGGCCATGCGCCGGTCGTCAGCTGGGACCGCTTGAGGTAGTTGCGGGCCTTCTGGAGCACCGCCTCATGGCCGCCCGCACGTTCCAGGGCGAGGGCGATCAGACCGGTGGCGCCGGCCTCGCTTTCGCAGCCCATGCTTCCGGGCCGGATGAGGACACTGGTGAACCCGCCGTCCTCGCACTGCAGGGCGGTCAGCCGGGCCACGGAGCCCGCCGGGGGCGTCACGCCGGCGTTGACGAGGGCGATGACGGCCATGGCCTGCGCGTCGGCCTGTCCGGTCGTGCGGAAGTCGCCCTTGGTGAAGCAGCCTTCGACGTTCTCGCCGTCGCCGATGTCGCGGGGGCAGGCGTACTTCACCAGGTCGCCGAGCAGGTCGTGGCCGCCGAACGCACGCGGATCCTTGCCCGTCGCCTCGGCGACCAGCGCGAGCCGGGCTGCCGCGGTGGCGTCCGGGATGCCGTCCTTGCCCGCCGGGTAGGCGTACGCGTCGGTCTGTGCCGGCGTGGCGAGGAAGTCCGCGGCCTTCTTGGCCACGGGGCTCTTGCGGTCGGCCGCCGCGAGGGCGAACACGGCCTCCGTGGTGAGGAAGTGGTTCGGTGTGGTGGAGCCCTCGTCGACGACGCGCTCCCCGTCCGTCAATGTCCCGGTGACCCAGCGGGTGGCTGCGGGCACGTCGACGCGCCCGGCCGGCACCTTCGGCGGGGCCGTCGGAACGGTCGGGTCGGGGGTGGTGAAGCCGCGGATGTCGTCCGGAGTGAAGGATGGCTTGCCCTTGGTGCCGGCGATGTCGGTACCGCCGTAGACCCAGGCCTCCACGTCGCCCGGCTTCGGGTTGCGGGCCATGGCGCCCTGCTGGCTGTAGGACCACTTCCGCTGGCCGGGCGAAGCCGTCCAGTACGACCAGTAGGCGGTGGCCTGCGGCGTGAGGACGCAGCTCTCCTTGTCGGGCGTGGGGTACTGCGTGCCGATGCCCTTGCCGATGCGGCAGATGAAGGCCGGACCGTCGTGGAGGGTGCCCTCCATGGTGAATCCGGCGGTCTGCAGCAGTTCGTAGCCGGTGATGGGGGTGGTGTCGCAGCCCCTCTCGACGTTGCCGCCGAAGGGGCCGAAGTCGACCGCTACGATGGCGCCGCTGGTTGCTGTGCACTGCTCGATGGGATCGGCCGAGGCGGGCGCCGTCCCGCCGACGAAGACCATGCTCGCGCCGAAGGTCAGCAGTGCCGCCGATACGAGGGACACCAGCTGCCTGCTGCCCCTGCGTTGCTCTGATTGCTCTGCGGTCCCCACCACGGCCCCTCGTGTCGGCCGGGCAGACCAGTGCGTGGCAAGAGGGCTCCCAAGGGCCAGAGGCCGCAAGAGAGCCGTTTCGAACCACGCCGTAGTCCGCGACGGCGTTTCTCGCTGTAAAAAACTTGGCTCCAGGCATTCCGACTCACCCGGGCGGTCCCGGGCCTACGGTTGCGGGTCAGTGCCGGATTTCGACCGGCTTCCCCTGGAGCTGAGTGCTTATCAGTCGGAGTGGACCACGCGGATAAAGACACCGTCAAGGTGGTCTGCGTCTTACCTGGCAGGCTCTGGCCCCGCTTGAGCGTGTCCGCTCGCAAGTGGCTGGCGGAGCTCTGATCACTCGGGTAGCGTCCTGGGCTGCCACATGGGGGAACCTGGTGCGAATCCGGGGCTGACGCGCAGCGGTGTGGGACGGCAGGGGGCCGTTTCCGAGCCCGAATGCCCGTATGGCGAAGCACATCACAAGCCGTACCACGCGTTCGGACGGCCGCCACCGCGCTCCGGGCTGTCCGCCCGCACGAGCTCCGGTCTGGTCGGCGTCCCTCATCCCAGGAGCAGGCCATGTCCCGTCCCCGTACCTCTCGCCGCCTCACGCTCACGGTGCCCGCCGCGCTCGGCGCCCTCGCGCTGACCGCGCTGCCGGCATTCGCCACTTCGTCGCCCGCGCAGATCGCCACGTCGAAGACGAATGGCGTGACGTATCTCAAGTCCCTTCAGGCCGCGGACGGTTCGTACGCCGGCTCCGGTCTGTCGAACGAGTGGGCCTTCAGCACCTTCGCGGCGACCGGCACCGCCGTCGTAGACGTCTATCCGGGCGGCGACACCACGAAGAACGCCCGTACCGTCTACCGCAACCTGCTGTCGACGGCGGGCTGGCCGCAGGCCTCCCCGGTCGTGACCGACTACGAGCGCGGCACCCTCAACGCCTACGCCGCCGGCATCGACCCGGCCCGGGTCTCCGCCTCCCGCAACCTGATCGCCAACATCTACTCCTACTGGCAGACGGCGGAGGCGGGCTACTTCGGCCCGTCCGGAAACTTCAACGGCACCGTATTCGCCGCTCTGTCGCTGGGGGGTGCAAAGACCCAGAGCGGCACCAACCGCGTCCCGCAGGCACTGACCGACTCGATGGTCACCCGCATCCGCGCCAACCAGCACGTCGACGGCGGCTGGACGTACCAGAAGGGCGAGGGCAACCCCACCGTCCTGAACTCGGCGAGCGACGTCGACATGACCGGCGCCACCATGGCCGCACTGTGCGTCTCCGGTGTCCCCAACACCGACACCGACGTCGTTCAGGCCAAGAACTTCCTCAAGAGCACGCTCGTCTCCGGCAGCGGCGCCTTCAATTCCCTCTACGGGGTCAACACCAGCTCCAACGGCTGGGGCGTCGCCGGCCTCAACGCCTGCGGCTTCAACCCGCAGACCGGCGACTTCCTCACCGGCAGTGGCAAGACGCCCATCGACTTCCTGATCGCCAACCAGTACAACCCGGCCGGTGGCTTCAAGTACAAGCCCTCCGACACCACCCCCTCCGCCTATTCCTCGATCGACGCATTGCGCGCCGTCGCGGGCGGCGGCTTCACCACCGCCCCGCCCGTTCCGGTCACCCCCGGTGCCCCGCAGTGGGTCGCCCAGTCCACCTTCACCGCCGGAACGGCCGCCAAGCTGGCCCTGACCGTCGACGACGGCGCCGGCAGCCTCAAGGTCTGCTCGGTGTCCGTCACCCCCACCGGGACGACGACCACCCTCGGTGACGTCCTGGGCGCCGCCGTCAGCGCCGCCTCCCCGGCCGGCTGCGTCACCAGCGTCACACCGTCGTCCGGTACGGGGACGATCACCGCGGTCAACGGCAAGGCCAGCAGTGGCTCCAACACCTGGAAGGTGAGCGTGGACGGCTCCTCCTTCGCGGGGGCGGCCAGGAACAAGGTCATCAACGTGGGCGACACCATCGCACTGCGGTGGGGTGCCTGATCGACCGACGCCGGTGCGGGGTGGGGGGGCCCGCCCCCCCCCCCCCCCCAACCCCCCCCGGGGGGGGGGGGGGGCCGGGGCGGGGGGGGGGGTGTGCCCCCCGGGGGGGGCAGGTGGGGGGGGGCGCGGATTTTGTGGCGGGCC
>NZ_JBIDCA010000015.1:0-227394 GCF_043204345.1 Streptomyces sp. NPDC047917
ATGGAACAACCCCTCAACGCGCACCGCTCCGGCACCGTCAAGGGCCTCGCCGCCGAGGTCGGCAGCTCGGTCTCCTCCGGCGCCGTCATCTGCGAGATCAAGGACTGATCGACGCGGTATCCGGGCCTCGGGGGCCCCGCGGAGCCTCACGGCTTCCCGCGGGGCCCCTTCGCCGTACGCGGCGGTCCCGGCGCACCCGGGTGGCGTGCGATGGCATCCTGGACCCCGAGGCGGAAGAAGGGAGGCTGCGCGATGGCGACCAGTACGGCACAGACGCCGCCCCGGCCCATGCGTGCCGACGCGCGCCGGAATTACGACCGGTTGCTGGGCGAGGCCCGGACCGCCTTCGCGGAGCACGGCACCGATGCGTCCCTGGAGGACATCGCGCGGTGCGCGGGCGTGGGGATCGGCACGCTGTACCGGCACTTCCCGAACCGGCACGCGCTGATGAACGCGGTCTTCCAGGAGGCCCTGACGTCTCTGATCACCCGTTCCCGGGAGCTCGCACAGGCGCGGCAGCCGTGTGCGGGGCTGGTGGAGTGGCTGGGTGCGATCATCGCCCACGCGGGTGAGTACCGGGGGCTGGCCCAGGCACTCATGTCGACGTCACGGGACGAGACTTCGGCCCTCTCGCAGTGCAATGTGCCGTTGCGCGAGGCGGGGGCGGTGCTGCTGGTGCGGGCGCAGGAGAGCGGGGCGGTGCGGCCGGACGTGTCGATCGGCGACCTGCTGCAGCTGACGAACGCGATCGCGCTGGCAGCCGAACAGTCGCCGGACGACCCGGAGTTGGCGGGGCGGCTGCTGATGCTGACCTTGCAGGGACTCAAGGGGGCGCGTGCGGAGGAGGGTTGAGCGGGGAGCGGGACGGTGCGCGTTCGCCTGCCGCGCGGGGCTGTTCCCCCGCCCGCCCCTCACCGCAACCGGGGCTCCGCCCCTCACCGCAGCCGGGACTCCGCCCGGACCCCGCGCCCGAAACACCGGCAGGCCGGAATTCCGTCCCGCCGACGTGAGGACCCGCTTCCTACCGGCGCCGCAGGTCCGCCACCCGCGCCCGGTCCCCCTGCTCCGCCACCACCGCCGCGCTCCGCAGCTGCTGCGGGCCCGGTCCCCCGGGCCCGCTCCCGGGCGTACGGCGCTGGCCGGGCAGCGGCATGTCACGGCGGCCCTGCTGCCGGCCGTGCGGCAGGCTCTCGGTCGTCGTGGTGCCGCTTCCCGAGCCGGCCACCGCGATCTGTACCCCCTGGTCCGCGAGGGCCTGCAGTTCGGTGGCGGCGCGGTCGTCGTGGCCTGGAGGCTCGTCCGTCACCAGTCGGGTGATGAGGTCGGTCGGTACCGTCTGGAACATGGTGTCGGAGCCGAGCTTGGTGTGGTCGGCCAGGACCACCACCTCGGCGGCCGCCTGCACCAGCGCCCGGTCCACGCTCGCGGAGAGCATGTTGGACGTGGACAGGCCGCGCTCCGCGGTGAGCCCGCTCCCGGAGAGGAACGCGCGAGAGACCCGCAGCCCCTGAAGGGACTGCTCGGCGCCGCTGCCCACCAGGGCGTAGTTGGAACCGCGCAGGGTGCCGCCGGTCATCACCACCTCCACCCGGTTGGCATGGGCCAACGCCTGGGCGACCAGCAGGGAGTTGGTGACGACGGTCAGGCCGGGGACCCGCGCGAGCCGGCGGGCCAGCTCCTGCGTGGTCGTACCGGCACCGACGACGATGGCCTCGCCCTCCTCCACGAGACCGGCGGCCAGGTCGGCGATGGCCGTCTTCTCCGCGGTGGCGAGATGGGATTTCTGCGGAATGCCGGAGTCCCGTGTGAAACCGCCCGGCAGTACCGCACCGCCGTGCCGGCGGTCGAGGAGTCCTTCTGCCTCCAGTGCCCGCACGTCCCGCCGTACGGTCACTTCGGAGGTCTGGACGACGCGGGCGAGCTCACGGAGCGATACCGCCCCGTTGGCACGCACCATTTCGAGGATCAACTGACGACGTTCTGCAGCGAACACGAAACTGACAGTAACGTGACCGCCCGAGTGTTTTCAGCGGTTTGCGCCGAATAACGGAAGTTGTACATACAAGGGGCCGCCAAGTGGTATAGGCGGCCCCGTTGTTGTTCCGTACTGATCGAGTGGCCGTCGCCGGACCGCCCGAGTTGCCGGGAGTTGCCGGGGATTTGCCGGGTTCCCGGGGCGGTTACGCCTCGCCCGCGCGCTTACGGGTGTGCAACTGCCGGGCCACTTCGGCGATCGAACCCGACAGGGACGGATACACCGTGAAGGCGTTTGCGATCTGTTCCACCGTCAAATTGTTGTCGACCGCGATCGAGATGGGGTGAATGAGTTCGCTCGCGCGCGGCGCGACGACACAGCCGCCGACCACGATGCCGGTGCCGGGACGGCAGAAAATCTTGACGAAGCCGTCGCGGATGCCCTGCATCTTGGCGCGCGGGTTGCGCAGCAGCGGCAGCTTGACCACCCGGGCGTCGATCTTGCCCGCGTCGACGTCGGCCTGGGTGTAGCCGACGGTGGCGATCTCGGGGTCGGTGAAGACGTTCGACGAGACCGTCTTCAGGTCCAGCGGGGCCACCGCGTCGCCGAGGAAGTGGTACATCGCGATCCGGCCCTGCATGGCGGCGACCGAGGCGAGGGCGAAGATCCCGGTGACGTCACCGGCCGCGTACACGCCGGGCGCGCTGGTGCGCGAGACCTTGTCGGTCCAGATGTGGCCGGACTCCTTGAGCCGGACGCCGGCCTCCTCCAGGCCCATGCCCGCGCTGTTCGGGATCGCGCCGACCGCCATGAGGCAGTGCGAACCGGAGATGACCCGGCCGTCGGCGAGGGTGACCTCGACCCGGTCGCCGACGCGCTTGGCGGCCGCGGCGCGGGAGCGGGCCATGACGTTCATGCCCCGGCGCCGGAAGACGTCCTCCAGCACGGCGGCCGCGTCCGGGTCCTCGCCCGGCAGCACCCGGTCACGGGACGAGACGAGGGTGACCCGCGAGCCGAGCGCCTGGTAGGCGCCCGCGAACTCGGCGCCCGTCACGCCGGAGCCGACCACGATGAGCTCCTCGGGGAGCTCGTCGAGGTCGTAGACCTGGGTCCAGTTCAGGATCCGCTCGCCGTCGGGCAGCGCGTCCGGGATCTCCCGGGGGTGGCCACCGGTGGCGATCAGCACGGCGTCGGCGACGAGCGTCTCCTCGGTGCCGTCGGCTGCGGTCACGACGACCTTGCGGGAGCCGTCGGCGGCCTGGAGGCCGTCCAGCCGGCCGCGGCCGCGCATCACGCGGGCGCCGGCCCGGGTGACGGAGGCGGTGATGTCGTGGGACTGGGCGAGCGCCAGGCGCTTCACCCGTCGGTTGACCTTGCCGAGGTCGACGCCGACGACGCGGGCGGCCTGCTCCACGTGCGGGGTGTCGTCCGCGACGATGATGCCCAGCTCCTGGTACGAGGAGTCGAAGGTGGTCATCACCTCCGCCGTCGCGATCAGGGTCTTCGAGGGCACACAGTCGGTGAGCACGGACGCGCCGCCGAGGCCGTCGCAGTCGACGACGGTCACCTCCGCACCGAGCTGGGCGCCCACCAACGCCGCCTCGTAGCCGCCGGGTCCGCCGCCGATGATCACGATCCGGGTCACGAAAAGTCCGCCTCGCGTATGTCATCCCGCGGCCGTCTGCTGCCCCGGCCGGGGGTCCGGGGGAACGCCCCGGGGGAATGCAGTACGTACTTCATTGTCCCGCACGCGCCAAGGTGCTTCGCCCCGGGGCCCTCCATACGTGCGCCGGGGCGTGCGCGCCGGGGCCCGGGAGCGGGAAGCGGAACCTCGCGAGTGGTCTTCCGCACCGGAATCGACGTTCCCCCCGTCACCTCCCGTACCCTCGAACCCATGTCGCTCTACGCCGCGTACGCCGGCAACCTCGACGCGCGGCTGATGACGCGCCGCGCACCGCATTCCCCGCTGCGCGGCACCGGCTGGCTCAACGGCTGGCGGCTGACCTTCGGCGGGGAGCAGATGGGCTGGGAAGGCGCGCTGGCCACGGTGGTGGAGGCGCCCCGTTCCCAGGTCTTCGTGGCGCTGTACGACCTGGCGCCGATGGACGAGGACTCGATGGACCGGTGGGAGGGTGTCGGCCTCGACATCTACCGGCGGATGCGGGTGCGGGTGCACACCCTGGACGGCGAGGAGCCGGCCTGGATGTACGTGCTGAACGGCTACGAGGGCGGGCTGCCGTCCGCCCGCTACCTGGGCGAGATCGCCGACGCCGCGGAGTCCGCGGGTGCGCCGCACGACTATGTGATGGAACTTCGCAAGCGTCCCTGCTGACCGGCCCGACCAGCGCTTTTGTGTGAAAGTACGAGCAATCGCGTACAGACTCTGCGCATAGGCATCTACGCGCGTAGGGAATCACCGGCTACCCTCATCCGCGTGAACGCATCAGTTATTCCGGACAACATCCAGGGCGACCCGTACACGGCCGCCGCCGACGCCGCCGCCCGCCTGCGCGAGCTGACCGGTGCCGAGACCCACGACGTCGCGCTCGTGATGGGTTCCGGCTGGGCGCCCGCGGGCGATGCGCTCGGCGCTCCGGAGGCCGAGTTCCCGGTGACCGAGCTGCCCGGCTTCCCGGCGCCCGCGGTACAGGGGCACGGCGGGACGATCCGCTCGTACCGGATCGGTGAGAAGCGGGTCCTGGTCTTCCTGGGCCGCACCCACTTCTACGAGGGCCGGGGCGTCGCCGCCGTCGCGCACGGGGTCCGTACCGCCGTCGCGGCCGGCTGCCGGACCGTCGTCCTGACCAACGGCTGCGGCGGTCTGCGCGAGGGCATGCGCCCCGGTCAGCCGGTGCTGATCAGCGACCACATCAACCTGACGGCGGCGTCCCCGATCATCGGCGCCAACTTCGTCGACCTGACCGACCTGTACTCGCCGCGGCTGCGCGCGCTGTGCAAGGAGGTCGACGAGACCCTCGAAGAGGGCGTGTACGTGCAGTTCCCCGGCCCGCACTACGAGACGCCGGCCGAGATCAACATGGTCCGCGTGATGGGCGGCGACCTGGTCGGCATGTCCACCGTGCTGGAGGCCATCGCCGCCCGCGAGGCGGGCGCCGAGGTGCTGGGCATCTCGCTGGTCACCAACCTCGCGGCCGGGCTGAGCGGGGAGCCGCTCAACCACGAAGAGGTGCTCCAGGCGGGCCGGGACTCCGCCACGCGCATGGGCGCGCTGCTGGCCCGGGTCCTCGAACGCATCTGACCGGTCGCGGCCGTTCCCCGGGGCCGCACCCCACCCACGAAGACACCCCGGACAGCCGGAAAGGCGGACACCGTGCAGCAGGACCTCATCGCGCAGGCCAGGGCATGGCTCGCGGAGGACCCCGATCCCGAGACCCGCGACGAGCTCGCCGGGCTCATCGAGGCCGCGGATCTCGACGAGCTCGCCGCACGGTTCGCCGGCACGCTGCAGTTCGGCACCGCCGGGCTCCGCGGTGAGCTGGGCGCCGGGCCGATGCGGATGAACCGCTCCGTCGTCATCCGCGCCGCGGCCGGCCTCGCCGCCTACCTCAAGGCCCAGGGGCAGGGCGGCGGGCTCGTCGTCATCGGGTACGACGCCCGGTACAGGTCCGCCGACTTCGCCCGCGACACCGCGGCCGTGATGACCGGAGCGGGCCTGCGGGCGGCGGTGCTCCCCCGCCCGCTCCCCACCCCCGTGCTGGCGTACGCCATAAGGCACCTGGGCGCCGTCGCGGGCGTCGAGGTGACCGCCAGCCACAACCCGCCGCGCGACAACGGCTACAAGGTCTACCTCGGCGACGGCTCGCAGATCGTGCCCCCGGCGGACGGCGAGATCGCCGACGCGATCGCCGGCGTCGGCCCGCTCGACGGCGTGGCCCGCCCCGACGACGGCTGGGAGACCCTCGGCGAAGAGGTCCTCGCGGCCTATCTGGCCCGTACGGACACCGTGCTCGCCGCCGGGTCGCCGCGTACCGCCCGGGTCGTGTACACGGCGATGCACGGGGTCGGTACGTCGGTGCTGACCGCCGCGTTCGACCGGGCCGGGTTCCCCGCGCCGGTGCTCGTCGCGGAGCAGGCCGAGCCGGACCCGGCGTTCCCCACCGTCGCGTTCCCCAATCCGGAGGAGCCCGGCGCGATGGACCTCGCCTTCGCGACCGCGCGCCGCACGGACCCCGACATCGTCATCGCCAACGACCCGGACGCCGACCGCTGTGCCGTCGCCGTCCCGGACCCGGCCGCCGAGGGCGGCTGGCGGATGCTGCGCGGCGACGAGGTCGGGGCGCTGCTCGCCGCCCATCTGGTGGACCGGGGCGTGAGCGGGATCTTCGCCGAGTCGATCGTGTCGTCCTCGCTGCTCGGCCGGATCGCCGCGAAGGCGGGGCTCGGTCACGAGGAGACCCTGACCGGCTTCAAGTGGATCGCCCGGGTGGACGGGCTGCGGTACGGGTACGAGGAGGCGCTCGGCTACTGCGTCGACCCCGACGGCGTACGCGACAAGGACGGCATCACGGCCGCGCTGCTCGTCGCCGAGCTGGCCTCGGTGCTCAAGGAGCGGGGGCGTACGCTGCTCGATCTCCTCGACGACCTCGCGCTCGCGCACGGGCTGCACGCCACCGATCAGCTGTCGGTGCGGGTGAAGGACCTGTCGGTCATCTCCGACGCCATGGCGCGGCTGCGCGAGCGGCCTCCGGCCGTGCTCGCGGGCCTCGACGTGACCTCGGCCGAGGACCTGGCGCGGGGA
The DNA here is from genome assembly GCF_043204345.1 of Streptomyces sp. NPDC047917. Classification (NCBI taxonomy): domain Bacteria; kingdom Bacillati; phylum Actinomycetota; class Actinomycetes; order Kitasatosporales; family Streptomycetaceae; genus Streptomyces; species Streptomyces sp. NPDC047917. The sequence goes on from NZ_JBIDCA010000015.1 coordinate 6,735, forward strand.
ACGGACCTGCTGCCGCCCACCGACGGGCTCCGCTACCACCTGCGGGGCGCCCGGGTGATCGTCCGCCCGAGCGGCACCGAGCCGAAGCTCAAGTGCTACCTGGAGGTCGTGGTGCCGGTCGCCTCGGCCGACGGGCTGCCGGCGGCCCGCGCCGAGGGCGCCCGGCTGCTCGACGGGATCAAGCGCGATCTGGCGGCCGCCGCCGGGATCTGACCCCGGTCCGGCGGCCGAGGGGGCCGGCCACGGCGGCATCCGCCCGAGCAGCATGGCCTGTTGTCCGGACGGCTCGCGCCGCCGGCCGCAAGGGCGGACGGCGCGTCGGGCCGCACCGGCCCCCGGACTCGAACAACGACGCCACGCCCCGGCGGGTCGGCGCGGCCGCCCGCGTCCGGGACTCCTGCGGGCGATGGGTCGGTCCTGGCCGGTTGCCCGCGCGCGGCCGGCCCGCGTCCGGGACTCCTTCGGCCGACGGGTCGGTCCTGGCCGGCCCACCCACGCGCGGCCGCCCGCGTCCAGGACTCCTGCGGGCGGCCCGAGGACCACGGCCGCGGCGGCCACGAACAGCCACGGACGGCTACGGACGGCTACGGGCGCCGGACCTTCGGCGGGACGTCCACGACGGGCGTCGGGACGTCCACGACGAGCGCGGCGCGACCGCCGCCGGGGGCCGCGCCGGCGTCGAGCAGGCCCCGGACACGGGTGAAGCCCGCACCGGCGAACGCGGTGAGGGCTTCACCCGTGTACGGCCTCAGCCGGTCGCGAGCAGCACCACCAGCAGCAGCGCGCCCACCACCGTCGGCGCGATCACCTCGAACGCCCAGCGCACCGACACCGACGACTCCGCGGACTCCCCGGCGGCCGCGCCGCCCGTCTTCGCCCGCTCCGCCAGTTCGCGCAGGTCCGCCATGGTCTGGTCGGCCGTCGCCATCCGGGCCTTGGTGTCACGGACGTCGGCGTGCACGGACGTGCGGTCGTACGGGTCGTCCAGCGACCGCCGGGACTGCTGCCGGGCCGCCTTCTTCCGCTGCCGCAGCGACACCGGCACCGCCCAGAGCTGGTACTTGTCGCCGCCCTCGGTGAACAGCTCGCACGAATACCCGGCCCGCAGGTCCGAGACCTCGGTCCATGGCAGGCTGATCGTCCGGAACGGGTTGCGGATCCTGATGCGGTGGTCGTTGGCGAGCACGACCGGCCGCAGCGTGAACGCGACGACCATCGGCACCGCCGTGAGCATCCCGGCGAGCGCCAGCCAGGGCACCCGGCCCTCGCCCCGGAACGCTGCGTCCCCGCCGATCCAGCAGATGAGCAGGAGCAGCAGGACGCCCCCGACCATCCCGGCGGGCGAGCGGAAGGTCCGGTCGGCGTAGACCGGCTCGGCGGGTGGTGTGGGGCTCGTCATGGGCCCGATTCTGCCTGACGCCCCGGCGGGGTGCCGGGGCGGCCGCCCCGGTACCGCCTCCCGCGCGGAGAGGTGGTCCCCCTGTACAGGTCGCTACGCGCGTAGATATGCTCCCCTGGTGACCATGCCCACCACTGCTCCCGCATTCTCCGACGCGACCGCGTCCGACAGTGCGCTGCGCCGCTTCCTGTACGGGCTGCCCGGCGTCGACGCCGTCGGCCTCGAAGCGCGCGCCGCGTCCCTCGGAACCCGTTCGATCAAGACGACGGCCAAGGCGTACGCCATCGACCTGGCCATCTCGATGATCGACCTGACGACGCTGGAAGGCGCGGACACCCCGGGCAAGGTCCGGGCCCTCGCCGCCAAGGCCGTCAATCCCGACCCGACCGACCGCACGACCCCGCGCACCGCGGCGGTCTGCGTCTACCCCGACATGGCGGCGACCGCCGTCGCCGCGCTGGCCGGCTCCGGCGTGAAGGTGGCCTCCGTGGCGACGGCCTTCCCGGCCGGCCGCGCCGCGCTCGACGTGAAGCTCGCGGACGTCCGCGACGCCGTGGCCGCCGGGGCCGACGAGATCGACATGGTGATCGACCGGGGCGCCTTCCTCTCCGGCCGCTACCTGAAGGTGTACGAGGAGATCCTCGCCGTGAAGGCCGAGTGCGCGCGGGCCGACGGTCCCGACGCCCGGCTGAAGGTGATCTTCGAGACCGGCGAGCTGTCCACGTACGACAACATCCGCCGCGCCTCCTGGCTCGGCATGCTGGCGGGCGCCGACTTCATCAAGACCTCGACCGGCAAGGTCGGGACGAACGCCACGCCCGCCAACACGCTGCTGATGCTGGAGGCCGTACGCGACTTCCGCGCGCAGACCGGCGTACAGATCGGCGTGAAGCCGGCCGGCGGCATCCGCACCTCCAAGGACGCGATCAAGTTCCTGGTGCTGGTGAACGAGACGGCGGGCGAGGACTGGCTGGACAACCACTGGTTCCGGTTCGGCGCCTCCAGCCTGCTGAACGACCTGCTGATGCAGCGCCAGAAGCTCAGCACCGGCCGTTACTCCGGCCCCGATTACGTGACGGTGGACTGATCCCCATGGCATCTGCATTCGAGTACGCCCCCGCCCCCGAGTCGCGCGCGGTCGTCGACATCGCGCCCTCGTACGGGCTGTTCATCGACGGCGAGTTCACCGAGGCGGCCGACGGCAAGGTCTTCAAGACGGTCTCGCCGAGCACCGAGGAGGTGCTCTCCGAGGTCGCGCAGGCCGGTGCGGCCGACGTCGACCGGGCCGTGAAGGCGGCCCGCAAGGCGTTCGAGAAGTGGTCGGCGCTGCCCGGCTCCGAGCGCGCCAAGTACCTCTTCCGGATCGCCCGGATCATCCAGGAGCGCAGCCGCGAGCTCGCCGTCCTGGAGACCCTGGACAACGGCAAGCCGATCAGGGAGACGAGGGACGCCGATCTCCCCCTCGTCGCCGCGCACTTCTTCTACTACGCGGGCTGGGCCGACAAGCTGGACCACGCGGGCTACGGCCCGAACCCGGCCCCCCTCGGCGTCGCGGGCCAGGTCATCCCCTGGAACTTCCCGCTCCTGATGCTGGCCTGGAAGATCGCCCCGGCGCTCGCCACCGGCAACACGGTGGTCCTCAAGCCCGCCGAGACGACGCCGCTCTCCGCGCTGTTCTTCGCGGACATCTGCCGCCAGGCGGGCCTGCCCAGGGGTGTCGTGAACATCCTTCCCGGGTACGGGGACGCGGGCGCCGCCCTCGTCGAGCACGAGGACGTGAACAAGGTCGCGTTCACCGGCTCGACCGCGGTCGGCAAGGCCATCGCCCGCCAGGTCGCCGGCACCGGCAAGAAGGTCACCCTCGAACTGGGCGGCAAGGGCGCCAACATCGTCTTCGACGACGCCCCGATCGACCAGGCCGTCGAGGGCATCGTCACCGGCATCTTCTTCAACCAGGGCCAGGTCTGCTGCGCGGGCTCGCGCCTCCTGGTCCAGGAGTCGGTCCAGGACGAGCTGCTGGACGCGCTGAAGCGCCGGCTGACCACGCTCCGGCTGGGCGACCCGCTGGACAAGAACACCGACATCGGCGCGATCAACTCCGCGGAGCAGCTCGCCCGGATCACCGCGCTCACCGAGACGGGCGAGGCGGAGGGCGCCGAGCGCTGGAGCGCCCCCTGCGAACTCCCCTCCGCCGGATACTGGTTCGCGCCGACGCTGTTCACCAACGTCACCCAGGCACACACCATCGCCCGCGACGAGATCTTCGGCCCGGTGCTGTCGGTGCTGTCCTTCCGCACGCCCGACGAGGCGGTCGCCAAGGCCAACAACAGCCAGTACGGCCTCTCGGCCGGCATCTGGACGGAGAAGGGCTCCCGCATCCTCGCGGTGGCGAACAAGCTCCGGGCGGGCGTCGTCTGGGCCAACACGTTCAACAAGTTCGACCCGACCTCGCCCTTCGGCGGCTACAAGGAGTCGGGCTTCGGCCGCGAAGGCGGCCGTCACGGCCTGGAGGCGTACCTCGATGTCCGATAACCGTCTGAGCGTCTTCAAGACCTACAAGCTGTACGTCGGGGGCAAGTTCCCCCGCTCCGAGAGCGGCCGGGTGTACGAGGTGACGGACTCGAAGGGCAAGTGGCTGGCGAACGCCCCCCAGTCCTCCCGCAAGGACGCGCGCGACGCGGTCGTGGCCGCCCGCAAGGCGTTCGGCGGCTGGTCGGGCGCCACGGCGTACAACCGCGGCCAGGTCCTCTACCGCGTCGCGGAGATGCTGGAGGGCCGCAAGGACCAGTTCGTACGGGAGGTGGCGGACGCGGAGGGCCTGTCGAAGTCCAAGGCGGCGGCCGTCGTGGACGCGGCGATCGACCGCTGGGTCTGGTACGCGGGCTGGACCGACAAGATCGGCCAGGTCGTGGGCGGGGCGAACCCGGTCGCGGGCCCGTTCTTCAACCTGTCCACCCCCGAACCGACCGGTGTCGTCACGGTCCTGGCCCCGCAGGAGTCGTCGTTCCTGGGCCTGGTCTCGGTGATCGCCCCGGTGATCGCGACCGGCAACACGGCCGTCGTCGTCGCCTCGGCGGGCTCCCCGCTCCCGGCCCTGTCCCTGGGCGAGGTGCTGGCCACCTCCGACCTGCCGGGCGGCGTGGTGAACATCCTGTCCGGCAGGACGGCGGAGATCGCGACGCCGCTCGCCTCCCACCAGGACGTCAACGCCATCGACCTCACGGGCGCCGACGCCGCACTGGCGAAGGAACTGGAGATCGCGGCGGCCGACAACCTGAAGCGCGTCCTGCGTCCACAGCCTGTGGACGCGGACGGCGCCGCTGACTGGACGGCCGATCCGGGCACCCGCCGCCTGACGGCCTTCCTGGAGACCAAGACGGTCTGGCACCCGACGGGCGCCCTCGGCGTCTCGGGCTCCTCGTACTGACCCGCTCCCCGCACACGGGAACGGCCTGTCCCTCCGGCACCCCGGAGGGACAGGCCGTTCCCGGCTGCTCAGCCGCCGTGCAGCGTCTGCGCCAGCGGCCCGACCACCGGCAGGTCCTTCAGTGCGCCACCGCTGGTCAGCGGGTCGGTGACGGCGGCCGTGGAGAGCGGCTTGAAGTCGGCGATCTGCGTGCCCACCGCGTTGTTCAGCGGGTCCGTGCCCGTGCCGGCCAGCGGGTCGAGCCGCAGATGCGTCACCGGGGCGATGCCGCCCCTGAGCGAGTGACCCAGCGACCCGGTCACCGCACCGCCGGCGGCGTCACCGGCCTCACCGAGTGCGGTGTCGGCACCTACGACCGGCACGTGGGGCAGCGGCGCGGCCTGGGCCGCCGCACCCCCCGCACCGAGCGCGGCACCCACCGCGGTGACGGTCAGACCTGCTCGCAGCAGTGCGCGGCGCCGGGACTTGGAAAGTGCATGACGTGCCATGGAATTCCCACCTGATCGAGACGATCGAGTAATCATCTGAGTGCGTAGAGTAGTTGAGGTGTGATGCTCGATACCAACAGGGGCACCGGGGGATCCCCTGTGCGGGTCAATGCCTCACACTCGTGTCCTGTGAATTCCCAACCGATCCCGACCCGCGTCGTACTGCTCGCGGGCCCTTCCGGCTCCGGCAAGTCCTCCCTGGCCGCCCGCACCGACCTGCCGGTGCTGCGCCTGGACGACTTCTACAAGGAGGGCGACGACCCCACGCTGCCGCTCGTTCCCGGCAGTACGGACATCGACTGGGACTCCGCACAGTCCTGGGACGCCGACGCCGCGGTCACCGCGATCATGGAGCTGTGCCGCACCGGGCGCACCCACGTCCCGGTCTACGACATCTCCACCAGTTCCCGGGTCGACCGGGAGGCCCTGCACATCGAGCGCACACCGCTGTTCGTGGCCGAGGGGATCTTCGCGGCGGACATAGTCGAGCGCTGCCAGGAACTCGGCGTCCTGGCCGACGCGCTCTGCCTGCGCGGCCGCCCGACCACGACGTTCCGCCGCCGCCTGCTCCGGGACCTGCGCGAGGGCCGCAAGTCGGTGCCGTTCCTGCTGCGGCGCGGCTGGCGGCTGATGCGCGCGGAACGCCGGATCGTGGCCCGCCAGACGGCCCTGGGCGCCCACCCCTGCGGCAAGGAGGAGGCCCTGGGCCGCCTGGCCGCCGCGGCGGCGGGACGCTGCCGGCGGGCTGCCGCCGCACGCGGTTCGGCGTAGCGGCCCTCCCCGTACGCACGCGAACGGGGCCGGACAGGACCCCCCGGCCCGTCCGACCCCGCAGCACTTCCCCCGTACTCCGCCGCCTCCCCCGAAGCAGCGGCCCCGTTCTCCCCCGTGTTCCCCCTCGCCTCAGGCCACCAGCTCGCCGAAGGACTCCTCCTCGTCACGGCCGAAGCTGAGGACCTCGTCCTCGCGCAGCCGGCGGAGCGACCGCCAGATGCTGGACTTCACCGTGCCGACACTGATGTCGAGGATCGCCGCGATCTCCGGGTCGGTGCGGCCCTCGTAGTAACGCAGGACCAGCATCGTGCGCTGGAGTTCCGGCAGCCGCGCCAGCGCCTGCCAGAGCACGGCGCGCAGCTCCGTGCCGCGCATCGCGTCCGTGTCGCCCGCCGTCTCCGGCAGCTCCTCGGTCGGGTACTCGTTGAGCTTGCGCCTGCGCCAGGCGCTGATGTGCAGGTTCGTCATGGTGCGGCGCAGATAGCCGCCGACCGCCGCCTTGTCGCTGATCCGGTCCCATGCCCGGTACGTCGAGAAGAGGGCGCTCTGCAGCAGGTCCTCGGCCTCGAACCGGTCGCCGGTCAGGTGGTAGGCGGTTGCGTACAGGGAGGCGCGGCGCTCCCGGACGTAGGCCGTGAACGCCGCTTCGGCGTCCTCGGTCTTCGCCGGGGCCTTCCGCTCCCCTGTGACCTCCCCGTACGCGCTGCCCCCGTTGTTTCCCCCGTTGCCCCCCACAGGCACGTCAACGACCGTCATGTACGACGGGTGCTGACGACCGGCGCCACGAACGCACCCCCGACCTCCCCCGAGGTCTCGGCTGCGCTCGGCCAGGGAAGTACTCCCTCCGACGCCGGACTTCTCGGTACTCCGGCCGACGTCGTGGAGACGCGTGACAACTGCGCTTGCGGTGGTGCTGTGAGTTGCGTTCATCTCGCGCCCCCCATCGGTGGAGTCCGTCCGTTCCTTGTGCCAATGAGCTTGCCGGGGCAGTTTCATGACGCTGTCCGCCGACTGTCACAGGCCTGTCACAGGGCCTGCCGGGCGTGCTCCTGAGGCGCGCGGGATGTATGAGTCGACCCCAACTGTCGAACTGGGGCACCACCATGGGTCAGAATGACCAGCGTGCCTTTCCTGTTGCTGATCGAGGACGACGACGCCATCCGCACGGCCCTCGAACTCTCGCTGTCACGCCAGGGCCACCGTGTGGCCACCGCGGCGACGGGAGAGGACGGCCTGAAACTGCTGCGTGAGCAGCGGCCGGACCTGGTCGTGCTGGATGTGATGCTGCCCGGGATCGACGGCTTCGAGGTGTGCCGGCGCATCCGGCGCACCGACCAGCTGCCGATCATTCTGCTGACCGCGCGAAGCGACGACATCGACGTCGTGGTCGGGCTTGAGTCCGGCGCCGACGACTACGTGGTGAAACCCGTGCAGGGCCGGGTGCTCGACGCCCGTATCCGCGCGGTGCTGCGCCGGGGCGAGCGCGAGTCCACCGACTCCGCCTCGTTCGGGAGCGTGGTGATCGACCGTTCCGCCATGACCGTCACCAAGAACGGGGAGGATCTGCAGCTCACGCCGACCGAGCTGCGCCTCCTGCTGGAGCTGAGCCGCCGGCCGGGCCAGGCCCTGTCGCGCCAGCAGCTGCTCCGGCTGGTCTGGGAGCACGACTACCTCGGTGACTCCCGGCTGGTGGACGCGTGTGTGCAGCGGCTGCGGGCCAAGGTGGAGGACGTGCCGTCGTCGCCGACGCTGATCCGTACCGTCCGGGGTGTGGGCTACCGACTGGACTCGCCTCAGTGAGCGATGCCGTCAAACGGAGCCTGCTCGCCGGACTCCGCTGGACCAGTCTGCGGCTGCGGCTCGTCGTGGTGTTCGCGCTGGTGGCGCTGACCGCGGCGGTGTCCGCGTCGGGGATCGCGTACTGGCTGAACCGCGAGGCCGTGCTGACCCGTACCCAGGACTCCGCGCTCGGGGACTTCCGCCAGGAGATGCAGAGCCGGGCGGCCTCGCTGCCGCTCCACCCCACCAGGGACGATCTGCAGAACGCCGCGGTGCAGATGGCGAGCAGTTCGCCGGGCTACAGCGTGCTGCTGGTCGACGAGCGCGACACCGGCAAGCCGATCGTCGGCAACTCGGACCTGGACACCTTCACCCTCGACAACGTGCCGCTGTCGCTGCAGAAGGCGGTCAACAAGAGGCAGCCGGTGGAGGCGGGCAACAAGTACGAGTACCACCTGTTCTGGCAGCGGACCAGCATCCGCGGCACGCCGTACCTGGTGGGCGGTACGAAGATCATCGGCGGCGGCCCGACCGGCTACATGCTGAAGTCGCTCGACCAGGAACGGCAGGACCTCAACTCCCTGGCCTGGTCCCTGGGCATCGCCACCGGGCTCGCGCTGATCGGTTCGGCGCTGCTCGCGCAGGCCGCCGCGACGACCGTGCTGCGGCCCGTGCAGCGGCTCGGCGACGCCGCCCGCAAGCTGGGCGAGGGCAAGCTCGACACCCGGCTCGTGGTGTCCGGCACGGACGAACTGGCCGATCTCTCCCGTACGTTCAACCGGACGGCGAGTTCGCTGGAGAAGCGGGTCGCGGACATGAGCGCGCGGGACGAGGCGAGCCGGCGGTTCGTCGCCGACATGTCGCACGAACTGCGCACCCCGCTCACCGCGCTGACCGCCGTCACCGAGGTACTGGAGGACGAGGCGGACAGCCTCGACCCGATGATCGCGCCCGCGGTGCGTCTGGTGGTGAGCGAGACCCGGCGCCTCAACGACCTGGTGGAGAACCTGATGGAGGTCACCCGCTTCGACGCGGGGACGGCCCGGCTCGTCCTCGACACCGTGGACGTCGCCGACCAGGTCACCGCCTGCATCGACGTCCGCGCCTGGCTGGACGCGGTGGATCTGGACGCCGAGCGCGGCATGATGGTCCGCCTGGACCCGCGCCGGCTCGATGTGATCCTGGCGAATCTGATCGGCAACGCGCTCAAGCACGGCGGTTCGCCGGTACGGGTCACGGTGCGGACCGAGGGCGACCAGCTGGTCATCGAGGTCCGGGACCACGGCCCCGGTATCCCCGAGGACGTGCTGCCCCATGTCTTCGACCGGTTCTACAAGGCCAGCGCCTCACGCCCGCGTTCCGAGGGCAGCGGTCTCGGTCTTTCGATCGCCATGGAGAACGCGCACATCCACGGCGGTGACATCACGGCCGCGAACTCGCCGGACGGCGACGGCGCGGTGTTCGTGCTGCGGCTGCCGCGCGACGCCGAGCAGCTCACCCGTTCCGGCGGTGGGCACGATGCCGGGGACCGGGACGAGGAGGGCGACGCGACGTGATGGGCAGCGACAACCGCCGGGCGCGCCGTACGGCCGTGGCACTGGCCGGGGCCGTGGTCACGGCCGTGCTGGCCGCGGGCTGCGGGATCAGGTCCACCACGGTGCCGGTGGACGCCGGTGCCGCCCCGTCCCAGGTGCCGTGCACGATGTCGGCGGAGAACGTCACGACACAGGCCGCCCGGGGCATCCCCGTACAGATCTATCTGGTCTGCTCCTCGCAGCTGGTCACGGTGGACCGCACGGTGCAGATCGACGAGAACGGCACCGACCGGGTCCGGGTCGCGCAGGCGCTCCTGAACGAGCTGCTGCTGAAGCCGCCCGCCGCGGAGCGGCAGGCCGGGTACTCCACGACCGTGCCGAAGACCCTGCGGGTCGGCGGGGCCCGCAGCGGCGACCGGGCGGGCACGCTGCGGCTCAGCGAGCAGCCGGAGGACCTGCGGTCCGAGGCGCTGGCGCAGATCGTCTGCACGTACGCGGAGAGCGACTCGCTCGCCCCGGAGGGCACGGTGGTACTGGGCGGGCCCGGGAACTACCCGCCGCACGGGTACCTGTGCACCTCGGAGATGAAGGCGCGACCCAAGGCGGTACCGACGCCGGCGGTCGGTGCGGGGATCTGAACTGCCCGGTGAGCGGCTCGGCGGCGGACAGTGCGGAGGCTGGTGACACCGAACGCCCCGGTGAGCGGCCGGCGGCGCCGGAGAAGTCGGATTTCGGGGCGGCGGAACCGATCCTGCCGTTCGTCGCGTCTTGGGTGGCGTGCGTCAAGGTTCGGACGGTACAGCCGTCATCCGCTTCCGCGCGGCCGGGGTCTCTCTGCTCCTCGCGCATCTGCTGCTTGTCGGGTGGCTGACCCTGCGCCCGCTCGATGTGCCGTGGATGGGCGCCTCGAATCTCCGTCCCTTCGCCGGTATAAGAGCGGATCTGTCCCTCGGCCCGGTCGAGGCGGCCCGCCGGATCGGTGAGGGGCTGCTGCTGCTCGCCCCGCTGGGCGTGCTGCTGCCGATGGCCGGGGGCCGGCTCTCCGTCTCCCCGTGGGCCTCGCTGGCCCGGACCGTCGCGGCGGGTGCGCTGATCTCGACGAGCATCGAACTGGCCCAGACCGGCGTGCCCGGTCAGGTCGTCGATGTCGATTCGCTGCTGCTCAACACGACCGGTGTGGCCATCGCCCATCTGCTCGTGGTGCCGATGTGCCGGGCGCGGCTGCGCCGCCGGAAGCAGGAGCGGGTCGGGGTCGCCCCCCACCCGAGGGACGAGGCGGTCCAGGGTTCGACCCCGACGATTCCCAGGGTCGGGATCGCACCGTAGAGCGACGCTTTGCCCCCCTTCGCCGGGCCACCATGGAGACATCGGGAGCACGACGGAGCTGCTCCCTCAGCAACGGTTCGCGAAGGAGCCCACCATGGCCGCACTTGCCCGCCCCCGTGACGGACGCATGATCGGCGGAGTGTGCGCAGCGCTGGCACGGCGCTTCGGCACCTCCGCGGGGACCATGCGCGTCATCTTCCTGGTCTCCTGCCTGCTGCCGGGGCCGCAGTGCCTGCTCTACCTGGCGCTGTGGCTGCTGTTCCCGTCCGAGAACGAGAAGACGTCGTCGGCCACCGCCTGGTGACCCCGGTACGCACACGCCTGTGGGGCGGACACCCGGTCCGGGTGTCCGCCCCACAGGCGTGTGTACGGGAATCAGCCGCCGAGCGGGAGACCGTTGGTCGACAGGCCGCTGGTCTTCAGGCCGCCCGCGGGCATGCCGCCGAGCAGGCCCTTGACCGGGGTGGTGGCCTGGCCGACGAGCTTCTGCTGGTCGGTGCCGAGCAGCTTGGTGGCCGTCTCCTGTACCGGCAGGCTCTGGGTCGCCGTTCCCAGTGCCGCGCTCGCGACCGGCAGAGCGGTGGTCGCGGCGTCGGTCGGCAGCACCGCGGCGGAGGCGGTGCCCGCGGCGGCGGCGGCGAAGGCGGCACCGAGAGCGGCGACGCCGAGAGTCCTGACAGCAGACTGCTTCATGTGAAATTCATCCTTGGGGAGAGGGACGTGGGGGCTCCGAAAAGTAGCCAGCCCGACCCCCTTCCCGCAAACACGCCGACACACAGAAAACGGCCGGGAATTCGGCGTCCCGGCCGTTTTCCGCGAAGCCGGGATCAGCCCACGGAAGTGGAAGAAACGCTGGTCGCAGCGGTCTGCTCGAAGAGCCACTCCGACTTCAGCTCGGCGTACCCGGGCTTGATCACATCGTTGATCATCGCCAGACGCTCATCAAAAGGAATGAATGCCGACTTCATCGCATTGACGGTGAACCACTGCATGTCGTCGAGCGTGTATCCGAATGTCTCGGTCAGCTTCTCGAATTCGCGGCTCATGCTCGTACCGCTCATCAGCCGGTTGTCCGTGTTCACGGTGGCCCGGAAATGCAGCTTCCGCAGCAGCCCGATGGGGTGCTCGGCGTACGAGGCGGCGGCGCCGGTCTGGAGGTTGGAGGTCGGGCACAGCTCCAGCGGGATGCGCTTGTCCCGTACGTAGGAGGCGAGGCGGCCGAGCTTCACGCCGTCGTCGGTGACCTCGATGTCGTCGATGATGCGGACCCCGTGCCCGAGCCGGTCGGCACCGCACCACTGGAGCGCCTGCCAGATCGACGGCAGGCCGAAGGCCTCGCCCGCGTGGATGGTGAAGTGGTTGTTCTCGCGCTTGAGGTACTCGAAGGCGTCGAGGTGCCGGGTGGGCGGGAAGCCCGCCTCCGCGCCCGCGATGTCGAAGCCGGCCACGCCCTGGTCACGGTAGCGGTTGGCGAGTTCGGCGATCTCCAGGGAGCGGGCCGCGTGCCGCATCGCGGTGAGGAGGGCGCCCACGCGGATGCGGTTCCCGTCCCGGCGGGCCCGCGACTCGCCCTCGCGGAAGCCCTCGTTGACCGCCTCGACGACCTCTTCGAGGGTCAGTCCGGCTTCCAGGTGCTGCTCGGGGGCGTACCGCACCTCGGCGTAGACGACACCGTCCGCGGCCAGGTCCTCGGCGCATTCGGCGGCCACCCGGACCAGCGCCTCGCGGGTCTGCATGACGGCGCAGGTGTGGGCGAACGTCTCCAGGTAGCGCTCCAGCGAACCGGAGTCGGCCGCCTCGCGGAACCAGATGCCGAGCTTGTCGGGCTCGGTCTCGGGAAGTCCCTCGTATCCGCTCTCGCGGGCGAGGTCGACGATCGTTCCCGGGCGCAGGCCGCCGTCGAGATGGTCGTGGAGAAGCACCTTGGGGGCACGCCGGATCTGATCCTGGCCGGGCACATGAAGGGTCGGGCTCATCATTTGCGCACTCTAGCGCCTACGCGCGTAGATTGTCGCTTGCCGATGCGTAACAGTGACCGCGAATACGGGTGGAGTACACCTGTCCTTCTGACACTGTTCTGTCATGGCACAGCGCGCACTCCCCCTGCCCGCCGCAAGGCTGGGACGGGCCGTCAGGACGGCCGGAGCTCCAACCGCGGTCAGCGGCGTCGTACTGCTGCTCCCGGACGGCGAGCCCGACTCGCACCGTCGCCCGTCCCCCCTCTCGTACGCATTCCAGCTGCCACTGGCCCGCGCCCTGGCCCGCGCCGGCCAGGAGGACGGGCTCGCCGCGCATGTGGTGCGCTACCGCTGCCGGGGCTGGAACGCCACCGACGCCCACCCGGCGGCAGACGCCGAATGGGCGGTGGAGGAGGTCGTACGGCGATACGGCGACGTCCCCGTCTGCCTGGCCGGTCACGGCATGGGCGGCCGCGCCGCACTCCGGGCCGGCGGCCACGCCGCGGTCGACTCCGTACTGGCGATGGCCCCCTGGCTGCCCGAGACCGGGGCTTCCGGGGCGTCCGGCGCGGATGGGCCCGACGGAGCGGATGGGGCCGACGGACCGGAGCCGGTGAAGCACCTGCTAGGCCGTCAGGTGCTGCTCGTCCACGGCACCAACGACGCCCGCGCCGACCCGGAGCTGTCCTTCCGGCTGGCCGAGCGGGCCAAGAAGACCAACCGCGACACCTGCCGCTTCGAGGTCCACTCGGACGGCCACGCACTGCGCCAGCACCGGGCCGAGGTGACGGCCCTGGCCGCGGACTTCGTGTGCGGTTCGCTGTTCGGCCGGGCGTACGCCCGCCCGGTCGCCGACGCACTGGCGGCCCCGCCGCCGCTGGGGCTGCGGATGCCGCTGGCGGCGGGGTTCGGGAAGTCGCTGCGGGGGTGACCGGGCGGTTGAGGGCGGCGGGCCGCTTGGGGGCGGGGCAGCGGGGAGCTATGAAAGTTTTGCCGGGTATGCCGGATTCAATGAAAGTGAAGAAAAACAGCACCTTCTCCCGATAAAGTCGCAGGTCACGAACTGTGGTCCCCGCGCGTGCGGGGGTGGTCCACACGGCCGAACCGACTACCCCCGCCTCTCCGCGTGGTCCCCGCGCGTGCGGGGGTGGTCCCAGGCCGCCGGCCATCAGCCACAGGTCGACCATGTGGTCCCCGCGCGTGCGGGGGTGGTCCCTTCGGTGCGGGAGCCGCAGTAACAGCGGCCGGGTGGTCCCCGCGCGTGCGGGGGTGGCCCCCGGCAGCGAAGTAGCAGAACCCCGGCCGTCGCGTGGTCCCCGCGCGTGCGGGGGTGGTCCCCCCGGGGCGGGACCATCTTGCCGAGGCCAGGGGTGGTCCCCGCGCGTGCGGGGATGGTCCCTCGGCAACGCTCTTGAAGATCTCGGGCCGCTCGTGGTCCCCGCGCGTGCGGGGATGGTCCCGCACTGCCTGAACTCGCCGCGACCCTGATTCGGTGGTCCCCGCGCGTGCGGGGGTGGTCCCGACGAGGCCGTCGAACAGCCGGTGGAAGGTGTGTGGTCCCCGCGCGTGCGGGGGTGGTCCCACCGCGTGGCCGTGTGCCCAGCGCCGGCGTCGGTGGTCCCCGCGCGTGCGGGGATGGACCCGCGGTCGTTCTCTACTCCGCCCGACGCGGGAAGTGGTCCCCGCGCGTGCGGGGATGGTCCCCATGTTGAGACAGGCTGTGTCTGTGGCGTCATGTGGTCCCCGCGCGTGCGGGCAGTCCCTGCCGGGGCCGCAGCAGTGCGTGGGGTGTCCCTGCCCGGCTTCGGCCGGGTGGTGCGGGCCGGTTTCCGGTTGCCCGGCAGCGTCCACGCCTCCAACTGCCGCCCGTAGGCTCGCCGGGTGAAGACAATCGTGTTCGACATCGGTGAGACCCTCGTTCGGGACGACCGCTACTGGGAGTCCTGGGCGAACTGGCTGGGCGTCCCCGGACACACCTTGTCCGCGCTCGTCGGCGCCGTCACCGCCCAGGGCCTCGACAACGCGGAAGCCCTGCGACTCCTGAAGCCGGGCATCGACATCGCGGCGGAGTACGCCGCCCGCGAGGCCGCCGGGCTCGGCGAGCGCCTTGATGAGTCCGACCTGTACGCAGACGTGCGGGCCGCGCTCACCGCGCTGCGGGAGCGGGGAGTCCGAGTTGTCATTGCAGGCAACCAGACGACGCGCGCCGGAGAGCTGCTCCGGGGCATGGATCTGCCGGCCGACTTCATCGCGACATCCGGGGAATGGGGCTGCGCGAAACCTTCCGATGAGTTCTTCGCGCGCGTTCTCGACGCCTCCCGTGCCCCGGCACGGGACACTGTCTACGTCGGTGACCATCCGATGAACGACACATTCCCGGCAGCGCGGGCCGGGCTTCGTACGGCACACCTTCGCCGCGGCCCCTGGGGGCACCTGTGGGCGGACGATCCCCAGGTGCAGGAGACCGCGGACTGGGTGATCGGGTCCCTCATGGACCTGATCCCCGTGGTCGACGAGTGACCGGTTCCGTACCCGTTCCGTCACCGTGCGGGTACATTCGGGGAATGTCCGCCGACTCCCCGCGCGAGGTCGGTGCGCGCATCTCCGCATGCCGACGTGCGCGGCGCCTCACCCAGACCCGGCTCGCTTCCGCATCGCACGTCTCCTACGCCATGATCCGCGCCGTCGAGCGCGGCGCGCGGCAACCGAGCGACGAGGTGCTCGAAGCGATCGCCGCCGTGCTCGTGATCGACGCCTCGCAACTGCGCACGGGGCACGTCGGAACCGAGCGCCGGGTCCACAGGGCTCTCCCGGAGCTCTCCGCAGTGATCACCGGGTACGAGATTCCGCAAGGCCCCCCGAGGCGGACAGCGAGCGAACTCACAGAAGCGGTCGGCACAGTGGTGGACTGGCGGCTCGGCGCCCAGTACGGGCGGATCGCGGAGGCGGTGCCGGGTCTCCTCCGCGACGCCATCCGCCATGCCCACACCGCATGCGGCGCCGAACAGCAGGCCGCCACCCGGATACTGGCCGCCGCAGCCCGTGCCGCCGACGCGATCGCCTTCAAGTACGGGGCGCACGACCTCTCCGCACGGCTGATCGATCTGATGCGGTGGGCAGCGGACCGTACCGGGGATCCCCTCGTCCAGGCCGCCACGGCGTACGTACGAACGGAAGTCTTCCTCGCGGCCCGAGCGCATGCCGTCGGACTCGCGGAGCTGGAGCAAGCGATCGATGCTGCTCCCCCACCGTTGTCCCGCCCGACGGCAGCGGCCCGCGGCGCACTCCATATGCGTGCCGCCGTCGTCGCCGGACGATGTGAGGACTCGGACACCGCGGACATCCACTTGAAGCACGCTCGGCGGCTCGGCGATCAAGTCGCGCGCGAGGTTGTCTGCCTGGGCACCGCGTTCGGCCCGGATTCGGTCCGCGTCCACGAACTGTCCGTCGCCGTCAGCCTCGGCCGGGATCACGTCGACCGTGCCCTGCGCGTCGCGACGGAATGGAAGCCGGCCGCCTCTCTGCCCGCAGAACGACGCAGCGGTTTCTACATCGAACTGGCCCGAGCACAGGAATGGGCCGGCCTGCGGGCCGACGCGTTCGAAAGCCTCAAGGCGGCCCGCGCGGCGGCTCCTCAGCACACCCGCGAGCATCCGTGGGCCCGCGAGGTCATGCATGGTCTGCGACGCTTCCGCCGCGCCGACGCCGAGAGCCTGTCGCACTTCGCGCACTGGGTCGGTGCAGTCTGACCGGCTGCTACAAGCAGTAGCGGTTGCGCCTCTTCGCGAGGCCCATGCTCTGTCTGTCCGCAACACGCAGGCAGAGGAGAGCTCGTGACCACCCCTGTGCCCACTGCTGAGACCGATCTGCCAGATCCCGCGACGTTGTCCGGCGCGCAGCAGCGCGGCGTGCACTGCGTCTGGTGTTCCGTCGCACTGGCCAACGGCACGGCACATGATCTCGGCCCCCGTCACGTCGATGCCCACGGCACCTCGGCCCTGTGGTTTCCCCGCTGCTGCCCCTCCTGCCGGAAAGGCCAAGAACAGTGATCACCCTGACGAAACCGCAGCCGGCCGATGCCGCATACCGCCTGCTCCTGGGCCACACCACAGCCTGCGCCACCTGCCGCGCCGGCGCGGCCTGCGCACCGGCAGCCCGGTTGCGCCGTGCCTGGCGGGAGGCCCGCTCGTGAGCGTCTGTGTCGACTGCGGCCGCGTCATCCTCGGCGAGGCCGTGACCGGCGCGCCCGGCGACTCGATGTCCGGCGCCCGCCCCGACCTCCGCGCCCACCCACCACGCTCACCGGAGTGCCGGCCGCGCGAGCGGTCGCGGGCGGTGCTGCGCCGCAAGCTCGACGCGTCGGAGGGCCGCGGCGAAGGGAGCCCGGTCAGTCCGGCAGCAGGTGGCCCCGGCGGGAGAGCAGGAAGCGTTTGAAGGCGGCGACCGGTGGGGTGTCGGGGTGGCCGTCCAGCCAGGCGACGCCGATCTCGCGGGCCGCCCTGGGGGCCGTGACCGTCAGTTCCACGACGCCGGGGCGGGCCACCGCGGGCGGTGGGAGCAGGGCCACGCCGAGGCCGGCCGCGACCAGGCCGCGCAGGGTCTCCGCCTCCTCGCCCTCGAAGGCGACCCTGGGTGTGAAGCCCGCCTCGGCGCACAGGTCGTCGGTGATCCGCCGCAGGCCGTAGCCCGGTTCGAGGGTGACGAACTTTTCGTCGGCGGCCTCCGCGAGGCGGATGCGGCGGCGGGTGGCGAGGCGGTGGTCCTCGGGGACGACGAGGCGCAGGCGCTGTTCGTCCAGGCGGCGGGCGACGAGGTCGGGGGCGTCGGGGACCGGTGAGGTGAGGCAGAGGTCGAGGCCGCCGGCCCGGAGGCGTTCGATCATCGCCTCGCCGTAGTTCTGCACGAGCTGGAAGCGGACCCGGGGATGGTCGGCGCGGAAGGCGCGCAGCAGGGCGGGGACGGTTTCCGAGCCCATGGTGTGGAGGAAGCCGAAGGCGACCTTGCCGGTGGCCGGGTCGGCGTCGGCCTGTACCGATTCGGCGGCCTTCTCGACCTCGGCGAGGGCCCGCTCGGCTGAGCCCAGGAAGGTGCGGCCCGCCGGGGTGAGCGAGACGGTACGGCCCTTGCGGGCGAACAGCGCGACACCCAGGTCCTGTTCGAGCCTGACCATCGCCCGCGACAGCGTCGACTGCGGTACGCCGAGCTCCTGCGCGGCACGCGTGACGTGCTCGTGGCGGGCCACCGCCTCGAAGTGGGCCAGTCGCGGCGCCAGCACGGCGCGAATGTCTTCTTCGTAACTACTGGGTGACAGCCGGGGCTGTGAGCTGCGTTCATGCGCCATGGGATTGATTATCGCGACTTCGTGCATTGGACGCATGAAACCGGAGAGCCTACGTTCGAAGCATGCCTCCTGCCAGTACCGGGGCGTCCACGCTCGCCGTGGCCGCCTCGTCCCAGCCGTCCCCCGTCGCCGCCCCCACCGCCCCGGCCGCCGCTGCTCCTGAGCGGCTCGAACCGGGCCGCCCCGGCTACCGCCGGATGAGCTTCGCGCTCTTCGCCGCGGGTGTCGCGACGTTCGCACTTCTCTACTCCACCCAGGCCCTGCTGCCCGCCGTCTCCGCCTCCTTCGGCGCCACGGCCGGGCAGGCGAGCTGGACGGTGTCCGCCGCGACGGGCGCACTGGCGCTGTGCGTGCTGCCGATGAGCGCGCTGTCCGAGCGGTTCGGGCGGCGGCAGATGATGACCGCCTCGCTGGTGGTCGCGGTGATGGTCGGGCTGCTCGTCCCGTTCGCGCCCTCGCTCGGCTGGCTGATCGCACTGCGCGCCGTCCAGGGCGCCGCGCTCGCCGGTCTGCCCGCCTCCGCGATGGCGTACCTGGCCGAGGAGGTGCGGCCGAAGGCGCTGGTCGCGGCGATCGGACTGTTCGTGGCCGGCAACAGCATCGGTGGCATGAGCGGCCGCATCCTCACCGGCTGGATCGCCCAGCTCTGGGGCTGGCGCGCGGCGCTCGGCGCGGTCGGCCTGCTGGCCGTGGCCTGTGCGGTGGTCTTCCACCTCATGATCCCCCGGGCACGGAACTTCACCCCGGGGACGCTCAACCCGAAGGCCCTCGCGAAGACCGTCGGCGGGCACCTCGCCGATCCGCTGCTGCGCAGGCTGTACGCGATCGGCGCGCTGTTCATGACGGTGTTCGGCGCGGTCTACACGGTGATCGGCTACCGGCTCGTCGAGGCGCCGTTCAACCTCCCGCAGGGCGTCGTCGGTTCGATCTTCCTCGTCTATCTGGTCGGTACGGTCTCCTCCGCGGCGGCGGGGAAGCTCGTCGCCCGGCTGGGGCGCCGGGGCGCGCTGTACCTCGCCGTCTCCACCACGGCCGCCGGTCTGCTGCTCTCGCTGGCCGACCAGCTGGCCGCCGTACTCCTCGGTCTGGTCCTGATCACGGCGGGCTTCTTCGCCGGGCACGCGGTCGCCTCCTCGTCCGTGAGCCGTACCGCGACGAAGGGCCGCGCCCAGGCGTCGGCGCTCTACCAGTCCGCGTACTACCTGGGCTCCAGCGCGGGCGGCACGCTGGGCGCGGTCGCCTTCCACGCCGGGGGCTGGGCCGGCACCGTCTCGCTGGGACTGCTCGCGGTCCTCGGCGTCGTCTCGATCACGCTGTACGGGACGCGGGCCGCCCGCGCCGAGCGGCGCCGGCAGGTGCCGGTGGTGTCCGTACAGCACCGGGGCATGGCCTCCGTACAGAACTGAGACATACGGCGCACAACCATCCACTCCCCGACGCGCGTCTAGCAGGCGGAAACACCTCAGGGCGCGCGAAGGGGAGTTGGCGTACATGAGAGTCGCGGGGAACATACGGGGAGCACGGCTGCGGCGCGGGCTCGCGATGTCGGTCGCGGGGCTGACCGCGGTACCGGCGCTGGTGCTGGCCACCGGCGGGTCGGCGCAGGCGGCGTCCTGCACGACGTCCACCGGGCCGTACCAGAAGCAGGTCGAGAAGTATCTGAAGCGGCCGGTGGACGGCAAGCAGTCGGCTGCCGACTGCAAGGCGATCAGGTCGTTCCAGAGCACCTACGGGGTCACCCCCACCATCGGGTACGCGGGTCCGGTCACCTGGCGCACGATGAAGACGCTCACCGCCCAGAAGGCGGCCGGCAAGAACCCGAACAAGGACAAGAAGTGCCCCACCAACAAGGGGCGCATCGCGTGCGTGGACCTGACCCGGCAGCTGAGCTGGATCCAGGACGGCAGCAAGCTGAAGTTCGGGCCCGTGCCGGTGCGGACCGGGCGGGACAAGTACGAGACCCGCACCGGGGCGAAGAAGATCTACTGGCGGCACATCAACCACGTCTCGTCGATCTACCACGTGTCGATGCCGTACTCCCAGTTCTTCGACGGGGGCCAGGCGTTCCACGCGGTGGGCGTGAAGATGTGGAACCCGCCGGGGTCGCACGGCTGCGTCAACATGCGTACCGCCGACGCCAAGTCGTACTGGAATCTGCTGAAGAACGGCGACGACGTGTACGTGTACGGGCGCAAGCCCGGAACGTGACCGGAATCCGGGCGGCTTGGGCACTTCCCGCCCCCGTTGTCAGTGGCCTGCGGTAGCTTCCGGAGTGCCGAAGTGAGCGGTGTCACAGCGCAACAGGGGTGGAGCGATGGGTGATCTGACAGCGACGACGGACATCGACAGCCGTCTGGAGGGACACCGGGTCGAGCTGACCGGTTACTGCTACCGGATGCTCGGCTCGGCCTTCGAGGCGGAGGACGCGGTACAGGACACGCTGGTGCGTGCCTGGCGCAACTTCGACAAGTTCGAGGGCCGTTCCTCGCTGCGTTCCTGGTTGTACCGCATCGCCACCAACGTCTGCCTGGACATGCTGAACGCGGGCAACAAGCGGGCCCGTCCGGTCGACCTGACGGGCCCGACCCCGCTCGCCCAGGCGGCGCTCAACCCCCTGCCGGAGAACACCTGGCTGGAGCCGATGCCGGACGGCCGCATCCTGCCGACGGTGGCCGACCCGGCGGAGGCCGCCGTGGCGCGGGAGTCGGTGCGCCTGGCGTTCGTCGCCGCGCTCCAGCATCTGCCGCCCAAGCAGCGCGCCGTGCTGATCCTGCGCGAGGTACTGGCCTGGAAGGCGAGCGAGGTCGCCGAGCTGCTCGACACCTCGGTCGCCTCGGTCAACAGCGCCCTCCAGCGGGCCCGGGCCACCCTCACCGAGCACGAGGGCAGGCCCGCCGACGCCGCGAATCCGCTCGACGAGGAGCAGCGCAAGCTTCTTGAGCGGTACGTGGCGGCCTTCGAGGGCTACGACATGGCGGCGCTGACCGCGCTGCTCCATGAGGACGCCGTGATGACCATGCCGCCGTTCGACCTCTGGCTCCAGGGGCACGACGACATCACCGGCTTCATGCTCTCCATCGGCGCGGGCTGCGCGGGCTCCCGCCTGGTGGCCACGTCGGCGAACGGCACCCCGGCGTTCGCGCACTACAAGCCGAATCCGGACGGGCCCGGGTTCGTGCCGTGGGCGGTGCAGGTCATCGACATCTCGGACGGGGTCATAACCGGGATGCACTGCTTCCTGGACACGCCGCGCTGGTTCCCGCTCTTCGGCCTGCCGGACCGTCTCGACGACGATTCGACGGTGGACGAATCGGCGGTGTGAGACCGGACGTGAGGCGCGGCGTACGGAACGGGCTGGTGGCCGGCTGGGTGGTACTGGCGGCCGGTGGCTGGGTGCTCAGCCAGTGGATGGGCGAGCCCTCCGCCACCGACGGTCCGGCGCCCGGGGCGGCCCGGCCCACCGGTCCCGGTGGAGAGCCGGGGCGAAGCGGGCCGTGAGGCTCGGGGGCTTCCCCCGGTCTGCGCCTTCGGTCACCCCGGGGCCGGGCCCGGCCGCCGTTCCGGCACCGGCGCGGTACCGGCCCCGCCCTCTACGTCCTCCCCCGTCCCGTACCCCAGGTCCACCACATCGGCCAGCCCCACCAGATCCAGCAGGCTCCGCAGCTCGGGTGGCACATTGCGCAGCCGCAGTCTCCGGCCGCCCGCCCGGCGTGCGACGAGCCCCAGCCGCGCCACCGCCTCGACCAGGGCCAGGTCCGCGCGTACGACCCCGCCCACGTCGCAGTCCACCCCGGCGCCCGGGTCACGGGCGGTGCCGTCGGGGCCGTACAGCAGCGTCTCCAGCTCGGCGCAGAGTCCCGGTACCACGTCCCTGGTGACGCGGCCGGTGACGACGAGAACGATCGGGGTCATGGCTTCCACATCAGGGAGACCGGTCCGGCGGCCGAAACTCATCGCTGCCCGGTTCCGCGCTTCCCCCGGAGGCCGCAGGACACCGGCACCCCGTGCGGTTCCGGACGGCCCGGACCGATGACCTTGCGTCAACTCCCGTTATTTGTGCGGCTCCTGTGAACCCGGTCATTCGATTCCCCCTCTAGGTACATGAACCGGCCGGTGCGGCGTCCCCGCCGCACCGACTGACCAGCGGTCCTTCGAGGGCCGCCCGATTCTCCAGGGGGAGAGTTGCGCAAACACGTGAGAAACGCGTGTGTTTCGACCGTCGCCGCGGCAGCCGCCGTGGCACTCGCGGCCGGGATGACCACCCCGGCCGTCGCACAGCCCGACACCGCCCAGCCGTCCGGCACCGGGGCCAGGACCCAGTGGCCCCCGGCCCAGAACCGGCTGACGCTGATCACCGGTGACCTGGTCACCATGGACGCCAAGGGCCGGGTGACGGGTTTCCGGGCCGCCGAGGGCCGCGAGCACATACCCGTGCAGCGCCAGATACACGACGGCCACACCCTGCTCGTCCCCGCCGACGCGAGCCGGCTGATCAACTCGGGGAAGCTGGACCGCCGGCTGTTCGACGTCACCGAGCTGAACCGTGCGGAGAACCGCCGGGCCCAGAAGTCGGGCCTGAAGCTGATCGTCTCCTACCGGGGCGCGCAGGCCGGCGCCGCGAAGGCCGAGGTCCGCGAGGCCGGTTCCACCCGGGTCGCCCGGACCCTGAAGACGCTGAACGCCGAGTCGGTGATCACCCCGCAGCGCGACGCCCGGGACATCTGGCAGGCGCTCACCAGCAAGGCGGCGCACAGCGCCCAGCGCACCACCGCCGCCGGGATCGACCGGGTCTGGCTGGACGGCGTGCGCCGGGCGAGCCTCGACAAGAGCGTCCCGCAGATCGGTACCCCGGCCGCCTGGAAGGCCGGCTACACCGGCAAGGGCGTCAAGATCGCCGTCCTGGACACCGGTGTGGACGCCACCCACCCCGACCTCAAGGGCCAGATCCTCGGCAGCAAGAACTTCACCGCCTCGCCCGACGTCAAGGACCGGGTCGGTCACGGCACCCATGTCTCGTCGATCGCGGCCGGCACCGGAGCCAAGTCGGGCGGCAAGTTCAAGGGCGTGGCCCCGGACGCCAAGCTGCTGGAAGGCAAGGTGCTCGACGACGACGGTTTCGGCGACGACTCCGGCATCCTGGCCGGCATGGAGTGGGCGGTCGCGCAGGGTGCCGACATCGTCAACCTGAGCCTCGGCGGCAGCGACACCCCCGAGGTGGACCCGCTCGAAGCGGCGGTCAACAAGCTGTCGGCCGACAAGGGCGTCCTGTTCGCCATCGCGGCGGGCAACGAGGGCCCCGGCTCCGGCACCGTCGGCTCCCCCGGCAGCGCGGACGCCGCGCTGACCGTCGGCGCCGTCGACGACAAGGACGAGCTGGCCGAATTCTCCAGCCGTGGCCCGCGCATCGGCGACAGCGCGATCAAGCCCGATGTCACCGCCCCCGGCGTGGACATCACGGCGGCGGCCGCCCCCGGTTCCGCCATCGACCAGGAGGTCGGCCAGAACCCGCCGGGCTACCTGACGATCTCCGGTACGTCGATGGCGACCCCGCACGTCGCGGGCGCCGCGGCGCTCCTCAAGCAGCAGCACCCCGAGTGGAAGTACGCCGAGCTCAAGGGGGCGCTGGCGGCCTCGACCAAGCCGGGCGCGTACACCCCGTTCGAGCAGGGCACGGGACGGATCGCGGTGGACCGGGCGATCGCGCAGACCGTCGTCGCCGAGCCGGTCTCGGTGGGCTTCGGGCTGCAGCAGTGGCCGCACACCGACGACACCCCGGTCACCAAGAAGGTGACGTACCGCAACCTGGGCACGACCGATGTCACCCTCGACCTCGCGGTCACGGCCACCGGCCCGAAGGGCAAGCCCGCCCCGGCCGGTTTCTTCACCCTCGGGGCCGACAAGGTGACCGTCCCGGCGGGCGGCACCGCGCAAGTACCGCTGACCGTGAACACCAGGCTCGGTGGCACGGCCGACGGCATCTACTCCGCGTACGTCGTCGGGACCGGCGGCGGCCAGAGCGTCCGCACGGCGGCCGCGGTCGACCGCGAGATCGAGTCGTACGACCTCACCGTCAAGACCATCGGACGGGACGGCAAGCCGGCCGAGTTCGTCGATTCCAACCTCTACGGGCTCACGGGCTCGGCGGTCGGCCAGTGGCTCTCGCCGACGAGCACCGGCGGCACGGCGAAGGTCCGCGTCCCCGCCGGCGGTTACACGCTCAACACGGGCGTCACCGTCGACCCCGAGGACTACGCCAAGGGCACCGACTGGCTGTCCCGGCCGAAGCTGGACATCGACAAGAACCTCAGCCTGACGCTGGACGCGCGCAAGGCGAAGCCGGTGAAGTTCACCCTGCCCGCCGCCGGCACAACACCCCTGATGGCCACGACCGAGCTCCAGTACGCCTCCGAGGACAACCCCTACGGGTACGGCTGGCTCCTCGACTCGTACAAGAACTTCCGCACCGCGCACTTCGGCCCGAAGGTCACCGACGGCTCGCTCTCCCAGAACTGGGTCGGCAGCTGGATCAAGGGCACCTCGACCCGGTACGACATCGCGACCGGCGGTCCGGTGACCGGGGCGGCCACCGGCTACGAGCGGAAGTACACCACCGGCCAGCTGGCCAAGGTCAGCCTCTCCCTCGGCTCGCCCGCCAAGGGCAAGACCGGTGAGGTCGCCCCGTCGGGCATGCTGCCCGGCGCGGACGGCGGCTGGTCGGCCTGGTCCCCGCACAAGATCCCCGGCGCTGTCACCGCCTATGTCTCCACCGCCGACAAGGTGCGGTGGAGCTTCGACTTCAGCCAGGACGGCCCGGTCGACGAGGACGGCTACCCGGTGACCGAGGCGCTGTACTCCATCGCCCCGCAGTCCCTGAAGGCCGGCAAGTCCTACACGAAGAAGGTCAACACCGCGGTGTTCGGCCCCGCGGTCACCTCCCGTCTCGGTGTCCTGCGCGACGGTGACAACATCGTCGGCGTGCTGCCGCTGGTGGCCGACGGACGCGGCAACACCGGTGACTCCGCGTACAGTTCGGTCAAGACCGTCCTGTACCGCAACGGCAAGAAGCTCGTGCAGAACGAGGACCCGCTGTCGGGCGCGGTCCCGATGGCCGTGCCGTCCGGCGCCGCCGACTACCGGCTGACGACCTCGGTGCGGCGCAGCACCAAGCTCTCCCCGGTCTCCACCCGGATCGACGCGAGCTGGACCTTCCGCTCCAAGCACACCACCGCCCCGGCCATGCTCCCGGTCTCCACGGTGCGGTTCACGCCCAACGTCACCCTCGACAGCAGGGTCACGGCCGGCCGGACCGCCTCCGTGCCCGTGACCGTGCAGGGTGCCGCCGCCGGCAAGAACCTCAAGTCGCTGACGGTGTACGTCAGTTACGACGCCGGCAAGACCTGGAAGAAGTCCGCGGTCAAGGCGGGCAAGCTCTCCGTGAAGAACCCGGCCAAGGGGAAGTCCATCTCCTACCGGGCGAACGTCACGGACAAGCAGGGCAACAAGTCGTCGGTGTCGATCTACAACGCGTACTTCGGCAAGTGAACGGCACGTCGGTGAGCCGGTAGGCGCACCGACCGCGTGACAGCGGCCCGCCGGGGAGGTTCCCTCCGTCCCGGCGGGCCGCTCCCGTCTCAACTCACCGGAAACACCCCGGTGTCCAGGACCAGCCCGAACGGCTCGGGCAGCGTCAGCTTCTCCCCGTACTCGACCGTGTCCAGCACCCGGTAGGTGCCGCCGTCGGATTCCCCGTAGAGCGTGGCGGTGGGGCGGCCCGAGTGCCACGGGTCGAGCAGCAGGAACAGCTCGACTCCGGCCTTCGCGTAGCCGTGCACCTTGCCGATGCGGTCGTGGTTGGCGTTGGCCTGCGAGGTGATCTCGACGACGAGCCGGGCCTCTTCGGCCGGGATGCGGTTGCCCGGTCCGGTCGCCACCGCACGGGGCACGACGACGAGATCGGGGATGTAGAGCCCGGCCCGCCCCGGTACGGAGACGCCGAGGGTCCGGTAGATCCCCCAGTCCTCCGGGATCACGGTGTAGAGCCTGCGCTGCAACAGCGCGGCAGTGGTGTTGTGGTCCTTGGACGGCGGTGGCTCCACGGTGCCGATCCCCTCGATGATCTCCACCTTGCAGCCCTCGGGCGCGTCCGTCTCCTCCCAGATCCGGACGAGGTCGTCCCACTCCTGGCCGTGGCCGGGGGCGGGGTCGACGGTGAGTGCGCTCATGGCGGTCTCCTCGTATCGGTGCGTCACCTCGGTGCGTCACCGAGTCCAGCATGCCGAACGGGACCGGCGGCGGTCCGCCGGTCCCGTTCACCCGTACGAGAAAACCGCAGGTCAGGCGATACGTTCCCGCACCACGGGGGTGGCGGTGAACGACGTGCCCGCCGGGGCGATGTCGTAGGCGTCGGGCAGGGCCTTCAGGGCGTAGTCGAACTTCTCGGGGGTGTCGGTGTGCAGCGTCAGTAGGGGCTGGCCGGCCGTGACCGTGTCGCCCGGCTTGGCGTGCAGTTCGACGCCCGCGCCGGCCTGGACCGGGTCCTCCTTGCGGGCCCGGCCCGCGCCGAGGCGCCAGGCGGCGACGCCGATGTCGTAGGCGTCCAGGCGGGTCAGTACGCCGCTGGAGGGGGCCGTGACCACGTGCTGTTCGCGGGCGACCGGGAGCGGGGCGTCCACGTCGCCGCCCTGGGCGGAGATCATCCGGCGCCAGACGTCCATCGCGGAGCCGTCGGCGAGGGCCTTCTCCGGGTCGGCGTCCTTGAGACCGGCCGCGTCCAGCATCTCGCGGGCCAGGGCGAGGGTGAGGTCGACGACGTCCCTGGGGCCGCCGCCGGCCAGCACCTCGACCGATTCACGGACCTCCAGGGCGTTGCCCGCGGTGAGGCCGAGCGGGGTGGCCATGTCGGTGAGCAGGGCGACCGTGCGCACTCCGCTGTCGGTGCCCAGCGCGACCATGGTGGAGGCCAGCTCGCGGGCGTCCTCGATGGTCTTCATGAAGGCGCCGGAGCCGACCTTGACGTCCAGGACGAGCGCGCCGGTGCCCTCGGCGATCTTCTTGGACATGATGGAGCTGGCGATCAGCGGGATCGCCTCGACGGTGCCGGTGACGTCGCGCAGCGCGTACAGCTTCTTGTCGGCGGGGGCGAGCCCGTCACCGGCGGCACAGATCACGGCGCCGGTGGTGTCCAGGACGCTGAGCATCTCCTCGTTGGAGATGTGTGCCCGCCAGCCGGGGATGGACTCCAGCTTGTCGAGGGTGCCGCCGGTGTGGCCGAGGCCCCGGCCGCTGAGCTGCGGCACGGCGGCGCCGCAGGCGGCGACCAGCGGGGCGAGCGGCAGGGTGATCTTGTCGCCGACGCCGCCGGTGGAGTGCTTGTCGGTGGTGGGGCGGGAGAGCGACGCGAAGTCCATCCGCTCGCCGGAGGCGATCATCGCGGCGGTCCAGCGGGCGATCTCCGTGCGGTTCATGCCGTTCAGCAGGATCGCCATGGCCAGC
This sequence comes from Streptomyces sp. NPDC047917, assembly GCF_043204345.1. Lineage (NCBI taxonomy): Bacteria > Bacillati > Actinomycetota > Actinomycetes > Kitasatosporales > Streptomycetaceae > Streptomyces > Streptomyces sp. NPDC047917. The sequence continues at coordinate 34,254 of NZ_JBIDCA010000015.1, forward strand.
GCGGACATCTGCTCGTCGGCGACCTCGCCGCGGGTGTACGCGTCGATGACCCAGTCGATCTGCTCGGGGGTCAGCTCGCCTCGGTCCCGCTTGGTGCGGATGACGGAGATGGCGTCCATGTCCTGGAATTCCTTCCGGCCGGTGCGTACGCAGGAGTCCCGAATGACTCTACGCGCATAGAGGGTGGAAACGGGGGTGGCCCTCCCGACGTGCGGGAGGGCCACCGGAGTTCTACTTCAGATGGTTCGGGCCGAATGCCTGCGGCAGCATCTCGTCGAGCGTGCGCAGCCCGTCCGGCGTCTCCAGGACGAGCTCGGGGCCGCCGAACTCGTACAGCAGCTGCCGGCACCTGCCGCACGGCACCAGGATCTCGCCCGCCCCGTCCACGCAGGTGAAGTGGGTCAGCCGGCCGCCGCCGGTGGCGTGGAGCTGGGAGACCAGGCCGCACTCGGCGCACAGCCCGATGCCGTACGAGGCGTTCTCGACGTTGCAGCCGGAGACCGTACGGCCGTCGTCCACCAGCGCCGCGGCGCCGACCGGATAGTGCGAGTACGGAACATACGCGCGGGTCATCATGGACCGTGCGGCGCTCCGCAGCGCCGCCCAGTCGACCTCCGCGGCGGCCGTCACTTGCCCTGGCCCTTCCGGTAGCGCATGCCGTCCGCCTTGGGCATCCGCAGCCGCTGGGCGGAGAGCGAGAGGACGAGCAGCGTGACGATGTACGGGGTGGCGCTCACGAACTCGGTGGGCACGGTGTCCGTACCGAGGTACCAGACCAGCACCGCCGCGGCGATGACCGCGCTGATCCCGCCCTGGACGAAGCTCTTGCGGTAGAGCTTCCAGGCCGCGAGCACGGCCAGCACGACCACGAGCAGCAGGAGCAGCGCGTGGACCGACTCGCCGCCGTTGCGCAGCTGGAGCGCGTCGGCGAAGCCGAACAGTCCGGCGCCCATGGCGAGCCCGCCGGGCCGCCAGTTGCCGAAGATCATCGCGGCGAGACCGATGTAACCGCGGCCGCCGGTCTGGCCCTCGTTGTAGATGTGCGAGGTGACCAGCGAGAGGAAGGCGCCGCCGAGGCCGGCCATGCCGCCGGAGACGATCACCGCGATGTACTTGTACGTGTAGACGTTCACGCCGAGCGATTCGGCGGCGACCGGGTTCTCGCCGCAGGAGCGCAGCCGCAGCCCGAACGAGGTCTTCCAGAGCACGAAGAACGTGAGGACGAACAGGACGATGGCCAGGATCGTCAGCAGCGACACGTTGGTGACCAGGCCGCCGAGGACGCCGGCCAGGTCGGAGACGAAGAACCAGTGGTGCTTCTCGATGGAGTGCAGCCAGTCGGAGAGGCCCGGGATCGTCACCGTGGTGATGTCGTCGGCCGGCGGGGACTGCTTCGGGCTGCCGCCCTTGGCCGCCGCCTCGCCCGAGTTGAACCAGAGCTTGGCGAAGTAGGTGGTGAAGCCGAGCGCCAGGATGTTGATGGCGATGCCGGAGATGATGTGGTCGACGCCGAAGGTGACGGTCGCGACCGCGTGCAGCAGCCCGCCGAGCATGCCGCCGACGACCCCGGCCAGTACGCCGAGCCACGGGTTGGTCTGCCAGCCGGCCCAGGCGCCGAAGAAGGTGCCCAGGATCATCATGCCTTCGAGGCCGATGTTGACCACACCGGCCCGCTCGGCCCAGAGGCCGCCGAGACCGGCGAGGCCGATCGGCACGGCCATCGCGAGGGCCGCGCTGATCTGGCCGGCGGAGGTGACGTCCTGGGCGCCGGTGATGGCACGCACGGCGGACAGCGCGAGCAGCACGCCCGCGATGATCAGCAGGACGACGGGGAAGGAGAGGCGGGTGCGGCCGCCCTTGCCGCCGGCGACCTCGGGGGCCGCGGGGGGCGGGGTGGAAGTCGCCGTGGCGCTCACGCCGACACCTCCTGCTGGTCGTTGTTACGGGCGGCGGCCTGTGCGGCGAGTTCCGCGCCGACCTTGCTCTGCTGGCGCTTGAGTCCGTAGCGGCGGACGACTTCGTAGGCGATGACGACGCACAGGACGATGACGCCCTGGATCACGCCGACGATCTCCTTGTCGTAGCCCTCGAATTCGAGCTTGCCGGTGCCTCGCTCCAGGAAGCCCCAGAGCAGGGCGCCGAGCGCGATGCCGACGGGGTGGTTGCGGCCGAGGAGGGCGATGGCGATGCCGGTGAAACCGATGCCGACCGGGAAGTCGCCGCTGTACTCGTAGCTGTCGTTGAGGAGGGTCGGCATGCCGATCAGACCGGCCACGGCGCCGGAGATGAGCATCGAGGTGATGACCATCTTCTTGACGTCGACGCCGCTGGCCTCGGCCGCGGAGCCGGACTGTCCGACGGTGCGCAGGTCGAAGCCGAAGCGGGTGCGCGAGAGCGTGAACCAGTAGGCGACGCCCGCGACGATCGCGACCACGATGAAGCCCCAGACGGGCGACGGGGTGGTCGGGAACTCGAAGAAGTGCGAGGACTCCGGGATCGGCTTGGTGGAGATCTTCGTGCCGGCCTCGTCGAGGTGGCCGAGCCGTCCCTGCTGGAGCAGATAGCCGATGATCGCGGTCGCGATGGCGTTCAGCATGATCGTCGAGACGACCTCGCTGACGCCGCGGGTGACCTTGAGGACACCGGCGATGCCGGCCCACATCGCGCCGACGATCATCGCGGTGAGGATGATCAGCGGGATCTGCAGGGCGCCGGGCAGCGTCAGCGCGCCGCCGACCGCGGCGGCGAAGAAGGCGGCGAGGCGGTACTGGCCGTCGACGCCGATGTTGAAGAGGTTCATCCGGAAGCCGACGGCCACCGCGAGACCCGCGAGGTAGTACGTCGTCGCCTTGTTGAGGATGTAGACCTGGCTGTCCGACTTCATCCCGTAGTCGAACATGATGCCGAAGGCGCTGAACGGCTCCTTGCCGGTGGCGGCCAGCACGAGTGCGGTCACCAGGAAGGCGACCACGATCGCGAGTACGGGGGCCGCGATCCCCAGGAGCAGCCGCTCCTTGTCGATCTTCTTCATCGGTCCTCTCCCCCGTTCCGGGGGTCGGTGTCGGTGCTGCCGGCACTCGCGGTGCCTTCGGCACCCGAGTCGTCCGGGGCTTCCAGGTGGCCGGAGGCCGCGCCCGTCATCGCCGAGCCGAGCTCCTCCGGGGTGATGGTCGCCGGGTCGGCGTCCGCGACCAGCCGGCCGCGGTACATGACGCGCAGGGTGTCGGAGAGCCCGATCAGCTCGTCCAGGTCGGCGGAGATCAGCAGCACCGCGAGACCCTCGCGGCGCGCCTCGCGGATCTGGTCCCAGATCTGCGCCTGCGCGCCGACGTCCACGCCCCGGGTCGGGTGCGCGGCGATCAGCAGCTTCGGGTCGTGGCTCATCTCGCGGCCGACGATCAGCTTCTGCTGGTTGCCGCCGGAGAGCGAGGCGGCGGTGACGTCGATGCCGGGGGTGCGCACGTCGTACTCGCGCACGATCCGCTCGGTGTCGGTGCGCGCGCCCTTGAGGTCGAGGAACGCGCCCTTGCTGTTGGGGCGTTCGGTGACGTGGCCGAGGATGCGGTTCTCCCAGAGCGGGGCCTCCAGCAGCAGCCCGTGCCGGTGGCGGTCCTCGGGGATGACCCCCATGCCGTCCTCACGGCGCTTGCGGGTCGGCGTGCGGGAGATGTCGGCGCCGTCCAGGGTGAGCACCCCGGCGTCGAGCTGGCGCATGCCCATGATGGCGTCGACCAGTTCGGACTGGCCGTTGCCCTCGACACCCGCGATACCGAGGACCTCGCCCTTGTGGATGGTGAAGCCGATGCCGTCGAGGACCGAACGCACCACGCCGTCCGGGTCGGTGGCGCTCAGCCGCAGCCCGTCGACGGTCAGCATCGGTACGTCGGTGACGGTCGACTCGCGGGTCTCCGGCGACGGGAGCTCGCTGCCGACCATCAGCTCGGCGAGCTGCTTGGTGGTGGTGTGCTCCGGGTCGGCGGTGCCCACCGTCGTACCGCGCCGGATGACGGTGATCTCGTCGGCGACCGACAGGACCTCGCCCAGCTTGTGCGAGATGAAGATGACGGTCAGGCCCTCGGCCTTGAGCTCGCGCAGGTTGTCGAAGAGCGCGTCGACCTCCTGCGGCACCAGGACGGCGGTCGGCTCGTCGAGGATCAGGGTGCGGGCGCCGCGGTAGAGGACCTTGAGGATCTCCACGCGCTGCCGGTCGGCGACGCCGAGGTCCTCGACCATGGCGTCCGGGCGGACCCCGAGACCGTACGAGTCGGAGATCTCCTTGATCTTCGCGCGGGCCCGGTCGCCGATGCCGTACAGCTTCTCGGAGCCGAGGACGACGTTCTCCAGGACGGTGAGGTAGTCGGCGAGCATGAAGTGCTGGTGCACCATGCCGATACCGCGCGCGATGGCGTCACCGGGGTTGTGGAACGAGACCTGCTCGCCGTCCACCGCGATGGTGCCCTCGTCCGGCTTCTGCATGCCGTAAAGGATCTTCATCAGAGTGGACTTGCCGGCGCCGTTCTCGCCGACGAGGGCGTGGACGGTGCCGCGGCGCACGGTGATGTCGATGTCGTGGTTGGCCACGACCCCGGGGAACCGCTTGGTGATGCCGCGGAGCTCCACGGCATGGGGACTGCTGGACGCGTTGATGGCGCACTCTCCTTGGCAGGAGCGGAGGGCGGAGGCGGTGGGAGCGTGAAAGGTATCGCGCCCGGCGGACGCTACGCGCGTAGCGCCACCGAATCGTTGGCCACCTGATGACAGGTGGCTGACCGTGTGCGTACGGCTACGGCACGTCGGCCGGCCCGGTACGTGAAATCGGGGCCCGAGTGAAGCCGAAGCGGCTCACCCGGGCCCCGATCGACGGTGGATCAGGTCGTGGTCTTGACCTTGATGGTGCCGTCGGCGATCTTCTTCTTCGCCTCGTCGAGCTTGGCCTGGATGTCCTTGATGTGGTCACCCGTGGTGGTCAGGCTGACGCCGTCCTTGGCCAGGGTGTACGTCTGCGTACCGGTCAGCGCCTTGCCGTCCTTGACGGACTTGACCAGGTCGTAGACACCGCCGTCGACGTTCTTCACGACCGAGGTCATGATCGTGTCCTTGTACTTCGACAGCGACGGGTCGAGGGCCTGGTCGGAGTCGACGCCGATGGACCAGGCGCCCTTCTTGCCCGCGACGGCCTCGATCGAACCGGCACCCGAACCGCCGGCGGCGGCGAAGATGACGTCGGCGCCCTTGTCGAGCATGCCCTTGGCGGCGTACGAGCCCTTGTCGGGGCTGCCGAAGCCGGACAGGTCCGAACCGGTGGACAGGTACTGGATCTGCACCTTGGCCTTCGGGTTCGTCTCCATGACGCCCTGCTGGAAGCCCGCGGCGAACTTCTTGATCAGCGGGAGGTCCACACCGCCGATGAAGCCGACCTGGCCGTCCTTCGACTTCAGCGCGGCGGCGACACCGGCGAGGTAGGAGCCCTGCTCCTCGGTGAAGACGATGCTGTCGACGTTCTTCGCGGTGGCGACCGAGTCGACCAGGCCGAAGTTCACCTTCGGGTACTTGGCGGCGATCTTGTCGACCGCGTCCTTGTACGCGAAACCGACCGCGACGACCGGGTTGTAGCCACCCTCGGCGAGCGACTCCAGGCGCTGCTCACGGTCGGCGGGGGTCTCACCGGTCTTGGCGGTGAGCTCCTTGGTCTCGGCACCGAACTCGGACTTGGCCTTGTCCAGACCACGCGCGGCGGAGTCGTTGAACGAGTTGTCGCCACGGCCGCCCACGTCGTAGGCCATGCCGATCTTCATCTTGCCCTTGTCGGAGCCGGAGCTCTCGGTGGACGACTCACCACACGCGGTGGCGGTGAACGCGAGGGCCGCAGTGACGGTACACGCAGCGGTGATCTTGGATACCCGGCGCAAGGGAAGGCTCCTTCAAACCTGACCGAAGCGCCTCTTCCGGCGCTGGTTTCGCGGCGATCGTAACGCGCGTAGATGTCAGATAAAGCCCTGTACGGAAGCCGTTATCGGATCGTCGCGAACCAGAGGTGACGTGTCCGGTCACGGATGGTTGCGGTCGAGCAACGCGGAGGCAGTGAACAGCTCCACGGCGACCGCGATCGCCTCCTCGTCGGCGTCGAAATCACCCCGATGCAGGTCGAGCCGGGCGGTGTCGCCCGGCGTACGGACCCCGAGCCGCGCCATGGCGCCGGGGACGTGTTCCAGGTACCAGGAGAAGTCCTCGCCGCCCAGGCTCTGTTCGGTGTCCTCGATCGCATACGAACCGCGGCGCGCGGTCATCGCCGTGGCGAGCAGATCGATCACCGCGGCGTCGTTGACGACCGGCGGGACGCCCCGTACGTAGTCGATCACCGTCTTGGCTCCGTACAGCCCGGCCACCTCGTCGATCGCGGCGTGCACCAGGTCGGGGGCGTCCCGCCAGGCGGCCAGATCCAGACAGCGGACGGTGCCCGACAGCTCGGCGTGCTGCGGGATCACATTGCAGGCGTGCCCGGACTCCAGCCGCCCCCAGGTGACGGCGAGGCCGGAACGGGCGTCGACCCGGCGGGCCAGCAGCGCGGGCACGTCGGTGGCGACCTTGGCGGCGGCGGTGACCAGGTCGGTGGTCAGGTGCGGGCGTGCGGTGTGGCCGCCAGGGCCGTCCAGGCTGACCTCCAGCCGGTCGCAGGCCGAGGTGATCGCCCCGACCCGCAGTCCGATCCGCCCCACGTCCACCTTCGGGTCGCAGTGCACCCCGATGATCCGCCCGACGCCCTCCAGCGCCCCGGACAGGATCGTGTCGGGCGCCCCGCCGGGCAGCACCTCCTCGGCCGGCTGGAAGATCAGCCGGACGGGGTTCGGGAGCAGCCCCTGCCGGTCGAGCCCGGCGAGCACCAGCCCGGCGCCGAGCACCGAGGCGGTGTGGATGTCGTGCCCGCAGGCGTGCGCCCGGTCGGGGACGGTGGAGCGGTACGGGACGCCGGCCTTGGTGTCCGGGATGGGCAGGGCGTCGATGTCCGCGCGCAGGGCGAGCATGGGCCGACTGGAGTCGTCGCGCGTGCCCACGTCGCAGATGAGCCCGGTTCCGGTGGCGAGCACCCGGGGTTCGAGACCGGCCTTCTCCAGCCGGGCCTTGATGGCCGCGGTGGTACGGAACTCCTGGTTGCCCAGCTCGGGGTGCATGTGCAGGTCGCGCCGGAACGCGATCAGCTCGGCACGCAGGGCCTCGGGCAGGGTGCCGGGGAGCGGTTCGTCGTGGGGCGTCGGCTCGGCGTCGGACTCGCGGGACATCAACTGGTTCACCTGGTGAAGGGTAAGGCCCTTCCCCCTTCAACTGACCATGAAACAAGAAAAGTTCAGCCACATAGACGAACAAAAGATGGTGTGACGGCGAGTGGCCCGTCAGGGGGATGGGTAAACTCCGCCGCCGTTTCGGGGCGTATGCCCGGACGGGATGCGGGCGCTTCCGGGCGCCCACCCGGACGGGATGCGGGCGCTTCCGGGCGCCCACCCGGACGGGATGCGGGGTGGCACCCGGGACGACACACCGGCCGGAACAGCACCGGCGAGATCGGCGGAAAACCACCCTTCCCCCGCCACCCCGCCTCGCAGTCGACCGGGCGGGCGGCGCCCCACCTGGGACGAAGCCGCCGCCCCGCGACCACAGGGACATGTCGGAACAGTCAGGATTCAGCCACTCCAGGACTCGCCCGGCACTCATCGCCTTTACCCTCCTTTGACTCGGCGAGGGGTGGTGGGGATCTTTTTTGTGCGGCCGCCTCGCCAGGGGGGAGAGGACCCGGCCCGCATCTCGGGGGACGCCAGAATGCTGCGTATTCACTTCACCACCGAAGACCTGGCCCGCATCCGGATCGCGAGGACACCCGATCCGCTGTGGGAGACCGCCTTCAGCCTCCACCGGCTCCAGAGCACTCGGGGCCGCTGGGCCTTCGCCGAGTGGCACCGTGCCGCCCGGCTGAAACTGATCGGTACACCGCTCGGCACCGCCGTCCGCAAGAGCCTGCTCCAAGTCCTGCCCCGGGCAAGCTACTTCCCGGATTTTCTCACTCCGCCGGAGGCCGAGGAGGGACTGGACGCCGGCTGCGCGGCGATCCTCGACACACCGCCGGACCGGGTCCGGCTGGAGGTGGAGACCCTGGACCGGATCGTCGGGGCTCCCGCCTGGGCGGCCCGGCTGACGGAACGGCAGCCGCGGGAGGAGCTGGTGAGCACCCTGCGCGCGTACCACGCGGCGGTGATCGCCCCGCACCACGACCGGATCCGGGCGAGGATCGACGGCGAGCGGGCGGTCCTGGGCCGGGCCGTCCTGAACGACGGTCTGAACGGCCTGCTGTCCGGTCTGAAGCCGGGCATGCACTGGCGGCCCCCGGTGCTGGAGGTCGACTACGCGGACGACCGCGACGTGTACCTGAACGGGCGCGGACTGCGTCTGGTCCCCTCGTACTTCTGCTGGCACCGGGCGGTCACCTTCGCCGATCCGGAGCTCGGGCCGGTCCTGCTGTACCCGCTGCACCGCACCAGGGCCCCCGGCTCCGAACTCCCCCGCGACGTCTCGCTCGGCGCGCTGCTCGGCCGGACCCGCGCCGCCGCCCTGCGCACCGTCGCCCTCGGCGCCACCACCTCGGAGCTGGCCCGCGCCCTGGGCGTCTCCCCGGCCACCGCCACCCACCACGCCTCCGTACTGCGCGACGCGGGGCTGATCAGCAGCAGGCGGTACGCGAACACGGTCCTGCACACGGTGACCCCGGCCGGAGCGGCGTTGCTGCGACCGCCCCGCTGAGCCTGCGGCCACCCGCTGAGCTGCCTCTTTGGAGCAGCGTCGAATGTCCTGTCGCAGCCGCGTACGGCTGCGCCATCGTGGTCGCACGACGACGGGCTGCCCGCCCGGGGGGAATGCCGGGGCGAGGGCGCGGCCCGGACGAAGGGGGCAACACATGCGCATGACCAGGAAGTTGGCGGCGGTCGCCGGCGGCATCGCACTGACAGGTGGCCTGCTGGCCGGGGGCGCGGGCGCTGCCGGCGCGGCGGAGGCCGCGCCGACCGCGGCGTCGGACTGCCCGTCGGGCTGGTACTGCGTCTGGTCCGGGGAGAACTACACCGGCAGGATGCAGAAGGTCGAGGGGAACAACGCGGACCTGACCGGGTTCTCCGTCTTCCAGGGCTTCAAGTCCCGGTACCAGCACGGCAAGAACTGTGACTTCAAGTGGTACTCGGAGAAGAACTACAAGGGCAGCAGCGGCGTCATCAAGCGGGGCGCCAAGCTGACCGGGTCCAGCACCCACTTCATCAAGTCCAACAAGTGGGTCAACTGCGTCTGACCCGCTGATCCGCTGATCCGCTGACCCACCGCTCCTGCCGCCCGCACACCGAGGCCCCCTCCGCGACCGGTTCGCGGCGGGGGTCCTCGTGCTCCGTCAGCCAGGCAGCCCCCCGCGCACCATCAGCCCGGCAGCCCCCGGCGCACCGGCAGCAGAGCCGCCCCGAGGCACAGGGCTCCGACCGGCAGCAGATCCAGGTTCACCGCCATCACCACCGTCCCCGCCAGCACCAGTACAGGCGCCCAGGCCCGGACCAGGTCACGGCGGAGGAAGGCGAGCAGGGTGACCAGGGCCAGCAGCCCGAGCCAGAACAGCATCGGCACCACCGTGTAGACCAACGGCATCACCCCGGGCACGCCCTGCACCCGGTCGAACATCTCGCTCATGGCCTGCTTGTCCGCCGCGGCGAACCCGGCCGCCAGATCGATCACCGCCTGTACCAGCACCGCCGCCGCACCGAGCAGCCCGGTCCAGGCGGCCACCGCGGCAGCCGTCCTGCCACCGCCACGCTCCCCGGCGAGCCCCCGCAGCCCCAGGAACACCGGCACGAAGGCAAGCACCCCGGCCAGGAACAGCAGATGCGCCACCGACCACCACACCCCGGGCCCGTAGTCCCCCACACCCCGCCCGACCAGCCGCACCACCCCGTACCCGGCCATCAGGGCGGGCCCCACGAGGAGTGCCGTTCCCAACGTCGCCCCGGCCACCCCATCCGTACCGGCCGTACCGGCCTGTCGCTCCGTCGCCATCCGCCTCGTCGTCATGCGTCGATGCTCGTGCCAGCGGACTCTTCCCGCTACCAGGGCTCACCCCCAACGAACCCTGTATTCAAGCCACTTGCACATCAGGGTGATCCTTGATGCCGAGGGAACTTCCGACCTGCATCAAGTGGAGCTCAACGCCGAAGCCCCCGGCCGGCACCCCGTTGAGACACCCCGCGTGCGCTCCGGACCACTGGTGGGTCGGCAGGTGCTCCATCGCCATTTCCACAGTGATGCGGTCCGACGCACCGGCCGTTTCACCGCCGTTCCTCGACCGGCAGAAGGCCGCGATGCCTGGGCAGCTCGGCGGACCGAGGCAGGAGGCCAGGCTGCGAGGCGCGGAAATCGCCAGCACGCCGTGACGGCGCCGTCACGGCGCTCCCCGGCCCCACGGGGTAGACATGGTGCAGTGGTCCGGTCCACCTTCTGACCCGTCCCTGCGAGGGAGCCATGGAAGCAGTTCGTCAGTACAACGTCCACGAGGCGAAGACCCACCTCTCGCGCATCCTGGAGCAGGTGGCCACAGGAGAGGAGAGGGTGATCTTCAGATCTGGAGATCCAGTGGCGGAGATCATGCCACTCCGCACCCGGGCGAAGCGGACCGAACGCGGTTCGCTCCAGGAGCGGATCCACATCAGGAAGAACTTCGACGACCTGCCGGACGACTTCGGGATGCTCTGATGGCATCGTTGCTCGGCGCGCGTGTCGTCATGAGGCCGCCCGACCACTCCGCCGAAGTCACCGACGGGATCACGAGAGTGATCGTGCTCCCTGGTCACGGCCTCACAGCTTGTGCGGCCCTGGCCGAGCAGAGACAGGAAGCCAGGGCGCGAAACGACTACTCGGCCGCGACGGACGCGAACGTGGCAATCCGTGACCACCCGCACAGGGCCAGGGAGTACCGACGATGAGTCGGCCAACAGGCGTTGATGCCTTCTGGCAGTGCAAGGCACCCATCGGCAACCAGCGATCGAGGATGCGATTCATGCCCGAGACGCCCGCCCGTTCGGCCAGTCCCTCCCGCGCGAACCTCCGCCTGCGGCGCAGCAGGGCCATGCGGTCGCCGATGCCGGATGCCTCGTGGACCACAGGGCCAGTCACCCCCGGCAGGTCCGGCCAACCACCCTGCGCCCGCTTTTGAACCACTGTGCCACCTCGCATGCGCCGTGTTCAACAGCGATGGCGCCGACCGGCTTGTTGCCCGGTCGGCGCCATCGATCGGGCACCATCAACTGCCGGGCGGAACCTCGGTCGGAAGGTCGAACCAGCTGTTGGCGAGAGTGGCGACCTGGCTACCGGTCAACGCTCCTTGGAAGGCCCAGACGTCGTCGATCGTTCCGGCGAAGTACTCGCCCGCGGAGTCCGACACCGCACGCCCCACCTGCATGGGTCCATCGGCCTTGAACGTCAGCACATTGTCCGCCCAGGAAACCTGGTCCCGGCAGGTGATGTCGTCCGGCCGGCCGTCTCCGTCGTCGTCGGCGCACCTGATTTCCTGGAGTATGCCGTTGACGTAGAGCCGGGCCTCCTTGGCGAAGCTGTCATAGACCACCGCCAGGTGGTTCCAGTCGCGGACATCGAAGAACTCTGTATTGCTGACCTTCTTGGCCACAGCCCCCGCACTGTCCTCGTCGGACAGTGTCAACTCCCAGCTTCCATAACCCTCAGAGCCAGTGGGATCCGGCTGGAAGCGCAGGTCGAAGGCGCTGCGGGTGGTCCCCGCAGCGTTGATCACGGTCATCGGATGATCCGGCACCTCGGACGCCCGAGCCCACGCCACAACCGTGAAACTCGCACCTGTGTCGATCGGCGCGGCCGGGAGCTCGGCATACGAATCGGCGCCGTTCAGCTGAAGACCGCTGACACCGATCGTCCCCGGCCCGAGCCGCGCTCCCCCGTGCAGGCTCATCGGCGGGGACTGCTCCGCGGCGTCCGGAGTGCTCGCCGGCGTACCGGCGGTCAACTCCTCGAACTGCCAGCGCCCCTTGAGTACCGGGCCCTGCTGGAACAGCCGCGGCAGGCCAGTCGTGAGCCTCGGACCGGAGGACTTCGACGGAGTCTTGTGCGGACTCCACCGAGCGATGGACCTCTTGCCCGTCCCGGCGTCATTGCCGACAGGTCCCGCCACCGCTGTCGCTTGCGGTGTCGCCACCCCCACCGCGACAAGGCTCAACGCGACAGCCAGAACTCCGCTGCCACCCCGACGGCGCAGACGCCTCCACACAATCCCCACCCCGACCCCAAGGAGATGAAGATTCCCCGGAGGGGGAACCCTTCCAGGACTTTATGTAGCGACCATGCGCACAGCGAGTGGGATGTTCCGCACCCATTCCACAAAAACGGGGCATGCGGTATGTGACGTGGCTCACCGCATGGGGCTGCCCGTGCACGTACCGGTTACGCCTCCGTCACCGCCGTAGCCCGCCAGGGCGCCAGGCGCTGGACGTCGCGGGCGGTCTCCGTGACGCCGCTCAGGAAGCCCTGGGCGCGGGGGGAGGCCGTGTCGCGGAGCCATTCCGGGGCGATGTCGCAGACCGCGACCTTCACCTCGGTGCCGGCCAGGGCCAGGGGGAGGGTGTGGACGACCGTGGAGGGGAAGCTGAGGACCGTGCGGCCGATGGGGCCGCGGCGGGCGATGAGTTCCAGGGGGAGGTCGGGGCGGACGATCTCCAGGCCGGTGGCGGCCTCCAGGGCGTGGAGCTTCTCGGTGGACTCGCGGCGGTGGGCGAAGTAGCGGGTCGCGCCGTGGGTGCGGGACAGGGACGCCACGGCCTCCAGGTACTGGTCCCGGTCGACCACGCCCGTCTCGACCAGCGACGTGCCGACCAGGTCGGCGCCCTTGGTGAGCAGCGGCGGGCCGAACCGGGCGCGGGTCCAGGCGAAGGTGTTGGGGGTGACTCTCACACCGGGCGGAGCCTCGACCGGCATGGCCGTGAAGACCTCGACCGTACGGGTGGCGGACGGGGTGAATCGGCTGCGGGCGCGGGCCGTGACCGGGGCCAGGACCAGTTCGCGGGGGCCCGAGCTGCCCTTGCGGTGCCAGCGCACCAGGCGTTCGCCGCGCGCGAGCTGGGCGACGAACTCCATGGTGGCCGTGCCGTCGTCGACCACGGTGAGGCGGCCGGCGCGGACCATGGTGAGCAGGAGTTGTACGTACCGGGAGAACGGGTCGCCGATGACGATGTGCTGCGCCCTGCGGACGAGTCCGGACAGGTCGCGCAGGCTCTTCAGGGGCGCGCCCGCACCACCGCGCGCCTCCTGCCAGCGGACGGTGATGCCCTCGTCGCGGGCCAGCTCCGCCATCCGGCGCAGCTGGCCGCGCGACATCGGGTCGACCGGGGGGAGGACGACGACCGTGATGTCCGTGAGGACCCGGTCGTCGCCTCCCTCTGCGTAGGCCCACTCCAGGACGTTCAGGAGCTGGACCGGGCTCTCGACGAAGGCGAGGTTCACCGGTCGGCCCGTCAGACCGCGACCGGCTCGGCGGCCGGAGCCGCCTCGGTGCCCTCGGCGACGACGCCCGCGACCCGGCGGAGCTTCTTCATCGGGCCGAGCTCGGACTCGTACACCTTCTTGACGCCGTCGCCGAGCGAGGCCTCGATGATGCGGATGTCGCGGACCAGGCGGGTCAGGCCCTGCGGCTCGACGGAGGCGGCCTGGTCGGAGCCCCACATGGCGCGGTCCAGGGTGATGTGGCGCTCGACGAACGCGGCGCCGAGGGCGACGGCGGCCAGCGTGGTCTGGAGGCCGGTCTCGTGGCCGCTGTAGCCGATCGGGACGTTGGGGTACTCCTGCTGGAGGGTGTTGATGACCCGCAGGTTCAGCTCCTCGGCCTTGGCCGGGTAGGTCGAAGTGGCGTGGCAGAGCAGGATGTTGTCCGAGCCGAGGACCTCGACCGCGTGGCGGATCTGGCGCGGGGTCGACATGCCGGTGGAGAGGATGACCGTGCGGCCGGTGGCGCGCAGCGCGCGCAGCAGCTCGTCGTCGGTGAGCGAGGCGGAGGCGACCTTGTGGGCGGGGACGTCGAACTTCTCCAGGAAGGCGACGGCCTCGGTGTCCCACGGGGAGGCGAACCAGTCGATGCCGCGCTTGGCGCAGTGCTCGGAGATGGCCTGGTACTCGGCCTCGCCGAACTCGACGCGGTGGCGGTAGTCGATGTAGGTCATCCGGCCCCAGGGGGTGTCGCGCTCGATGTCCCACTGGTCGCGCGGGGTGCAGATCTCCGGGGTGCGCTTCTGGAACTTGACGGCGTCGCAGCCGGCTTCGGCGGCCACGTCGATCAGGGCGAGGGCGTTTTCGAGGTCGCCGTTGTGGTTGATGCCGATCTCGCCGGTGACGTAGACGGGGTTGCCGGGGCCGGCGGTGCGGGTGCCGAGGGTGCGCAGACGGGAGGTGTTCATGAGATGTGTTTCCTTAGCTCGGATGACTTGGTGGGCTTGGGGGGCCCGGGGACTACTCGGGGGACTGGGCAGTGGGAGTCGTGAGGGTGGGGCCGAGCAGCCAGGCCGCGATCTCGCGGATGGCGCCGAAGCCGCCGGGGGTGGTCGTGACGGCGCGTGCGGCCGCCCGTACCGAGTCGTGGGCGCTCGCGACGGCGACGGGCCAGCCGGCGAGTGCGAAGCACGGCAGGTCGTTGACGTCGTTGCCGACGTAGAGGACACGTTCGGGAGCGATGGACTGTTCGTCGCACCACTGCTTGAGCGCCAGGTCCTTGCGGTCGATGCCGTGCAGGACCGGGATGCGCAGCTTGTGGGCGCGGGCGGCGACGACCGGGTTCTGCTCGCTGGAGAGGATCAGCAGCGGCAGTCCCGTTCTACGCAGGGCGGCGATGCCGAGTCCGTCGCCGCGGTGGACGGCGACGATCTCGCGTCCGTCGGCGTCGATGAGGACCCGGTCGTCGGTCTGCGTGCCGTCGAAGTCGAGGACGACCGCGTCGATGTCTTCGAGGGTGGGCAGCGGCGAGGGGTCGAGCAGCGGTGCCATGGCGCGGGCTCGGGCCAGGTCGTGCGGGTCGTCGACCTCCAGGACGCGTGCGGCGTCGGTGCGCACCAGGGCGGTGTGGCCGAAGAAGCGGTGGCGGTGGGTGCGGAAGCCCGCCACGTCCATGGCGTACGCGGTGCCGGTTTCGAGGAGGTCCTCGGGGCGGTCCTGGCGCATCTGCCGTACGGACTTGTCGTGGTTGACGCCGTAGTTGTCCTCCTCGACGGCGCTGCCGTCGCGCCAGAGGAAGCCGTGGAAGGGGGCGACCGTGACGGCCGTGTCGGCGCCGTCGCGGGCGACCGCGGCGGCGACGCCGTCGATGTCCTCCCGGAGCACGAAGGGGCTGGTGCACTGGACCAGCAGCACCACGTCGGCGGTCCGCTCGCGCATCGCCTCGTAGGCGTCCAGGGCGTGCAGCACCGCGTCCTCGCTGCTGGACCTGTCGCCGGCGATGGCCGCGGGGCGCTGGACGATGTGCAGCCGTTCGCCGGCGCCGAGGGTGTCGCCCGCGGCGCGGGCCGCGTCCGCGATCGCCGCGTCGTCGGTCGTCACGACGACGTCGGTGACCTCGCGGGACGCCAGGCAGGCGCGTACGGCGCGGGCGATCAGCGGTACGCCGCCGACCTGGGCGAGGTTCTTGGCCGGGACGCCCTTGGATCCGCCGCGGGCGGGGATCACGGCGAGCACGGTGGGGGTCGGGGTCATCTCTGCTCCTGAAGTGGTGTTCACAGCTCGCCCATCCGTCGGATCACCGGGGCGACCCGCTGGACGCCCTGCCGGTACGCGCCACGCGCCGCTTCCCGCACCGCCTCACGGACCGCGCCGCGCACTCCCCCGGTCTCGCGGGGCCGCTCGGCGCCCGGCAGCGGGTGGCCGTCGGGGGCGAGGTGGTGGCGGGCGAGGATGCCGGGGAGGTAGCCGGGGGCGGTGGCGGGTGTGTAGTACGGGGCGAGGTCGGGCAGCCGGGCCGCGGCGAGCAGCGCGTCGACGCGGGCCCGGGCGTGGTCGTAGGCGGTGGCGTACGTGCCGTCGGCGGCGACGCCCTGGCCGGCCAGCCACTGGGGGCCGGGCTCCGGGCGGAACCCGCCGTCCAGGTGGTCCCAGGAGGTGAGCAGGCCGGAGCCGATGAAGTGGTGGTTGCCCAGCGCCTCGCGGACGCCGAGGTCGGTGAGGACCGCGGTCGGGATGCGGCGGTGCAGGGACTCCAGGGCGGCGGTCGAGGAGACCGTGACCAGCAGGTCGGTGCGGTCCAGGACCTCGCCCATGTGCCCGTACACCAGACGGAAGTTGGGCGGAAGTCCACCGGGCAGCTTCTCGGCGAGCCGCTGGTACGGGAGTTCCTCGATGTGGGTGGTGTGCTCGCCGGGCTTGGAGCGCAGCTTCAGCAGCACCTCGCGGTCCGGGTGCAGCCTGGCGTGCTCGACGAGCCTGCGCAGCAGGTACATGCGGTCGTCGCGGGAGGCCGGTACGGAGGGCTGGGCGGCGAAGACGACGGTGTCGCGGCCCTCCTGCGGGCGGTGCGGCTCGCCGCCGAGGAACGGCAGCGCGGCCTCGGTGACGGCCGAGGCGTCGGCGCCCACTCCCTCGTACACCGCACGGAAACGCTCCGCGTCGTGGCGGGAGTTGGCGAGGACGATGTCCGCGCCGTGCCGCAGCAGCAGCCCGTCGGCGAGCTTCTCGTAGACGACGCCGACATAGCCGGTGACGACGACGGGCCTGGCGGGCAGCCGCAGTGCGGCCAGTCCGTGCAGCATCGCCTGGACGGCTCCGCCAACGAGCGCGAGGACGACCACGTCGTACCCCTCGTCCCGCACGGTGTGCAGGAACTCGACGGCCGTCACCTCGCGGACCCGGCCGGCCTCGATACCGACGTCGCCGACCTCGGCGAGCTGGCGCGGGGTCGGGGTGGCCCGGCCGCGCAGCAGCAGTCCGCTGATCTCGACGTGCTGCGCCGACGTTCCGGACGCGCCGGCGGTGAGGCGGCGCGCGGTGAGCGCGCCCCATTTCCACCGGGTGTCGGAGTCGGCGAGTACGGCTACCCGGAGGGTGGTCGTCTTTTCGGTACGTGGGGGCACGTCCCAGAACTTAGGAAGGCATTCCGATTCGCGGCCCAACGTGACGGCAACAGCTGGTTAACAGCCCGCCGACGCTTGGCGAATCGCCTTCACAAAGGGGACGCAATCACCCAGGATTCGACCCGGTTCATCATTCCGACATTCGCCGTTCACCCGCCGTCCCTCCCGGCGCCAAGGCAAATGACGGGCTCACGCCTAGCGTGAGACGGGTGGTTAAGCTCTCGGTCATCGTGCCGTTCTACAACGTGCAGACATACGCCCCCGACACCTTGAGAAGTCTGCGGGCCAACGCTCGCGAGGACTTCGAATTCATCCTCGTCGACGACTGTTCGACCGACGGGACCGCGGACATACTGCGCCGCGCCGAGGACGAGATTGAGGGGGTGGTCGTACGCAGACACAAGCAGAACGGCGGACTGGCCACCGCCCGCAACACCGGCCTGGACGCCGCGCGCGGCGAGTACCTCGCGTTCCTGGACGGCGACGACTGGCTCGCCCCCGGGTACTTCGCCGAAGTCCTGTCCCGTACCGAGGCGTTGGGCTGCGACTTCGTCCGTACCGACCATGTCCAGGTCGAGGGCCGCAACCGCGGCGTGCACCGCGTCCCGCACGGCAGGCGGGGCGAGGTGATGGATCCGCGGGACGCGATCCTGCCCGCCGAGCGGTCCACCTCGGTGGACTATCCGTACGCATGGGCGGGGCTGTACCACCGCCGGCTGCTGGACCGCGGGCTGCTGCATTTCACGGACGGTCTGCGCACCGCGGAGGACCGGCCGTGGATCTGGCGGCTGCATCGCGAGGCCGATTCTTTCGCGGTGCTGGGGCTTCTCGGAATCTTCTACCGGCGCGGGGTCGCTTCTTCGCTGACGCAGATCGGTGACGTACGTCAGCTCGATTTCATTCGCTCGTTCGACCAGGTCGTTCGGGAAACCGCGGAAGATCGTGACGCGCAGGTTCTGCTGCCGAAAGCGGTCCGCACCTATTGCGCGATCATTTCTCACCACATGAGCTCGATCGAAAGGTTCGAACCCGCCGTGGCCCGCACCCTGAAGTCCATGAGTGGAGCCGCACTCAGACGAATGCCGCAGCAGGTGCTCGACGAGGCCCTCGACTCGATGGACGTGCAGCGCGCCACCCTGCTGCGCCGGCTGCGCCGCCGCCCGGCCGCCGTCGGTGCCAAGGAGGTGTCGGCAGCGTGAGCACCGCCCCGTCCCGCACCACGCAGATCTTCTTCGCCTCCACGCTCTACGGCGCCGCGACGCTGGCCGCCGCGCTCGACGCGGGCTGCTTCGCGGGCGCCGACCGCCGCATCCTGCTCGTCTCGAACAACGCGGCCGTGCCGGAGACGACGGCCGCCCTCGACGCGATGCCCGGTTTCGACGCGCTGCGCGGCCGTTTCGACGACGTGGTGTCGTGGAACGCGACGATCGCCCCGTTCCACCCGGGCGGCTGGGCGCCGCGCCCCGACGACGTACCGCTGTGGGAGCGGCACCTGCGGCTGGCCTGGGAGCTCGGCGACGACGACATCGAGCTGGCCGTCGAGTCGATCCAGGTCAACCCCGCGCTGGCCGTCGCGCAGATCTTCACCGGGGCCCCGGTCGACGTGTACGCGGACGGGCTGATGAGCTACGGGCCCACCCGCAACAAGATCGACCCGCTGGTCGGTACCCGGGTGCGCCGGCTGCTCCACCTCGACCTGGTGCCGGGGCTGAAGCCGCTGCTGCTCACGGAGTTCGGGGTGGCGCCGCAGATCGTGCCGGGCGAGGCGTTCCTCAAGGTGCTCGGCGAGCTGGCGGACTCGCCGGGGGCGCAGGACGGGATTCCGGCCGTGGAGGCGCCCGCGCTGCTGCTGGGCCAGTACCTCTCGGCGCTCGGGCTGATCAGCGCTGCCGAGGAGGAGGAGCTGCATCTGCGGATGATGCGGGGCGCGGTCGCGCTCGGCCACACCCGTCTCGTCTTCAAGCCGCATCCCACGGCCCCGGCGCAGTGGTCGAGGGCGATGGGCGAGGAGGCCGGGAAGCTGGGCGCGGAGCTGACGGTGCTGGACGACGGGGTGCTCACGGCGCCGGTCCTCGCCGAGGTGCTCTACCAGCGGATGCGGCCGGCACTGGTGGTCGGCTGTTTCTCCACGGCGCTGTTCACCGCCTCGGTGTTCTACGGGCTGCCGGTGGCCCGGGTCGGCACCGGGATGCTGCTGGACCGGCTCGCCCCGTACGAGAACAGCAACCGCGTCCCGGTCACGCTGGTGGACGCGCTGCTGCCGGAGGTCACGGACCGGGCGGCCGTCGAGCGGGCGGGGACGGCCGAGGGCGCGGCGGCGGTGGACGCGGCGGATCTGACCGGGCTGGTCACCGCGGTCGGCTTCGCGATGCAGCCGAGGATCTACCCGGGGCTGCGGCCGGCCGCCGAGCGGTATCTGGCCGCCCATCTGGACGCCACGACCTGGCGGTACTTCAAGCGGAAGCGGCTGACCTCGCTGGCGCTGCCGGGCGCGGTGCCGGCGCAGCTGGCGTTCCTGCCGCGCAACGCGGTGGTGCGCCGGGTGGCGCGCTCGGTGCGGCGCCGGGTGGTGCGGCAGTAGACGCCGGGAGCGGGGCGGCGAAGTGGGGCGGGGCGCCGGAGCGGATGCCCCGCCCCACTGCCGTACGGGCCGGGGCGGGACGGGACGACGGCCGGACGGTGGCGGGCGCGCCCCGCCCCGCCCGCCACCGCCGTACGACCGGTCAGACCGGCACGCCGCCCTGGATCACCCGCAGGTCCGCCGCGTTGGCCTCGGTGACCTTCCAGAGTTCCTGCTGCCGGCCGTGCACATCGGCGACGCTCGCCGCGTGGTCGTCGAGCAGTCCGGCGGCCCGTTCGGCGAGGCGGGCCCCGAGGTGCCGGTCGTGGACCGAGATGCCCCACTGGGGGCGGTCGATGTCGGCGAGGAAGTACGCCATCTTCGGGTGCGAGATCAGGCTGATGATCGGCGTACCGCAGCCGAACGGGATCATCCCCGCGTGCCCGCGCATCCCGATGACCAGCCTGGTCCGGGCGTAGGTGTCCCGGATCGCGTCGTTGTCGAAGTCGTACATCGGGATCACCGGCAGCGCGATGCCGTGCTCGCGCCGCAGGTCGAAGGCGATCCGCTCGTCGTCCAGCGAGTGGGCGACGCACTGGACCTCGGCCCGGGTGCCGAGCTCGCGCACCGCGGTCGCCATCTCGGCCAGGAAGTGCCCGTAGTCGTGCCCGAAGCGGAGCCCCGAGCGGTCGTACGCGGCGTTGACCAGCACGGTGTCCTCACGCCGTACCGGGTCCGCCCAGCCGTCCACCAGCTGTCTGGTGACCGTCGTCGGGCAGGGCTGGAAGCGCACCTTGTCGTGGAGCGAGGCGGGCAGCAGTGCGCGGACCTTCTCGATGGAGCCGTGGTTGCGCAGCCCGAAGAACGAGGCCCGTTCCACGAGACGGCGCAGGCTGGACAGGAACCGCTCCCGTCCGTGCCCGTACGCCTGGCCGTCGAAGGCGTTGAAGCCGACCGCGTAGACCATGACGGGTACGTCGATCCGGTCGAGCAGTTCGTCCGGGACGTTCCACTGCCAGCCGCTGTTGCCGTTGGGCGCGGTGTCCGGGATGAACAGGCCGCCGCCGCCGATGACCAGGCCACGGCGTTCGTTGACCCGTTCCAGCGCGGCCTCGTCGAAGAGCCGGTGGGCGTGGATGGAGTGCCACCGCCGCGGGCCGGTGTCCCGGCCGAAGGCCAGCCGTACGCTCTGGGGCAGCAGCTTGTCCCCGGCGTTGCCCTGGCGCTCCATGTAGAAGGCGACATGGGCGAGCTGGCCGGCGGCGGGGCCCTCCGCGGGCGGGGTCAGGTCGGTGGTGCGCTTGTGCATCAGCCGGTTGGCCCGGTGGGTGGGGTCGACCGCGAGGCCCTTGAGTGCGTACTCGGCCGCCGCGTCGTCGTCGCCGTGGATCCAGGCGATCTGGGCGAGGCGGGCGAAGGCGGTGGGGGCCCGGTTGGGCGACGCGGTGGCGAGCAGCAGCCTGGCGCGGGCCTCCTCGTAGCGGGAGACGCTCATCAGGGCGTGGCCGAGCACCTCGTGGGGCCAGGACTCGTCGACGGGGATCCGGACCCGGCCCAGCAGATCGGCCGCCTCCTGGTACTCGCCCGCCGCGATGTGGGAGGCGGCGACCTTGCGGGCGTCCTCCGGAGAACCGGTGCGCCCCACGTGCGGGGTGCCGTAGTGGACCAGCAGGTCGTGGTGCTTGGCACCGGGCAGCGCCAGGTACGCGGCGTGGAACTCGGCGTCGGACAGCTCGAATTCGTGCCAGCGGTCCTCGGCCTCGCGATACCCGGCCTCGCCGCCCTGCCAGGGCTTGTGCCGCCCGGTGAAGTGCAGGATCGCGGTGGAGTCGGGGACCGGGAGATCGCCGCTGAGGCGTCGCTTGACGAAGTTGTAGCGGGCGTCGAGCTGGACGAAGTCACCGTCGAGCACGGCGTTGAGGATGCCCTGGTCGTGCTTGTCGAGCTCGTACGTGCCGGCCCGCCCGACCTCGTCGAGCCGCGCGCAGAACGCGTCGCTCAGATACTCGCGCTGGATGACCAGCAGTCCGCTGTTGAGCTTGTGCTGCCCGTAGAAGAACTGCGGTACGGCGGCCAGTCCCTCGCGCAGTCCGAGCAGTTCGCCGAGACCGCCGAGGACCACCATGTCGGTGTCCAGGGTGATCACCGTGTCGTAGTCGCGGACCCGGAAGACGTCGAGGATGAAGTAGGCCTTGCGCACCAGGTAGTTGTCCTGGTCGCCCTTGGCGTACGCGTCGTAGTGCCCGGCGTCGACGCGGCGGAAGTCGACGCGCGGGTGCAGGGCCCGGATCTGTGCGACGGAGGCGGGACGCAGTCCGTCGTGCAGGACGAGGAAGTCCTCGCAGACGTCCGGGTTGGACAGGGCCAGGCTGCGCAGCAGGGCGAGGAAGCCGGGCAGGTAGTTCTCGTCGACGAAGCTCGCGAAGGCGACCCGGCGCTTGCCGGTGAGCGGGTTCGCGGGCGCGGGAGTGGGCGCAGGCGCGGCGGGCGGCGCGGAAGAGGGCGTGGCGGTCGTCGTCATCGCAGTCGGATCCTCATGTCGGTGACGCTCCGGGCGCGTTCCATGACCCACGCCTTTTCGCTGGTGTACTCGTGCACGGAGGTGATGGGCATCCGCATCGCGCCGGGCAGGCGGTAGGCGCCGCTCTCGTAGAAGTCGAAGCCGATCAGATCGAGCCGGCTGCTGACGTCGAGGTGGTCCAGGAGCCAGAGCATGTTGAAGCCGGTGGTGGGGATGGCCGGCCAGACGTCGGCGCCGACGCGGCCGATGTCGCGCAGCGGCCAGCGCAGCGATTCGTCGCCCAGGTACTGCTGGGCGCCGGGGACGAGGCGGTTGCGCAGGGAGTGCTTCCAGTCGCCGGCGACCCCGCCGAAGACCAGCCGGGTGTGCACCTTCTGGTCCCAGTTGAACCCGTGCTTGTGGATGGTGGCGTGGATGTCGGTGCGCCGTCCGGTGGCCGCCGGGTCGATCCGGTACGAGTTGAACCGTACGACCAGGTCGTAGCCGTCGATCTCGGCACCCATCGAACTGGAGCCGACACGCTGGGAGTTGGCGATCAGGCAGATCGACTTTCCCGCGATCCGGTTGCGGAACTCGCCGACCGTGGTCCACTCGACCCCGCCGAAGGTGGGGTCCGCGACCGGGCCGCGCATCCGGCTCCGGCGCTGCTCGGCGTAGAGGCCGACGGTCCCGGTGAGACCGGCCACGGCGGCGGGGTCCGTCCCGGCCGCCTCCATGGCGAGGGCGAGGTACTGGGAGGTGGCCTCCTGGAGTTCGGTGACCGGGGCCCCGGTGCGCTCCTGGGCGAGCAGGGCGCCGACCAGCAGGGGCTCGGCGCGGACCCAGTCGCCGCGCGCCTGGAGGGCCAGGCCCTCGGCCCAGGACTCGGTGACGGGGCGGGCCGCGTGCTCGACGGCGGCCGGGCAGTCGTGCTCCAGCCTGCGCAGCAGCTCGTCCTGGTGCCGTGCGCCCGCGCGCAGCCCGACGACCTTGGCCGCGATGCCGAAGCCGTCGTCCTCGGTGAACGAGAGATAGCGTTCGTACGCCTCGATGGCCGCGGCCTCCGCGCCCATCGCCTCCAGCGTCCTGGCGCGCAGCCGCCAGCCGGCCCGGGAGCCCTTGCGCTGGGTGAGCACGGTGTCCCCGATGAGCACCGCGAGCTTCAGCTCGTCCTCGTACCCGCAGTCCAGCGCCTTGTTGCCGACCGCGAGCAGCGGGTCGAGCAGTTCGTCGGCGAGGGTTGCGGCGGGGTTCCCGCCCGCCTTGCCGGACCGCCGCATCAGCGGGAGCGAGGGTGCGGCGGCGGTGGACTGCGCGGGCCGCGTCGCGGCGTGCACGGCCAGCAGGTGCCGCAGCGCCTCCGCGAGTGCCGCACGCCGCCGGTCGAGCCCCGCCACCAGTTTGGTGCTGTGCGCGGCACAGGCCCGCAGGCACACGTCCACGTCGGTCGGGGTGACGGAGGCGAGCGGCGACGCGGCGCTCCCGGGCGGAGCCGAGTCGCGTTGCCGTGGCCAGCGGGTGCGGGCTTCTCTCATGGCGCTCCAAGCGTCTGTGCCCGTGGGGGAAGGGGGCGTGTCCGGGCGTGCGGTCACCGGGACGCGCCGGGGCCCCGCCCCCGTCGCGGGGCGGATGCCCGGCGCGTGCGTTCGGTTCCGCGACACGTTAAGAAACCTGAACGGCCGCCGGATGAACTCGCCCTTTCGGTACGGGAAACTGCGCACCGACCCCGCTGGTACGGGCCTTTCAGCGCACCCCGTACCGCGCCTCGATGCCCGCGACGATCAGCCGCAGCCCGTCCTCGAAGCGTTCGTCGTAGTTGGCGAAGATCTCGGCGCCGGCCGCGGCGGCGAGCGGGTACGCGGCCATGCGGGCGGCCCGCTCGTCGATGTCGAAGCCCTCGCGCCGTTCGTCCGGCATCGGCCGGACGCCCTGCTCCTCGGTGACGAAGCCCATGGTGTACGAGTAGGCGGTGGTGCCGGCCCGGACGGCCTGCCACAGCTCGAAACCGGCGTCGACCATCGTCCGCAGATGGATTTCGAGGCCGCCGGCGTGGTCGGTGCCGGTGAATTTGGCCCCGCTGTAGACCTTCGCCCCGTCGCGGTAGCGCAGCAGGGCGGTGCGCAGCGCGCTGTTGTACGCGACGAGCTGGTCCTGCCAGCGCTCCGGGCCCGGTTCCGGCAGGTCCTCGGCGAGCATCCGGCGGTACATCACCGTGGCCATCTCGTCGAGCAGCGCCTGCTTGTCCTTGAAGTGCCAGTAGAGCGCGGGCGCCTTGACGTCCAGCTCCCTGGCGATGGCGCGCAGGGTGAGGCCGTCGAGGCCCGCCTCGTTCAGCAGCCGCAGCCCGGTGTCGGCCACTCGTGCCCGGTCGATCTTCGTCGTACCCACCTTGACAATTTAACAGCGTTAAGCACACACTCCCAATCATGGAACTTAACAGCGTTAAGGAAATCGGCGCACCGGTCGCCGCACCGGCCGCCACTTCGGTCGATACACCGGTCACCGCACAGGTCGAGGTGCTGATCGTCGGCGCCGGTCCCTGCGGCCTGGCCCTCGCCTGCGATCTGGCCCGCCGCGGCGTGCGCGCCCTGGTCGTCGAGCAGGCGCCCGCGCTCTTTCCCGGCTCGCGCGGCAAGGGCATCCAGCCGCGCACCCGGGAGGTGCTGGACGACCTCGGGGTCGGCGACGCGGTGCGCGAGCACGGCGGCCCGGCCCCGGTCGGGATGGTCTGGCAGGACGGGAAGCGGCAGCGGGAGTACGACATGTTCCGCCGCGCCGCGCCCACGGACGCCGAGCCGTACGGGGAGCCGTGGCTGATGCCGCAGTGGCGCACCCAGGAGATCCTGCTGGCCCGGCTGCGCGAGCTGGGCGGCGACGTCGCCTTCTCCACCGCGCTGACCGGGCTCGGCCAGGACGCGGACGGCGTCACGGCCCTCCTGTCCGGCGGGCCGGTCCGGGCCTCCTTCCTGGTCGCGGCGGACGGCGGCCGCAGTACGGTCCGGCGCGAGCTGGGGATCGCCATGGCGGGCGAGACCGTGGACCCGGCGCCGATGCTGGTCGCCGACGTCCGGGTGGCCGAGAGCGCGCTGGACCGGCTCAACTGGCATGCGACACAAGGGGATCAGGGCTTCCTCACGCTCTGCCCGCTGCCCGGCACGGCGGACTTCCAGCTGGCCGCCCAGTTCAGGCAGGGCGAGCCCGACACGTCCCCGGAGGGGGTGCGGGCGCTGGTCGCCGCGCGTACGCATCTGGCGGCCGGGGACATCACCGAGGTCCGCTGGGCCTCCGACTTCCGGCCGCGCGCCGCGCTGGCCGACCGGTTCCGCGTCGGCCGGGTCTTCCTGGCCGGCGACGCCGCGCACGTCCACTCCCCCGCGGGCGGCCAGGGCCTGAACACCAGCGTCCAGGACGCGTACAACCTGGGCTGGAAGCTCGGCCAGGTGCTGCGGCACGGTGCGCCCGTCTCCCTGCTCGACAGCTACGAGCAGGAGCGCCGCCCGATCGCCGCCGAGATGCTCGGTCTGTCCACCCGGATCCACCGGGGCGAGCAGGAGCGCGGCGCGGCGACCCAGCAGCTCGGCCTCGGCTACCGCGAGGGCCCGCTGTCGGTGGGCAGAGCCGGAGCCCTGCACTCCGGCGACCGTGCCCCGGACGGCCCGGCGGACGGGGGCCGCCGCCTCTTCGACCTCTTCCGCGGCCCGCACTTCACTCTGCTGGCGGCGGGCACGGACACCGGTCTCCCGGCGTTCGACGGCGAACAGCTGCGGGTGCACCGCACGGACGCCTGCGAGGCGTACGGCAAGGGCCTGTTCCTGGTCCGCCCCGACGGCTACATCGGCTGGGCGGGCGAGGACGCGTCGGGCCTTGCGCGGTATCTGGCCCCGCTGGGGGTCCCCGAGGTCACACGCTGCTGAGCGAGAGCTTCGCCGCGAACCCCAGGAAGAGCAGACCGGCCGCCGAAGTGGCGCCCGCCGACAGCCGCTTGCGGCGGCGGAACGCGGCGGACAGCCGGGTGCCGCCGAATATCAGCATCGACAGATAGAGGAAGCTGGCGATCTGCAGCAGGGTGCCCAGCACCAGGAAGGACAGTGCCGGATAGGCGTAGTGCGGGTCGACGAACTGCACGAAGAACGAGATCAGGAAGAGGATCGCCTTCGGGTTGAAGAGGCTGACCACCAGCGCCCGCCGGTACGGCCGCTCCATCGCGGCCGCGGGCCCGGCGTCCTCCTCGGTCAGCTCGGCCAACCGCCGGTGCCGCTCGCGCCACATGGTCACCGCGGCCCGCAGCATGCCGATCGCCAGCCAGGTCAGATAGCCCGCACCGGCGAACTTGACGACGGTGAAGAGCACCGGCGTCGTCTGCAGCAGTGACGAGGCCCCGAGCGCGGACAGCGTCATCAGCACGGTGTCGCCGGTCCACACCCCGGCCGCCGCCACATACCCGGTCCGCACCCCGCGCCGGGCGGCGACGGAGAGCACGTACAGCGAATTCGGCCCCGGCAGCAGGACGATCAGCACCAGGCCGGCGAGATAGGTCGGAAGATCGGTGACACCCAGCATGAAACGGAGTGTCGCACGCGGGTACGACACTCCGTCCAGGGGGTTTCGGGAAGGCGCGGGATCAGTCCTCGTCGCCGTCGAGAAGGCGGTCGACGGAGAGCTTCATCTCGACGCCGACCACGTCCGGCACGGTGAACGAGGTCCCGCGCTTGTGGTGCGCCTTGTTCTTGTACTCGCCGCCCCGGGGGTCGGTGCAGAGCAGCACCTGGTCGTGCTTGCGGTCGGCCACCACGTAGACCGGAATGCCCGCCTGGGCGTAGTCCTCGACCTTGGGGCCGAGGTCGTCCGCCCAGTTGGTCGAGGTCACCTCCACGACCATGCGGAAGACGTGGGCGGCGTAGCAGTTCTTCATGGCGTGATGGTCCCGGAAGTCCGCCTCGACGACCGACAGGTCGGGAATCGCGTAGTCCTCGGGACCGGTGGGCAGCCACAGCCCGACGCCCTGGACGAGTCTGAGCCCCACGGTGCGCGCCCGCGCACCGAACTCCTCGCTCAGCCAGGACAGAGCCAGAGCATGCGTTCCGTCCGCCGGTGGTGTCACAGTGAGCCTCCCCTGGAGAATCTCCACGCGATGCCCAGGCAGCGAGCGTGCGAGCTGGTCGGCTGCCTCGCCGAGCGTCAGCTCCGGCTGTTCCTGCACGTGCACCTGCTCCTCGTGCTGTATTACGGCCACGGCATCCTCCTTTCGGGGACCACTTTTCATGAGCTTATCCAGGGTCTCGGACATTCAGCGAGAGATCACCCGCACGGGTACCCGCCCCCTCAGAACGCGTCCGAAGGCACGTACCGCCCCCACACCTCGCGCAGCGCGTCGCAGACCTCGCCCACCGTCGCCCGCGCCCCGAGCGCGTCCTTCATCGGGTACAGGACGTTCTCCGTGCCCTCGGCCGCCTTCCGCAGCCGGGCCAGGGCGGCGTCCACCGCGCCCTGGTCGCGGTCGGCGCGGAGCTTCGCCAGGCGGGCCGCCTGCTCGGCCTCGATCGCCGGGTCGACGCGGAGCGGCTCGTACGGCTCCTCCTCGTCGAGCCGGAAGCGGTTCACGCCGACCACTACGCGCTCCGCGCTGTCGGTCTCCAGGGCGACGCGGTACGCGGAGCGCTCGATCTCACTCTTCTGGAAGCCGCGCTCGATCGCGCTGACGGCGCCGCCCATGTCCTCGACCTTGGCCATCAGCTCCAGGGCCGCGGCCTCGACGGCGTCGGTCATCGACTCGACGACGTACGACCCGGCGAACGGGTCCACGGTGGCCGTGACGTCCGTCTCGTACGCCAGGACCTGCTGGGTGCGCAGGGCCAGGCGGGCCGACTTGTCGGTGGGGAGGGCGATCGCCTCGTCGAAGGAGTTGGTGTGCAGCGACTGCGTGCCGCCGAGGACCGCGGCCAGGCCCTGGACGGCGACGCGCACCAGATTGACCTCGGGCTGCTGGGCGGTGAGCTGGACGCCCGCGGTCTGGGTGTGGAAGCGCAGCATCAGCGACTTGGGGTTCTCGGCGCCGAACTCCTCCTTCATCACCCGCGCCCAGATCCGGCGGGCGGCGCGGAACTTGGCGACCTCTTCGAGGATCGTGGTGCGGGCGACGAAGAAGAAGGAGAGCCGGGGCGCGAAGTCGTCGACGTCCATGCCGGCCGCGACGGCGGTACGTACGTACTCGATGCCGTCGGCGAGGGTGAAGGCGATCTCCTGCGCGGGCGAGGCCCCGGCCTCGGCCATGTGGTAGCCGGAGATCGAGATGGTGTTCCACTTCGGGATCTCGGCCCGGCAGTACTTGAAGATGTCCGCGATCAGCCGCAGCGAGGGGCCGGGCGGGAAGATGTAGGTGCCGCGCGCGATGTACTCCTTGAGCACATCGTTCTGGATGGTGCCGGTGAGCTTCTGGGCCGGGACGCCCTGCTCCTCGCCGACCAGTTGGTACAGCAGCAGGAGCAGCGCGGCCGGGGCGTTGATCGTCATGGACGTGGAGACCCGGTCCAGCGGGATCCCGTCGAACAGGACGCGCATGTCGTCGATCGAGTCGATCGCGACCCCGACCTTGCCGACCTCGCCGGACGCGATCGGCGCGTCCGAGTCGTGGCCCATCTGGGTGGGCAGGTCGAAGGCGACGGACAGGCCCGTCGTCCCGTTGGCGATCAGCTGCTTGTAGCGGGCGTTGGATTCCGTGGCCGTACCGAAACCCGCGTACTGGCGCATCGTCCACGGACGGCCGGTATACATCGTGGGGTAGACACCGCGCGTGAAGGGGTAGGCACCCGGCTCTCCCAGCTTTTCGCCGGGGCTCCAGCCGTCGAGTGCGTCCGGTCCGTAGACCGGTTCGATGGGCAGTCCCGACTCCGACTCGCGCGTCATCTGCTGTGCCTCCCGCTGAAGCTGCCCAGTAAAGCTACTTACCGGTAACCGGATTCCCGCGACGGACTGTAGCGGTGGGCGCGAGACCGTTGGAGAGGGACGGGCTGGGACCTTGCTCACAGCCCCGCCCGGGGTCTCGTCGCCGCTCTCCCCATCATGCGCGGGCTTTGGCAACCGGGCAGAGCGGGAATCCGTCCAAGGGGACACCGGACACACCGGACACACAGGGGGCCGAGATGATGGGCAGCACCACCACAAGCACCGCACGGAACGCGAAACGGGCTCGGGCGGGGGCCGCGGTGCTCGCCGTTCTCACCGTCGCCGCCGCGACGGCCGGCTGCAAGGCGCAGGCCGCCGGCGGCGCGCCCGCGGCCCCTTCGGCGCCGCCGCCGGCCGCCACCGACGACAACAAGCCCACCGCACCGCCGTCCTCGCCCACCGCCTCGCCGTCACCGACGGCGCCGACGGCCACGGCGTCGCCCATGCCGAAGAAGCCCGACCCGCAGGGCACGACGCTGATGGCGAGCGGTTCCCAGGGCAAGCAGGTACGCGAACTCCAGGCCCGGCTGCGGCAGATCGGCCACTTCGACCGGAGCCCCACCGGCTACTACGGCAGCGTCACGGTCGCCGCGGTCCAGTCCTTCCAGGGCAAGCGGGGCCTGACCCGTACGGGCAAGGCGGACACCCTCACCTGGCAGAAGCTGCTCGGGATGACGCGTGAGCCGACCGCCACCGAGCTGGACCCGCCGACCACCCGGCCGGTCACCAAGCCGGACAAGCGCTGCATGACCGGCCGGGTGCTCTGCATCAGCAAGAACAGCCGGACGCTGTCCTGGATGATCGACGGCCGGGTCGTGTCGTCGATGGACGTCCGCTTCGGCTCCCAGTACACACCGACGCGCGAGGGCACCTTCTCGGTCTACTGGAAGTCCCGCCATCACGTGTCGTCGATCTACCACACGGCCATGCCGTACGCGATGTTCTTCAGCGGCGGCCAGGCGGTGCACTACTCGTCGGACTTCGCGGCCCGCGGCTACAACGGCGCCTCGCACGGCTGCGTCAACGTCCGGGACGAAGGGAAGATCGCCTCGCTCTTCGCCCAGGTGAAGAACGGTGACAAGGTCGTCGTCTACGGATAGGGCGAGCGTCCGGAGAGGGAGAAGCGGGGGGAGAAGCGAGGGGAGAAGCGAGGGAGAAGAGGCGCGGACGGGACCGGGGGAACGTGTCCCGCCCGCGCCATGTGCGCCGAGCCGTAGGTACGGGGGGAACCCCGGCTCTGTGCGCGGCCGATGACCAGTCGGCTCACTCTGTACTGCGCCGCGGCCTCGAAAAACGTCACACCTGGTGGCGGAGGGCCGAAAAAAGCCTGTCGCGGACGGCTTCGTTCAGCTCCGCGAACCGGCGCCGAGGCCGGAACCGAAGCCGGCGCCGAGGCCGGAACCGGTGCCGGAACCGGTGCCGGAGGTCCGGGCCGAGGGTGTCAGGGAGGCCGGGGCCGGCGGGATGCGCACGCCTTCGGCGAACCGGACCGAGGAGGGTGTGCCGGCGGCGGAGCCGCTGTTGTTCCCGGACGGGCCGTTCTCGCCCTGCTCGTCGTCGTCGCCCCGGTCGTTCCTGCCCTGCTCGGACCCCTCGATCACGCGGTCGCAGAACCGGTCCAGGTTCCGGGCACCGTTGGCCAGGGCTTCGAG
Source organism: Streptomyces sp. NPDC047917 (assembly GCF_043204345.1). Lineage (NCBI taxonomy): Bacteria > Bacillati > Actinomycetota > Actinomycetes > Kitasatosporales > Streptomycetaceae > Streptomyces > Streptomyces sp. NPDC047917. The sequence continues at coordinate 65,049 of NZ_JBIDCA010000015.1, forward strand.
CTTCTGCCTGCGCTTCTCGCTCAGTTTGCCGTCGCGGTAGTCGCGGCAGGCCTGCCGTGCCTTGGCGTACCAGTCGCCGGAGGCCTCGTTCCAGGGCTTCCCGGTCTGCTTGCCGCTGCGGGTGCCGCCCGGAGAACCGGTCGCGGCGCCACCGGGCTTCCGCTTGTCACCGCCGCCGGGCTCCGTCGTCCTGCCGGATCCGCCGTGGTCCCGGTCCCCCGCCGGGGCTGAAGGGCTGACCGGAGGCTTGGAGGCGTCCGCCTTCGGGGAGGCGGACGGCGGCGGCTGCGCGGTCTCGTCCGTGGTGAGCCCCGAGCCGAGCTCCTCGGGCGTCGCCTCGGCCGAGACGGAGGCCGCGGGCAGCGGAGTGCTTCCGCCGAACGGTCCGGGCAGCATTCCGGTTCCCGCCGCCACGGCCACCCCGCCGAGCGCGCAGCCCGCGAGGGAGGCGACCAGGCCGAAGCGGACGGGCCGGCTCCAGCGCACGGAGCGGCTGCGTCCGGTTGCCGCGGACGCGGTGGTGTACGGGACGGAGCCGCCCGCGGCGGCCCCGATACGGACCGGGCCGAGCACCTCGGCACCGGCGGACCGGCCCTCCGCGGCGCCCCTCGGCCGCGCGTTCGCCCGCGTCGCACGCGCGGAGCGGCGGGCCGTGCGGAAGGCGGTGAGCGCCGCGGCCTCGCCGGGCAGTTCGGCGGTGGCCGGACGGGTGGCGCGTGCGGCGGCGTCCAGCGCGGCCACGAGCCTCTCGGCGTCCGTACACGACCGGCCGCCGACGGGATCGACCGGCTCGCCGCGGAGCAATCTCTCCGCGGCGTCCTTGTCAAGCCATTCGTACCGCTCGTCGGCCATCACATGTCCTTCTGCGTCCACGGACGCGAATGCGTCACACCGGCCGGCGCCGCCAGACCGTTGCGGGCGGGGCGCTGGGCGGGCACCGCGTCGAGTTCCGACGTCCGGGGAGCCGTGCTCCGGTGCGGGGCGGACGGGTCCGCCGGATCTCCTTCGGGGGCGCCGTCCGCGCCGCCGTTCCCGTCGTCGTCGCCTTCGCCGTCGCCGTCGGTACGCAACAGCTCGGCCAGCCGTTTCAGGCCCCGGTGCGCCGCGGTGCGCACCGCTCCCGGACGCTTGCCCAGCGTCTGTGCGGCACCCTTCGCGTCCAGGCCCACGACCACCCGCAGCACCACGGCCTCGGCCTGGTCCTGCGGCAGCTGGGCGATGAGCGACATCGTGCGGCCGGTGGCCAGGGCCTCCATCGCCTCGTCCGCGGTGTCCGACTCGGCCGGCCGCTCGGACAGCTCCGACTCGTCGCCGCCGATCGCGGGGCGCCTGCCGCGCATCCGCAGATGGTCCAGCGCACGGTTGCGGGCTATGCGCGCCGCCCAGCCGCGGAAGCGGTCGGCGTCGCCGCTGAACCGGTCGAGGTCGCGCGCTATCTGCAACCAGGACTCGGACGCCACGTCCTCGGCGTCCGGCTCCCCCACCAGTGTCCTTATGTAGCCCAGCAGCCGCGGCTGCACAGCGCGGTACACAGTACGGAAGGCGTCCTCGTCCCCGTCCTGTGCCGCGAGTACCGCGGCAGTGAGCTCCGCGTCGTCCCCCAGCACTCCCTCAACCTGCCCTGCTGTCCCGAATCGCAGCTGGTCATCACTGCCGCGCCACCCTGCGCGACTCAGCACGCTACGTCCTCGGCGGGGCCCGCGTCCATGACTTGTACAACCCGCAACATTCCTCGGACACCGTGCGGTGTGACAGAAAACGCACCGACGGCGCTGAGAGGAGTACGGGGTCGTCCTACGGCCCCGCGGAAGACGACCGGGGCCTCTCCTGTGGGGGGTGGCGGCCCCGGTCGTCGCCCCGACGCCCGCCCCTCCGGCCAGGCGCTTCGCCGTGAACAGACCAACCGCGTGACCACTCGCGTGACCACTCGCGTGACCAATCCACGTGACCAACGCGACAACCGGTTCACCCGGATTTCGCCGACGGGACATCGCGCGCCCCGGAAAACGGCGCCGGACCTCGGCACCCACGCCCACCGCGTTCTCATCCACCTCCGCGCCCGCCACCGCGCCGCGATCACCCGCGCCCCCGCGGATCAAACGGGCGATCGTGGCCCGGAAATATCAGCGGCCTGGTGTGAAGCCCGTGACGGACGGGCAAGGCTTGACGGGATTGGCAGGTGCATGCGCAGCCACTGAACTCCGCGAGGGGAACGGGGCGTTGGGAGACCGACCCGGCGCATGAGGCTGAGGCGGCGGGCGATCGGGTGCCCACTCCCCCTCGTGGTTCCGAAAGGGTGCGCATGAAGCATTTCCGGCTGCTCGTTCTCGGCAACGGCGTTTCCGCGTACGGCAGTTATCTGAACATGGTCGCGCTGAACGTCTTCGTCTACGACGTCACCGGGAGCGCCCTGGCCGCGGGGCTCTTCATGGCGGTACGGCTGGGGACGAGTGTGGGGGCGGGGTTCGTCAGCGGGCGCCTCGTCTCGGCGTGCGACCGCAAGCGGCTGATCATCGGCGCCGACCTCGGCCAGGCACTGGCGCTGCTGGTGCTGCTCCTGGCGCCGGAGGCCGGCCGGGTCTCCCTGCTGTACTGCCTGGCCGTGGTCACCGGGGGCTGCTCGACGCTCTCGCAGGTCGCCCTGCGCAGCAGCATCCCGGAGATCGTGGGGGCCGAGCACCGGACCCGCGCCAACAGCCTGCTGGTCACCGGCCGCTCCCTCGCCATGATCGCGGGCTTCGCCTCGGCGGGTGTGGTGGTGGCGCAGCTGGGATACACGGCGGCGTTCGTCCTGGACGCGGGCACGTTCCTGGTCTCCGCGTCGGTTCTGCTGGTGCTGCCGATCCGCACGAGGGCCCGGTCCGAGGGGGCGGCGGGGTCCGACGGGGGCTCGCAGGGCGCCGGTCACCGTTCCGTCCGGCTGCTGTGGGCCGGGGCGCCGGTGCTGATGGCGATGATCGCCGTGCGGGCCGTCGACGGGCTGGGGTCCTCCTCGCACAATGTCGCGCTGCCCGTCTACTCCAGCCTGCTGGACCCCGACCATCCGGCCACCTTCATCAGCCAGTTCTGGGCCACCTGGGCGGTCGGCACCATCATCGCCCAGCAGGTGCTGGCCCGGCACAACCGCCGGACCGGACACACCCTGGGCGAGCGGGCCTTCGCGGTCGGCGCCTGTGTCATGTCGGGGGCGTTCATCATCGTGTTCAGCGGGCTGCCCACCGTACCGACGCTCGCCACCGCGCTCCTCGCCGGAGCGGCGGACGGAGTCACCGAAGTCGTCTACGTGTCACGGCTCCAGCTGGTCCCGGACGAGCAGCGCGGACGCCTCTTCGGGCTCTCCGCCTCGGCCGAGAACGCCGGGTTCGGGCTGGGGATGCTGATCAGCGGATCGCTGCTGGAGTCCTTCTCCCCGTTCCAGGTGGTCGCCTCCCTGCACGGCCTCGCCATCGTCCTGTGCCTCGCCCTGCTGACGCTGCTCGTGCTGCGCCGTTCCCCGGCCCGAGCCGGGCGATTACGTGAGACCGGCGACGCCCCCGTTCCTGAAGGGCGCGGCTGATGGGCGGGGGTGGGCAGGACCCGCGCATCGCCGTGGTCGGGATGGCCTTCCGGCTGCCGGGGGCCGACACCCCGGAGGACCTGTGGCGCATCATCCGTAACGGCGAGGACCGCTTCACCCGCTTCACGGCGGACGAACTGAAGGCCGCGGGAGTCCCCGGGGAGCTGTACCGGCGCGACGACTTCGTCGGGGCCTCGGCCGTCCTGGACGACATCGCCGGATTCGATGCCCGGCACTTCGGGATGAGCGCCCGCGAGGCCCGTCTGACCGACCCCCAGCACCGGCTGTTCCTGGAGTGCGCGCAGCACGCCCTGGAGAACGCCGGCTACCCCGACGAGCGGGACGGCGGGCGGATCGGGGTCTACGCCAGCACCGGCTACCACCTGTACAGCATGCAGTCCTATCTGCTCAACAACGTCCTGCCGAACGAGGACATCGCCGACTGGCTGGCCGGCATGCAGGTCCTGGTGGGCAACTACACCGACTTCAACGCGACCCGGGTCGCCCACCGGCTCGGTCTCACCGGCCCCGCCGTCAACGTGCAGACCGCCTGCTCCAGTTCGCTGGTGGGTGTCCACCTGGCCGCCCAGTCCCTGCTGCTGGACGAATGCGACATCGCGCTGGCCGGCGCCGGCGCCGTCCACGTCCCGCAGGTGCTCGGCTACCACTACGTCAAGGGCTCGATCCTCTCCAGGAGCGGCCGGCTGCGGGCGTTCGACGCGGCCGCGAACGGGACCGTCGGCGGCACCGGTGTCGTGGCCGTCGTACTGAAGCGGCTGGCCCGCGCGCTCGCGGACGGCGACACCGTGCACGGCGTCATCCGCGGCTGGGGCATCTGCAACGACGGCGCCGACAAGCAGGCGTTCGCGGCGCCCAGTGCGCGGGGCCAGCAGCGGGCCGTACGCCGGGCGCTGGACCACGCGGGCGTCGGGGCGGACACCATCGGGTATCTGGAGACCCACGGCACCGGCACCCTCAAGGGCGATCCCATCGAGCTGGAGGGGGCGGGCGCGGCGTACCGGCAGGACACGGACCGGACCGGATACTGCGCTCTCGGAGCCGTCAAGGCGAATATCGGGCATCTCGACGTGGCGTCCGGACTGGCCGGTCTCGTCAAGGCCCTGCTGGTGCTCAAGCACGGTGTGATCCCGCCGATCGCGGGCTTCGCCGACCCCAATCCGCTGCTCGGGCTGGACGACAGCCCGTTCTACGCGCCCCGCGCCCCGCACCCGTGGCCCGACAACGGCACCCCCCGGCGGGCGGGTGTCACCTCGCTCGGGGTCGGCGGCACCAACGTCCACCTGATCCTCGAAGAAGCCCCCGAGCCCGAGCCGCGTTCCGCCACCGCCGCCCCGCCGGACGTGCTTCTGGTCTCCGCGACGAGCCGGGAGGCCCTCGCCGACAACGTACGGTCCCTGCGCGACGTGCTCCGCAGGCGGACCGCCCTGCCCCTGGCGGATCTCGTCACGACCGCCGCGCTCGGGCGCTCGCACGGCCGGCACCGGATCGCGGTGCGGGCCGGCACACCGTCCGCGCTGGCCGATGCCCTGGACGCCTGGCTCCGCGCCCCCGCACCGCTCGCTGCCGCCGCGGGCCCCGTGCCGCCGGGGGACGCCTCCACCCGGGTGGTGTTCCAGTTCACCGGTCAGGGTTCGCTGCGCCCCGGGGCGGCGGCGGCCCTGTACGGACGGTTTCCCGTCGTGCGGGAGGTCCTCGACGCCTGCGAGGCGTGGCACCGCGGTCTCACCGGTGAACCGTTGCTGGCCGGACTCCTTACCGAGGGGGCGGGCACGCCCGGGGCCCTCTGGCCGACCGCGACCGCGCAGCCGGCCCTGTTCGCCCTCCAGTGCGCCCTGGTCCGGCTGTGGGACGAGGCGGGCATCGGGCCCCGGGCGGTGACCGGCCACAGCGTCGGTGAGTACGCGGCACTCTTCGCGGCCGGGGCACTGTCGCTCCAGGACGGCCTGGAACTCAGCACGCACCGGGGCCGGTTGATGCGGAATCACTGCGCGCCGGGTGCCATGGTGGCGGTGGCGCTGGAGCGCGAGTCCGCCGCGGAGCTCGCCGCCTCGCACCCGGGCCTGGAGCTCGCCGTGACCAACGGGGAACGCTCCCACGTGCTGGCAGGTCCCGTCGCGGTGGTGGACCGGATGTGCGCCGCGCTCGATGTCCGGGGCACCCCGTACGAGCGCCTCGCGGTGGACCGGGCCTTCCACACCGCTGCCACGGAGCCGATGCTCGACGCGTTCGCGGTGGTGCTGGCGAAGACTCCCTTCGCACCGGTACGGACCCGTTTCATCAGCTCTCTCGACGGCCGGACCCGGGAGCCCGGCTGGGTGCCGGACCCGGAGCACCTGGTCCGCCATGCCCGCGAGCCGGTGCGCTACGACGCCTCGCTGCGTGCCGTCGCCGGTGAACGGCCCGACGTACTCCTGGAGATCGGACCGCACACCACGCTCAGCAGCCTGGCCCGCCGCTCCCTGCCTGCGGTGCGGGCGGTTCCCTCCCTGCACCGGAGCACCGGACTCACGGCGCTCTTCGGCGCTGCGGCGGATCTGCACTGCGCGGGAGCGGAGGTCCGCTGGGAGACGTTCCTGGCCGGCACCGGAGGGCGGCGCGTCCCGCTGCCCGGCTACCGATTCCAGCACCGACACCACTGGGTCGGGGCCCCGCCCCCGTCCCGCGGACCCATTTCCCCGGCGAGAGAGGAACGCACCATGACGACAGAAGCGACGGAGACCGGACCGCTGCTGGACAGCATCCTCGGTTTCCTCTCCGGAGCCTTCGGAGAGGACCTCACCTCGGTCCCGGCCGACACCCCGTTCTTCGATCTCGGTGCGGACTCGCTCCTCATGATCAATGTGCTCCGGGAGATCGAACAGGAGCACCACGTCAAGATCACGATGCGAGAGCTGTTCGACGAGACGGGAACGCCCCGGCTGCTCGCCGAACTCGTCGCCGCGCGGCTGCCCGGGCAGCCCGGTCGGCCGAGCCGGTCCGGGCAGCCCGGCACCGTCCCCCGGCCGGCCGCCGCACCCGCGACCGCCCGGCCGGCGACGGGCGGCGCACCGCCGGTCCACGCCGCGTCGGCCGACGGCGCGCCGCCGGTCACCCACGCCGTCCCGCACGACGTCCCCCACCCCCATGCCGTCCCCCACCCCGTACCGCACGACGCCGTCGCGGACGCCGGGCTCGTCACCCGGCAGGAGCTGCAGGAGCTGGCCCTGCGGGTCCAGCAGCTGTCACAGATCCAGCTCCAGATGCTCACCCAGCTCTCCCAGTTGCTCACGCTCCAGAGCAACTCGACGGCGGCCATGCCGAACGACGAGGTGGTCCGGTGAACGAGCAGCAGAGCCTCACGGCCGCCCTGGACCGGGACCTGGCCGCCATGGACCGACTCGCGCGGCGCATCACCGAACAGATCGACGCCGCACCGGCCACGACCGGCAACGCGCAGCAGCCCCGGGCGCACGGGCCGCGCGTGGTGATCGCCCCCGACGCCGGCATGGTCCACTCCGCCTCGCCCCGCACGCAGCAGGAGCATCTCGACGACCTCGTACGCCGGTACACGGCACGTACGGCGGCCTCCAGACGGCTCGCCCAGCGCCACCGCCGCAGACTCGCCGACAGCAGAGCGGTCGTCGGGTTCCGCAGATCGACCAAGGAGATGCTCTATCCGGTGGCGGCCCGTCGCGCGCAGGGCGCGCGGATCGAGGACATCGACGGCAACAGCTACACCGACATCACCATGGGCTTCGGGGTGCTCCTCTTCGGCCACGAGCCGGACTTCGTCCGGGAGGCCGTGCGCGAACACCTCTCCCGGGGCATCCGGCTCGGCCCCCGCAGCGTCGAGACGGGCGCGGCCGCCGAGCTGCTGTGCGAGCTGACCGGGATGGAACGGGTGGCCTTCGCCAACTCCGGTACGGAGGCCAACGCGGCGGCGATCCGGCTCGCCCGTGCCGCCACCGGCCGCGACCGGATCGTCACCTTCCAGGGCTCCTACCACGGCCATGCCGACCAGGTGCTGGGCCGGCAGGCGGGCCACGGCGCCCAGGAGGGGACCGTGCCCGTCTCCCGGGGCATCCCGCAGAGTGCCGTCGCCGAACTGACCGTCCTCGAATACGGCAGCGAGAAGGCCCTTCGGGCGATCGAACGGGACGCGGAGCGGATCGCGGTGGTCATCGTCGAACCGGTGCAGAGCAGGCATCCCTCGCTCCAGCCGGCCGCGTTCGTCCGTGAGCTGCGCGAGCTGACCGCGCGTCACGGCATCGTGCTGATGTTCGACGAGATGCTGACCGGGTTCCGGCCCGCGCTCCGTGGCGCGCAGGAGCTCTACGGCGTCGCCCCGGATCTCGCCACCTACGGCAAGCTCCTCGGCGGCGGATTCCCCATCGGCGCGATCGCCGGGCGCTCCGACATCATGGACGGGGTCGACGGCGGTCACTGGACCTACGGGGACGACAGCGGTCCGACCGCCGACACCACCTTCTTCGGCGGCACCTACCTTCAGCATCCCGTGTCGATGACCGCGGCGCACGCCGTGCTCACTCATCTGAAGGAGCACGGTCCGCACCTTCAGGAACGGCTCAACGCCCGGACGAGCGAACTGGCCACCGGACTCAACGAGTTCTTCGACGCCGAGGAATTCCCCCTGCGGATGCGCTGGTTCGGCTCGCAGTTCCGCTTCGAGCACCGCGCCGACATGGAGCTCCTCTACTACCACCTGATGCTGCGCGGCGTGCACGTGTGGGAGTGGCGCAACTTCTTCCTCTCCACGGCCCACACCGACGGTGACATCGAGCATGTGGCCGATGCCGTGCGGGGGTCGCTGAGGGACCTGCGGAAGGCTGGTTTCTTCCGCACCGGCACGGCCCCGGCCCGGCGACCCGCTCCCGGCCGGGCAGCCGTCGAACCGGCGGCGGTCCTCCCCGTCCCGTCGGCCGAAGCCGTGACCGAAACCGTGCCCGAAGCCGCGGCCCACGAGGTCGCCGAACCGGTCGCCGGTTCCGTCGCCGAGCCGGTGGCCGAACCGGTCGCCGGTCAGGTGGCCGAAGCCGTGACCGACGCGCCGCCTCGTCCCGTGACCGATGCGCCGCCCGCTCCCGTGGCCGCCCCGGTTTCCGCGGCGCCCACTGCGCCGCGCCGCGCGGACTTCAGCCTCTACTTCTTCGGCGACTACCCGGACGACGGCCCCGGCCCGGAGGAGGGCCGCTACGAACTGCTCATGGAGGCGGCCCGGTTCGCCGACCGTCACGGGTTCGAGGCGCTGTGGATGCCCGAACGGCACTTCAACTCGTTCGGGGGCCTCTTCCCGAACCCCGCCGTCCTGGCCGCGGCGCTGTCCCGGGAGACCCGGCGCATCCGCATCAACGCCGGTTCGGTCGTGCTCCCGCTGCACGACCCGATCCGGGTGGCGGAGGAATGGTCCATGGCGGACAATCTCTCCGGCGGACGCGTCGGCCTCGGAGTCGCGAGCGGGTGGAACGCCAACGACTTCGTCTTCTTCCCCGAGCGCTTCGGGCCGCACAAGCAGGAGATGTACGACCGGCTGGAACAGGTACGGAGCCTCTGGCGGGGCGAGTCGCTGCGCCGCGCCACCGGGGACGGCGAACGGGATGTCCGGCTCTTCCCGCGCCCCGTCCAGACGATGCCACCGCTCTACACGGCGGTGGTCGCCAACCCGGAGTCGTACGAACGCGCCGCCGCGCACGACCTGGGCATCGTGACCAATCTGATGACCCAGGACGTCGACCAGCTCAGGGACAACATCGCCCGCTACCGCCGGACCCGGGCGCTGCACGGCCTCGACCCGGACGCCGGACGGGTCGCCGTCCTGATGCACACCTACCTCTCCGAGGACCACGACACCGCCCGCGCCGAGGCCTTCGCACCGATGGCCCGCTACATGCGGGCCTCCCTGTCCCTGTTCAGCGGCGTCACCAACAGCCTCGGTGTCACCACCGACCTGAGATCGCTCAGCGAGGACGATCTGGACGTGGTCTTCCGGCGCGCCTACGGCCGCTACTGCGACCAGCGGGCCCTGATAGGCGACGTGGACACCGTCCTGCCGGTGGCCGAGGCGGTGGCCGACGCGGGCGCGGACGAGATCGTCGCGCTGGTCGACTTCGGCGTCTCCGCGGACCAGCTGCGCGCCGGTCTCCCCCGGCTGGACGCCCTGCGCCGCCGGCACCGGGAGCGGCGGACACCCGCCCCGGGCGCGCCCCTGTCCCCGGGCCAGGAGCGGATCTGGTTCCTGGAACGCCTGCTCCCGGGACGCACCGCCTACAACGAGGTGAAGGCGATCCGCCTGCGCGGTGCGCTCGACACCGAGGCGCTGCACACCGCGCTGCGCCGGCTCGTCGCCCGCCACGAAGGGCTGCGCACCGTCTTCCGGCAGGCCGGCGATTCGGCGGTCCAGCTGGTGCGGGAGGCCGCCGGGCCCGACTTCGACGTGGTGGACGGCACGCTCCGGGCCGAGGCCGCCGCGCGGGAGGCGCTGGCGACGGAGAGCTCGCGCCGCTTCGACCTGGAGAACGGTCCGCTGTTCGTCAGCCGGCTCGTGCGTACCGCGGCCGACGAGCACGTACTGGTCCTGTCCTTCCACCACATCGTGGTGGACGCTGCCTCGGCGACCGTCCTGTGCCGGGACCTCGCCGCCTTCTACCGGGCGGCGCGCGACGGCACCGAGGCCGGTCTGCCGGCGCTGACCTGGAGCTACGCCCAGTACGCACGGGAACAGCGCGCGACGGCGGACGGCCCCGGCACCGCGCGGGACCTGGCCCACTGGCGGCGCGTGCTCGGCGGCGACCTCCCGGTCCTCGAACTGCCCACCGACCGCCCCCGGCCGGCCGAGATGACCTCCGAGGGCCGGGCCGTCTTCCACTCCCTGGGCCCCGGACTGTCCGAACAGGTCAGGCAGCTGAGCCGCGGCCACCGCGCCACCCTGTTCATGACCCTGGTGGCCGGCTGGGCGGCGATGCTGCGACGGGTCACGGGGCAGGAGGACCTCGTCATCGGCGTCCCGGTCTCGGACCGGCCGCAGCGGGCCGAGGAGCTGATCGGCTTCTTCGTCAACACCCTCGCCCTGCGGGTCGACCTCACCGGCGATCCCGGGTTCGCGACGCTGCTGGACCGGGTGCGTACCGTCGCGCTCGACGCCTACGACCACGCGGGGACACCGTTCGAGAAGGTGGTGCGCGTACTCGCGCCGCCCCGCAGGACGGACCGCACGCCGGTGTTCCAGGTGTGTGCCGAGTTCCAGTCGGCGGAGCCGTTCCGTCTCGACCTCCCCGGCGTCGAGGCGGTCGCGCTGGACGCGGGCCCCGACAAGGCGCTGACCGATCTGACGGTCTACTTCACCGACGGGCCGGAGGGTGTCCGCTGTCATCTGGAGTACAACGCGGAGCTGTTCGAGCCGGGCACCGTCGACATGTTCTTCACGGTCTTCCGCGACCTTCTGGCCGCCGCCGTCGACAAGCCCGGCACACCGCTGTCCCTGCTCGCGCGTCCGCCGGTCGAGGGTGACGAGGTGCCGGAGAGCTGGGAACACGGCCCGGTCCGGCCGGTCGCGGACACCACCGTGCACGACTGGGTCGCCCGGCAGGTGGCGGCGCACCCCGCGCGGACCGCGGTCGAGGGCGAGGACGCCGTACTGACCTACCGGGAGCTGGACGAGCGGGCCGGCCGACTCGCCGCCGTGCTCGCGGAACACCGGTCGGACGAGGACCGGGAACCCCTGGTGGCGGTGTGGCTGCCACGCTCCGCGGAGCTCGTCGTGGCGCTGCTCGCCGTGCTGCGGGCCGGTTGCGCGTATGTGCCGCTCGACCCGTCGCTCGGTGCCGTCCGCGCCGCGCAGGTGATCGCCGAGAGCGGCGCCCGCACGGTGATCGGCGACGCGGACGGAGCGGGAGACCTGCGGCTGCCCGGATCGGTGACCGTGCTCGCACCGGACGCCGCCCCGGCGGGAGACCCCGGGCCGGGCACCCGGTCGGCGACCCGCACCAGGGGTCCGTCCCCCTCCTCCGCGTGCTCCGTCATCTACACCTCGGGCAGCACCGGCACGCCCAAGGGTGTCGTGCTCACGCACCGCGGCCTGGTGGATCTCTGCCAGTGGCACCACGAACGCTTCGCGTTCACCGGCGACGACCGGAGCGCCGTCGTGTGCAGCCAGAGCTTCGACGCGTCCCTCCTGGAGATCTGGCCGGCGCTGACGGCGGGCGGCACGATCGTCGTGGCCGGTGAGCCGGTCCGCCGCGATCCGCTCGCCCTGGCCCGGTGGTACGCGGACCGGGGCATCGCCTTCAGCGTCCTGCCGACCGCTCTGGGCGAAGAGGTGCTGCGCCTGCCGGTGGCCGATCAGCCTCCGCTGCGCCATCTGCTGCTGGGCGGCGAGGCGCTCCGGAGCCGTCCCCGGCCCGAGGCCCCCTACGAGACGGTGAACATCTACGGCCCGACCGAGACGACCGTGCTGTGCGTCGCCGACACAGTGTCGCCCGGGGCCGACGGGCCCGTCCCGGACGATGACGAGGACGTGATCGCGATCGGGCGTCCGGCCGACAACGTGACGCTGCGCGTGGTGGATGCCTCGGACAAGCCGGTGCCCATCGGCGCGGTGGGGGAACTCCTCGTCGGTGGTCCGGGGGTGGCCGCGGGCTATCTGCACCGGCCGGACCTCACCGGGGAGAGGTTCACGGCCGAGCCGGAGGGCGGGACGGAGGCCGGGGCGGAGGGCCAGGCGGAGGCCGAGCCGAAGGGCCGGGCGGAGGCCGAGCCGAAGGGCCGGGCGGAGGCCGGGGCGGAGGGCCGGTCGGAGGGCCGCCACTACCGCACGGGTGATCTGGTCCGCTGGACGACGGACGGACGGCTCGTGTTCGTGGGCCGTGGCGACGACCAGGTGAAGATCCGTGGATTCCGGGTCGAGCCGGAGGAGGTGGCGCAGGTACTGGGCCGTCTCGACGGTGTCCGCCGGGCGGCCGTCGTCGGCCTGCGCCGTGCGAACGGCGAGGCCTTCCTGGCCGCCTACGTGGTACCAGCGGAGCCCGGCCCCGACGGTACGGCGGAGCAGCGGTCCCGCACCGACCGGTGGGCCGAGGAGCTGAACGGCCACCTGCCGGAGTACATGGTGCCGCGCGCCTGGCGGATCCTCGCCGAACTGCCGCTGACCGGTAACGGCAAGCTGGACCGGACGCGGCTCCCGGCGGCCGGCCCCTTCCTCTCCTCGGCCGGTCCGTCCCTGTCGTCGGCCGATCCTTTCCTCCCCTCAGCCGGTCCCACCCCCCTGGCTGACGGCTCCTTCCTCCCCTCGGCCGGTCCGTCCCTCCCCTCGGCCGGTCCCTCCCTCCCGGTGGACGGGGAGGGGACACACCGGGCGGCCGGCCCGGCGCCGGAGGCCGGACCCCGCACCGCGATGGAGAACGGACTTCGCGAACTCTGGGCGGCCGAGTTCGGCCTCACCGCGCCGGGCGTCGATCCGGATGTCTCCTTCTTCGACCTGGGCGGGCATTCGCTCACCGCGATGAGGCTGGTCAACCGGATCAGGGAGGCGTGGGGCGTCGAGTACCCGCTCTCGCGCCTCTACCAGGAGCCCACCCTGCGCGCCATGACGGAGTTCGTGCGCGGCGCCGGATCGAGAAGGGTCGTCCGCCGGGGTCCGGCCAGTCGGCAGCAGTCCCGTTTCGCCACCCTGCACGCCCGCCACGCCAAGCCGCAGGTCTTCAACGTCGCCCTGCGGATCGCCTTCTCCGGCCGACTGGACCCCGGATCGCTGCGCACCGCACTCCAGCAGCTGACGGAACGTCATGAGGCGCTGCGTACCCGCCTCGTACCGGCGGACCCCGGCTCCTGGCGGCAGGAGGTGCTCGAACCCCGCCCCCTCGACCTGCCCGTCGACGACCTCGCCTCACGGCCGGAGCCCGATCGGCGGGCCGAGGTGGAACGGCTCGCCGAGCGGGCGGCGGAGACACCGCTCGACCTCTTCGAGGGGGACGTGCTCTCCGCCCGTCTGCTGCGCACCGGCGCCGAGGAGTGGGTGCTGCTGCTCGTGATGCACCACTGCACCTGCGACGGGTGGGCCCTGACCACGCTGCTGAAGGAGCTCGCCGCGCTCTACCGTACGGCCGCCACCGGAAGCGGCCCCGGCCTGTCGGTCTCGGTGCCGCAGCAAGTGGAGTACGCGCACTGGCAGATAGCCCACGAGGCTGCGACCGGTGGGCGCCGCACGGACTACTGGCTGGAGGAACTCGCCGACGCCCCCTTCACCGCGGATCTGCCACTGGACCGGCCGCGGCCCGGCACTCTCAGCGGGCGGGGCGGAGTCGTCGAGTTCACCGTGCCCGCCGAGGTCCGGGCCGATGTGGAACGGCTGGCCGCCCGCCGGGCGACCACGCCCTTCGTGGTGACCGCGGCGGCGCTCGGCCGGCTGCTGGCGGCCAAGGCCGGGCAGGAGGACGTGGTGATGAACATCTCCTACGCGGGCCGGGAGAGCCGCGAGTTCGAGTCCCTGGTGGGCTGCACGGCCACCGGGTTCGCCCTGCGGGTCCGTGACGCGCGCGCCGGTTCCTTCTCGGCGCTGACGGACCGGGTCACCCGTACGACGGTCCTGGGCATGGAGCACGCCATGCCGCCGCGCCAGGTGGCGCCGGTGATGCGGGAGCGCAGGGGCGTCGAGATACCGGACAGCCTGGCCATCGGCCTGGCCTACGAGAGTTCGCTGGACACCGGCATCGAACTGCCGGGGCTCACCACCACGGTGGCGGAGATCGCCCCGGCCGCGTCGCGGTCGGAGTTCATCATGGTGCTGACCCCGGCCGGGGACGTCCTGGAAGGCGCCGTGGAGTACTCGGCCGACCTGTGGGACCGGGAAACGGTCGAGACCTGGACCCGGGAGTACGTGCGGCTGCTGCGGGACGAGGCCGGGGAGGCGCTCGCCGACGACGACCGCCTCCACCGCGACAGCCCGAGGTAGCCGGCCCCGGGGGGGGGGGGGGCCCGGGGGGGGGGGGGGGGGGGCGCCCCCCCCCCCCCCCCCCCCCGGCGGGCCCCCGGGGGCCCCCCCCCCCCCCCCGCACGCCCCCACCGCGAGCCCCCCCCCCCCCCGCCCCCCCCCCCCCCCCCCCGCCCCGGGGGGGGGGGCCCGCGGCGGGCGCCGGCCCCCCGCCCCCCCCCCCCCCCCCCCCCCCCCCCCCCCCGCGGCCGGAAGCGGCCGGACGCACCTGGAGGGGCCGGTACGGGCACCGCGCCGCCCCGGCACAGGCGGTGTGCCGCCCCGGTACACCGCGGCGGAAGCACTCGGCCGCATCGGTCAGGTCCCGGGCCGCTCGTCCGGATCGCGGCGCGCCCGCCGCGAGACCGCGGCGCGCAGTACCCGCTGTCCCTCGGCCGAGACCTCCAGCACCTGGCGCAGTCCGGCGCCCGCCGGCGCGGCGCCCGCGGTCGCGGCCAGCAACTCCAGGATCCGGATCTGCCGGCGCAGCTCCCCGGCGGGCAACGGGCCCGCCCCGGCCGGATCGCCCGCGCGCCGGCGTCGTGCCGTCTCCGTACCGGCGCCCGGCGCCGTGTCCGGGTCGAGGTGGACCTCCAGGGCCAGCAGCGAGCAGGCGTCGGCCCACTCCCGCAGCTCCGGCGCCGCCCGGTCCGCGGGCGCCTCGCCCAGCAGCTTCCGGATCCGCGGCGCGGCGCCCTCCTCGTCGGCCGCGGCGTCGAGCGCCGCGCGGACCTCCGCGATCCGCTCCGGCCAGACCGCCGCGTCCGCGCACCCCGCCCAGAGCGGACGGAGCGGATCCGGGTCCGCTCCGTCCACGGGCTGCGGCAGGCAGCGGTCGAGGCAGGCGACCGCGCTCGCGGCGAGCCCGCGCTCGTCGGCGGCGGCGATCAGTTCCAGCAGGCTCATCGGCGTCTCCCGTCGGCACGTCCCCGCGCGCACGGCATGGGGACGAGGCGCTTCCTGTTTTACCGCTTTCAGCGCCGAATGGCTTGAAACCGTCACTACGGAGGGCCGAATAGCTTCGCTCAGTGGGCGCGGCCCCAGTCCTCGCGCCCCGGTACGCCCGGGAAACCCAGCGGATACGTGCCGAGGGCCGCCCGCTCCCCCTGCATCCGGGTCAGTCTGCGGACGAACAGGACGGCGAACACCGCGGCCACGATGTCGAGGACGTCGCTCCCCATCACCAGGGCCGTCGTGTCGAGGATCTCCTGCGGCTGCTCGGCCTTCCAGGACTGCCGGGTCGCGTACTGGGAGGCGACCAGCGAGACGACCCAGAACCCCCACCACAGGTTCATCACAGTGGCCGGAACCGTGCGCCAGCTGCCGTCGGTGTTCGTCTGTGCGCTCGCGGTCCAGATGCCGCCCGCGATCCGGCGCGGCAGCACCAGGTTGGCGATCGGGACGAACCAGGAACCGATGGACCAGCCGGGCCTCATCGGCTGCATGCTCGGGTCGAACACCTCGGCGTTGAGCCGTACCCGCCGGAACCAGATGATGAAGACGATCCCGGTGGCCAGGCCCACGAGGGTCTGCAGCACTCCGGCGGTCGCGTACAGATTGTCCGCGAGGCCCGCCTCCGCCTCGTCGTACGTGGCGAAGTCGTTCTCCAGCCCGGCCGCGATGACGCGGCGGGTGTTCTGGCCCGCCGCCACGGCGAGCACATCCGCCGCGGCTACGACCGTCAGCAGTACGACGACGGCCTTCGCGAGCCCCTCGGGCGAACGCAGGTACTGCTGCGGAGCGATGAAGGCCGGGGGCATCGGGACGGCCGGCCCGGCCGGGCCGGCGCAGAGCAGACAGCGTCCGTCGTCGGTGACCGGCGGTCTGAGACGGCAGGTGGAGCAGAGCATGAAGCGGAACCCCCCAAGGTTCTGAGCGCGAACGCGAGAACGCGCGGCCCTCCCCGGACCGCGCGGCATCCGGAACGTAGCCCGCCACCCCCCGGCTGTCCACGGGGAATCCGGCCCGGCACCACCCGGCGCCCCGCCGCTCCACCCTGCCCGACGCCCCGCCGCTCCACCCTGCCCGGCCAAGAGTCGCCGCTCCACCCTGCCCGGCCCGAGCCGCCGCTCCGCCCTGCTCAGCCCGTCCCGTCGATCGGCCCCGCCCGGCCCGACCCCCGCTCCGCCCCGCTCAGCCCGTCCCGTCGATCCGCGCGGCCAGTGCCCGGAATTCGTCCCAGCTCAGCGCCGGCCTGCCCGGGGCCCACAGCTTCTGGGCGGTCGCGCGCAGTGGCATCCGGATGCCCTGCGCCACCTGTGCCGGGGTCTGCGCCTGCGGGAGGTCGCCCCAGACCGCGAACCGGCCGCCGAGGATCTGGCCGGAGTAGCGCGCCGGGACCGGCTCGGTGCCGCGCAGCACGAGCGGGGTCCACTGCTCGTAGATCCGCTTGCCCGTGGGGTAGACGAACTGGTTGGGCTGGCCGAGCACGTAATAGAGGAACTCGTCGTTGAGGTTCACCACGCGCCGCCCCTCGCGCAGGTACTCCTCCGGCTCCCGGGCGCCGTACTCCTTGCCCGTCCAGTACTCCACCTCGATGTCCTTGTCGGCGTGCACGGTCCCGTCGCGGAAGAAGCCGTCGTTCCACGCCTTGGGCCGCTTGCCGTGCGGGCGCACCACCGCCGCGCGGTCGTTCAGCCAGCCGGTCGTCAGGTCCTTGATGCTCGCCCCCGCCCCGTACTTCTGCTGGGCGGCGCGTTGCAGCTGGGGGTACGAGGCGGCCGGGTTCCGCGCCATCAGCGCGAGGTACTCGTCGGCGCCCAGGTGCCAGTACGCCCCGGCGAACAGTTCGGTGAACTCGCCGAGGAGCTCGTCGACGAGCTTGGCCGAGCCCGGGTCGGAGATGTCGAGCGACCCGGGCGAGCGGGTGCCCGACACATTGCGCAGCTGGAGGTCGGGGTGGGCCCGCAGCACCGCGCCGAGGTGCCCCGGGGAGTCGATCTCCGGGACGACCTCGATGTGCAGCCGGTTCGCGAGGCCGACGATCGACCGCACCTCGGCCTGGGTGAGGTGCTGCGGCGACACCACCTCGGGGTGGGTGCGGGACTCGATGCGGAAGGCCTGGTCGTCGGAGAAGTGCAGGCCGAGCTGGTTGAGCTTGAGGTCGGCCATCTCGCGCAGCCGGTCCTTGATCCAGGCGGCGGTGTAGTGCTTGCGCGCGATGTCGAGGTTGAGGCCGCGCTGCGGCCGGTCGGGCCGGTCGCGCACCTCGCCCTCCGGCATCGCGCCGTCGGCGCGCACCGACTGCTTCAGGGTGCGGGTCCCGTGGAAGACCCCGGCCTGGTCCGGCCCGCTGATGGTGACCCGTCCGTCGTGGACGCCGAGGGTGTACGACTCGGGGGTGCCCTTGCCCGGGGAGAGGGCCAGCTCCACGTCGCCCGCGCGGGCGGGCACCTCGCCCCGGTAGTGGATCTTCAGCTCCTGGGCCAGCAGTTGCCCCTCGTCGGCGAGCGTCCCGCTGCCGCGGGCCACGACGACCCCGCTGTCCGGGCCGGGGCGCCAGCCGGGGCCTCGGGCCGCGATGTGCTCGCGTACCGCGGGGATGGTGCGCGGGGCGGTGGAGAGCGGGTAGCTCCGGGTCGGCGAGGGGGCGGCCGAGGAGGGCACGGGGGTACGGGCGTTCGACGACTGTCCGGCGAGCCCGCTGTCGGAGCCTTCCGGCCAGACGACGACGGCGATCGTCGCGGCGGCCGCCGCGGTGAGCACCGCACCGGCCACGAGAGCGCCTCGTGAGGGCGACATCGTTCAGAAACCTCCGTCGTTTACGGAAAACAAGGCAGAATCAGGGAGACAGCCGGGCATTCTCCTTGGAATACGGTTCGTCAGGCGATCCGAAACTCTCCCGTCCGGGTGAAGTTCGCGCATCTGTCGGACGCCCGTTGCCCCGCCTGGCTAGCTTTGAGGCACATTCGTCTCTCCCTTCACCCTGCATCTGCCTGGTCTCTTCCACCGCTTCCCTCTCCAGGGTCACAGATGCCGTTGATCCGAGGAGCCCACGCTGACCAGGTCCAGCGAGTCCCGCGCCGGCCTCCCGGAGCAACTGTGCCAACCGGCCACCCGGACGGCCGTACCCGTCCAGAACTCCGCCGCCGAGCAGGCCCAGATCCGCGTCCCGGGCCTGGACCGTTTCAACGCCGCACCGGCGACCGAGGCCGAGGCCGCCCTGCTGGAGTGCTGCGGCAGCCACCGCTGGGCACAGCGGCTGGCCGCCCACCGCCCCTTCCCCGATGTGGACTCGCTGCTGGCCGCGGCCGACGAGGCGGGCTACGACCTGACCCCGGCGGACCTCTCCGAGGCGCTCACCGCCGAGGTCTCCCCCGGTCTGCACCACGCCGCGCCGCACTCCGCCCATCTGGCGCTGCAGGCCGCGCACGCCGCGTACGAGTCGCGCTTCGGCCATGTCTTCGTGATCTGCCTGGACGGCTTCGGCCCGGCCGAGCAGCCGGACCAGGTGCTCGCCGGGATCCGGGCCAGGCTGGCCCACGAACCGGACCAGGAGCGGGTGGTGACCGCGGAGGAGATGCGCCGACTCGCCCGGGGCCGCATCATCGAGCTGGTATCGGGTTCATAACGGAACGGCCTCGGTGGGGGCGGTCGACAGCCCTTTCTAGCCCGTCCGTGCCTGTTTGATTGCCACTTTGATCACACCGCGGGCCCCCGCGCGAACGAACCGACAAACCGTCGCTACGATGGCCGGGGCCGGTGGACCGTACCCGGCCGGGTCAGACCGACAGTCAAGCCGGCCGGCCCCAATCCCCGCTCCCGGAGGGTTCTTCCGTGCCGGCTGGAACGCTGTACCGCGGCCGGGAAGGCATGTGGTCCTGGGTGGCTCATCGAGTCACCGGTGTCCTCATTTTCTTCTTCCTGTTCGTACACGTCCTGGACACCGCTCTCGTCCGCGTCTCCCCCGAGGCCTACGACGACGTCGTGGCCACGTACAAGACGCCGATCGTCGCGCTCCTCGAATACGGCCTGGTGGCCGCGATTCTCTTCCACGCGCTGAACGGTCTCCGTATCGTCGCCGTGGACTTCTGGGCCAAGGGCCCGCGCTACCAGAAGCAGATGCTCTGGTCGGTCGTGGGCATCTGGGTCGTGCTGATGGTCGGGGCGCTGTACCCGGTCCTCGGCCACGCCGTACGCGAAGTATTCGGGAGCTGAGGCCAATGTCCACCGAGTCCTCCGCCGCGATCGGCTCAGTAGAGGGCGTCAGCCTCTACGACACAGACAACCCGGCCCCGGTCATCGAGCCGCCGCGCAAGCGGACCGGCAAGACCCCCAAGGGATCGCGCACCAACTTCGAGATGTACGCCTGGCTCTTCATGCGCCTGTCGGGCATCGTGCTGGTCGTCCTGGTCCTGGGCCACCTGCTGATCCAGCTGGTGCTGGACGGCGGCGTCTCCAAGATCGGCTTCGCCTTCGTGGCCGGCCGCTGGGCCTCGCCGTTCTGGCAGCTCTGGGACCTGGCGATGCTGTGGCTGGCCATGCTGCACGGCGCCAATGGTCTCCGTACGGTCATCAACGACTACGCCGAACGGGAGAACACCCGTTTCTGGCTGAAGATGCTGCTGTACACCGCCACGGTGTTCACCGTCCTGCTGGGCACGCTGGTGATCTTCACCTTCGACCCGAACATCCGCTAGGCGCCGGGCCCGAAGGACCAGAGGTAAACCATGCAGATCCACACGTACGACACCGTCATCGTCGGCGCCGGCGGCGCCGGCATGCGCGCGGCCATCGAGTCGACCAAGCGCAGCCGCACCGCCGTGCTGACCAAGCTCTACCCCACCCGCTCCCACACGGGCGCCGCGCAGGGCGGCATGGCCGCCGCGCTGGCCAACGTGGAGGAGGACAACTGGGAGTGGCACACCTTCGACACGATCAAGGGCGGCGACTACCTGGTCGACCAGGACGCCGCCGAGATCCTGGCGAAGGAGGCCATCGACGCCGTTCTCGACCTGGAGAAGATGGGCCTGCCGTTCGGCCGTACGCCCGAGGGCAAGATCGACCAGCGTCGCTTCGGCGGTCACTCCCGCAACCACGGTGAGGCCCCGGTCCGTCGCGCCTGCTACTCGGGCGACCGCACCGGCCACATGATCCTCCAGACGCTCTACCAGAACTGCGTCAAGGAGGGCGTGGAATTCTTCAACGAGTTCTACGTCCTGGACCAGCTGGTCGTCGAGGAGGACGGCGTCAAGAAGTCCGCCGGCGTCGTCGCCTACGAGCTGGCCACCGGCGAGATCCACGTCTTCCGGGCGAAGTCGGTCATCTATGCCTCCGGCGGCACCGGCAAGTTCTTCAAGGTGACGTCGAACGCGCACACCCTGACCGGTGACGGCCAGGCCGCCTGCTACCGCCGGGGTCTGCCGCTGGAGGACATGGAGTTCTTCCAGTTCCACCCGACGGGCATCTGGCGCATGGGCATCCTGCTGACGGAGGGCGCCCGCGGTGAGGGCGGCATCCTCCGCAACAAGGACGGCGAGCGCTTCATGGAGAAGTACGCGCCCGTCATGAAGGACCTCGCCTCGCGCGACGTCGTCTCGCGCTCCATCTACACGGAGATCCGCGAGGGCCGCGGCTGCGGTCCGGCCGGCGACCACGTCTACCTCGACCTGACGCACCTGCCGCCGGAGCAGCTGGACGCCAAGCTCCCGGACATCACCGAGTTCGCGCGTACGTACCTCGGCATCGAGCCCTACACGGACCCGATCCCGATCCAGCCGACCGCGCACTACGCCATGGGCGGCATCCCGACCAACGTCGAGGGCGAGGTGCTGGCCGACAACACCACCGTCGTCCCGGGCCTGTACGCCGCCGGCGAGGTCGCCTGTGTCTCCGTGCACGGCGCCAACCGGCTGGGCACCAACTCGCTGCTCGACATCAACGTCTTCGGGCGCCGTTCGGGCATCGCCGCCGCCGAGTACTCCGCGAAGCACGACCTCGTCGAACTTCCCGAGAACCCGGCGCAGCAGGTCATCGACCAGGTCGAGCGGCTGCGCAACTCCACGGGCACCGAGCGCGTCTCGGCGATCCGCCTGGAGCTGCAGGAGTGCATGGACGCCAACGTGATGGTGTTCCGCACCGAGCAGACCATCAAGACGGCCGTCGACAAGATCGCGGAGCTGCGCGAGCGCTACCTCGACGTCTCCATCCAGGACAAGGGCAAGCGGTTCAACACGGACCTGCTGGAGGCCATCGAGCTGGGCAACCTGCTCGACCTGGCCGAGGTCATGGCGACCTCCGCGCTGGCCCGCAAGGAGTCCCGCGGCGGTCACTACCGCGAGGACTACCCGAACCGCGACGACGTCAACTTCATGCGCCACACCATGGCGTACCGCGAGGTCGCCGACGACGGCACCGAGTCGATCCGGCTGGACTACAAGCCGGTCGTCCAGACCCGCTACCAGCCGATGGAGCGTAAGTACTGATGGCTACCCCCACCCTGGACAAGGCCGACAAGGCTCCCGAGCCCGAGGCCGGTTTCGCCGACTCGCCGTACATCACGGCGACCTTCCGGATCCGGCGGTTCAACCCTGAGGTCTCCGACGAGGCCCAGTGGCAGGACTTCCAGATCGAGATCGACCCGAAGGAGCGTGTGCTCGACGCCCTTCACAAGATCAAGTGGGAGACCGACGGCACGCTGACGTTCCGCCGCTCCTGCGCGCACGGCATCTGCGGTTCGGACGCCATGCGGATCAACGGCAAGAACAGGCTCGCCTGCAAGACGCTGATCAAGGACCTGAGCCCGGAGAAGCCGATCACGATCGAGGCCATCAAGGGCCTCACGGTCCTCAAGGACCTCGTGGTCGACATGGACCCGTTCTTCCAGGCCTACCGCGACGTCATGCCCTTCCTCATCACCACGGGGAACGAGCCGACCCGCGAGCGTCTGCAGTCCCCCGAGGACCGCGAGCGCTTCGACGACACCACCAAGTGCATCCTGTGCGCCGCGTGCACGTCCTCGTGCCCGGTGTTCTGGAACGACGGCCAGTACTTCGGCCCGGCGGCGATCGTCAACGCGCACCGCTTCATCTTCGACTCGCGCGACGAGGGCGGCGAGCAGCGCCTGGAGATCCTCAACGACCGTGACGGCGTGTGGCGTTGCCGCACCACCTTCAACTGCACGGACGCCTGCCCCCGTGGCATCGAGGTCACCAAGGCGATCCAGGAGGTCAAGCGGGCGCTGATCACGCGCCGCTTCTGACCGCCCGGCAGTCGCATCCGGCCCCGTTCTCCGCAGCGACCCTGCGGGAGCGGGGCCCCTTGCTGCGCCGTGCGGGTCTTGGCGGTACGGTCGTGCGGAACCGGGCTGCGGTTCGCCGCCGCCGGCCCCAACGGGGTCCGGGGCGCACAGGTCTGATCGAGAGCGGGGAACGTTGAGCGATCCGAATCCGTACGCGGACGACTCATACAAGTGGGGGCCGGCTCCCCAGCAGCCGGGCAACCCGCCCACCGTCGCGGACGGCGCCGGACAGCCCGGTCCGGGCGCCCCGGCGTACGGCTACCCGCAGCCGCTGCCCGAGTCCGCGACCCAGCCCGGCCCCGGCTACGGCTACCCGCAGGGCGCCGCGGCCCAGCCGACCATGCCCGGTCAGGGCTTCCCGCAGCCGCCGGGCGCCCAGCCCGGCACCGGCATGCCGGTTCTGACACTCGGTGACATCGCCGTCATGCAGGACCAGATCGTGACCCCGTCCGGTCCGATGCCGCTCAAGGGCGCGGTGTGGACGGCGACGGACCTGACCCGTACCGAGGAGAAGATCCCGACGGTCGCGATCGTGCTGGCGATCGTGTTCGCGCTGTTCTGCCTGATCGGTCTGCTGTTCCTCCTGATGAAGGAGAAGCAGACGACCGGCTTCGTCCAGGTCACGGTGACCAGCGGCGGCCGGCACCACTCGGCGATGATCCCGGCGGTCGGCCAGGACACCTTCCCCATGGTGATGGCCCAGCTCAACACCGCCCGCGCGATGAGCGTCTGACGGTCTCCCCGCCCCGGCCGCACGAACCGTACCCCGCGATGTCCCGTGTCGGGCGGCCGGTCAGTCCCAGGCGGCGCCGCCCCGGTCCTCGGCGACCACCATGACGCGCCGCAGCATGTCGTTGAGCAGTGTGCGCTCGTCGGGGCCGAGTACGCCGAGCAGCCGGTACTCCTCGTGGCCGAGGACGTCCATCGCGCCGAGCCAGGTGGAGCGGCCCGAGCGGGTGAGCTCCACGTCGACCCGTCGGCGGTCGGTGGTGGAGGGGGTACGGCGGACGAAGCCGCGCCGTTCGAGCGCGTCGAGCCGGCCGGTGACGGAGGCGGGCGCGAGGTCGAGGTCGGCGGCGAGTTCGGAGGGGGCGGCCTTCCCCCCGCGTCCGGCCAGTTTGTGGAGCGTGTCGAACTCCTGGCGGTCCAGGTCGAAGTCGACCAGGGACTGTTCGCGCACCCGGCGCAGATGGACGGAGAGCTTCTTCATGCGGGTCACCGCACCCTCGACGTCGGGATCCAGGCCGGGCAGGACGGGCTTCCAGCGCTCCACATGTCCGTCGGTCCAGTCGCGTCGCTCCATGGGGAAATCGTACGCCGGTCCACCAAACTTTCTTCGGTACCGAATATTTCGTTGACGAATAGTTCGGTACCAAAATAAATTCTCGCGCATGCCGCACCCCTTGCGCACGCGCGCCTTCCGCCTGCTCTTCATCGGCCGCACCCTCTCGCTCACCGGCGACGCCGTCATCCCCACCGCCCTCTCCCTGGCCGTCTATCTGGCCACCGGCTCCACCGGGGCGCTCGCCCTGGTCCTGGGCTGCGCGATGGTCCCCAAGCTGCTCCTGCTGCCACTGGGCGGCGTCGTGGGCGACCGCTTCAACGCCCGCACCGTCGCGCTCACCACGGATCTCGTGCGGTGCGCGACCCAGCTCTTCGTCGGCGCGGAGCTGCTCGGCGGCTCCCCCGCGCTCTGGCAGATCGCGCTCGCCGAGGCGGTCGGCGGCGCCGCCGGGGCGTTCGCGATGCCCACCGCCTCACCGCTGATCCGCGGCACCGTGGCGGAGTCCGGGCTGCTGCGCGCCAACTCCCTGATGGCGGTGGTCAACAGCGCCACCCGGCTCGGCGGACCGGCCCTCGCCGGGCTGCTGATCCTCACCGCGGGACCGGGCTGGGCCTTCGTGCTGGACGGCGCCACCTTCGCGGTGAGCGCCGCGCTGCTGTCGGCCGTCGAGGTCCGGCACGTACCCATCCCCCGGCGTTCGCTGCTCACCGACCTCAAGGAGGGCTGGGGCGAGGTCCGCAGCCGCGACTGGTACTGGACGAGCCTGATCGGGCACGCCACCTGGAACGGCGCGGCGGCCGTCCTGATGACCGTCGGCCCGGCGCTCTTCCTCCGGGAGCTGGGCGGCAAGGGCGTCTGGGTCGCCCTCCTGCAGACCGGTGCGGTCGGCCTGCTCCTCGGCTCGCTGCTGGCCGGCCGGGCCCGCCCCCGCCGCCCGGTCCTGGTGGCCAACCTGGGCCTCGCCACGTACGCCCTGCCGCTCGGCCTGCTGGCCGCCCACGCGCCCGTCGCGCTCACCATCGCCGCGTACGGCGTCGCCCAGGCGGGCCTCGGCTTCCTCGGCCCGGTCTGGGACAGCTCGGTCCAGTCCGCCGTACCGGCACACGCGCTGGCCCGGGTCACCTCGTACGACTGGCTGCTCTCGCTCGGCGCGATGCCGCTCGGCTACGCCCTGGCACCGCTCGCGGCCTCGGCCTGGGGTGCCGAAGTGCCCCTGGCCATCGCGGCGGTGGCCGTCGGCGCGGCCTGCCTGGGGACGGCGGCGGTGCCGGGCGTCCGGCGCTTCGGGGCACCGGACAAGCAGCCGGAGCAGGCCACCGGACTCCCTGCTTGAGCATGTTCAATTACAGGTCTACAGTCCATGACAACAGCTTTTGAACGCGTTCAAGGGAGGGTGGGGCATGGACCTCACTGTTGTCGCGTACGTCATCTACCTGCTGATCAGCGTGGCGCTGACCGTCTGGGTCGCGCGCACGCTCAGCCGCAACGGCAAGGTGTTCCTCGCCGATGTACTGCACGGGAACGAGAAGCTCGCCGATGCCGTCAACCACCTGCTGGTGGTCGGCTTCTACCTGGTCAACCTGGGCTTCGTCACCCTCTACCTGAGGAACTCCGACGCCGTCACCGACGCCCGCGGGCTCTTCGAGGCGCTGTCGGTGAAGCTCGGTGTCGTGCTGCTCGTCCTCGGCGTCATGCACCTCGGCAACGTCTATGTGCTCAACAAGATCCGCCGCCGCGGCCTGATGGAGCGTGAGCAGACCCCGCCGGTGCCCCCGCAGGGCTGGACGGGACCGGCCACCGGTCCGTGGGCGGCGCCCGCCCCGAGGGCCTGAGCCCCATGACGGGCGGACCGGGCGGGCAGCGGCTCCCCGTGGAGCGCCTGACGGTGCTGTACGACGCGCGGTGCCCACTCTGCCTGCATCTGCGGCAGTGGCTGATGAGGCAGCGTCAGCTCGTCCCGCTCGACCTCGTCCCGGCGGCCTCCGAGGAGGCGCACCGCCGCTTCCCCGGGCTCGACCACGCCGGGACGCTGGACGAGATCACGGTGATCGGCGACCGGGGGCAGATCTACCGCGGGACCTCCGCGTGGATCGTCTGCCTCTGGGCGCTGGCCGAGCACCGTCCCCGGGCCCACTGGCTGACCACGCCGGCGGGCCGCCCGTTCGCCCGGGCCACCGTGCTCGCCGCCGCGAAGTACCGGTCCCTGACCGCACCGCCGTGCGGCCGGGACGGGGACGGTGCCTGTACGGTCCCCGGACCCGCGGGCTGACCACGCCGGATACCCTCGGGTCTGTGGTGAAGGAAGTGAAGGACGTGAAGGAAGCCAAGGCTCCCAAGAGCGAGCAGACCCGCACACTCATCCTCGAAACGGCGCTCCGGCTCTTCCAGGAACGCGGTTACGACAAGACGACGATGCGGGCCATCGCCCAGGAGGCCGGCGTCTCCGTGGGGAACGCCTACTACTACTTCACGAACAAGGAACACCTCGTCCAGGGCTTCTACGACCGGCTCGCGGCCGAGCACGCGGCAGCCGTGCAGCCGGTCCTGGACGGCGACAGGGACCTCGCGGTGCGCATGCGCGGGGTCCTGCTCACCTGGCTGGACGTGGCGGAGCCGTACCACCGCTTCGCCGCGCAGTTCTTCAAGAACGCCGCCGACCCGGAGAGCCCGCTCAGCCCGTTCTCGGCGGAATCGGTCGCGGCCCGCGAGGCGGCGATCTCCATCCACCGGCAGTGCCTGGCCGGGTCCGACGCCAAGACCGATCCCGAACTTGCTGAGCTGCTGCCGCAGTTGATGTGGCTGATGCAGATGGGCCTGGTGCTGTACTGGGTGTACGACCGCACCGAGCACACCGCGCGCAGCCGCCGCCTGGTCGAGCGCTCCGCCCCGATCGGCGCCCGCGCCATCGCGCTCTCCCGGTTCCGGGCGCTGCGGCCGCTGGTGCGGCAGGTGCACGAGGTGCTGGAGGAGTTCCTGCCCGGTGCCGTGAAGCCGAAGGGCGGGGAACGGCCGGAGGAGTCCGGCTGAGCGCCGTCCCGCAGCCCCTGCGGGCGTGCGGCGGAACGACGACGGGGGCGGCCGTCCGGCAGATGCCGGTACGACCGCCCCCGCTGTGCTGTGCGGCGGAGCGTCAGATCCGCTTCAGCTCCCAGAGCCGCCAGATGCCGGTGCCGTCCGAGAGGTACTGCGAGCCGGAGACGTCCGTCGTGCTGACGACGTAGTCCTTCTTCTGCCACAGCGGGACCAGCGGCACGTCCTCGCCGACCTGCGCCTGGAGCTCCTTGAAGTCGGCCGCGGTGCGTCCGCGGTCGCTGTACTGGAGCGTGGAGCCGATCAGGCTGTCCACCTTCTTGCTGGAGTAGCCGTTGTGGAGGCTGTTGTCGCGGCCGACGAGCGGCTGGCTGAAGGTGTCGGGGTCCGGGTAGTCGGGGAGCCAGCCGATCGTGTACGCGTCGTACTTGCCGGCCGCGTACTCCTTCTGGAACTTCGTCCACTCGACGGCGTGGAGCTCGATCTTGAACAGCCCGTCCGCCTCCAGCTGGCGACGGATCTCTTCGGCCTCCTTCGCCTGCGTCTCGTCGCCGCCGCGGTATCCGAAGTCGATCTTGACCGGCGTCTGCACGCCGACGTCCTTCAGCAGTTCCTTGGCGCGCGCCGGGTCGGGCGCCGGGTAGGCGTCGAAGAACGGCGTGCTGTGCCCGATGTAGCCCTGCGGGATCAGCGAGTAGAGCGGTTCGACCGTGCTCTTGTAGATGTTGCTCACCAGCGGCCCGCGGTCGATGATCGAGGCGATGGCCTGCCGGACCTTCTTGTCGGCCAGCGGTGTGCCGGGCCGGACGTTGAAGACGAGGTTGCGGATCTCGGCGCTGTCCGCCTCGGTGACACGCAGGTCGGGGTCGCCGGGGTTCAGCTCGGCGAGCGTGGCCGGCGGCAGTTCGCGGTGGGTGACGTCGAGCTGCTTGGCGTTCCAGGCGGCCAGCAGGTCACTGGACTTCGGGTAGTAGTGCACGGTGACCGGGACGCCCTCCTTCTTCACCGCGCCCTTGTACCGGGTGTTGGGGACCAGCTCCGCGATCTCGCCCGACCGGTACGACTTCAGGACGTACGGCCCCGAACCCTCGACCGTGTTCCCCTTG
Organism: Streptomyces sp. NPDC047917; assembly: GCF_043204345.1. Lineage (NCBI taxonomy): Bacteria > Bacillati > Actinomycetota > Actinomycetes > Kitasatosporales > Streptomycetaceae > Streptomyces > Streptomyces sp. NPDC047917. The sequence goes on from NZ_JBIDCA010000015.1 coordinate 93,246, forward strand.
CGGAGCTTGTCCGCCGGGTACGACTCGCGGTCGACGATCGAACCGGCTCCGGTGGCGAGCTTCTGCGGGAAGGTCGCGTCGCGCGAGGAGAGGTTGAAGGTGATCGTGCGGCCGTCGGCCACCACGTTCTTCAGGCTCGGGAACAGCACCCACGGACCGACGTCCGTCTTGATCCTGATCATGCGCTCGATGGAGTACTTGACGTCCTCGGCGGTGATCTTCCGGCCGTTGGAGAAGGTCAGGTCGTCGCGCAGCTTGCACTGGTACGTCTGGAGCTTCTGGCCGATGAACCCGCAGCTCTCGGCCGCGTCGGGCTCGGGGACGACCGCCCCGGACTTGAACGTCATGAGCGACTGGTAGATGTTGCTGTACATCGCCCAGGAACCCGCGTCGTACGCGCCTGCCGGATCGAGCGAGGTGACCACGTCCGTCGTGCCGACGGCTACCGGGTCCTGTTTCACCTCGTCCGAGGGAAGCAACTGCCAGGCGACCACGCCTGCGATGACCAAAACCGCGAGAATCGCGAGAATCCGTAGCCGGATCGACCGCATTGCCGTGCTCTCCCTTACCAGCCCCACCTCGGCGTTGCGCTCAGATACGCACATCACCGCATGCTCGCGATCAGCCAATCACACGAATTTCACATCTGGAAGAGCAAAACTGTGACTCATAGCCTTTTGTTCGGCAGTTGAAACCTTGGGTGCACCTGTACGTCTGAAACCAGTTGTCGACGGAGAGTCACGCCCGTAGTGAGGCGAGCTCCACGACGGTGATGTCGGACGGTGCGCCGACCCGTACCGGCGGGCCCCAGGCGCCCGCGCCCCGCGAGACGTACAGCTGGGTGTCGCCGTAGCGGTCGAGCCCGGCGCCGGTGGGATTGGCCAGATCGGCGATGAAGTTGCCGGGCCAGAGCTGGCCGCCGTGGGTGTGACCGGAGAGCTGGAGGTCCACGCCGTGGGCGACCGCGTCGTGGATGACGACGGGCTGATGGGCCAGCAGGACGGCGGCGCGGGTACGGTCCCGGTCGCCCAGCGCGCGGTCGAAATCGGGGCCCTGCCCTTCGCTCTCCCCGGCGATGTCATTGACGCCCGCAAGATCGAATCCACCGATCTCCACCCGGTCGTTCTCCAACGGATGAAGACCCAACTCCCTTACCTGATCGACCCATTGCGCGGCGCCGGAGTAGTACTCATGATTTCCGGTGACGAAGTAATTGCCGTGCCGGGACTTCAGCAGGGCGAGCGGCTCCGCGGCCGGTCCGAGGTCGGCGACGGTTCCGTCGACGAGGTCGCCCACGACGGCGACCAGATCGGGCTGGGTCCGGTTGATCGTGTCGACGATCCGCCGGGTGTGGGCGCGGCCGAGGATCGGGCCGAGGTGGATGTCGCTGACGACGGCGATCCGGAAGCCGTGCGCTGAGCGGGGCAGCTTGGCCAGCGGGACGGTGATCCGCTTGACCCGCGGTCCGCGCAGCACCCCGTAGGTGCCGAAGCCGACCGTGCCGAGCCCCGCGACGGCGGCGGCCCCGCCGACGGCCCGCGCCACGAACTGCCGCCGGCCGGGGGCGTCGGGGCGGGGCCGGGCGGGAACTTCGGCGACGAGGGTCGCCGGGGCGGCGGAGGTCCCCGCGCCCGGCGCGCCCACGGAGAGGTTCGAGTGGCCTGCGCCGCTCGCACCGCCCATGTGACGTGCGTCGCTCGCGCCGTCCACGTCACCGGCGGCGCCTGCCGGATCCGCGCCGCTCGCGCCGTCCGCCGGCGTCGTGCCCGCGTCGTCCGGCCGCCCCGCCCGGCGCGCCAGTACCCGGCGCAGAACCGGCCGTACCGCCTCGCCCGCCAGCAGAGCCAGCGTCAGGTACAGCACGGCGGCCAGCCACAGATAGCCCGGCCAGGCCAGCACCTGCTGGAGCCGGAAGGGCGCGCCCGCGCGGCCGGCGACCAGCGCGCCGACGCTCAGCAGCGGCAGTACGTACGCGGCCACCGTGCCGGCCCTGCGCATCGCGCTGCCCTCGGCCGTCGTGTCACCGACGAGACGGCGCCACAGATAGCGGTGCACGCCGGCCAGCAGTGCGAGCACGACGATCACCATCACCACGAGACCGGCCACTGCCACTCGCTCTCCTCAGCCCGTCGTACGGCCTGTTATGCGCGTTCGCGGCGCAGAGCCTTGACGCCACGGAACCCGATCACCCCAACGGCCGTCCCCAGGAGAAAGGACGTGATGGCGAGCAGCAGATGCACCCAGAAGTACGCAGTCGGGTCACCCGCGTCGTCGAAGGCGAGTCCGCTGCCGTCCTTCCACAGGTTCTTGACGAAAGTGATCCAGATGAACCAGCTCCACACCCCGAAAGCGAGCAGGAACCAGGAGACGGGGCGGCTGAGCTTCATGGACCCAGTATCTCCGCCGCGCTCCGGCAGAGCCGCCCGGGGTGGGCTGTCCCGGCGGTACGCCCGGCGGGTCAAGCCGTCCGCACCCATTTTCATATCTTCTCCCTGTACGTTTCCGACCGTGCCTGCTCTCAAAAAGACCGCTCTGACGGTCATCTCTGCCGCCTTGTTGTCCACTTTTGTTGTCAGCCCGGCGTCGGCGGTCGGCAAGGATGCCTCCGACGAACAGCCGAAGCCGCCCGCGGGCATGTCCAAGGTCGGCGGCGAACTGCTGGGCCGGGCCGGTACGCAGGTCAAGCTGGGACCGGACGCCCCGGTGCTGCCGAAGGGCCTCTCCGGCAGGTCCTGGATCGTCGCGGACGCGGAGAGCGGCCAGGTCCTCGCCTCGCACAACCCGCACTGGCGGCTGCCTCCCGCTTCCACCCTGAAGATGCTCTTCGCGGACACCGTGATGCCCGCGCTCCAGCCGAAGACCCAGGAGTACACGGTCAAGGACGAGGACCTCGCCAACCTCGGCGAGGGCAGCAGCCTGGTCGGCATCAAGGAGAAGCTCACCTACACGGTCCACGATCTGTGGCTCGGGGTGTTCCTGCGGTCGGGCAACGACGCGGTGCACGTGCTGTCCTCGATGTACGGCGGCGTCCCCAAGACCGTGGACGCGATGCAGTCGCACGCCGAGGAACTGCAGGCGCTCGACACGAAGGTGGTGTCGCCCGACGGGTACGACGCGCCCGACCAGGTCTCCAGCGCCTACGACCTGACGCTGTTCGCGCGCAGCGGGCTGCAGAAGGCGGACTTCCGGGAGTACTGCTCGACGGCCGACGCGCAGTTCCCCGGCGCGGAGAAGAAGGGCAAGCGCGAGAGCTTCGGCATCCAGAACACCAACAAGCTGCTCACCGGCGCCGACGGCGTCGAGCCGTACAAGGGCATCGCGGGCGTCAAGAACGGCTACACCACGCACGCCGGCAACACCTTCACCGGCGTTGCCGAACGCGACGGCAGGGTGCTGCTCGTCACCGTCATGAACCCGTCGTCCGAGAAGCCCCACGCCGTCTACGACGAAGCCGCCGACCTGCTCGACTGGGGCTTCGACGCGAGCGGCAAGGTGACCCCGGTCGGCGAGCTGGTGCCGCCGGCGTCGGCCGCCACCGGCACCGGGTCCGGCAAGGGATCGACGGCCACGCCCGGGAAGGACCAGGGACAGAACGGCCCCGCGCAGGGGGCGAAGGCCGCCGCGTCCGAGGGCGGTGGCCAGGGCGCCGGGATCGCGCTGGGCATCGCCGCGGGCGTCGTGGTGCTGCTGGCCGGCGCGGCGTTCCTGATCAACCGGCGCTGGCCGCTCCGCCTCCCGCGCCGCTGACCGGCCCGGACGGTTCTCCGGCGGCCTCGCCCCCGGCGTCACCGGCCTCCTCGCTGTTCTGCGTCGCCGTCCAGGCGGCGCAGAACAGCAGCAGCTTCGCCGAGAGGTTGATCCACAGCAGCAGCGCGACCGGCACCCCGAAGGCGCCGTACATGCTCTTCGACGCCACGCTCTTCATGTAGCTGCCGAGCAGCAGCTTGAGCAGTTCGAAGCCGATCGCGCCGAGTGCTCCGGCGACCAGCAGCCGGTGCCGCGGCGGCTCGACGCCGGGCAGCAGGGTCAGCAGGTAGAGCAGCAGCAGGAATCCGGCGAGCGCCGCCACCAGCAGGGTGGCCACCTGGAGCACCACACCGCCGGCACCGCGGTCCGAGATGCCGAGCAGATTCGCCGTCCAGCCGACGGCGACGGAGCCGGCCGACGACACGGCCATCGTCGCGAGCGCCGCCCCGCCGAGCCCCAGCAGCAGCCCGGCGTCCTTGAGCTTGCGCACGACCGGGTTGCCCAGGCTCACGTCGTCCAGGTCCCAGACGGCGCGCAGGCAGTCCCGCATCGAGCCGATCCAGCCGATGCCGGTGAAGAGCAGCACCGCGCCGGCCACCACACCCACCGTGCCCGCGTGGGCCACCAGGCTCTCGATGCCGAGCTGGTCGGAGATGCCCGGCACCTGCTCGGCGAGCTTGTCCTCGATCTTGTGGAGCTGCTCGGTGGAGAGCAGTGAGGCGCCGATCGCCGCACCGACCGCGATCAGCGGGAAGAGCGCCAGGAAGCTGATGAAGGTGATCGCGGCGGAGAGCCTGGCCCAATGGACCCGCTCCAGCGTCTCGTAGGAGCGCCAGGCGTGCGTCGCCATCAGCCGGGAGACGATCGGCCCGATGACGGGGAGGTTCTTGAGCCAGTCCATGACGTACGACTACCCTCCCCGGCCCGGAAAACCGAACCGGCCCTGTCGCTGTACGGACTGACACTTCTTCAATCACCCATATCGGTGAGTGTTGTAACAAATACCTCGAAAGGGTTTTCCCGGGCGATACGGTCACCGTCATGTCTGTCGACACCGTGTCCCTGACCGGCTGGGGCCGCACCGCCCCGACGGCCGCCGTGCGTTTTTGCCCCCGTTCGTACGAGGAGGCGGCGGCGACGGTACGCGGCTGCGGACCCCGCGGCTCCATCGCCCGGGGCCTCGGCCGGGCGCACGGCGACGCGGCCCAGAACGCGGGCGGCTCCGTCCTCGACATGACCGCGCTCGACCGGATCCGCTCCGTGGACGCCGCCGCCGGGATCGTGGTCTGCGACGCCGGGGTCGGCCTGCACCGGCTGGCGGAGGTCCTGCTGCCGCTCGGCTGGTTCGTCCCGGTCATGCCCACGACCCGGTACGTCACCGTGGGCGGTGCGGTCGGCGCCGACATCCACGGTCACGACCAGCACGTCTCGGGCTCCTTCTCCCGGCACGTCCGGGAGCTGGAACTGCTGGGTGCCGAGGGCGAGATCCGCACCGTCCGCCCCGGCACCGCGCTCTTCGACGCGACCGCGGGCGGCCTCGGCCTGACGGGGGTGATCCTCTCGGTCACGCTCCGGTGCCACCGCGTCACCAGCTCATGGATGTCGGTCGACACCGAACGCACCGTCGACCTGGACGACCTGCTGGAACGGCTAGTCGCCGGGGATCACCGCTACCGCTACTCGGCCGCCTGGATCGATCTGCGCGCCCGCGGCCGGGCGACGGGGCGCTCCGTACTCACCCGGGGGGAGCATGTGCCCCGGTACGCACTACCGGCGCACGCCCGGCGCGCACCGCTCTCGTTCCGCCCGGGGCCGCTGGCGGCCGCCCCCGCCCTCGTGCCGGAGGCGCTGCTCGCCGGCGCACCGGCCGCCCTGCTCAACGAGGTGCGGTACCGCGGCGCGCCCAGGTACCGGATCGGTGAACTCCGGCGACTCGCCGCGTACTTCCGCCCCCTGGACGGCCTGCCGCACCGCGACCGGATCCCCGGGCGGGCCGGGTCCGTGCGGTACCAGTTCGCCGTCGGCCACGGCCGGGAGGAGACGCTGCGCCGGATCGTGCACCGGATCTCCCGGTGGCGCCGGCCGTCGGCGAACGCCGTGCTCAAACGGTTCGGCGCCGGGGATCCGGGCTGGCTGTCGTTCCCGATGCCCGGCTGGACGCTCGCCCTCGACCTGCCCGCCGCCCTGCCCGGGCTGGCCGGATTCCTGGACTCGCTGGACGAGGAGGTGGCGGCGGCCGGTGGCCGGGTCTGTCTGGCGAAGGACGCCCGGCTCCGGCCGGAGCTGCTGGCCGCGATGTATCCGAGGCTGGCCGAATTCCGTTCGCTCCGTGCCGAACTGGACCCGGCCGGGGCCTTCCGCTCGGACCTTTCGCGCCGTCTGTCGCTCTGACCACCACGCCCGCCCCGCCCTGCCTCCCACCCCACAAGGAGTGTTCCCGTGAAGGACGCCTTCGGAGCCCCGCAGTCCCTGCTCGTCCTCGGCGGCACGTCGGAGATCGCGCTGGCGACCGCCCGGCGGCTGATCGCCCTGCGGACCCGCACGGTCCGGCTGGCCGGGCGCCCCGGGCCCGCCCTCGACGCGGCCGCCGCCGAACTGCGCGCCCGCGGCGCCGACGTCCGCACGGTCGACTTCGACGCCCTGGACGCCGAGTCGCACCCGACCGTGCTCGGCAAGGTCTTCACCGAGGGCGACGTCGACATGGTGCTGCTGGCCTTCGGTATCACCGGCGACCAGGGCCGCGACGAGGAGGAACCGCTCGCCGCGGTCCGGGTCGCCCAGACCAACTACACCGGGGCCGTCTCCGCCGGGCTGGTGTGCGCCGGCGCACTCCAGGCGCAGGGGCACGGCTCGCTGGTGGTGCTCTCCTCGGTGGCGGGTGAACGCGTCCGCCGCGCCGACTTCATCTACGGGTCCAGCAAGGCGGGCCTGGACGCGTTCACGCAGGGGCTGGGGGACGCACTGCACGGGACCGGGGTGCATGTGATGGTCGTGCGCCCCGGCGTCGTACGCCCGGAGCCGGCTCCGGCAACGGCCCCGGAACCCGTCCCGGAAACGGTGCCTGCCGCGCGGGCCGCGTCGCCGTCGCCCGCGCCCGCCCGGGGCGGGGTTGCGCTGCTCGCGTCGGCCCGGTTCGCCTCGGCGCGGTCGGCCTCGGCCCGGTTCGCCTCGGCGCCGCTGGAGGCACCGTCCCTGACCACGACGCCGGACGCGGTCGCGGAGGCCATCGTGACGGGTCTGCGGCGGCGTTCGGAGACGGTGTGGGTGCCCGGGCCGCTGCGTGCGGTGATGTCGGCGTTGCGGCACGTGCCGCGCCCGCTGTTCCGGCGCCTGCCGCTCTGAGCCGTCGGCGACGGGGCGGTACGGGGGCCGCTCAGGGGTGCAGGGAGGGCTCGTCCACGGAGGAGCCGCCCTGCGCGGGCACGGCGGAGGCGCTGCCCCCGGCGCCGAACGGGAACTCGTTGATCTTGCGCCAGACGCTGTCCGGGCCCTGCTCGTACAGCGCGAAGGAACCGCAGGTCCAGGCCGCCTCGTAGTCGGCGAGCTCGGCGTACGCCCGGTCCATCGCCTCCTCGGCGATGTCGTGCGCCACGGTCACATGCGGGTGGTACGGGAACTGGAGCTCGCGGACCAGGGGCCCGGAGGCGTCCCGGACCCGCTTCTGCAGCCAGGTGCAGGCCGAGGCGCCCTCGACGACCTGGACGAAGACGACCGGCGAGAGGGGGCGGAAGGTCCCCGTGCCCGACAGCCGCATCGGGAAGGGGCGGCCGCCCGTCGCGATCTGGGCGAGGTGCGCCTCGATCGCGGGCAGGTCGGCCGCCTCGGCCTCGGTCGGCGGGAGAAGGGTGACGTGGGTGGGAATGCCGTACGCGGCAGGGTCCCCGAAGCTCGCGCGCCGCTCCTGGAGCAGGCTGCCGTAGGGCTCCGGGACCGCGATCGAAACGCCGAGCGTTACGGTCCCCACGTCGTCCTCCTCAATGCTCGATGGCCGATGGCCTGTTTTCGGCCATCCACCGGGTTCAGCTTCCCGTCGCCAGTGTGACGCCTGCGGCGGCAGAACCGCCAGGGTCCTTGGACTCAGTGCTTCGCGGGCAGAAGGCCCATCCGGTCGTAGGTCCGGGCCAGGGTCTCGGCCGCGACGGCACGGGCCTTCTCCGCGCCCTTGGCCAGGATCGAGTCCAGCGTCTCCGGGTCGCCCAGATATTCCTGCGTACGGGTCCGGAACGGTGTGACGAACTCGACCATGACCTCGGCGAGGTCGGTCTTGAGCGCACCGTAGCCCTTGCCCTCGTACTTCTGCTCCAGATCCGCGATACCGGTGCCCGTGAGTGTCGAGTAGATGCTCAGCAGATTGCTGACGCCGGGCTTCTCGGCCCGGTCGAAGCGGATCACCGTGTCGGTGTCGGTGACCGCGCTCTTCACCTTCTTGGCGGTGGTCTTCGGCTCGTCCAGAAGGTTGATCAGGCCCTTCGGGTTGGCCGCCGACTTGCTCATCTTCGCCGACGGGTCCTGGAGGTCGTAGATCTTCGCCGTCTCCTTGAGGATGTACGGGTCCGGCACGGTGAACGTGTCGCCGTAGCCGGCGTTGAACCGCTCGGCCAGATTGCGGGTCAGTTCGAGGTGCTGGCGCTGGTCCTCGCCGACCGGGACCTGGTCGGCCTGGTACAGCAGGATGTCGGCCACCATCAGCATCGGGTAGGTGAAGAGACCGACCGTGGTGCGGTCGGCGCCCTGCTTGGCGGACTTGTCCTTGAACTGCGTCATGCGCGAGGCCTCGCCGAAGCCGGTGAGGCAGTTCATGACCCAGCCGAGCTGCGCGTGCTCGGGGACGTGGCTCTGGACGAAGAGCGTGCAGCGCTCCGGGTCGAGACCTGCGGCGAGCAGCTGGGCGGCGGCGAGCCTGGTGTTGGCGCGCAGCTGCGCGGGGTCCTGCGGGACGGTGATCGCATGCAGGTCCACGACCATGTAGAAGGCGTCGTGGGAGTCCTGCAGCGCCACCCACTGGCGGACCGCGCCGAGGTAGTTGCCGAGGTGGAACGAGCCTGCGGTGGGCTGGATTCCGGAGAGCACACGGGGGCGTTCAGAGGCCATGGAACTCATTGTCTCAGGTACGGAGGGGAACTCCGGCAGCCGGTGGGGAACGTGCGCGGACCGCAGCGCGCGCCGTCGCGGACGAGACGTGGAACACGCTCCGGCCCGCTCGGAGTCACGGCGTGCGCCGGTGCCCGCCCGGCGGGCGCGCCGGGATTCGGAGGTTTCCTCGCCGCGGATCCGACCGACGATACAAAGTGGGCACCACCCCCGCCCGCCCCACGACGAACGGAGATCCCGTGTCGACCACGGAAACCGCCATCGCCTCCGCCGAGGCGCACAGCGCGCACAATTACCATCCGCTGCCCGTCGTGGTCGCCACGGCGGACGGGGCCTGGATGACCGACGTCGAGGGCCGCCGCTACCTCGACATGCTCGCCGGCTACTCGGCGCTCAACTTCGGACACGGCAACCGGCGCCTGATCGACGCGGCCAAGGCGCAGCTGGAGCGGGTGACGCTCACCTCACGCGCTTTCCACCACGACCGGTTCGCCGACTTCTGTACGCAGCTCGCCGAGCTGTGCGGCATGGAGTCGGTGCTGCCGATGAACACCGGGGCGGAGGCCGTGGAGACCGCGGTGAAGACGGCCCGCAAGTGGGGGTACCGGGTGAAGGGCGTCCCGGACGGCATGGCGAAGATCATCGTCGCCGCGAACAACTTCCACGGCCGGACGACCACGATCATCAGTTTCTCCACGGACCCGGAGGCGCGGGAGGACTTCGGCCCGTACACGCCGGGCTTCGAGATCGTGCCGTACGGGGATCTCACCGCGCTCCGGGAGGCGATGACCGAGAACACCGTGGCGGTGCTGATGGAGCCGATCCAGGGCGAGGCCGGGGTGCTGGTGCCGCCGCCCGGCTACCTCCCCGGGGTGCGCGCGCTCACCCGCGAGCGGAACGTGCTGTTCATCGCGGACGAGATCCAGTCGGGTCTGGGCCGGACCGGCCGGACCTTCGCCTGTGAGCACGAGGGCGTGGTGCCGGACATGTATGTGCTCGGCAAGGCGCTGGGCGGCGGTGTGGTGCCGGTGTCGGCGGTGGTCTCGTCGCAGGACGTGCTCGGGGTGTTCCGGCCCGGTGAGCACGGTTCGACGTTCGGCGGCAATCCGCTCGCCTGCGCGGTGGCGCTGGAGGTCGTCACGATGCTGCGCACCGGCGAGTACCAGCAGCGGGCGGCCGAGCTGGGCGAGCACCTGCACCAGGAGCTCGGGCTGCTGGTGGGCGGTGCGGTGCAGGAGGTGCGCGGCCGCGGACTGTGGGCGGGGGTGGACATCGCCCCGGACCGCGGCACCGGCCGGCAGATCTCCGAGAAGCTGATGGACCGCGGGGTGCTGGTCAAGGACACCCATGGCTCGACGATCCGGATCGCGCCGCCCCTGGTGATCAGCAAGGAGGACCTGGACTGGGGCCTCGAACAGCTCCGGGCGGTGCTGCGCGGCTGAGCCCGGGCGATGCTGCGCAGCTGAGCTCCGGGCGATGCTGCGCGGCCGAGCTCCGGGCGGCCGGGGCGGGCCGGATCCCGTCCGGCCGGCCCGCCCTGGCAGACTCCGCACCGTGAGACCCGACCTGACACAGCTGCGTGACCTGATCGAGGAGTCACCGGGGTTCGGCCTCGGCCCCGGGGGCGGCGTGCCGCAGGCCCTGATCCACGAGGCCGAGGCGCGCGTCGGGCCGCTGCCGCCGTCGTACCGGTGGTGGCTGGCGGAGTACGGCCACGGACGGGCCGGGGGCGCGGACATCGCCACGGTGGCGCCCGGCGGGTCCGGTGAGTCGGGCCGGCCCGTCGAGCCAGGCCGGTCCGGTGGATCCGGAGAGTCCGGCGACGACCCGGCCGACGGTCCGGCCGACGAGATGTACGAGGCAGTCACCGCGGGCTGGCGGCTCGACGGCGAGCGGCTCTGCTTCGCCGTCGAGCCGGACTGCGGCGACCAGTTCCGCTTCGCCCTGGACCGGGCGGCCGAGGACGGGGAGTACCCGGTGCTCGGGCGGGACGGCACGGACGGGTGCGAGTACCCGGTCGCGGAGTCCTTCGCCGGGTTCCTGACCGTCCGGGCGGCGCTGTCGCGCGGTCTGCGGGACGGCCCCAATCCGGCGGTCGCCCGGCTGTGGCGGTCGACGCCCGGTGTGCTGCTCGACAACGGCGTGCACGTCTACGGCCCGCACCTGATCCAGGAACGCAACGAGACCTTCGAGGTACCCCGGTACGCGCCCGCCTGGGTGCTGGTCGGGGACGACAGCGGCGGCGACGGGCTCTTCATGCGCCGCCACGGCCGCGACCGCACCACCCTGTACCGGCTGGGCCTGGGCGCGGCGGGCGAGGACATCGGGACGGCGGGCGAGCCGGTCACGGACGATCTGCTCGGCTGGCTGCGCACGGGCGGGCCGCTGCCCGGCTGAGGACAGCCCTCAGAGGATGACGTGCGGCAGGAAACGGGCGCATCAGAGGATGACGTGCGGCAGGAAACGGGCGCATCAGAGGATGACGTGCGGCAGGAAGCGGGCGTACTCGTCCGTGACCGGGCCGGCCGATTCGCGGATGCCGAGCCCGGCCGCCCGGTCCTCGACGACCCAGGCGCCCAGCACCACGCGGTTGCCGTCGAAGTCCGGCAGCGGTGCCAGCTCCTGGTAGCAGCACGGCTCGTCCCGCAGCACCACGGGGCTCCCCGGCTCGTGGATCGTGACGCCGTCGCCCTCGCGGCCGAGCAGCGGTTTGGCCACATGGCCGCGGCCGCCGTCGCGCGGATCCGCCGCGAGTTCGCGGGGGCCGTCGAGGTAGGAGGGCAGCAGGTTCGGGTGGCCCGGGTAGAGCTCCCAGAGGATCGCCAGCAGCGCCTTGTTGGACAGCAGCATCTTCCAGGCGGGCTCGATCCAGCAGGTGGTGCCGGTACCGCCGCCGTTGTCGAGGGTGTCGAGCACATGCGGTCCGAACCGGTCGGTCGCCAGCCACTCCCACGGATACAGCTTGAAGCAGCTCCGGATGAACCGGAGCCGGTCGTCGACGAACCGCCCGCTCAGCCGGTCCCAGCCGATCTGCTCGACGGAGAGCGCCTCCGTCCCGATGCCGGCCTGTTCCGCGGTCTCGCGCAGATACGCGACCGTCATCAGGTCCTCGCCCAGCTCGTCTCCGTCGGAGTGCGCGAAGTGCAGCGGCCCCGGCGGCAGCAGGGGTGCCTGGCGCCTCCAGGCCGCGACGAGCCGTTCGTGCAGCGAGTTCCACTGGTCGGCGCCCGGGAAGCGGTCCTCCATCCAGAACCACTGGGCGCTCGCGGCCTCCACCAGGGAGGTGGGCGTGTCCGCGTTGTACTCCAGCATCTTCGCCGGGCCTGTGCCGTCGTAACACAGGTCGAACCGGCCGTACAGGGAGGGCAGTTCGGCCCGCCGCTGCCAGGACTGGGCGATCAGGCCGGTCAGCCTCCGGTCGGTGATGCCGAGTTCGGCGAAGCGGTCCCGCTCCACGATGTGCGCGGCCGCGGCCAGACACATGGTGTGCAGTTCCTCGACGACGTCCTCCAGCGCCTCGACCTCGGGCAGCGAGAAGACGTAGTGGGCGCTCTCGTCCCAGTACGGGCGCAGCGATCCGTCCGGGTAGCGGGTGAGCGGGAAGACGATGCCCTGTTCCTCCACCGTCCGCTGCCAGTCGGGGCGGGGTTCCATGGTGCGGCGTTCCATGCCGGTTCAGCCGCCGCCGGTGCCCGAGCAGCCGAAACCGCCGCGATCGACCGCGGACTTGTCGAAACTGCCGCCCTCCACCTTGCCGTTCTTGCTGCTGCCGCCGTAGTAGTACGAGCCCTTGCCGCTCCTGCACTCGTAACTCGGCAGCTTGTCGCGGGTCAGCGGGTCGGCACACCGCTTGTCCGGCTCCGAACCGCAGGACGTGATCATCGCCGCGAGCACCCCCATGCCGCCGAGCACGACCGTGCTCGACCTCAGCCTGCGCGCCATGTTTCCGACTCCCCCGTGCGTACGAATCAAGCCAATGCGACCATCCGTCAGGTTAGATGCCCGCCGACGACGGCGGGAAGCGGGTGCACCGGGCGTCCACAAGTAGAGTCGCTTCGTGGTCTTCGGGATGATCTGCGCGCTCGGCGCCGCCGTCTGTTTCGGCACCGCCTCGGTCCTCCAGGCCGTCGCCGCACGGGCCGCCGCCGAGCCGGGGTCGGACGCGGGGGTCGATCCGGCGCTGCTGCTGCGCGCCCTGCGCCAGTGGCGGTACGTCGCCGGGCTCGCCCTGGACGGCTGCGGTTTCGTCCTCCAGATCGTCGCCCTGCGTTCCCTGCCGATCTACGCGGTCGGCGCCGCGCTGGCCGCGAGCCTCGCGGTGACGGCGGTGGTCGCCGCGCGGCTGCTCGGGGTGCGGCTGAGCGGCGTCGAGTGGGGCGCGGTCGGCGTCGTCTGCGCGGGCCTCGGCATGCTGGGACTGGCCTCCGGCGGCGAGGGCCACGGGACCGGTTCGGCCGCCCTGGCCTGGTCGATGCTGGGGATCGCGCTGGGCGTCCTGCTGATCGGCGCGGTGGCCGGCCGCCTCCCGGAGCGGCCGCGGGCGCTCGTGCTGGGGCTCGGTGCGGGCTGCGGCTTCGGGGTGGTGGAGGTCACCGTCCGGCTGATCGACGACGTGTCCCCGGCCGCGCTGCTCGCCGACCCGGCCGCGTACGCGCTGCTGCTGGGCGGCGGTTCGGCGTTCCTGCTGCTCACCTCGGCGCTGCAACGCGGTTCGGTGACGACGGCGACGGCCGGCATGGTGCTCGGCGAGACGATCGGCCCGGCGCTGGTGGGCGTGGTCTGGCTCGGCGACCGGACCCGCGAGGGCCTGGAGTGGGTGGCGGTCGCCGGCTTCGTGGTCGCGGTGGCGGGCGCCCTGGCCCTGGCCCGCTTCGGCGAGGCCCCGGCGGACACCCGGGGGCCGGCGGACGACGCGGCCGAGCGGGACCACTGCGAGAAGTGACCCGCACGGGGCGCCCGGAGGTCCGGCCCGCGCCGGATGCCCGGCGTCGGAGGGGGGACCTCCGGCGGCCCGGGGTTCTCAGGGCAGCACCCGGCAGAGCGCGTCCAGCGCGCCCGACCAGGCGCTGTCGGTGGGGGTCCCGTAGCCGATGACCAGCGCGTCGCGGCCCGGGGCGGCGTCCGGGTGCCGGAAGCGGGAGATCCCCTCCAGGGCCAGGCCCTGCCAGGCCGCCGCCCGGAGCACCGACGGCTCGGTGCCCTCGGGCAGTTCGAGCACGGCGTGCAGCCCGGCCGCGATGCCGCTGACCCGGACGCCCGGGGCCCGTTCCGCCAGGGCCGCGACGAGCTGGTCGCGGCGGTGCCGGTAGCGCAGCCGCATCGAGCGAACATGCCGGTCGTACGCGCCCGACTCGATGAACTCCGCGAGCGTCAGCTGGTCCAGCGCGCTCGACGACCAGTCGCTCATCCCCTTGGCCTCGGACACCTCGCCCACCAGTGAATCCGGCAGCACCATCCACCCCAGGCGCAGCCCGGGTGCCAGCGATTTGCTCGTCGTGCCCAGGTGCACCACGCGTTCGGGGTCCAGGCCCTGGAGCGCGCCGACCGGCTGCCGGTCGTAGCGGAACTCTCCGTCGTAGTCGTCCTCCAGGATCAGCCCGCCCGTGCCGCGCGCCCAGTCCACGGCCGCGGCCCGCCGGTCGGGGTGGAGCGGCACACCCGTCGGGAACTGGTGCGCGGGCGTCATCAGGACCGCGCCCACGCCCCGCAGGGCGGCCAGCTCGCCGGTCCGCGCGCCGAGTCCGTCGACCGGCAGACAGGGCAGCCGCAGCCCGGCGTCCGCGAGCAGGTTCCGGTGGATGTCCAGCCCGTACGACTCGACGGCCACCTCCCGCACCCGCCGCTTGCGCAGCACCGGCCCCATCAGTTTCAGCGCGTGCACGAAACCGGCGCAGATCATGATCCGCTCCGGGTCCGCGTACACGCCGCGGGCCCGTGCCAGATAGCCGGCGAGCACGGTGCGCAGCTCGATGCGCCCGCGCGGATCGCCGTACCCGAAGGCGTCGTTGGGTGCGGTGGACAGGGCGCGACGGGACGCCTTGAGCCAGTCGGCCCGCGGGAACGTCGAGAGGTCGGGCGACCCGCCCAGCAGATTGTGGGCCGGCCGGGACGGTGCCGCGCGGGCCCGTACGGTCCGGCCGGCCGGCGGGCGCGGCTCGGCCCGCTGCGCCACCCTGGTACCCGAGCCCTGCCGGGCGGTGAGCCACCCCTCGGCGACCAGTTCGGCGTAGGCGTCGGCGACGGTGTTCCGGGCGATGCCCAGGTCGGCGGCGAGGCCGCGGGAGGACGGCAGCCGGGTGCCGGGCGCCAGCCGCCCCGTCCGTACGGCCTCGCGCAGCGCGTCCATGAGTCCGGCCCGCAGTCCTGCCGCACCGGTCGTCTCAAGATGCAGGTCGGCACCGAAAGTGGCCCATGAATCCGTCATGGAAATGGACCATACCGGGGTGCCATCCGCCGCGTACTGTCGTACCCATGACGACGAACGAGCACAGCCACCCGACCTCCGAGCTCAACTCCGAGCACACCCCCCGCCTGCAGAACTGGGCCGGGCTCGCCCCCGATGTCTACAAGGCGATGGTCCGGCTGGACGCGGCCTCCCGTAAGGGCCTCGACCCGGTCATCGGGGAGCTGGTGAAGATCCGCGCCTCGCAGCTGAACCACTGCGCGTTCTGCCTCGACATGCACACCAAGGACGCGCTCGCCGCCGGTGAGTCCGTCCAGCGGATCGTCCAGCTCAGCGCCTGGGAGGAGTCGCAGCACTTCTACACGCCCAAGGAGATCGCGGCCATCGAGCTGACCGAGGCCGTGACGGTGCTGACCGACGGTTTCGTGCCGGACGAGGTGTGGGAGAAGGCAGCGAAGCACTTCGACGAGACGGAGCTCGCCCATCTCGTCGCCGCGATCACGACGATCAACGCCTGGAACCGCTTCGCCGTGACCACCCGCATGGTCCCCGGCCACTACCAGCCGGGCCAGATCAAGCACTGACCCGCCCGCAGGCCCGCACCACGCACCGCCACTCCCCGACACCCGCACAGGAGCCCCGCGTGACCGCATCCGTCCTCCGCGCCCTGCACCACGACCGCACCCCCGGCGACCCGCTGGTGGTCCCCGGACCGTGGGACGCGGGGAGCGCACGGGTCTTCGTCGAGGCGGGTTTCCCGGCGCTCGCCACACCGAGCGCCGGGGTCGCGGCCTCCCTCGGCTACGAGGACGGGGCGACGCCCGCCGACGAGATGTTCGCCGCCGTGGCCAGGATCGCGCGGGCCGTCCCGGCCTCCGTGCCCGTATCGGCGGACATCGAGGCGGGTTACGGAATGGCCCCGGCGGAGCTGGTGGAGCGGCTCCTCGAAACCGGGGCCGTCGGCTGCAACCTGGAGGACTCGGTGGACGGCGTCCTCATGGACGCCGAGTGGCAGGCGGACCGGCTCGCCCGGGTGCGGGCGGCCGCGGGCGACGCGCTCTTCGTCAACGCCCGCGTCGACACCTACGTCCGGGGCGTGCCCGAGGGCACGGACCTGGAGACGGAGACCGTCCGGCGCGCGCTGCTGTACGTGGCGGCGGGCGCGGACTGCGTCTACCCGATCATGGCGCCGCCCGAGGCGCTGCCAGCGCTGGCAGCCGCCGTCCCGGCCCCGCTCAACACCTTCGCCCGCCCGGACGGGCCGTCCCCGCGCCGGCTGGGCGAGCTGGGCGCGACCCGGATCACCTTCGGTCCCGGGCTCCAGCGCCGGGCGATGGCGGCGGTACGGGAGATCGCGGACGGGCTGCGGAAAGGCTGAGCGACAAGGGCCGGGTGGGAGGGCCCGAGCGACAGGCCGGGCGACGGGGCCCGGGTGACCAAGGCCGGGCGATGGGGCCCGAGCACTCAGGCGCTCCGGCCGCCGAAGGCCGCCAGGGTCCGTTCCAGCATCGGCATCGCCCGCACCACCCGGCGGGAGCGGATCAGGACGTCCCAGGCGGGTTCGAACTTCTTCCAGCCGCCCGAGTACGCCAGGTGCCTGAGCCGTTCGTGGGTGCCGGGCTGGGCGCCGGCGCCGCGCCAGATGTTGGACCAGCGGTAGAAGTCGCGGTACGCGCGCCAGTACCCGTCCTCCAGCTGGCGCGGCGTCATGCCCTTCGGACGGTGGACGACATGACGGGTGTCGTAGAGGTCCCAGTCCCGGTGGACGATCCGGTCCTCGGCCTCCATCTGCTTCCACAGCCCGGTGGACGGATACGGCGTCATGATGTGGAAGGTGGCCGTCTCGATGCCCTGCTCGACGGCCCATTCCACCGTACGGTCGAAGACGTCCGGGCCGTCGTGGTCGAGCCCGAAGACGAAGCTGGCGTTGACCATGACGCCGGCGTCGTGGAGCCGGCGGACGGCGGCCGCGTAGTCCTTGCCGATGTTCTGGTCCTTGCGGCGTTCGGCGAGGTTCGCGCTGTTGACGGTCTCGAAGCCGACGAACAGGCTGCGCAGCCCCGCCGCCACGGCACGCTCCAGCAGATCCGGCTGGAGCACGGACTTCACCGTGCCGGCGGCCTGCCAGAGCCGCCCCATGCCGGCCATCCCGTCGAAGAGCGCCTCGGCGAAGCGCCGGTTGCCGAGCAGATGGTCGTCCAGGAAGTACAGGTGCCTGCCGGGCAGCCGCTCGATCTCGGCGAGCGCGTCGTCCACCGCCTGGGTGTAGAAGGACTTCCCGCCCTCGAAGAAGGCGTCCTTATAGCAGAAGTCGCAGTGGTGCGGACAGCCGCGCGAGACCACGATCGAGTTCGGTACGAGATACAGCTGCCGCTTGATCAGGTCGCGCCGCACCGGCGGCAGCCCGGCCAGGGTGCGCAGCTTCGAGTCGTACCGGCGGCCCGGCGCCCCGGCGCGGAACTCCTTGAGGAACAGCGGCCAGGTGTCCTCGCCCGGCCCGGTGAAGACCGTGTCGGCGTGGGCGGCGGCCTCGTCCGGGAGCGAGGTCACATGGAGGCCGCCCATGGCGACGTGGACGCCCCGGGCCCGGAAGTGGTCGGCGATCTCGTAACCGCGCCGGGCGGAGGTGATGTAGGGCTGGACGACCAGGAGATCGGGGCTGTCGAGCGCCTCGATGTCCACCCGCTCGACGTGTTCGTCCAGGAGCGTCACCTCGTCGTCCGGGTCGAGGTATCCGGCGAGGGTCGCCAGGCCGAGCGGCGGGAAGAGCGAGTACTTGATGGGGCGGAACAGCGGGCTGGTCGCCTCGGTCAGTGCCGGAAGAATCATCGTCACGCGCATGACAGCGCAGACTCGGGAACGGGTGCGGTCAGTTCCCGGCCGCCGCCGCCGCGACATGCCGCAGCCGTCCGGACATGCCGCCGCCCCCGGCAGCGGTGCGGCCGGGGGCGGCGGTGTACGCCTCGGAGGGCGTACGGATCAGATCAGGCCGAGCTCGCGAACCGCGTCGCGCTCCTCGGTGAGCTCCTTCACCGACGCGTCGATGCGCGCACGGGAGAACTCGTTGATGTCCAGGCCCTGGACGATCTCGTACTTGCCGTCCTTCGTGGTGACCGGGAAGGACGAGATGATGCCCTCGGGCACGCCGTAGGAACCGTCCGACGGGATGCCCATGGAGGTCCAGTCGCCCGCGGCGGTGCCGTTGACCCAGGTGTGCACGTGGTCGATGGCGGCGTTGGCGGCCGAGGCGGCGGAGGACGCGCCACGGGCCTCGATGATCGCGGCGCCGCGCTTGGCGACGGTCGGGATGAAGGTGTCGGCCAGCCACGCCTCGTCGTTGACGAGCTCGGCGGCGTTCTTGCCGGCGATCTCCGCGTGGAAGATGTCGGGGTACTGGGTCGCCGAGTGGTTGCCCCAGATCGTCAGCTTCTTGATGTCGGAGACGGCGGCACCGGTCTTGGCGGCCAGCTGCGAGATCGCGCGGTTGTGGTCGAGGCGGGTCATCGCGGTGAAGCGCTCGGCCGGAACGTCCGGGGCGGCGGCCTGCGCGATGAGCGCGTTGGTGTTGGCCGGGTTGCCGACGACGAGGACCTTGATGTCGTCCGCGGCGTTGTCGTTGATGGCCTTGCCCTGCGGCTTGAAGATGCCACCGTTGGCGGAGAGCAGGTCGCCGCGCTCCATGCCCTTCGTACGCGGGCGGGCGCCGACCAGCAGCGCGACGTTGGCACCGTCGAACGCCTTGTTGGCGTCGTCGGTGATCTCGATGCCGCGCAGCAGCGGGAAGGCGCAGTCGTCGAGCTCCATCGCGGTGCCCTCGGCGGCCTTCAGACCCTGCGGGATCTCCAGGAGACGCAGGTTGACCGGCACGTCCGGGCCGAGCAGGTGGCCGGAGGCGATGCGGAAGAGCAGCGCGTAGCCGATCTGGCCGGCTGCGCCGGTCACGGTGACATTCACGGGAGTGCGGGTCATGGCGATCTCCGTTAGACAGCTGGCGGTGGGGGTCCCTGCCCCTGGTGCTGGACATCCCTGATCTGAATCTTGATGTGAAGAGATATCCAGCGATCAGGCTATCCGACCCGGAACCCCCCGGCGGCCCTGCCCCCTGTGGCACCGCACACAACCCGTCACACAGCGCTCACCCGGCCGAATCCCGGGTCACCCGGGAGACGGCCTTCCGGTGGCGGCCCGACGGTGCCCCGGCGGCGCCCCGGCCGTGCCCCGGTGAGGGCTCCCGTACCGACCCACCGTCAGTGCCCCGGTCCGGTCAGCAGCACCACCGCGGCCAGCACCAGCAGTGCGCCGACCACGGCCGCCAGGAGCACGGCCTGCCGTCTCCGACGGCCGGTGGAACGGAGGGAGACAGCCGGGTCACCGGCCGGTATCCCCTCGCCGCCGGTACCGCCTGTGCCACCCGCACCGCCCGTGCCACCCGCACCGCCTGTGCCACCCGCACCGCCCGTGCCACCCGCACCGTCCGTGCCACCCGCACTGCCTGTGCCACTCGCGCCGTCGGTGCGAACCGCGGCAGCCGCGTCACTCGCGCCCGGGATCCTGACGCTCAGCACCGTCATGTCCTGACGCGGCTCGGAACGGCTCCACGCCCGCTCCGCCAGCTCCCACATGGTCGTCAGGTGCGCCTGGCTGGTGCCCGTCGCTTCGGCGAGCGCGACGACCGCTCCCTTCGGCGCGAGCAGCCGCCCGCTGAGATACCGCTCCCACGAGGTCCTGCTGTAGCCCGTGCGGTCGGCCACCGCGGCGATGCTCAGCCCCCTGCGGTCGACGAGTCTGCGCAACTGGCCGGCGAACTCCCTGACCTGCGGATCGAGTTCGTCCGACAGCGCCTTCCAACGAGGCATCGCTCCCCCTAGCCCGGGTCCGGTGATTCTTCCGTTCCGGACTACCCAGGAGCGGGCGCGAACGCGGGGCGACAGGTCATTGGTACGGGGCGCACAGGGGTGTTCGGAGCCCTGCGCTCCGCTGCCTCGCGCCCCCGCTCCCCGCCCCTGCTCCTGTCCGGGCCCCGGCACTCCGTTGCCGGACGATCACACGGTGGCGGAATGGTCACTTCCGTGCCACAGGCGACAGGCATCCCTTGAACGGCCTCACCCCGTCGACCAGGCTGAAGTCCGGACGGGGCAAGGCCGCTCAAGTCACCGCATTCCGGGGCGCTCTGCGTTCCGGCGGGCCCCGTCGCCGGTGTCCGTCCCTCCTCGGGGGAGGGGACGGGCACCGTTTTCCTTCGTGAGGCGCCTTCCTTCGTGAGGCGCCTTCCTGCGCGAGGCGCCGCCGCCCCAGCGAGCCGACCCAGCAGGCCGGCTCAGCGAGCGGGCTCAGCAGCGCCGGCTCAGCGGATGGTGAAGTGGACCGCCTGTTCCAGGAACGGAATGTCCAGCCACGGCTTGGGCTGCGCCACCAGCGCGAGCATCACGATGAGGAAGCCGAGCAGCCCGTAGGTCACCAGGTCGGTGAAGCGGGAACGTACCGCCAGCATGCCCACCGAGGGCACCACCAGCCGCAGCACGGCGCCACCGATGAGGGCCGCACCGATCAGCATCGTGCCCACCCGGAACGCCTCGGCGAACGGGTCGACGGCCACGATCAGCAGCCCGATCCCGGCCGTGCAGAGCACGGCGAGCAGCGGCCACTGGCGGGCCGGGGCAGGCGCGTCCCCGGACGCGGCCCTGCCCCCGCCCTCGGGGCGCGCGGTGTCCCGGGTGAGCGACGGGAAGCGCCGCGACGGGCGTGGGGCCGCGCCCGCACCGCCGTCGCCCGCCCCTTCAGCAACGTCACCTTCACGGGCGTCACCTTCACGAGCATCGCCGTCGCGGGTGTCGCCGCCACCGGCGTCGGCATCGCTGGCGCCGGCATCACGTGCGTCGCCGTCGCCGTCGCCCGCGCCGCCGTCGCCCGCGCCGCCGTCACGGTTCGCGGTCCGATCCGGTGCGGTCGCGTCCGCCGCCTTCTCACCCGTACCGGGCTCGTCCGCCCGGGACGACGCCGCAGGCGTGCCGTCCGCATCGGCGGACGGGTCGGCCGGACTCGTACCAGCACCCATGGGGTTCCCTCCGGATCGGGTCGGCCGGCTCAGACGGCCGCGGCCGCGTTGCGCTCGGCCGCCTCGACCACGTTGACGAGGAGCTGGGCTCGGGTCATCGGGCCGACACCGCCCGGGTTCGGGGAGAGCCAGGCGGCGACCTCGGCCACGCCCGGGTGGACGTCCCCGACGATCTTGCCGTTCTCGTCCCGGCTGACGCCGACGTCGAGCACGGCGGCGCCCGGCTTCACGTCCTCGGGCTTGATGATGTGGGGCACCCCGGCCGCGGCGACGATGATGTCGGCCTGCTTGAGCTGGGCGGAGAGGTCACGCGTACCGGTGTGGCACTGCGTGACGGTGGCGTTCTCGGACTTACGTGTCAGCAGCAGCGGGATGGAGCGGCCGATGGTGACACCGCGGCCGACGACGACGACGTGCGCCCCGTTGATCTCCACGCCGTGGTGGCGGAGCAGCTGGACGACACCCTGCGGGGTGCAGGGCAGCGGCCCGGTCTCGTTCAGCACGAGGCGGCCGAGGTTCATCGGGTGGAGGCCGTCGGCGTCCTTGGCCGGGTCCATCAGCTCCAGGACGCGGTTGGTGTCGATCCCCTTGGGCAGGGGCAGCTGCACGATGTAACCCGTGCACTCGGGGTTGGCGTTGAGCTCCCGTACGACGTCCTCGATCTCCTCCTGGGTGGCGGTGTCGGGGAGTTCGCGCTGGATGGAGGCGATGCCCACCTGCGCGCAGTCGCGGTGCTTGCCGTTCACGTACCACCGGCTGCCCGGGTCGTCCCCGACGAGCAGGGTTCCCAGGCCAGGGGTGATGCCCTGTGCCTTGAGGGCCGCCACGCGGACGGTGAGATCGGACTTGATCGCGGCTGCGGTGGCCTTGCCATCGAGAATCTGGGCAGTCATGTCTCCATACTCGCGGATGACCCCGCCCGCATACCAATTCAGGCCGTGGGCGATGGCGCGATGTTGCACTTGCGCAACAACCAACGTCACGGCTGGACAAACTTACATTCCGCTTATAACGATTATGGCCGCAGTGCCGCAGAAGTACCGGGGGGCGGACCACTGACTCTTCTTTCCTCCGTGCGGCCGCATCGTCCCCGCACGCACGTTGGAGGAACGCCCAGATGAGTTTCGGCGACCCGAACCCCAATCCGAACAACCCGTACGGCCAGCAGCCGGGCCAGCCGCCGCAGGGCCAGCCCGGTTACGGCTACCCGCAGCAGGGCCAGCCCCCGCAGGGCCAGCCGGGCTACGGCTACCCGCAGCAGGGTCAGCCGGCGCCGGGTCAGCCGGGTTACGGCTACCCGCCCCAGCAGCCGGGCGGCACCCTCCAGGCCAACAACGGCTACATAAACGTGGCGGGTCTCGGCACCGTCGAACTCGCCACGATGGGGCGTCGCCTGGGCGCGCGTGCGCTGGACGGCGTCGCGTACGGCATCCTCTACGCGATCTTCTCGGCGATCGGCGTCGCGAGCCTGGTGGGCGCCTCGAAGTCCATCGACGACTGCAGCGGCAGCACGTACGGCACCGAGGCCTACAACCAGTGCATGAACGACGCGGCCAACGCCAGCGTCGGCATCCTCGCGGGCTTCTTCGGCTTCATCGCCGTGTTCGCGCTGATCGCGCTGCTCTACGAGTGGCTGATGGTCTCCATCTGGGGCGCCACGCTCGGCAAGATGGTCCTCAACGTCAAGGTCGTCAAGGAGAGCACCGGTCAGGCCCCCGGTCTGGGTGCGGGCTTCATCCGCTGGATCATCCCGATGGTCGGCTCGCTCTTCTGCGGTCTCGGCACGCTGCTGGTCTACCTCTCCCCCTTCTTCGACAACTCGGGCAAGCTCCAGGGCTGGCACGACCGCGCGGGCAGCACCATCGTCATCAAGACGAAGTGAGCACGCTGACGGTGTAACCACCCTCACCGCATCGCGAAGGCCGCCAATCCCCTGCTCATTCCAGGGAGTTGGCGGCCTTCCGTCCTACCCGGGCGGCCCGGGTGCGACTCGTATCAGTGGAAGAAGTGGCGCGTACCCGTGAGGTACATCGTCACGCCCGCCTTCTTCGCGGCCTCGACGACCAGCTCGTCACGGACCGAACCGCCGGGCTGGGCCACGGCCCTGATGCCCGCGGCGGTCAGGATCTCCAGCCCGTCCGGGAACGGGAAGAACGCGTCGGAGGCGGCGTACGCGCCGCGTGCCCGCTCCTCGCCCGCCCGCTCGACGGCCAGCTTCGCGGAGTCGACGCGGTTGACCTGGCCCATGCCGACGCCGACCGAGGCGCCGCCCTTGGCGAGCAGGATCGCGTTGGACTTGACCGCGCGGCAGGCCTTCCACGCGAAGGCGAGCTCCTTCAGCTCGTCCTCGGACAGGGCCTCGCCGGTGGCGAGGGTCCAGTTGGCCGGGTCGTCGCCGTCGGCCTGGAGGCGGTCGGTGACCTGGAGCAGCGCGCCGCCGTCGATCGGCTTGACCTCGACCTCGGCGGACGGGGCGTCGGGGCAGCGCAGCACCCGGATGTTCTTCTTGCGGGCCAGGACCTCGACCGCGCCGTCCTCGTACGCCGGGGCGACGATGACCTCGGTGAAGATCTCCGCGACCTGCTCGGCCATCTCGACGGTCACCGGGCGGTTGACGGCGATGACGCCGCCGAAGGCCGAGAGCGGGTCGCAGGCGTGCGCGTTGCGGTGCGCCTCGGCGACGTCGTCGGCGATCGCGATGCCGCACGGGTTGGCGTGCTTGATGATCGCGACGCACGGCTCGGCATGGTCGTACGCGGCCCGGCGCGCGGCGTCGGTGTCCGTGTAGTTGTTGTACGACATCTCCTTGCCGTGCAGCTGCTCCGCCTCGGCCAGGCCACCGGTGCCGGAGGTGTAGAGCGCGGCGGGCTGGTGCGGGTTCTCGCCGTACCGGAGCACGTTCTCGCGCTCGTACGTCGCGCCGAAGAAGTCGGGGAAGCCCGAGTCGTCGGCGGCGGCGTAGTCGTCGGCGAACCAGGAGGCGACGGCCACGTCGTACGCGGCGGTGTGCTGGAACGCCTCGGCGGCCAGCCGCTTGCGGGCGGTCAGGTCGAAGCCGCCTGCCTTGACCGCGGCGAGGACGTCGGCGTACCGCTCGGGGCTGGTGACCACGGCCACGGACGGGTGGTTCTTGGCGGCGGCGCGGACCATGGACGGGCCGCCGATGTCGATCTGCTCCACGCACTCGTCGGCCGAGGCGCCGGAGGCGACGGTCTCCTTGAACGGGTAGAGGTTCACGACCACCAGGTCGAACGGCTCCACGCCGAGCTCGGCGAGCTGCTCGCGGTGGGCGTCCAGACGGAGGTCGGCGAGGATGCCGGCGTGGACGCGGGGGTGCAGCGTCTTGACGCGGCCGTCGAGGCACTCGGGGAAGCCGGTGAGCTCCTCGACCTTGGTGACCGGCACCCCGGCGGCGGCGATCCTCCCGGCGGTGGAGCCGGTGGAGACCAGCTCCACACCGGCCTCGTGCAGACCGCGCGCGAGGTCTTCGAGCCCCGTCTTGTCGTAGACACTGACCAGGGCGCGGCGGATGGGCTTATTCACCGACATGACCGAGATGAACCTTTCGTCCCTCAATGCGATAGCCGTCACGGGCGAGCCGCCCCACGGCCTCGACGAGCAGCTTGCGCTCGACTTCCTTGATGCGTTCGTGGAGGGCCGCTTCGCCCTCCGCCGTGTCCTCTTCGGTCACCTCGACCACGCCCTGCGCGATGATCGGACCGGTGTCGACGCCGTCGTCGACGAAGTGGACGGTGCACCCGGTGACCTTCACGCCGTACGCGAGCGCGTCGCGCACTCCGTGGGCACCGGGAAAGCTGGGAAGCAGGGCGGGGTGGGTGTTGATGAACCGGCCGCCGAACCGGGCGAGGAACTCCTTGCCCACGATCTTCATGAATCCGGCGGACACCACGAGGTCGGGGTGGTGCCCGGCCGTCGCGGCGGCGAGTGCCGCGTCCCACTCCTCGCGGGTGGCGTGGTCCTTGACCCGGCACACGAAGGTCGGCAGCCCAGCACGCTCCGCCCGTTCCAGACCGACGATGCCGGGGCGGTCGGCGCCGACCGCGACGATCCGCGCGCCGAAGCCCTCGGGATCGTCACCGATGGCGTCGAGCAGGGCTTGAAGGTTCGTGCCCGAACCGGAGACCAGTACGACCAGGCGTGCGGGGGCGGCGGAAGGGGGCGGGGAGGCCACGGCTGGGCCCTTTCTCGCGGGGTGGTTCTCGCGTGGTGGAGCAGAGCGACGCTGATTTGTATGGTCGTACGAAAGAACTGAGCCCCTCGATACGGGGAACTCTACGAACCAGCCGACCGTCAGCAACGATACCGGCACCTCGGAGGGCCCCCACGGGACGGGGGTGGACGGCGGCCGGTCCGGCGCCGGGGAGCGACAGCGGGCCCGGGGGGCGGATATCGGCGGCCCCGGCCCCGCTCCCAGCTTTCGGCCGCTCCTGGCCGGGAGGTAGCGTCAGGGGACAGCGAACCGTCCGCAGGGCGGAAATGACGAGATGGGGAAGACGTTCACCACATGCCGGACCGACGCCACCGCACCGCCTTCCGCCAGCCGCTGCCCGAGCGGACCTCACTGCTGATGCGGGAACGCCAGTCCCCCACGGGCTCCTCTTCCTCCTCTTCTTCCTCCGGAGGTTCGTCCTCACCCGGAGGTTCTCCCTCTTCCTCTTCCGGGGGTTCTTCTTCCTCCTCCGGAGACTCCGGCACGTCCGGGTCGTCCGGCCGGACGGACGAGAACCCCTTCGCCGCTCCCCCCGAGAACCGGCCGGACCAGCCCTGGCAGCCCCGCCGCCCCTCGAACACCGGAAACGGCAACGGGAACGGCGACGGGAACGGCTCCTCCGAGGGCGGCTCCTCCGACGACCGGCCCGCCTGGGGCGGCCAGTGGAGCAGCCGGCAGCCCGGGCGCCAGAGCGGCGGCTTCGGCGGCCGCCCCGGGAGCCAGGGCGGTTCGAACGGCCAGGGCGGGCCCGAGGGCAGCCCCGGCGGGCTGCGCTGGGACCCGACCGACCCCGCCCAGCGCCGTGCGCGCTACGCGCTGCTCGGCGGCATGTGGGCCTTCTTCTTCGCCCTCTTCGACTTCCCCGAGATCGCCCTGCTGCTCGGCGCGCTCTCCGCGTACTGGGCGATCAGCGCGCTGCGGTCGAAGCCGAAGAGCGCGTCCGCCGCGGCGGACGGCGGCTCCGACCAGGCGGCTGCCGCTGCCCGGACGACCGGCGCCGCCGCTCCCGGGCGGGCTCCGGCGGCCGGCTCCGCAACGGGCGCGCCCGCCGCTCCGACCGGTGGCCGTCAGCAGACCACGGCCGCGGTGAGCGGCCTGGTGACGGCCCTGCTCGCGCTCTCGATCGTCGCGACGACGTACACGGTGCAGCTGGTCTACCGCGACTACTACACCTGCGTGAACGACGCCCTGACCAAGACCGGGCAGCTGTCCTGCAACGACCTGCTGCCGAAGCCGCTGGAGCCCTTCTTCGGGGTCAAGAACTAGAGCGGCCGCGCGCCTCGGGCGTTCAGCTGTTTCCGGACGGCCCGGCCCCCTCGGGCCGGGCCGTCCGCTCGTGCCAGGGGTCGGCCGGCAGGAAGTCGTACGGCTCGTAGTCCTCGTCCCGGTCCGGAACGGACGGCCGGGCGGCGGGCGGCGCCACGGGCTTCGATGCCGCTGCGGCGGAAGCGGGACGGGCGGCGGGAGCGCCTTCGGACACGGCGTCGGACTCGCTCCCCGGTACCGCCCCTGCCTCGTCGCCGCCGTCCGGGCGCCCGGACCACTGCCACCACCGCCGGTCACCGCCGTGCGACTCGCGCACCGGCTCCTCACGGGCGGCGGCCCGGCCCCGGGCGGCAGCGGAGGCGGGTGCGGAGACAGGTGCGGAGGCGGGAGCGGAGGCGGGAGCAGAGACGGGTGCGGAGGCGGAGACGGCCATCGATGCCGGGACCGGCTCCGGCCGCGGGTTCCCGGCCGCCTCCCCCGCGGTCTCCCCGTCCGTGGGGACGCCGGGCTCCCGCAGCCGCCAGGCCCTCAGCAGCAGCGCGCCGGGGACGCCGAGCAGCGCCGTCCACGCCAGGGCCGCCACACCCGTGAGCCACCACACCGGCCCGAACTCCGCCAGCGCCCGGGTGCCGAGCGGTCCCCCGGCGGCCGCCGCCAGCACCGCCGTACCGGCCCCGCACCCCACCGCCGCCAGCGCCGCCGCCAGCGCGGTCTCCCGCAGGCTCCAGGCGTCCTCCCGCGCGACGCCCGGCGGCGCGGCCCGCCGCACGGTGAACCAGGCGACCGTCGCCCCGGCCGCGACCGGCACCGCGGTGGCCGACCAGTTCAGGACCGTCCCCGGGCCCTCGGCGGGCATCGCGGCGAGCAGCGGGAAGCCGGGCAGCGCCGGGCGCCCCGAGAAGGCGAGCGGGGTGACGGTGGACGCCGTACCGAGGGCGAAGCCCGGCCCGAGCCCGTACGCCGCGCCCCACACCGCCGCGTTCGGCACCAGCGCCAGCGCGAGCAGGAAGACCGATACCCGGCCGGCCCAGTCGCCCGCGAGCCGGACGAACGACTCCTGGGCGGGGTGCGCGTGCCACATCAGCGCCACCGCGACGAGCAGCGCTCCGCCGCCGAGCAGCACCGCCACCCCGGCCGCCGCCGTCCGGCACACCGTCCCCGCGTGCTCCCTGAACCGGCCGCGCGCCAGCGCCTCGTGCAGGCCCACCGGCGCCCAGGACGGCGGCGGCCCGACCGGTCGCCCGGCCGCCGTCCAGACCCCGGCGGCTGCCGCGCCCACCACCACGAGGGCGGCCGGGAAGAGCAGCGACAGGGGGTTCGCGGACAGCGGACCGCCCCGCCCGTAGTACGCGACGACCGCCCCGACCAGCAGATATCCGGTGACGACCATGGCGAACGCCCCCGCCGCCGAGGGGGCCGGGCGCCCCTCCTCGGGCACCAGGGCGCCCCGCGCCGCACGGTGCACCAGCCACACCGGCACCACGGCGAGCAGCAGCGGAACGAGGCCCACCGGGGCGGGGGCCCCGCTGAGCGTGTCGGCCCTGATCAGCTCCGCGCCGTGGGCGAGCAGCCAGAGCCCGGCCGCCGCGTGGAGCGCGTCGCCGGGGCTGCTGTCGGAGGCGGGGGAGCTGATCCACAGCGCCAGGACGAGGACGGCGATCGAGCCCACTCCCAGCCCGGCCGCAACCGCTCCACGCAGAAGGGCGAACGCCGGCACGGCGGGCCGGCTCTGCTCGGCCGACAACAACGGGCTGCTTCCGGTCACTTGGGTCACCCGGCCATGCTCCCAACGACACGCTCCTATTCCGCGTAACAGGCGAATGGTCGCTGTGTCGCTCAATATACGTTTATGTACTTTTTCACCCGGTGCAGCCCCGTCGGGGGTCCTTCATGACGCAGAGTTCGACCGATACAGCCTCTGCGCACCCGCTCCCCTCCCCCAAGGAGCGACGCAGACTGCGTGAGGCGAAGTCACTGAGTGAAGAGCAGGTCGCGGCGGCGATGGGCGTCACGCGCGCCACGGTGCGGTCCTGGGAGACCGGTCGCACCACGCCCCGCGGGCGGAAACGCGAGGCGTACGCCAGGCTGATCAGCGGTGGCCGGCCCAGCCCGCAGGCCACTTCACCGAGCGCCCGGACCAAACCGGGCGCCCCGAACACCAGGCCGAAGGCCGCCGTCAAACGTGCGGCCCGACCGGCGGCGCCGAAGACGGTCGCGAGGCTCTCCAGGCCCGTGACGTCCACGAAGCCGCCGGCGCGTCCGCCGACCCCCGTCGAAGCCACCGGGAGCACCGCCATGGCCCCGAGCGAGCCCGGCACCACCCCCGATCCGCCCAGCACCTCCGCGACGCCCGAACGGACCGTCGCGGCAACCGCGGCCACCGCGGCCGAAACCGCCGGAATCACCGGAACCACCGGAACCACCGGAACGGCCGGAACCACCGGAACCGCTGGAACGGCCCCCGGCGGGCTCTCCCCCGACGAGGCATTCGATGCCTTGTACAAGCACTCCGCCGCCGCCCTGTTCCGCCAGACGTTCCTGCTGACCGGGCGCCGGGGCCTCTCCCGGGAGTCCGTCGCACGGGCCTTCGCGCTGGCCTGGGAGCGCTGGCCCGAGGTCGCGGTCGACCGGGATCCGGTGGGGTGGGTGCGGGCCGCCGCGTACGAGTACGCCATGTCGCCGTGGCACCGGCTGCGCCGCACCCACCGCCCGCTCGACCCGCCACCCGCCGATCCGGGACCGCGGGCGCTGCTCGACGCGCTGCTGGAGCTGCCGCCCTCGTACCGCCGCACCCTGCTGCTCTACGACGGCGTGGGCCTGGATCTGCCGGAGACCGCGGCGGAGACCGAGGCGAGCACCCCGGCGGCGGCGGGCAGGCTGACGAACGCGCGTGCCGCGGTCACCGAGCGGCTGCCCGAACTGGCGGAGGTCTCGTCGCCCGCCGAGCAGTCGGCGTTGCTGCACGAACGGCTCGGGGCGCTGGCTCTGGCCCAGCCGTCCGACTCGCTGCCCCCGCCCGACTCGATCCGCGCGGACAGCGAGCGCAGGGCCCAGCTGTGGACCCGGGCGGCCGTCTCGTTCACGGTGCTGATCATCGGGCTGACGCTGTTCACGCTGGGCACCGCCCCGACCCGGTACGAGACCCCGGAGTCACCCGCCCAGCAGGTCGACGGGGTGCCGCCGCGGGGCGGTCCGCAGAAGCTGACGCCGCAGGACCTCAAGTTGCAGAAGGAGCTCGACGGCGAGCTCGTACGGGGCCCGGCGCGGCTGGTCCCCGGCGTCGGCTGAGCCGCTCCGGAGCGGCGGCGGAGAAACCGGAACGGCGCGGGTCCGTACCCCTTGATCGGGTACGGACCCGCGCCGTCTGTGCGGTGCCGCGACACTGCGCACGGCGACAGTGCGCCGGCGTGGTGGAGCGATCAGGCGCCGAGGATCTCGCGGGCGAGCTTGGCGGTCTCGGTCGGCGTCTTGCCGACCTTGACGCCGGCGGCCTCAAGGGCCTCCTTCTTCGCCTGGGCGGTGCCGGAGGAGCCGGAGACGATGGCGCCGGCGTGGCCCATGGTCTTGCCCTCGGGGGCGGTGAAGCCCGCGACGTAACCGACGACCGGCTTGGTGACGTTGGCCTTGATGAAGTCGGCCGCACGCTCCTCGGCGTCGCCGCCGATCTCGCCGATCATCACGATCAGGTCGGTCTCGGGGTCGGCCTCGAACGCCGCGAGGGCGTCGATGTGCGTCGTACCGATGACCGGGTCGCCACCGATGCCGACGGCGGACGAGAAGCCGATGTCACGGAGCTCGTACATCATCTGGTAGGTCAGCGTGCCGGACTTGGACACGAGACCGATGCGGCCGGGCTTGGTGATGTCGCCCGGGATGATGCCGGCGTTGGACTGACCGGGGGTGATCAGGCCGGGGCAGTTCGGGCCGATGATCCGGGTCTTGTTGCCCTTCGAACCGGCGTACGCCCAGAAGGCGGCCGAGTCGTGGACGGCGATGCCCTCGGTGATGACGACCGCGAGGGGGATCTCGGCGTCGATCGCCTCGACGACGGCGGCCTTCGAGAAGGCCGGCGGCACGAAGAGGACGGACACGTTCGCGCCGGTCTTCTCCATCGCCTCGGCGACGGAGCCGAAGACCGGTACCTCGGTGCCGTCGAAGTCGACGGAGGTGCCGGCCTTGCGCGGGTTCACGCCGCCGACGATGTTGGTGCCGTCGGCGAGCATGAGCTTGGTGTGCTTCATGCCGGTGGCACCGGTCATCCCCTGGACGATGACCTTGCTGTCCTTGGTGAGGAAGATAGCCATGCTGTTGGAGTCCCTCGTCCCTTACTTCGCAGCCGCGGCGAGCTCGGCAGCCTTGTCGGCCGCGCCGTCCATGGTGTCCACACGCTGAACCAGCGGGTGGTTGGCGTCGGAAAGGATCTTGCGACCCAGCTCCGCGTTGTTGCCGTCGAGGCGCACGACCAGCGGCTTGTTGACTTCCTCGCCCTTGGACTTGAGCAGCGCGAGGGCCTGGACGATGCCGTTGGCGACCTCGTCGCACGCGGTGATGCCACCGAAGACGTTGACGAAGACGGACTTGACGTCCGGGTCGCCGAGGATGATCTCCAGGCCGTTCGCCATGACCTCGGCGGAGGCGCCGCCACCGATGTCGAGGAAGTTGGCGGGCTTCACGTTGCCGTGGTTCTCACCGGCGTACGCGACGACGTCCAGCGTCGACATGACCAGACCGGCACCGTTTCCGATGATGCCGACCTCGCCGTCGAGCTTGACGTAGTTGAGGTTCTTGGCCTTGGCGGCAGCCTCCAGCGGGTTGGCCGCGGCCTTGTCCTCAAGGGCCTCGTGCTCGGGCTGACGGAAGTCGGCGTTCTCGTCGAGAGACACCTTTCCGTCCAGCGCCAGGATGCGGCCGTCCTTGGTCTTCACCAGCGGGTTGACCTCGACGAGGAGGGCGTCCTCGGCGACGAAGGTGTCCCACAGGGTCACCAGGGCCTCGGCCACACCCTCGGCCACGTCGGCCGGGAACTTCGCCTGGGCCACGATCTCGCGGGCCTTGGCGATGTCGACCCCGTCGACGGCGTTGACCGGGACCTTCGCGAGGGCCTCGGGGGTCTTCTCCGCGACCTCCTCGATGTCCATGCCGCCCTGTACCGAGGCCATGGCCAGGAAGGTGCGGTTGGTGCGGTCGAGGAGGTACGAGACGTAGTACTCCGCCTCGATCTCCGGGGAGAGCTCGGCGATCATCACCTTGTGGACCGTGTGGCCCTTGATGTCCATGCCGAGGATGTCGGTCGCGCGGGCGACCGCCTCGTCGGGGGTGGCGGCCAGCTTGACGCCGCCGGCCTTGCCGCGGCCACCGACCTTCACCTGCGCCTTGACGACAGACTTGCCGCCCAGCCGCTCGGTCGCCTCGCGGGCTGCCTCAGGCGTGTCGATGACTTCACCGGCCAGCACCGGTACACCGTGCTTGGCGAAGAGGTCCCTCGCCTGGTACTCGAACAGGTCCACGCGCGTCCGTCCCTTAATCAATGGTCTCGCGGTTCGTTTTCTGCGTGGGCGTGCCGCGAGGGGCAACGTGACTGCTCTGTCACCAGGAAGGCGCACACGGTGACCCGGGGTACGCGGCATGTCCATCTCGCAGGTTATCCCCGAGCTCCGCAGGACCCTAAATCACAGATGTCACCTGAGCGGTGATTACGGTCACAGATCACGCCGGTGGCGGGTCGTGACGCCCCGAACGGGGCTGCGTGGTGCTGTGGCAGCAGGCCCGCGCCGCACCGCGCACCCCCGGATCACCGATGGGTCTCCACGTCCGGTACGGGCAGCGGCCGCTTCTCGACGGCCGCCGCCATCACCTCCGGGAAGAGGTCCGGGGTGCACGCGAAGGCCGGTGCGCCCAGGGCCGAAAGCGCCGCCGCGTGGTCGCGGTCGTAGGCGGGCGCCCCCTCGTCGGACAGTGCGAGCAGCGCCACGAACTGCACGCCGGAGGCCTTCATCGCGGCGACCCGCTTCAGCATCTCGTTGCGTATGCCGCCCTCGTAGAGGTCGCTGATGAGCACGACCACGGTGTCGGCGGGGCGGGTGATCCTCGACTGGCAGTAGGAGAGCGCGCGGTTGATGTCGGTGCCGCCGCCGAGCTGGGTGCCGAAGAGCACGTCCACGGGGTCGTCGAGCTGGTCGGTGAGGTCGACCACCGCCGTGTCGAAGACGACGAGCCTCGTCCGCAGGGTGCGCATGGACGCGAGCACCGCGCCGAAGACGGCGGCGTGGACGACGGAGGCGGCCATCGAACCCGACTGGTCGATGCAGAGGATGACGTCCTTCTTCACGGACCGGGCGGCCCGCCCGTAGCCGATGAGCCGCTCGGGGACGACGGTGCCGTACTCGGGGAGGTAGTTCTTGAGGTTGGCCCGGATGGTGCGGTCCCAGTCGATGTCGTGGTGACGGGGCCGGTCGATCTTCGCCGAGCGGTCCAGCGCGCCGGTGAGCGTGGCCCGGGTGCGGGCGGCGAGCCGCTTCTCCAGGTCGTCGACGACCTTGCGCACGACCGCTCTCGCGGTCTCCTTCGTCGTCTCGGGCATGGCCTTGTTGAGCGAGAGGAGCGTGCCCACGAGATGGACGTCGGCCTCGACCGCCTCCAGCATCTCCGGTTCGAGGAGGAGCGCGGAGAGCCCCAGCCGGTCGATCGCGTCGCGCTGCATGACCTGGACGACGGAACTGGGGA
The DNA here is from genome assembly GCF_043204345.1 of Streptomyces sp. NPDC047917. NCBI lineage: Bacteria > Bacillati > Actinomycetota > Actinomycetes > Kitasatosporales > Streptomycetaceae > Streptomyces > Streptomyces sp. NPDC047917. The sequence continues at coordinate 126,762 of NZ_JBIDCA010000015.1, forward strand.
AGTACCTGCGGATGTCGCCGAGCCAGCGGGCCACGGAGGGGGCGGAGGCCCCGAGTCCGGCCGCTCGGCTGTTCCTGCCCAGGCCACCCTGCTTGCCTCCGTCGCCGTACAGCGCGGTCAGTGCGCCGTCCATCGCGGCGTCCCGGCCGGTGAGGGTGCGGCCGGTGCTCTCGGCGCTGTCCCCGCCCAGTACCAGCCGCCACCGCCGCAGCCGCTCGTCGTCCGCCGGGCCGGACGGAGGCGTGGTGCCGGTCGTTTTCGTGGTCATCGCGTTGCCCCCAGCGGTTCCTCGACGTTCGCGGCTCTTGCGGCCCGCCCGGACCGGGCGTCGCCGACCGGGCCCGGATCGTCGTGCAGTCCGAGCAGCAGGCGCAGCACCGGCTCGACCGCGTCGGCCCGGGCCTCGTCCAGCCCCGGGCCGAATCCGGGGGCCGGCGCCGCGGCCCCGGCGCCCGTACCGGTGGCGGCCGGTCCGCCGGCGGACGGGCCTCGCCGCACCAGCTCGCCCAGGGTGCGTCGTACGCCCGCCTCGAATGCGGAGAACGTGCGCCGCAGCAGTGGCAGCACATCGGTGAACTGGTCGGCGGGCACTCCGGTGAGCCAGGCGTCGACCAGGCCGAGGAGCCGCTCGTCGTGGACGAGCAGCATGCCGCCGCCGGCGGCTCCGCCGACGAATCCCTCGATCCACTCCGCGGCGTCGGCCGGGGGTGTGCCGGGCGAGAGGGCCAGGCCCATCAGCCGTGCCGCATCGTCCTCCGCCAGCTGTCCTTCGTCGAGCAGCAGGCGGGTCGCGCGCCCCCGGATGACTCCGGCGACCGTGTCCCGGGCGGCGAGCTTGTGCAGTACGGCCGCCCAGCGCCCGCGCAGCCCGTCCGTGTCCGTGTCTGTGCTCGTGCTCGTGCTCGTGTCCGTGCTCGTGCTCGTGCTCGTGCTCGTGTCTGTGCTCGTGTCCGTGCTCGTGTCCGTGTTCACGTTCGTGCTGGTGCCCGTGTTCGTGCCTGTACCCGCGTCCGCGTTCGTGCCTGTGCCTGTGACAGCGTCGGCGTCGGCGTTCGTATCCCTGCCCGCGTCGGCATCGGTGTCAGCATCGGTGTCGGTGTTCGCATCCCTGCCGGTGCCGGTGTTCGTATCCGTGTCCGTGTCGGTGTTCGCCGGTGCGGCACCGGCGAGGAGTCCGATCGCGGTGTGGACCCGGTCCACCCGGCCGCGCAGTTCGGCGGCGCCGTCGGCGTCGAGCCCGGTGCAGGCGGGCGGCAGTCCGACGCAGATCCGCTCGGCGAGCCCGGCCGCGACCCCGGCCAGCGCGGCGGTGTCCGTGGAGCGCACGTCGCCGTAGCGCAGGGTGCGGGCCAGCGCGGGCAGCGCGTCGGCGAGATGGCCGACGTCGGAGTCGAGCGCGGCGCGGTCGGCGAGGGCCCGCATCACCACGGGGAGCGCGTCGGGCAGTTCGGCCAGCAGACACTGCTCGGCGAGGGCCGTGACCTCGGCGAGCGCGGTCGCCGAGTCCGCCTGCGCCCCGGCCCTGGCGGTCGCCGCGGAGAGCACGGTGGTGCCCCAGGTCCCGGCCTCCGCGACCTGTACGTACAGCTCGGGCTCCCAGCGCAGCCGCCAGCTCTCCCGGAAGGTGCCGGTGCTCGCCCGCCCGGCGGCGGGCTCGCCCCAGCCGACGGCGAGGACACGCAGCCGGTGCAACAGCCTGCTGCGGGCCGCGTCGTTGTCCTTGCGCAGGTCGAGCTCCAGCTCCCGTTCCTGCGCCTCCGGTTTGAGCCGGAGCGTGCGCTGCTGACGGGTGAGATCGCGTTGCAGGGGTACGGCAGGGGCGGTGTCCGGGACCTCGCCGAGGGCATCGCCGACGATCAGCCGGTCCTGGACGAGCGCGAGTGGCACATCGGAGCCCTCGCACATCACGGCACGGATCGCGTCCGTCGTCTCGCCCAGCCCGGCGAGCGGGCGGCCGCGCATGGCGGCCAGGGTCCCGGCGAGCCGGACGGCCTCGATGACGTGGGCGGACGACACGAACCGGTCCTCGTCTCGCATGAGTCCGGCGACCTTGGTCATCCACCGCTCGATGGGGCGGTCCGGGGCGTCGAAGAGGTGTCCGTACCAGCCGGGCGAGTCGATGCCCGCGCCGTAACCACTGTGCCGGGCGAGCCGCCGGTGCGACCAGGGCACCCACGTCAGCTCGGCCTTGACCTTGGGCAGTCCCTTGAGCAGGGCGCGGTCGGCGGTGAGTGTGGTCCTCGTACCGAGCGCGGGCACGTGCCAGGCACCGCAGACGACCGCGATGTCGTCGCCGAACTCCTTTCCTGCCTTGCGCAGTTGGATGCGCATGTGGGCCTCGCGGACGGCGTCCCGGGGATGGCCACCGTCCCCGTACGCCTCGCGCAGGGCGGCCATGGCCTCGGCGAGGGCGGCGAACGGTGCCCGTGGGTCGACGACCTCGCCGTCCCGGGTGCGGTGTTCGACGACGTCCTCCCACCAGCGCTCCGGGTCGTCGTGGCCCGCCGTCCGGGCGAGCACACCGATGGGATCGACCGGGGCCCGCGCGAGCGAGCCCTCCGCCCCCTCCTCACCATCCGCTCCCCCGTCCCGGTCCCCGTCACTTTCCGCGCCCCCGTCGGCGTCCCCTTGTCCCATGGCCAGGGAGTTGGCTGCGGGCAGGTCGATGAACCGGACCGGAACACCGTGTTCGAGGGCCCAGCGGATCGCGATCCACTCGGGCGAGAACGCGGCCAGCGGCCAGAACGCCGCCTGTCCGGGGTCGTCGACGGCATGGGCGAGCAGCGCGACCGGGGGCCGCATCCGCTCGTCGGCCGCCAGCGGCAGCAGTGCGTCGGCCTCCGGCGGCCCTTCCACGAGCACGGCCCGCGGGCGGGCGGCGTCCAGCGCGGCGCGGACGGCGCGGGCCGAACCCGGGCCATGGTGCCGCACCCCCAGCAGCAGCGGCCCCGCAGGGCGTTCGGTCCGGGTCATGCGGATACCTCGCGGCAGGCGCGGTAGAAGTCCTTCCACCCGTCCCGCTCCCGGACCACCGTCTCCAGGTACTCCTGCCAGACCACCCGGTCGGCGGCGGGATCGCGGACGACCGCGCCGAGGATCCCCGCAGCCACGTCGCCGGGGCGCAGCACTCCGTCGCCGAAGTGGGCGGCCAGGGCCAGGCCGTTGGTGACGACGGAGATCGCCTCGGCCGTCGACAGCGTCCCCGAGGGGGACTTGAGCTTGGTGCGGCCGTCGGTGGTGACTCCGTCGCGCAGTTCACGGAAGACCGTGACGACGCGCCGGATCTCGGTCATGCCGTCCGGTGCGGCCGGGAGGTCGAGCGAGCGTCCGATCTGGTCGACGCGCCGGGACACGATGTCGACCTCGGCGTCGGGAGTGGCCGGGAGCGGGAGGACGACGGTGTTGAACCGGCGGCGCAGGGCGCTGGACAGCTCGTTGACCCCGCGGTCGCGGTCGTTGGCGGTGGCGATGACGTTGAATCCGCGGACCGCCTGGACCTCCTGCCCCAGCTCGGGAATGGGGAGCGTCTTCTCGGACAGGATCGTGATGAGCGAGTCCTGCACATCGGCGGGGATGCGCGTGAGCTCCTCGATCCGCGCCGTCGTGCCGTCGGACATGGCGCGCATGAGCGGGCTGGGCACCAGCGCGTCGCGGCTGGGCCCGTGCGCGAGCAGCTGCGCGTAGTTCCAGCCGTAGCGGACCGCCTCCTCCGGGGTGCCGGCCGTGCCCTGGACGAGCAGTGTCGAGTCGCCGCTGACGGCGGCCGCGAGGTGTTCCGACACCCAGGTCTTGGCGGTACCCGGAACGCCGAGGAGCAGCAGGGCCCGGTCGGTGGCGAGGGTGGTCACGGCGACCTCGACGAGTCGGCGCGGGCCCACGTACTTCGGTGTGATCACAGTGCCGTCCGGCAGGGCGCCACCGAGCAGGTAGGTGGCGACGGCCCACGGCGAGAGCTTCCAACGCGCGGGGCGCGGGCGGTCGTCGGCCGCGGCGAGGGCCTTCAGCTCATCGGCGAAGGCGTCCTCGGCATGCGGTCGCAGGGCCTGTACGTCGACGGCGGCAGTGGTTTCGGACACGGTCATGGATCCCCCTCCGGATCGGTCGACCCGATGTGGTTCCCACCGTGCACCACGCCACTGACAATCGGCTGCGGGGAGCGGGGCGGCGAGCCGGGCCGAGGCGGGTGCGTGACGACGAATCAGCAGGTCGGAGCGATTGTCAGTGGGGCGCCCTACCGTCGTTGCCATGCTGCTATCTCACGGGGGAGAACCCTTGCGCACCGCCGCTCCGGTGGCGCGCTGGACGGTGGAGCAGGTGCTGGCCCTCGCTCCCGACGACGCGTCACGCAGGGCGGGGAGCAGGCTCGGTTCGCCCGGTGAGTGGTCGGGTGGCGGGAGCGACGGGTCGGGTGCGGTGTGGGGACAGTGCAAGGGGAGCGGGAGCAAGCCGTACGTGACGGTGGTCGACATCACCGGACCCGCGTACAAGTGCAGTTGCCCGAGCCGGAAGTTCCCGTGCAAGCACGCGCTGGGACTGCTGCTGGTCTGGGCGTCGGGCGAATCGGCCCTGCCCGCGGGCGAGGTGCCCGACTGGGCCGGTGAGTGGCTGGAGGGCCGCCGCAGGCGTTCGGTGGAGCAGACGGAGAAGTACGCGGGGGCCGGCGGCGCCCCGTCCGCGGGCCCGGCCGACCCGGAGGCCGCCCGGCGGCGGGCCGAGCGCCGCGCCGGGCGGATCACCGGCGGCGCGCAGGAATTGGAGGAGCGACTGGCCGATCTGCTGCGCGGGGGGCTGGCAGCGGCCGATCAGCCGGGATACGGGCTCTGGGAGGAGACGGCGGCCCGCATGGTCGATGCCCAGGCACCCGGACTGGCGTCCCGGGTGCGGGAGTTGGGCTCCATACCGTCGTCCGGTCCGGGCTGGCCGGCCCGGCTGCTGGAGGAGTGCGCGCTGCTGCATCTGCTGGACAGCGCATGGCTGGGGATCGACCGGCTGCCGGAGCCACTGGCGACCACGGTCCGTACCCGGGTCGGGCTGACCTCCCCCGCCGAGGGCCCGCCGGTCCGTGACCACTGGCTGGTCCTCGCCCGGTACGACACCCCGGACGGCAAGATCGTCGCGCGCCGCATCTGGCTGTACGGGAGGGAGACGGGCCGCACGGCGCTGCTGCTCTCCTTCGGAGCGGCCGGGCGCTCCCCCGGCCCGGTACTGCCGGTCGGCATCACGATCGACGCCGAGATCACGGCCCATCCGGGCTCCGGCCGGCTGCGGGCGGAGCTGGGCCGGCAGTTCGGTGCGCCGCTGCCGACCGGTACGCCGCCACCGGGCGGCACGGCGGCGGAGGCGATCGGCGGTTACGGGGACGCCCTGCGGGAGGACCCCTGGCTGGACGCCTGGCCGGTGACCCTGCGCGACGTCATACCCGTGCCGTCCGGGGACGGCTGGCAGCTGGTGGACGCGGCGGGCGATGCGGCGCTGCCGGTCGCCCCGGCGGCTCTGTCCCGGCCCGGACTGTGGAAGCTCGTCGCGCTGTCCGGCGGCTCCCCGGTCACGGTCTTCGGCGAATGCGGCCACCGCGGCTTCGACCCGTTCGCGGCCTGGTCCACCGGGTCCGACGACGGCTCCGGAGCCGTGGGCTACTCCCGGGACGGGGACGACTCCCGGGACGGGGACGGGGGCAGGACGGGGGCCGAAGCCGGACGCGTCACCGCAACCGGGACCGGAGCCGGGACCGCAGCCACAGCCGACACCAGGGGCTTCGCCGCAGTCGGAACCGGAGCCGGAGCCGGAGCCGGATTCGCAGCCCGGAGCGACACCGGCTCCGGGCGGGCCGATGCGGTGTCCGGGATCGTGCCGCTCATCTGACGTTGACCCGAAGCCTGAAGGGGGATTCATGCAAGGGGGACCGATGCCTCGCACCATCACACCCGCGCCGTGGGAGGAGCTCGTCACCACGGCGCTGCTCGGCACCGACCGCCGCCCGACGGCGAGAGACGGCGGCGCCGCCGGACTGCTGGACGCGGCGGCGCTCCACACCGTACGGCGCAGGGCGGGGCTCCGGCCCGCCGCGCCCGCCACCCGGCCCGAACCGGCGCCCGCCGACCAACGGCCGCCGCTGCCCCCGGCCGCACGGCGCAGGCTCGCCCAACTACTGGCGGACCGGTCGGCATCGGCCGGCTCGGGCGGCCGTCGGGGCACGGCGCCCGATCTCACGGAGCTGATCCCGCAGTGGCTGGCCACCGCAAACCAGCAGGGCTTCCGGGCCCCGGCCGCGCTGCTGCCCGCCCTGCTCGACGCGGCCAGGGCCCGTACGGATCTGCGGCCGCAGGCCCTGGCCTTCGCCGGACCGCGCGGATTGTGGCTGGCGGGGCTGAACCCCGAGTGGAAGTTCGCGCTGCGCGGTTCGTCCGGCGGCTCGTCGCTGCCCGACCCGACGGATCCGGCAGCGGTCACCCTGCTGTGGGAGGAGGGATTGTTCGCCGAGCGGGTCGCCCTGCTCGGCGCGGTGCGGGCCCACGATCCCGTAGCGGCGCTCGCGCTGCTCGCGACCACCTGGACCACCGAGCGGGCCGAGGACCGGCTGATGTTCCTCGACTCGCTGCGCACCGGGCTGTCCTCGCTGGACGAACCCTTCCTGGAACAGGCGCTCTCCGACCGCAGCCGCAACGTCCGCTCGACCGCGGCCGAACTGCTCTCCGCGCTGCCGGAGTCGGCGCTCGCCGCCCGGATGGCGTCCCGCGCGCTGTCCTGCGTGAGCCCGGACCTCACCGGCGACGAAGCCTCGGTCGCCGTGGAGGCACCGCACGAATGCGATGCCGCGATGGAGCGGGACGGTGTGGCGGCGGTGCCGCCGTCGGGGCGGGGGGAACGGTCCTGGTGGCTCGGCCAGTTGGTGGAGGCTGCGCCGCTCGCCACCTGGCCGGCCCGGTTCGGCGGCCGCTCCGCACCGGAGATCGTCGGCCTTCCTGTCGCGGACGGCTGGGCCGAGGAGCTGCACGCGGCATGGTGCCGGGCGACGGTGCGGCAGCGTGACCCCGAGTGGGCCCGCGCGCTGCTCGGCACCCCCTCCCTGCCTCCGTCGAACGGCCCGGGTACGGCATCGCTCGCCGAACGCTCGAAGCTCCTCGGCATACTCCCGTCGGCCGAACGGGCCGGATGGGTGGCCGACTTCATAGCCGCGCACGGGCTGTCGGAGGCCTTCCAGCTCCTCGGGGTCTGCCCGACCCCCTGGGCCGGGCCGCTGGGCCGCGCGGTCGTCGACGCCCTGGACATCGCCCGGGACGCGGGCAGCTACCCCTGGAGCTTCAGCGGCGTGATGGGCCTCGCCGAGCGCTGTCTGAATCCGGCCGAGGCGGACCACCTGGAGGTCCTCACCACCACCCCGGACGAACCGGAGGACGCCTCACCGGGTGCGAACGGCTACTGGTCAGAGGCCTTCCAGCGGCTGGTCTCCACGTTGCGGTTGCGCGCGGCGATGGACTCGGAGCTGGCCCCCGGCAGCCCCGAAGAACCCTGACGGGACGGACGGCGGACACGAAGCCGACCACGGACGGGCCGGTACGGAGCGGGACGGAGCAGCTCGGAACAGGGCAGAAAGGGTCGGAACGGGCCAGGAAGGAGCAGGGCAGGACATGACAAGGCACTGCACCGCACTGCACTGCACGGGAGGGACAGCGCCCCGTCCCTCCCGGCGGGGTGGCGCGGGCAGGACGGGGACAGGGTCCGACAGGCGCGGGTCAGGCTTCCGCAGGGTGGCGGACGTTCGCGTTGACCCAGTCGACGATCGATGTCGTCGTGGCGCCCGGGGTGAAGATCTCCGCGACGCCCTGGTCCTTCAGCGGCGCGATGTCCGCCTCCGGGATGATGCCGCCGCCGAAGACCTTGATGTCCTCCGCCTCGCGCTCCTTCAGCAGCTCGATCACCTTGGCGAAGAGCGTGTTGTGAGCACCGGAGAGGATCGAGAGGCCGATCGCGTCGGCGTCCTCCTGGATCGCGGTGTCCACGATCTGCTCGGGCGTCTGGTGGAGCCCGGTGTAGATGACCTCCATGCCCGCGTCACGCAGTGCCCTGGCGATCACCTTGGCCCCGCGATCATGGCCGTCCAGGCCCGGCTTCGCCACCACCACACGGATCGGACCGGTCACACCCATCACTGCCTCCACATGCCTCTCCCGCGCCTGAAGGGCCGGGGATGTGAACGAACGTTATCTACAGCATCCCGCAAGCCGTCGTTTCGCGGTGGACGGGGAGGGGGAAATCACACGTGGGACATGTTCACCGGGCGACGTTCCCGTAATCACGCGGCACAGCTGCCGTGCGGGACCGGCCGCCAGGGGAGCTGCTACGAGGTCGCCGTACCACCGCGCCGCCAGCCGCGCGGCACGGTGGTACGGGCCACCCGGCCGAGCGGCCGGCCGCGCCTCCGTGACGGCACCCCATGAAAGGGCATCCGGGGCCGGAGCCGCCTTCCCCGCCTGCCGGAGCAGGAGGTCGGCCATGAAGGACCTGCCTTTTCTTCCCCCGCTGCTGCGCCGGCCCTGCCCGCGCCCTGCCGCGCTGCTGCCGACCGCCCTACTGCCGTCCGCCCTACTGCCGTCCGCACTGCTGCCGTCCGCACTGCTGCCGTCCGCACTGCTGCCGTCCGCCCTACTGCCGTCCGCACTGCTGAAGGCCACCGCACTGGAGCTGGCGGTGCTCGCCGGGCATGTGCTCCTGTATCCCACCGGCATGTACCCCACCAGCGCCTGCCCCACCGGCGTCACGGGGGAACGACGGGCCGCGCCCCGCCCGTCCGGCCGGACGTCCACCCCGCCCACCGCGCCACCCCCGCCCGCCGGCGCCACCGCCCCGGCCGGGATCCCCGCTTTCCCCGCCGAGGGCGGCGAACACCCCCCGGTCGTCCTGCTGCACGGCTTCATCGACAACCGTTCGGTCTTCGTCCTGCTGCGCCGTTCCCTCGCCCGGCACGGCTGGCACCATCTGGAATCGCTCAACTACTCACCGCTGACCTGCGACATCCGGACGGCGGCCGAGCTGCTGGGGCGGCATGTCGAGGAGATCTGCGCCCGCACCGGACACCGCGAGGTCGACATCGTCGGGCACAGCCTGGGCGGTCTGATCGCCCGCTACTACGTGCAGCGCCTCGGCGGTGACCAGCGGGTGCGCACTCTGATCACCCTCGGCACGCCCCACGGGGGCACGGCCGTCGCGCCGCTGGCGAGCGCGCACCCCATCGTGCGGCAGATGCGTACGGGATCCGCACCGATCGAGGAGCTGCGCAGGCCGGCGCCGGGCTGCCGAACCCGGTTCGTGAGCTTCTGGAGCGAGCTCGACCGGGTGATCGTCCCGGCCGAGGCGGCCTGCATCGACCATCCGGATCTCGACGCGCAGAACGTACGCGTCACCGGGATCGGCCATCTCGCGCTGCCGGTGCACCCGGCCGTCGCCGCCGCCGTCCGGCAGGCTCTGGAGTCCCGCGAGCCGACGGCCGAGGAGAGCGGAGCGGCAGGAGCCGCGTGAATCAGCGGGGCCGAGCGGACGGGCGGGGCCAAGCAAACCGGAGAGGCCGAACGGACCGCAGTGGCCAAGCAGACCAGTGAGGCCACACAGACCGGAGGGACCAAGCGGACCTGTGAGACCGAACGGACCGGTGGGGCCGAGCAAACCGGTGGGACCGAACGGACCGGTGGGCCTCCGGAGACCCCACAAATAGAACGGGTTTCGAACATAAGGCCAAGGCTGTGTGAGCAGTCCGTCGAAAGACGGCCGATTGCCCGTTTCCTGAGCCGCCCGTGCCCGCCGAAGATTGTCGGCGTCACGTACCGCCGGGTACAGTCGCGGCCACTGCTCCCCCTGGGATCCCCACGCCGGACCCCAGAGCACAGGTCCTGCTGCCGAGGCGAGAGAGAAGTTGGTGAACGACCAGCACCCCCACGCCGGGTACGCCGGATACGACAGTGATGCGACCGGCAGCTTCGACAGCGACCCGCTCTTCGGATCGCTCCCCGGTGGTCAAGACGGCGCATACGGCAGCGGCTACGGCGCCGGGCAGTCCGGGTACAGCGGCCAGTACGACTCCACCCAGTGGGACACCGGCGCACACCCGACCGCCTCGTACGACGCCTACGCCCCGTACACCGCACCGCCCCAGCAGCAGTACGAGGCGGCGCAGACGTACGAGACCACGGCCACCTGGACGCCCGTCGCCGACTACGGCACGGAAACGACCGCCACCGCCACGTTCGCCGGCATCCCTGCGCAGGGCGGCGCCCCGGACACCACGGGCCAGTGGGACACCGGCAACTGGCACACGAACGGCCAGTGGGCCGCCGGCGAATCGGCCGTCTACGACTCCGGCGCGTACGACGCCACCGCGTGGAACACCGGCGCCACGCCCGAGCACGACCAGCAAATCGCGCAAACCACGGAAACCGCACAGCTGTCCTACGAGGCACCGTCGGCACCCGAGGCGCACCAGGCACCCGACGCACATGAGTCCTACGCCGACCCGGCCACCTCGTACGACCCCTACGAGCCCTACCTCGCCAACAGCGCGGACGGCGCAGCGGACGACGCGCACGGCGCCACCGCCGCAGTCGCCGCCGATGCCATGGACATCGCGGACGCCGCACCCGGCCCGCACCGTCCTCTCGGCCGCTCCGCCACCCGCGGCGGTGGCGCCGGCCGCAGTCGGCGGCGTTCCCCCGCGAAGCGTTCCGCGCTCCTCACCGTGGCGATTCCCTCCGCCTGCGTGATGAGCGTGGCCGGCATCGCGGCGGCCTCTGTCGGCGGGCTGGGCGGCGAGGACAAGAAGGACGACGGCAAGACCACGATGGCGGCGTCCGACCCCGGCTCCGTCAAGGCGGGGGTGGCCAACAACAAGCTGGACACCCAGCTCGCCAACCTCAGCGCCGACGCGGAGAACTTCGCCGACCGCGCCAGCCGTACCCAGGAGCGGATCGATCTGCGGGAGCGGCAGGCCGCCGAGAAGAAGAAGCGCCTGGAAGAGGCCGCCCGCAAGGAGGCCCTGCGCCCCAAGTTCGTCATGCCGGTCAAGCAGCACGGCCTCAGCGCGTACTTCGGCCAGGCGGGCGTCAACTGGATGTCCGTGCACACGGGCATCGACTTCCCGGTCTTCGAGGGCACGCCCGTGATGGCCGCGACGGACGGCACCGTGCGCACCCAGCTGAACAGCGCCTACGGGAACATGGCCATCGTCACCATGGCCGACGGGACCGAGACCTGGTACTGCCACCTCAGCGGCACCAAGATCCGCTCGGGCCCGGTCAAGGCCGGTGACGTCATCGCGTACTCCGGAGACACCGGGAACTCGACCGGTCCGCACCTGCACTTCGAGGTCCGGCCCGGGGGCGGAGCGGCGATCAACCCGCTGCCCTGGCTCCGCAGCCACGGCGTCAACCCGACCTGACCCGAGCCCGGCCGATCCGACCCGGGACGGCCCGGAACAGGGGTCGGCGCGGAACAGGGGTCGGCCCGGAACGCGAGACAGCCTGGAACGGGAGACGGGCGGGGGCCGCGGCCTCCGCCCGTCTCCCCGTCCCTGCTACAGCTTCTCGACCGGCGCGTACCGCAGCAGCAGCTTCTTCGGGCGCTCGTCCCCGAAGTCGACCGTGGCCTTCGCCTGATCGCCGACGCCCTCGACCGCCGTGACCGTGCCGAGCCCGAACTGGTCGTGCGTGACCCGGTCCCCCACGACCAGCGTGATCGTCGGCTTGTCCGAGGTCCGCCGGGTCGCGAAGCCCGAGGGCCCGGAGCGCGCACGCGAGGCGGACAGCGACGAGGTGATCCCCGACGTCGGTCCGGCCGGTGCCGCCATCGGCCCCTTCCGCTTCCACTCCAGGTGCTGGTCCGGGATCTCCTCCAGGAACCGCGACGGCGGGTTGTACGAGGGCTGCCCCCACGCGCTGCGCATCGCCGCCCGGGTCAGGTAGAGCCGCTCGCGGGCCCGGGTGATACCGACGTAGGCGAGCCGCCGCTCCTCCTCCAGCTCCTTCACCTGTCCCAGCGCCCGCATGTGCGGGAAGACGCCGTCCTCCATGCCGGTCAGGAAGACGACCGGGAATTCGAGGCCCTTCGCGGTGTGCAGCGTCATCAGCGTGATGACGCCGGAGCCGTCCTCGTCCTCGTCGGGGATCTGGTCGGAGTCGGCGACGAGCGCGACCTTCTCCAGGAACTCCGCGAGCGTCCCCGTGCCCGTCCCCGCGCCGGTCCCGGCGGCCGCGTCCTCGCCGGTGCCGGCGGCCGCGTCCGCGCCGTCCTCGCCGGTGCCGGCGGCCGCGTCCGCGCCGTCCTCGCCGGCCGCGCCCTGCTCCTGCTCGAATTCGAGGGCCACGGCGGCCAGTTCCTGGAGGTTCTCGATCCGGGTCTCGTCCTGCGGGTCGGTGGACGCCTGGAGTTCGGCGAGGTAGCCGGTGCGCTCCAGGACGGCCTCCAGGACCACCGCGGGGCCCGCGCCCGACTCGACGATCGTGCGCAGCTCCTCCATCAGCGTGTTGAACCGCTTGACGGCGTTGGCCGACCGGGCCGCCATGCCGTACGCCTCGTCGACCCGGCGCAGCGCCTGCGGGAAGGTGATCTTCTCGCGCATGGACAGCGCGTCGATCATCGCCTCGGCGCGGTCGCCGATGCCGCGCTTGGGCACGTTGAGGATGCGGCGCAGCGGGACGGTGTCCTCGGGATTGGCGAGGACACGCAGGTAGGCCAGGATGTCCCGGACCTCCTTGCGCTCGTAGAAGCGCACGCCGCCGACGACCTTGTAGGGCAGGCCGACGCGGATGAAGATCTCCTCGAAGACGCGGGACTGCGCGTTCGTACGGTAGAAGATCGCGACGTCACCGGCCTTGGCGTCGCCCGCGTCGGTGAGCCGGTCGATCTCGTCGGCGACGAACTGCGCCTCGTCGTGCTCGGTGTCGGCGACATAGCCGGTGATCCGGGCGCCCGTGCCCGCGTTGGTCCAGAGGTTCTTGGGGCGGCGGCTCTCGTTGCGCTCGATGACCGCGTTGGCGGCGGACAGGATCGTCTGCGTGGAGCGGTAGTTCTGCTCCAGCAGGATCGTGGTCGCGTCGGGGTAGTCCTCCTCGAACTGGAGGATGTTGCGGATGGTCGCGCCGCGGAAGGCGTAGATCGACTGGTCCGCGTCACCCACGACGCACAGCTCGGCCGGGGCGTCGCCCTCGCCCGCCGGTCCGACCAGCTCGCGCACCAGGGTGTACTGGGCGTGGTTGGTGTCCTGGTACTCGTCGACCAGGACGTGCCGGAAGCGGCGGCGGTAGTGCTCGGCGACGTCCGGGAACGCCTGGAGCAGGTGGACCGTCGTCATGATGATGTCGTCGAAGTCCAGCGCGTTGGCCTCGCGCAGCCGGGACTGGTACATCGCGTAGGCCTGGGCGAGGGTCTTCTCGAAGCCGTCCGCGGCCTGGCCGGCGAAGGTCTCCTCGTCGATCAGCTCGTTCTTCAGATTGGAGACCTTGGCGGTGAACGACTTCGGCGGGAAGCGCTTCGGGTCCAGGTCGAGATCGCGGCAGACCAGGGCCATCAGCCGCTTGGAGTCGGCGGCGTCGTAGATCGAGAACGACGAGGTGAAGCCGAGCCGCTTCGACTCACGGCGCAGGATGCGTACGCACGCGCTGTGGAAGGTCATGACCCACATGGCGTTGGCGCGCGGGCCGACGAGCTGCTCGACGCGCTCCTTCATCTCGCCCGCGGCCTTGTTGGTGAAGGTGATCGCCAGGATCTGGCCGGGGTGCACCCCGCGCTCCGCCAGGAGGTGGGCGATCCGGTGGGTCAGCACCCGGGTCTTGCCCGAGCCGGCCCCGGCGACGATGAGCAGCGGGGAGCCCGCGTGGACGACGGCGGCGCGCTGCTCGGTGTTCAGCCCGTCGAGGAGCGCCGCCGAGTCGATGACGGGGCGGTGCGCGCCGTCGCGGTAGTAGGCGTCCCTGGGCGGCGGGGGCCCGTCGAACACGCCCGCGAAGAGGTCCTCCGGCACCGCTTCGGGTGCGGAGTCCTCGGGGGGCGGCGGGGGCTCTTCCTCCGAGTGCTGGAGGCCGGCCAGGAAGCTGTCGTCAAAGAGGCTGCTCATCGCTTGCCGAGTCTAGGCCGCCGCACCGACACCCGGAGGCCGCATGACCAACCGCACACGGCCGACGGCACACAGAGAGAGCGGACACCCACTCCGCGTAAGAGAATCCGGCCGCCGGGCCCCCGCCCCGGCAAGGTCACGAAAATGTATCGGGCATATCGAACATCAACCTTCACAGCGGCACCACGGGTTGGCTAGCGTGCTCGACCGGGCGGCCCGTACCCCCTTGAGGCGAACCACGCCGAGCGGGCGCCCCCGCCGAATCCGGCTGCCCCCGCGGGAGTTCGGAACCGGGGACCCAGACGCAGTACCGGGGTGAATCGATCCTTATCCCCCACTCGGACCGTAGGGCAGCCTTCCGTTCCGCCCGAACCCGACAGCTAACCCGGTAGGCGGTCCACGGAAGGAGATGCCGGCCTTGGCATCCCATCGCAAGCCGCGCACCCGGGTGCGCGCCACCGCACCGGCCGTCGGTCTCACCACGGCGGCCCTGGCGTCGGTGACCCTGCTCTCCACACAGAGCGCGGTGGCCGCGCCCGACCCGAAGCCCGGCGTCGAGGACGTACAGAAGAAGGTCGACGACCTCTACCGGCAGGCGGGCACCGCGACCCAGCGGTACAACCGGGCGAAGGAGGCCTCCACCGCCCAGCGCGCCAAGGTCGACGCCCTGCTGGACGATGTCGCCGAGCGTGCCGACAAGCTCAACGACGCCCGCAGGACGCTCGGCACCTATGCGGCCGCGCAGTACCGCAGCGGCTCCATAGCGCCGAGCGCCACGTTCTTCCTGGCCGACGACCCGCAGTCGTACTTCGACCAGAGCCAGCTGATGGACCGGATGACCAGCCGGCAGCAGCGGGCCATCACGGACTTCCGGACGCAGCAGGCCAAGGCGGCGAAGAAGCGTTCCGAGGCGGTGCGGAGCCTGGAGACGCTGACGACGACGCAGGCCACGCTGCGCACCAGCAAGCAGGACGTGCAGAAGAAGCTGGGTGAGGCGCGCACGCTGCTGTCGAAGCTGACCGCCGAGGAGAAGGCGCGGCTCGCGGAGATCGAGCGCAAGAAGGAGGCGGAGGCGAAGCGCAAGGCCCGGGAGCTGGCGAAGCAGCAGGCCGCCGCGAAGGCCGAGGCGGACCGCAAGGCCGAGGAGGCCGCGAAGGAGTCGGGGGGCGGCAGCGGTACGGGCACCGGGCCCGGGACCGGCTCGGACAGCGGCGCCACCACCAAGGCGGCGAAGGTTCTCGACTTCGCCAGGGCCCAGATCGGCAAGCCCTATGTCTGGGGCGCGACGGGCCCGGCGTCGTACGACTGCTCCGGGCTCACCCAGGCCGCGTGGAAGGCGGCGGGGGTCGACATCCCGCGCACCACGTGGGACCAGGTCAAGATCGGCACCCGGGTGGCCACGGCCGATCTGAAGCCGGGGGACCTCGTCTTCTTCTACGACGACATCAGCCACGTGGGCATCTACAAGGGCGACGGGATGATGATCCACGCCCCGAAGCCCGGGGCGAACGTCCGCGAGGAGTCGATCTACTACATGCCGATCTACGGCAGCGTGCGCCCGGCGTAGCGGGCGCCGACGCGTCGCGCCGCCGCACCGGGCGGCGCGGCGCGGTCGGGATCAGGTCCAGAGCGTGGCGATGAAGATGTTGAGGAGCGTCAGTCCGCCCACCGCCGCGAAGGCGCCCTTGCCGGCCTTCTCCTCGTCCCGCTTGATGTAGACCAGTGCGAGGACGACCACCAGGACCAGCAGCTTGACGCCGATCTTGATGTTGTTGACGTGGTTGCCGTCGGCCTGGTTGAGCCCGACCAGGGCGACACCGGTGACCAGCATGGTCAGCGCGCCGTGCAGCATCGCGGGGACGAACCGGGCCGTGCCCGCGCCCATCGCCTTCATCTGGGTCAGGAAACCGCCCAGCAGGGAGGCGATCCCGATGATGTGCAGGGCGACGAAGACATGAATGAGTACGTCCATGAGGCCGCAGCCTAGCCCCGGCCATATCACCCCTCGGCAGGCAGGTGTGCCTTCCTGGTCACTTCACTCGTGTCTGTACCAATTGCCTGACTCTGGTGCAATTTTTCCGATCGCTCGACGACAATGCCACGCCAAATTCAGGCAATAAGCGTCATTACGACTCCTGCCCGTGCCCCGGGATTAGCGTCGCTGGCAGTCGACCGGCTCACCTCCGCTCCGAAGCGGACGGCGCACCGGCCGCCCCGCCGAGAGTTCCGGCGGGCCCGCCGGTAGCCCCCGGCGGGCAGTCGTCAGGAAGGACGCACGCCCTCGTGGCAGCGCATCGAAAACCCAAGCAGCGCTTGTACACCGGCCCTGCTGCCCGCACCGCGGCGACCCTCGCCCTCACCGGGGCCGCCACCGCCGCCGTACTGCCCGGCCCGGCGCACGCCGATCCGCAGCGCACCCCCGCCCAGGTCAAGGCCGAGGTCGACCGGCTGTACCACGACGCGGAGGTCGCCACCGAGCGGTACAACGGCGCGAAGGAGAAGGCGGACGCCGCCGAGGACGCCCTCGACGACCTGCGCGACGAGGCAGCCCGCAGGACCGAGCGCCTCAACACCGCGCGCGACGCCCTGGGTTCGTTCGCCGCGGCGCAGTACCGCGCCGGCGGCCTCTCCACCTCCGTTCAGCTGGCGCTCTCCTCCGACCCGGACCAGTACCTGGAGCGGGCGTCGTACGCGGACCGGATCGGCGACCGCCAGGCCGCCGCGCTGGGCAAGGTCCGGCGGCAGGTCGCCCAGATCGCCACACTGCGCTCGCAGGCCAAGGACGAGCTGGCCGCGCTGACCTCCCGCCGGGCCGAGCTGAAGAAGCACCGGGCGACGATCACCGCCAAGCTCGCCGACGCGCGGCGGCTGCTCGACCGGCTGACCCCGCCCGAGCGCACCGCCTACGAGAACACCGATCACGGTTCGGCCACCGGCACGCCCCCGGCCGCCCGTGCCGGCCGGAGCACCGCGCGCGGCGCCGTCCGGGCACCGAACGCCCGCGCCGCCGACGCCGTCGCCTTCGCGTACGGGGCGCTCGGCAAGCCGTACGTCTGGGGCGCCACCGGCCCCTCCTCGTTCGACTGCTCCGGGCTCACCCAGGCCGCCTGGCGGGCCGCCGGAGTATCGCTCCCCCGGACCACGTACACCCAGATCAACGCCGGCCGGCGCGTCTCGCGCTCCGAACTCGCGCCGGGCGACCTGGTGTTCTTCTACTCCGGCATCAGCCATGTCGGGCTGTACATCGGCAA
Source organism: Streptomyces sp. NPDC047917 (assembly GCF_043204345.1). Lineage (NCBI taxonomy): Bacteria > Bacillati > Actinomycetota > Actinomycetes > Kitasatosporales > Streptomycetaceae > Streptomyces > Streptomyces sp. NPDC047917. Next base: position 144,111 of record NZ_JBIDCA010000015.1, read on the forward strand.
CGGACAGATGATCCACGCCCCGCGCACCGGGTCACCGGTCCGGATCGCGCCGATCGACCAAATGCCCTTCGCCGGGGCCGCCCGGGTGGCATAGGCTCCCGTCTCCGATCCGGTGCGACCCGTCGGACAGACCCTTCGGATCAGCCCGTCGTCGGGATCAGCCCGTCGTCGGAACCCGCCATCGGAGCAACCGCCTTCGGGCCGGACCGTCCTCGGCCCGGCCCACCGTCGCCCAACCGGCCGGAGGACAACCCCGTATGCCCATGGACACCGATGTCCAGACCCATGCCCGTACGCTCGCCCTGCGTTCCCCGGACCACCTCCGGGTCGGGCCCTTCACGGTGCGCTACAACCCCGACTGGTCCATCAAGTACGCCAATTACGCGATACCCGACCAGGACGCGGAGCCGACGCCGGCCGATCTCGACGCGCTGGTCGCGGCGTTCCGCGAGCACGACCGGCTGCCCCGGCTGGAGTTCCTGCCCGGCTCGGCGCCCGCGGTCGAACCCGCGCTGCTCGCCGCCGGGTTCACCGTGGAGAACCGGGCCCCGGTCATGGCCTGTTCACCGGACGACCTGCTGACGCCGAAGCAGGTGGAGTCCCTCACGATCGCCGAACCGGCCACCGACGCGGAGTTCGACGCCGCCGCGCTCGTCCAGCACCACGGCTACGGCGGGACCGGTGAGCCCGAGGGCGGTGAGGCGGTCTGGCTGCGGACCGCGGCCGAGGGCGGCGGGGTCGCGGCCCTCGCCACCGTCGACGGCGTACCGGCGGGCGCGGGCGGCTGCTCGGTCCCCGTCGACGGCCTCACCGAACTGGCCGGTCTCGCCGTCGCCGACGCCTACCGCCGCCGCGGCATCGGCGCCGCGCTCTCCGCCCACCTCACCGCGACCGCCTTCGGGCGCGGCTGCCGGGTGGTGTGGCTGGAGCCGGGCGACGCCGATGTGGAGCGGATCTACGCGGGCATCGGCTACCGCAGGATCGGCGAGAAGCTGAACATCTCGCTCGACCCCGCCTGAGAGCGCCGGCCCGTCGGCTCGGAGCAGCCGCCGGCTCAGACCAGCCGTCGCGCGGTGGCCCACCGGGTCAGCTCGTGGCGGTTGGAGAGCTGGAGCTTGCGCAGCACCGCCGAGACGTGCGACTCGACGGTCTTCACCGAGATGAACAGCTGCTTGGCGATCTCCTTGTAGGCGTAGCCGCGGGCGATCAGCCGCAGCACCTCGCGCTCGCGCTGGGTGAGGCGGTCCAGGTCCTCGTCGACCGGCGGCGCGTCCGTGGAGGCGAAGGCGTCGAGGACGAAGCCGGCCAGCCGGGGCGAGAACACCGCGTCGCCGTCCTGGACCCGGAAGACCGAATCGACCAGGTCGGCGCCCGTGATGGTCTTGGTGACATAGCCGCGGGCGCCGCCGCGGATGACGCCGATGACGTCCTCGGCGGCGTCCGACACGGACAGCGCCAGGAACCGCACCGGGTTCTCGACGGCCCCCATCAGCGGGGCGCAGCGGCGCAGCACCTCGACGCCGCCGCCGACGGGCAGGTGCACGTCGAGCAGGACGACCTCGGGGCGGGTCGCCGTGATGACGGTGACCGCCTGGTCGACGTCGGCGGCCTCGCCGACCACCTCGACGCCGGTCTCCTCGGTGCGGCCGATCTCGGCCTGGACGCCGGTGCGGAACATCCGGTGGTCGTCGACGAGCACGACCCGTACCCGGCGCTCCGGGCCCCCGGTCGCCTCAGTGGTCTTGGTCATCGCTCGCCCTCTCCATCTCCAGCTCGACTTCCGTGCCCCCGCCGGGCACCGAACGCAGCCGCGCCGTGCCGCCGTTGCGCTGCATCCGGCCGATGATCGATTCTCGTACGCCCATTCTGTCCCCCGGTACGGAGTCCAGGTCGAATCCCGGACCCCGGTCGCGCACCGAGACGAAGACCGTGCGGCCCTCGACCTCGGCGTAGACCTGCACGGCGCCGCCCTCGCCACCGTACTTGGCGGCGTTGACCATCGCCTCGCGTGCGGCCTGCATCTGCGCGGCCAGCTTCTCGTCCAGCGGGCAGTCGCCCACGACGACCACCTCCAGCGGGACGCCGTGCTTGTCCTCGACCTCTGCGGCGGCGCGCTTGACCGCTTCGGCGAGGGTCGCGGGCTCGTCGTCCTCGTCCTTGCCGGTGCCCTCGGGGTTGTACAGCCAGTTGCGCAGTTCGCGTTCCTGGGCCCGGGCGAGCCTGCGGACCTCGCCGGAGTCCTCCGCGTTGCGCTGGATCAGGGTGAGGGTGTGCAGCACCGAGTCGTGGACGTGGGCGGCCACCTCGGCGCGCTCCTGGGCGCGGATGCGCATCAGGCGTTCCTCGGAGAGGTCCTGGGTCATGCGTACGAGGTAGGGGCCCGCCAGCAGCGCGATGCCGGTGAGGACGGCTATGGCCGCGGTCAGTACGTTCCCGAGCTGGGCGGCGGAGCCGCGTACCACCATGAAGACGGCCAGGCCCAGGCCGACCAGGGCGACCCCGGCGAGCCCCCGGACCAGGTGCAGGACCCGGCGGCGGCTGCCGACCTCCATCCAGCGGGCGCGCCGGGCGTTGTCGGCCTGCCGCCACACCAGTACGGAACCGGCACCGATCAGCAGGGTGGGCCAGATGTAGCGGTTGGCCCCGCTGCCCATGTCGACGTTGCCGACGAAGATCATGGCGCCGAAGACCAGCGCGATCAGGGCGAAGATCTGGCCCCGGTCGGGTTTGCGGAGCCGGCGGCTGCCGTCCGGGGCGGTCTCGAAGACCGAGCGGGGCGGCTCGACGCCGCCGACGCCGAGCGGGACGACGATCCAGAACACGGCGTAGAGCAGCGCGCCGAGGCCGTCCGCGAAGAACAGTCCGAGGAAGACGAACCGCACCCAGACGACGGGCAGCCCGAGATGTCCGGCGAGCCCGCGCGCGACGCCGCCCAGCAGCCGTCCGTCGGCGCTGCGGTAGAGCCTGCGCAGCGGCGGCTCCTCCGGGGCGGGGTTGCGGGAGCTGGCGGCTCGGGTCGTGGCGGCTGGCATGCCCCGATCGTCACATGTCCGTACGGGTGACGGCATCAGGGTCGGCCCCCGAATCGACCCTGAGAGCCCGGTACCGGGGTGGGCCCCAGGGGTGCGGCCGGCCAATATCAGGGATCGGCCAGGGTCGGCGCGGGTCCCGGACGGGCTCCGGGGCAGTCACCATGGAGCCATGACCGTTCCCCAGGACGCCTCCCCCGGTGTCGCTCCGCCCCCCGAACCGGCGCCGCTGCTGCGGCGCAGTCCGCAGCACAAGGTCGTGGCCGGGGTGTGCGGCGGGCTCGGGCGGTACTGCGACGTCGATCCGGTGATCTTCCGGATCGTGCTCGGTGTGCTGTCCGTGACCGGTGGCATCGGGCTGATCTTCTACGGCTTCGCCTGGCTGCTGGTTCCCGTGGACGGCGAGGAGGAGAACGAGGCGCGCAGGCTGCTGTCCGGCCGGGTGGAGGGGGCGTCGCTGATCGCGGTGCTGCTCGCGCTGATCGGCTGTGGTCTCTTCCTGTCGATGCTCGGCAACGGCGGCACGCTGGCGTTCTCCGCGATGCTGTCGCTCGCGGTCGTCGGCTTCGCCGTGTGGACGCAAGCCCGCAGGACCGCGGCGCCCGAGGACCCGCTGCATCCGGCGACCGCCCAGGCGGTGGCGGACGCGCCCCCCGAGGTGAAGGCGCCGCCGACGCCGGGCAGCCCGTCGTGGTGGCGGGACCCGATCGTCAAGGACGGCACCTCCGGTCCGGTGGGCGCCGGCTATCTGTGGGGTCCGGTCGATGCCGTGCTCCCGGGCCGGACGGAGCGCCCGGCGGGAGCGGCCCCGAACCCGCTGCGCCGCCCGCCCCGACGGGAGCCCGGCACCAGGGGCCCGACCTCGATCGGCGGTGTCGTCTTCCTGTTCGCGCTGATCGCGGGCGGTCTGGGGACCGGGTTGAGCTGGGAGTCGCAGCCGCTCGGTACGAGTCTGCAGTACGGCCTGGCCGGTGCACTCGCGGTGTTCGGCCTGGGCATGCTGGTCAGCGCGTTCCTGGGGCGGACCGGGTTCGGCACGGTCATGCTGTCGATGGTCACGGCCGTCCTGCTGGCGTGCGCCTCCGCGCTGCCCAAGGACATCTCCACGCAGTGGGTGCGCGAGGGGTGGCGCCCCGCATCGGTGGCCGCCGTCCAGCCGCACTACCAGCTGGGCACCGGGGTCGCCAGGCTGGACCTCACCGGGATCAGGGTCCCCCGGGGCGACACCCTCAGGACCGGGGTGGGTGTCGGGGCCGGCCGTGTGGTGGTGGTCGTGCCGAAGGAGGTGACGGTGAAGGTGGACGCGAGGTCGGGGTTCGGCGACATCACGCTGCCGGTCAGCCGGCCCGGCGAGGCCCCGGCCGCCGAGGAGCCGGCCGAGGTGGACATCAGAGCGTCGCAGAACGAGCACCGGACGCTGCCGCCGTCCCCGGGCAGCAGACCGGCGGGCACGGTCGAGCTCACTCTCGAAGTCGGTGTCGGACAGGTGGAGGTCACCCGTGCTGCGTCATGAGATCCGTCCGGGACGTGCGGTGGCGGGAGTCGTCATGCTCGCGCTGGCGGCGGGATACGCGGCGGACGCCGCGGGGGTCTGGGACGCCCCGTGGGTCTTCTTCTTCCCGCTGTTCTTCGGCGGCCTCTGGCTGGCCGCCACCGCGACCTGGGTGAACTACCGGATCCGTCGCCGCCGGGACGCCAGGAGGGCGTCCGCGGAGAATGCCGCGGCCCCGCCGAGCAGCAGCGGCAGCCAGGCCATGAGGTAGATCAGGTCGTTGCCGAAGTAGTACGGGGAGACCTGCCAGCTCACGGTCAGCCACAGGCTCAGCGAGATCAGTGCCCCGCCGAGCGCGGCGAGCCGTGCCCACAGCCCGACGAGGGTGCCGAGGCCGACGAGGAGTTCGCCGATGGCGATGGCGTACCCGAAGGCGCCGGGGCTCTTCAGCGCGAGGTCGACGAGGGCCGGGATCGCGGACGAGTCGCGGACCGCGTGCATGGTCTCGCCGATGGAACCGGCGCCGCTCGCCCTGAAGAAGCCGCTGTCCGTGAGCTTGTCGAGCCCGGCGTAGACGAACGTGACGCCGAGGAAGATCCGCAGGGGCAACAGGGCGTGCTCCCGCGCCAGGTCCCCGAGCCCCTTCGACTCCCCGAGACCGCGTACGTTCATCCCGTATCCCTGCATGTGGCTGCCCCACCTTCCGTAGACCCGTCACCTGACGATACGTAGGCGGGTGCCGGGCTGCTCAACCGGTGGGTCCTCCGGCCGGATTCCGCCGCCCGCCCGCGGGTCGCGGGGCCGGGGTTCGCAGGGGGCGTGGAGGTCGCAGGGGGGCCTGAGGGTCGCAGGGGGCCTGGGGGTCGCAGGGGGCGTGGAGGTCGCAGGGGGGCCTGAGGGGCGCAGGGGGCCTGGGGGTCGCAGGGGGCGTGGAGGTCGCAGGGGGGCCTGAGGGTCGCAGGGGGCCTGGGGTCAGTCCGTCACATCGATCTCGAAGCGGTTCGTCTCCACTCCGGCGGCGGTCACCACCTGCACCTGCACCAGCCCCGGTTCGACCTCCACCGGCACCGGCACGGTCAGCACGCCGTCCGTCGGGTTGGCGAAGCCGCCGGTGACCGGGATCAGCGGCACGTGCACATGGACCCGGCCGATCCGGACGACCAGCCGGGCCAGCCGCTCCGGAGTCCCGGCGCCGGGCGGCACGAAGCCCGCGCCGCGGATCTCGATGTCGTCGCCGGTGCGGACCGGCGCGTCCAGGTCCCCGGCCTCGCGGGCCCGGACCACCGAGAGGATCACCGGGCGCCCGCCCTCCGCGTACTTCCCGGCGAAGTAGGCGAGCGCCGAGACGGTGACCAGCAGCGCCAGGCCCCAGGGCAGGTCCGGCAGCTGTTCGGGCCGGCGGGCGAGGCGGACCGCGGCGAACAGCACGGCGACGGTGCTCACCAGCACGTACTGCACGTCCGTGAAGCTGCCCCGGCCCGAGTCGTCGGTGAGCAGGTCGGCGGCGCGCGGCCGGACGGCCCGAAGCTTCTGGAGCCGCCCGGACAGCGTGCGTACGGTCACCACCCGGCGTACGACGACGGCGACGGCGCAGACCAGCGCGAGCACGGTCACCACCCCGGCGCCCCGGGCCAGGTCCAGCCCCTCGATCAGCTCGTCCCGCTCGGCATGGCCGGAGGCGCCGGCCAGCTGGAGCGCCAGCACGAGGACGGAGAAGGCCGCGAGCAGCACCCAGGAGGCGGCGACCGCCCGGGAGGTGGAGAGCCGGTGGTCCTCGCCGATCAGCGGGGCGAGCAGGCCGCCCCGGGCGCGGTGGACATGGGCGGCACCGGTCAGCAGGCCCGCGGTGACGAGTCCGGCGACCAGCCCGGCCGTCCGGGCGTTGGTCCAGCCCGCTCCGATGGCGGTGACGGACTCGCCGATGACCAGCAGGGCGACGGCCGCCCACACCGCGATCAGGGTGCGCCGCCAGACCCGGTACAGCCAGGCCTCGCCCGCCTCCCGGCCCCGTTCGGCGACGGTCCTGGCGGACTGGGTCAGCTCGTCCGAGACCCACTGGCGGGTCGCCGAGGCGGACTGCGCGACCCCGGGCGGCAGCCCCTGCCCGGCGGCGAGTTCGTCCCGCTTGGCCAGGAACGCGCCCACCGCGCGCCGGTGGCCCTCGCGCGCCCCGTGCGGGCAGTCGCCGCACGTGCAGCCCCCGCCGTGCGTACTGCCCGCCCTCGCCTCGTCCAACGCCACTGGGAACGCCGCCCTTTCAAGCCCCGGTACAGCCAACTCGGCTGTGATTGCTGCGAATTGTGCCGTACAAAGGGGCTCGGGACCGCATCGGGGCGGTCCGTGGGCGCGGATCGCCGGAATGTGCGAAGGAATCGTCAGTAGGTGCGGCTGATCCGGCGCCAAAGCGGCTGGTAGTTGATCCAGGCCACCAGGTCGCTGCCCAGCTGTTCGCGGGTGGCGAGCGCGTCCGGGTGCTCGATCGGCACCGGCTTCCCGGCCGACCGCGCGGCCAGCTGCACCTGGCAGGAGCGCTCCAGGGCGATGAACCACCAGGCGGCCGCGTCCACCGAGTCACCGACGGTCAGCAGCCCGTGGTTGCGCAGCACGATCGCCTTGTGGCCGGCGAGCGCGGCGGCGATCCGGCGCCCCTCGTCCTCGTCCACGACGACCCCGGTGTAGGCGTCGTACAGCACGTGGTCCTCGTAGAAGGCACAGGATTCCTGGGTGATCGGCTCGATGAGCTCGCCGAGCGCGGACAGGGCCCGCCCGTGCAGGGAGTGGGTGTGGGCGACGGCGACGACGTCCGGGCGGGCCCGGTGCACCTGCGCGTGGACGGCGAACGCCGCCTGGTTGACGTGGTGGCGCCCTTCGACGACCTGGCCCTCGCCGTTGACCAGGATCAGTTCGTCCGGCGCCAGTCCGGCGAACGGGGCCCCGAAGGGGTTGACCCAGAAGCAGTCGGCGAATTCCGGGTCGCGTGCGGTGATGTGGCCGGAGACACCGTCCTCGTACCCCAGCTCACCGAACAGCCGGAGCGCCCCGGCCAGCCGTTCCTTGCGGTGCGCCCGCTCGTCGGCCACGGACTCGTGGACGGGCGGCAGCGCGAAGTGGAGCTGGTCCACGGGTATGGGTGTGGGCTCGGACATGGCGGCTCCTCGGGGCTCCCAGGGCGTACGGGATCGGAAGTTACCGCCGGTTGCCGCAAGTGGCCAGGGGTGCGGAGGGCCGGGCGCGGTGCCCTGCCGGTACGACGATGCCGCCGCTCGGCGGGCGAGCGGCGGCATCGGTGTGGACCCGGGGTCAGGCGGGGCCCGACGGGAGGGTCACTCCCACTCGATGGTGCCCGGCGGCTTGCTCGTCACGTCGAGCACGACGCGGTTGACGTCGGCCACCTCGTTGGTGATGCGGGTCGAGATCCGGGCGAGGGTCTCGTAGGGCAGGCGCGACCAGTCGGCCGTCATGGCGTCCTCGGAGGAGACGGGACGGAGCACGATGGGGTGGCCGTAGGTGCGGCCGTCGCCCTGGACGCCGACCGAGCGGACATCGGCGAGCAGGACCACCGGGCACTGCCAGATGTCACGGTCCAGGCCGGCCGCGGTCAGCTCCTCGCGGGCGATGGCGTCGGCCTCGCGGAGCAGGTCGAGCCGCTCCTTGGTGACCTCGCCGACGATCCGGATGCCGAGGCCGGGGCCGGGGAACGGCTGGCGCTGGACGATCTCCTCGGGCAGGCCGAGCTCCTGGCCGACCATCCGGACCTCGTCCTTGAACAGCTGGCGCAGCGGCTCGACGAGCGAGAACTCGATGTCCTCGGGGAGGCCGCCCACGTTGTGGTGCGACTTGATGTTGGCGGTGCCGGTCCCGCCGCCGGACTCGACGACGTCCGGGTAGAGCGTGCCCTGGACGAGGAAGGCGACTTCCTCGCCGTCCGCGGCGCCCTCGGCGATGATCTCGGCCTGGGCCTGCTCGAAGACCCGGATGAACTCGCGGCCGATGATCTTCCGCTTCTGCTCGGGGTCGGAGACCCCGGCCAGCGCGGTCAGGAACCGCTCCTCGGCGTCGACGACCTTCAGCTGGACGCCGGTGGCGGCCACGAAGTCCTTCTCGACCTGCTCGGTCTCGCCCTTGCGCATCAGACCGTGGTCGACGTACACGCAGGTCAGCTGGGATCCGATGGCCTTCTGCACGAGGGCCGCGGCGACCGCCGAGTCCACCCCGCCGGACAGGCCGCAGATGGCGCGCTTGGTGCCGACCTGCTCACGGATCAGCGCGATCTGCTCCTCGACCACATTGGTCGTGGTCCAGGTCGGCTCGATGCCGGCGCCGCGGTAGAGGAAGTGCTCCAGGACCTGCTGTCCGTGCGTGGAGTGCAGGACCTCGGGGTGGTACTGGACGCCGTAGAGCTTCTTCTCGTCGTTCTCGAAGGCGGCGACCGGTACGACGTCGGTGGACGCGGTGACGGTGAAGCCCTCGGGGGCGGCGGAGCAGGCGTCGCCGTGCGACATCCAGACCGACTGCTCGGCGGGCGTGCCCTCGAAGAGCGTGGAGCCGGTCTTGGAGACGGTGAGCGGGGTACGGCCGTACTCACGGGCACCGTTGTCGTCGACGGTGCCGCCGAGCGTGGTGGCCATCAGCTGGAAGCCGTAGCACATGCCGAAGACCGGGACTCCGGCCTCGAACAGCGCACGGTCGAGGGACGGGGCGTCCTCGGCGTACACCGAGGAGGGCCCGCCGGACAGGATGATCGCCCGGGGGTTCTTGGCCAGCATCTCGGCCACCGGCATGGTGGACGGGACGATCTCGCTGTAGACCCGGGCCTCACGGACGCGTCGGGCGATGAGCTGGGCGTACTGCGCGCCGAAGTCGACAACGAGGACCACGTCGGTGGTGGTGTCGGGGGCGGCGGGGGGTGCTGCTGGCACGGGCGGCCTTCCGGCGGTGAAAGGGGGTCTGTTTTGTCGATTCTACCGGGGTTGCGGAGTCCGCCGTCGTCCCGCCCGTGCGGGGGCGCGGGCTCCGCCGTCGTCCCGCCCGTGCGGGGCGCGGGGTCCGCCGTCCCCGGATACGGCGTCTCAGCATCCGGGCGCCCGGTTGGTCCGCCCGCGGCGGCCGGGCCATACTGGTTCCATGCTTCAGCACACGACCTTCGTCTTTACCTATGGCATCCGGCCCGCCGGCTGCCATGGTCGTGCTGCTTGATCCCACCGACAAGCAACGTTCCAGGCGCCCCGGGCCGAAAGGCCCGGGGCGCCTTGGCGTTACGGACCGGTCGGCCTCGGGGACCACACACCACGAGGAGTCACCACCATGACCAGCACCGCCCCCGCGAAGACCGCCCCGGCGAAGACCGGCGCTGAGAAGACCGCCGCCGAGAAGACCGGCGCGCACACCGAGGAGGCTGCCGCGCTGATCGACGACGCGCGGGCCCGGATCGACACCCTCGACGACCGGATCATCGGGCTCGTCCAGGAGCGGATGGCCGTCTCGGCGGTCATCCAGGAGGCCCGGATCACCTCCGGCGGCCGCCGGATCAGCCTCTCCCGCGAGATGGAGATCCTCGGCTCGTACCGGGACGCGCTGGGCAGGCGCGGCACCTCCCTCGCCATGACGCTGCTGGAGCTGTGCCGCGGCCGGGCGTGACACCCCGGGGGCCGGGGGTACTCCGGCGTATCCCAGTTCGGGCCGACTCTCACCCGTACGGCGCGTGACCGGGTCCGGCGCGGCTTCGTTGGTCCCGGTGTCCGTGCCAGCCAGGGGCGGCTCCGGAAAGAAACCACGTGTGGCTCCGCTGGTGCGTGTGGCGTACCTCAGGTACGCCGTGGGACCGCGCCCCGGCGTGCGTGACCGGTCGGCAGGGGACAGCAGCCCGGTCACTCCAGGAAACGGCCGGCTTCGGGGACGCCCGGGGCCGGCCGTTTCCGTTGGGATCCGGGTTGGCCCGGGTGGATCCGGGTGGATCCGGGTGAATCCGGCCGGGATCCGGGTGGAGTCCCCGTGGAGTCCGGTCGAAGCGGCCCGCGCGACGCGGGCCGTGTCCCGGCGCAGACGTGACGAGGACCCCGCCGGCCGGCTCCCGGTCCGCGGGGGCCCTTTCCCTGCTCCGGACCGCCCTCCGAGTGAGGGGCGTCACATGGATGTTCCATGAGCATCCGGACAACCATTGCGGCAGACCGCAGGTCAACCATGCGGAACCACCGGCCCCGGTCGTGCCGCCGCGCGACGGGCCCGTCCCGAAACCCGTATCGCCCATCGCGGTGCGCCGGACTCCTGAGGTCACCATGAAGCTTCGCCGAGCCCTGGCGCTCGCCGCCGCCGCGGCAGTCATGACCCCGGCCGCCGTCCTGGCCACCCCCGCCGCGTTCGCCGTGACGACGGACGGGACCGCTGCCGCCGATACCACCGCCTCGCCCTCGCCGAGCGGCTCCGGAACGCCGGAGACCGAGCCGGCCCCGGCCGCTTCCGGGTCCGCGTCCACGCCTGCCGAGGACTCCGCCGGGGAAACCGGGGAGCCCGGTCCTGCCGAGCCCCCCGGGGATGCCGAGGGCTCCGCTCCCGCGCCGGCCGAGACCCCCGGAGCGACCCCAGGCGGTCCGGCGAGCGGCTCGGCGAGCGCCTCGGCGTCCGCGTCCGCCTCCCCTTCGGAGTCCGAGGACCCGGAGGAGCCGGCGCGGTGCGCCCAGTCCGACCTGGACGTCTCCGTCGACGGCCTGCCCGGACGGATCGCCCGGGGCAGCGGCTGGCACACGTTCAGGATGAACGTCTACAACTCCTCGAAGTCCGCCGTGAAGGAGGTCGACTACTTCGCGGGCGCCTCCTCCGACAAGGAGGGCAACGACCTCTTCCGCTCGAAGCGGGTCAGCCTCCAGGCCCTCGATCCGGAGACCGGCACATGGGTGGAGCTCAGCGAGGACGGCCGCGCGGTCGGTTATGTCGGCCGGTCCGACGAGGTCCCCGCGGGCTACGAGGTCGACATCGCGCTGCGCGTCAATGTGCGGCCGACCGCCCCCGTCGGCGCCGGCTTCACGCTCGGTGCCGGTCTGTACGTGGGCGACAAGGACTGCGCCGGCGTCAGCGACATCGCGTACAGGTTCGAGATCGTGAAGTCCGGCGACAGCGGCTCGACGCCGCAGACCGGTGGCAGCGCCCCGGTCCCGGCCGCGAAGCCGGCCGACAACCCGGCGGGCAGGGTCTCCGGCAGCCTCGCGGAGACCGGTTCGTCCTCCGCGCTCCCGGTGTTCGCCACCGCGGGCGGCGCGGCCATGATGCTCGGCGCCGGCGCGATGTTCATCGTGCGGCGCCGCAGGAACGGTGATGCCGGCGCGTGACGCGTCCGGCTCGCCGTGACATGGAGGGGCTGCGCTCGGAGGGGGGTGCAGCCCCTTTCTGCCGTCCCGATCGGCTAGGACTCCCGCGGCTTCTTCGGCGGGACGGCCGGCATCCCGAGGAACGGCAGCTTCAGCGCGCCGAACGCCTCCTTCGGCACGGCCGGTGACCGCGGCTCGACGGCGGCCAGCCGCTCGTACGCCTCGCCCTGCACCGGACGCGGGTCCGCCTCGCCCTTGTTGGGCCACAGCGACATGGCGCGCTCGGCCTGTGCGGTGATGGTGAGCGACGGGTTGACGCCGAGGTTCGCGGAGACCGCCGAACCGTCGACCACCGAGATGCCAGGGTGTCCGTAGAGCCGGTGGTACGGGTCGATCACCCCGTCGTCGGCGGTGGCACCGATGGGGCAGCCGCCCAGGAAGTGCGCGGTGAGCGGGGTGCCCATCAGCTCGCCCACGTTCGAACCCGCGAAGCCGTTGATCTCCTCGGCGAGCAGTGTGGCGCTGCGCGTCGCCGCCTCGATCTGGGTCGGGTTGGGGGCGCCGTGCCCCTGCCGGGCGGTGAGCAGGCCCTTCCCCACGCCGCCCGGTTTGCGGTACGTCGTCAGGGAGTTGTCGAGCGACTGCATGACCAGCCCGATGATGGTCCGCTCCGACCAGCGGCGGTTGGAGAGCGACCGGGCCGCGAGCGTGGGGTGCTTGACCAGTTCGAGCAGCCACCTGCGCACCCGGTGCGCGCCGTACGGCACCTGGAGGACGGTCAGCGCGCCCATCGAGTTGGAGCCCTTGCCGTACCGGACCGGTTCGATGTGGGTGTTCTCGTCCGGGTGGATCGAGGAGGTGATGGCGACGCCCCGGGTGAAGTCGGCCCGCGCGGTCCCGTGCTTCTTCCGGTAGCGCCGGTCACTGGTCTGCGAGCCGACCAGGCCCTCGGAGTTGGTACGGGTCAGCTCACCGAGCCGGGACGAGATCCGGGGCAGCAGGCCGGTGTCCTTCATCCGGTGCAGCAGTGTCTGGGTGCCGTACGTGCCCGCGGCGACGACGACCTCGCGGGCGGTGAACGTGCGGCCCTTGCCCTTCTTCCGGTTGTCGGTGGGCAGGGTCTTGACCGCGTAGCCGCCCCGGGAGTCCTCGGTGACCGCGACGACCGAGGTCATCGGGTGGATGACCGCGCCCGCCCTCTGAGCGAGGTGGAGGTAGTTCTCGTTGAGGGTGTTCTTCGCGCCGTGGCGGCAGCCGGTCATGCATTCGCCGCACTCGGTGCATGCCTTGCGGGAGGGCCCCGCCCCGCCGAAGAACGGGTCCGGAATCTCGCCGCCCGGCCGGACCCTCGCCGTGCCGTCGCCGTCCTCGCCGTCCCCGAAGAAGACACCGACCGGCGCCATGTGGAACGTGTCGCCGATGCCCATGGCCTGCGCGGTCGCCTTCAGGTGGACGTCCGACGGGGTCATGGTCGGGTTCAGCCGGACCCCCAGCATCCGCTTGGCCTGGTCGTAGTACGGGCCCAGCTCCTCGCGCCAGTCGGTGATGTCCTTCCACTGCGGGTCGTCGAAGAACGGCGCGAGCGGCTCGTACAGGGTGTTGGCGTAGTTCAGCGAACCGCCACCGACTCCCGCGCCCGCCAGCACCATGACGTTGCCCAGCAGGTGGATGCGCTGGATGCCGTACAGACCGAGCGTCGGGGCCCACAGGAAGTTCTTCAGATCCCAGGAATTCCTGGGCAGTTCGGACCGGGTGAAGCGGCGGCCCGCCTCCAGCACCCCGACCCGGTACCCCTTCTCGGTCAGCCGCAGCGCCGACACCGCACCGCCGAAGCCCGAGCCGACCACGAGTACGTCGTAGTCGTAGGCGGCGTCGTCGTCGGTCCTCTCCGGGGCAACGGGCCGATTCTGGGCAGGGCTGTCCTGGGACATGGCTCTCCTCGGTGCGAAACGGGCGGAAAGTACTGCGGTACCGGGAGGTGCCGCGGCAGCCGGTGTCAGCGCAGGCGGAACGCCTTCATCGCCTTGAGGCTGACGCTCATGAACGCCGCGTACTTCTCGTCGTCCATCCCGAAGGACGGGGCGAGCGGGATCAGCCGCTGCTGGGCGACGGTCTGTGCCTCGGTGTACTTGAGGATGCCCTCGGAGCCGTGCCGGCGGCCGAGACCGGAGTCCTTCATGCCGCCCATCGGGGACTGCACGCTGCCGTACGCGGGGGCGTACCCCTCGTTGATGTTGACCGTGCCGGTGCGCAGCCGGGCGGCGACCCGGTGGCCGCGCCCGGAGTCCTTGGTCCAGACGCTGGAGTTCAGGCCGTACGGGGTGGCGTTGGCGAGGTCCACGACCTCGTCCTCGTCGGTGAAGCGGTAGACGGAGACGACCGGGCCGAAGGTCTCCTCGCCGCACACCGCCATCGGTGCCTCGACGCCGTCGAGGATGGTCGGCTCGTAGAACAGCGGGCCGATGTCGGGTCGGGCGACGCCGCCCGCGACGAGCCTGGCGCCCTTCTCCACGGCCTCCGCGACATGCCGGGTGACGGTCTCCAGCTGGCGCTCGCCGACCAGGGAGCCCATGTCGGCGCCGTAGGCGAGCGAGTTGCCGAGCCGCATGGCCTTCGTACGGGCCGCGAAACGGGCCACGAAGTCGTCGGCGATCGACTCGTGGACGTACAGCCGCTCGATGGAGATGCAGAGCTGGCCGGCGGAGGAGAAGCAGGCGCGGACGGCGCCCGCGGCGGCCTTCTCCACGTCGGCGTCCTTCAGGACCAGCATGGCGTTCTTGCCGCCGAGCTCCAGCGAGACGCCGACGAGCCGGGCCGCCGCGCCCTGCGCGACCTCGCGGCCAGTGCGGGTGGAGCCGGTGAACGAGACGTAGTCGGCGTGCTTGACGACCTCGGGGCCGACGACCGGGCCCTCGCCGAGGACGATCTGGAAGACCTCGGCGGGCAGTCCGGCCTCGATCAGCAGGTCACGGGCCCACAGCGCGGTCAGCGCGGTCTCCGTGTCGGGCTTCATCACGACGGCGTTGCCGGAGACGAACGCAGGCAGCGCGTCGCCCACGGACAGCTCGAACGGGTAGTTCCACGGCGCGATCTGGCCGATGACGCCACGCGGCTGGCGCAGCTCGGTGACCTTGGTGAGGGTCGGTACGACCCCGGTGTGCCGCTTCGGCTTCAGGTACGCGCCGGCCTTGCGCCCGTAGTGGCGGGCCGCGACGGCGACGGCCTGCACCTCCTCGTGGGCGTGCAGCCGGGCCTTGCCGGTCTCCAGCTGGATGAGGTCGAGCACCTCGGCCTGGCGGCTGAGCACCAGGTCGTGGAAGCGGAGCAGTACGGCGGCCCTGGCGCGGACGGGGGTCGCGGCCCAGGCGGGCTGGGCGGCGCGGGCCCGCTCGAAGGCGCCCGCCACGTCCTCGGGGGTGGACTCCGGCAGGTCGGCCAGCTTCTCCCCGGTGAAGGGGGTGTGGTTGGCCGTACGGCCCGAGCCGGCCACGCCCCGGGTCAGCTGGGCGACCACCTCGGGTGTCACCACATCGGCGGCGGTGCGTACGCCCGCGGGGGCGGCGGCCACCGGGTTGGTGCCGACCGGGGCTGCGGAGGTGGATGTGGAGGCCTGCGAGTCCGTCATGAGGGCGAGAGTACGTCCAGCCGCACACTTTGGGTACCCGTGGGTAACGGGTTTTCACAGTCCCCACAAACGAGCCAGCGATCACTGGCAACAAAGCCCCTGATCAGGAGCCCTGCCGTCCCGGCGGGGTCCGGCAGGGCCCCGGCCGGCTCAGCCGGAGCTGTTTGGCGGACGCCATCCGCGCAGCATCGTGTCGAACTGTGCCCGGGTCGTGTCCCAGTCCTCCGCCGGGCCCGTCATGTACAGCGCGTACTCGGGACCGCCGTCCTCGCCGAAGTACATCTGGTCGATGGCGTGGCGCGGACCCGGATGGTCCTTGGTCTCGGTCCAGGTGAACTCCCAGAGCGAACCCGGCCGGTCCCGGTACGTGTTGGAGTGCAGGGTCTTGCGCTCGTAGCCGGGCAGCCGTTTGGCGAGCTGGGGCTCCAGGCTCGTCACCATGTGCATGTACGGGTTCTCGAAGTCGGGCGCCGGGTCGATGCTGATCCGGATGTAGTGCACGCCGTTGTCCGGGGTGTAGTCGATCTGGTTGCCGTCCGCCCGGCGCTCCCAGCCCTCGGGCACGGTCAGGCTGAAGCCCTCGGGGTCGTCCACCCGCTTCCAGCCGTCGGGCACGTCCTTCACCGGCTTGTCGGGCTTGGCCGAGGGCGAGGGCGAGGTGGACCGGGAGGTGGAGGTGGGGGGCTTCTCGGGGGCGACGCCCGCGTGGGTGCCCTTGTCGCCGCCCCGGGTGGTGTCGTCCGACCCGTCCCCCAGCTTCATCGCGGCGAGTCCCGCGCCGCCGCCGACCAGCGCCGCGGCCGCGATGACCAGGACCACGGTGCGCCAGCGGCTGCGGCTGCGGCGGGGCGCCGGGGCCGGGGCCGGGGCCGGTGCGGGGGGCATCGGGTGGGGCAGTTGGGTGGTTCCGGGCGCGGCGGGGCCGTCCGGGGCCAGCGAGCGCAGGACCTCGTCGGGAACGCTCTGCGTCGGCACGAACGCCTGGGCGGCCACGGGCGCGCGGCCCTCCATGGCGTCCAGCAGCATCCGTTCGGTCTCCGCGGCCGACGGGCGCTCGTCCGGCTCCTTGCGGAGCAGCGCGGTGATGACGGGGGCCAGCGGGCCCGCCCGTCCGGGCGGCGGGGGCTCATCGGCGACGACGGCCTGCATGGTGGAGATCGGGGACGTGCGGCGGAACGGCGAGCGGCCCTCGACCGCGGTGTAGAGCGTCGCGCCGAGCGACCACAGGTCGGAGGCCGGTCCCGGGTCGCCGCCGCGTACCCGCTCGGGCGCCAGGTAGTCGATGGAGCCGACCAGTTCACCGGTCCTGGTGATGGTCGAGTCGCCCTCGATGGCCGCGATCCCGAAGTCGGTGAGCAGCACCTGGCCGTCCTTGGCGAGGAGCACGTTGCCGGGCTTCACGTCACGGTGCAGGACCCCCGCCGCGTGGGCGGCGCGCAGGGCGCTCAGCACGTGGAGGCCGATCCTGGCGGCCTCGCGCGGCTCGATCTCGCCGGATTCCTTGGCGGCGTCGGCGAGGGAGGGGCCGTCGACGTACTGCATGACGATCCAGGGCCGGTTGTCGTACTCGATCACGTCGTGCACGGTGACCACGCCCGGATGGGTGATCCGGGCGGCCGCGCGGGCCTCCTTCTGTGTGCGGGCGTGCAGCACGATCCGGTCCGCCTCCGCGACGTACAGACCGGCGGTCAACTCCTTGACCGCGACCGTGCGGTGCAGCACCTCGTCGTGGGCGCGCCAGACCTTGCCCATGCCGCCGCGCCCGAGAACCTCGCCCAGCCGGTACCTGCCGGCCAGCACCAGTCCCGCGTCCGTGCCCTGTGATCGATCCACGTAATCCCCGCCCCGTTCCTCAGGTGCCAGATTACGGAGGGGATGCACGGCCACGGAACCTCGCACCGCTCACGAGACCGCACTGTGATGCTTGTCGCTCCGGCTTCGCCCGGGAGTTGTACGGAGAGGGTTCAGTGCGTCACGCGATAGGAGGCGACGGCTTGTTCGTAGATGTCCGACACCTTGTCGCGTCGGTTCTCCGGGCCGATGACCTGGATGACGTGGTAGCGGCCCTCGACGATCATCACCAGATTGCGGGCGTACACCTCGCGTCCCGACGCGTCCTGCCAGGTGAACTGCCCCTCCGCCATGGCCTGTCGCCCGACGTCGATCCGGCGCAGCCCGCTCGACCCCGACCAGCTGGAGTCGCGGAACGGCTGCAACTCCAGCTCCTTGCCCGCCTGGTAGGCCAGCGGGTCGTCGCCGTTGGCCTTGACGGTGTCGCGGCCCGGGACGATCAGCAGGCTGAAGCCGTCGCTGCCGTAGCGGATCTGACGGTCCGCGTTGGCGGGGCTGCGCTGCCAGCCCTTGGCCACACCGACTTCGAAGCCCTCCTTGTCCTTGCGCAGGGTGTAGCCGGGGGCGAGCGCGACCGCGGAGCGGCTGGTCTGCGGCTGCTGGGAGGTGGGCGACCCGGAGGAGTCCTGACCGCCGGAGTCCCCCGTGCCGGGGTCCGGCGAGCCGGAGGCCGAGGACGCCGGGCCCGTGGAGCCGCTGCCCGGTTCGTCGTCCGACCCGGGCATGAACATCACGGCGTACGCGACGGCCGCGGCGAGGGCCAGCAGGATCAGCACCAGGAGCAGCCGTCCGAGCCGCCGCGGTGCCCGTCCTCCGCCCTCATGGGGGCGGGGCGGGGTGCGCAGCACCTTGGGGCCCTTGGGCTCACGCGGCGGCCTGGGGGGCCGCTCCGCCCTGGGCCGGTCGAACCTGTCCGGCCCGTCGAGCGCGCCCGGCCTGTCGAGCCCGTCCTGCCGGCCGTATCCGTCCTGCCGGTCTGGGGCGGTCCGCGGGTCGGGGCTGTCCTGACGGCCGGACCTGCTCTGCCGGTCGGGCTTGCTCTTGGTGTGGCGGTGGCGGCCGTGGGTCGCGTTGCGCCCGCGGCGCCTGCGGACCAGCTCGCCGCGACGGCGCACGATGGGGAGCCGTGCGGTGTCGGCGGACGGCAGGGGTACGACGTCCAGACCGGCCTCGGGCTCGGGCGCCGAGCGCACCAGGGAGCGCAGCCAGCCGCTCAGCTCCTCGAAGTCCGGCCGCTCGGTGGGGTCCTGACGCAGCAGGGACTCGACGACGGGGCGCAGCGGACCGCACTCCTCGGCGAAGGCGGGCGGCTCCCCGCACACCATCTGGACGAGCTCGGCCGCGTTCTCCTCGGGGTAGGGGGCGTGGCCCTGGACGGCGCGGTAGAGCAGCGCCCCCAGCGCCCAGAGGTCGGTGGCGGGTCCGATCGGCGGCGCCAGGCGCCAGTTCTCGTGGACGGGGCCGGCCTGCTCGGGCGCCCAGCGCTCGGTGACCGCTCCGACCACGGCGATCCGGGTCTGCCGGGCGCGCTCGGCGGCCAGCGGGGTGGCGGGGCCCCGGTAGACGGAGTCCGTACGGCCGCTCCCGGCCACCTCGTCCCAGCCGCCCGGCTGCTGCGGCGGGGCCGTCCGGTGCGCGGGCAGTGCCGGGGAGTCGCCGTGGCGCCGGGCGTCGGCGCGCAGGGCGTCCTCGCCGGAGCCCCCGGCGGGAACGGGGCGGCCGGAACCGGGACCGTCGCTCCAGGACCCGGTGAGGTGCAGCCGCCGAGGGGGCGGGTAGCCGTCGTCGTCTTCGTCGATGTCGTGGGGGCCGGGTGCGTACGGGTCGTCGGCGTACCGGTCCTTGCTGTACGGGTCGTCGGTGGCGCGGCCCCGGGGGGCGGCGGGCCCGGAACGGCTGTCGTCCGGGTCCGACGGACCGTCCGGGTCCGGCAAGTCCGGCAGGCCCGTGTCCTGCGGCCGTGCGGAGCGCTGGACCGGCAGGCTTCCGGTGTCCCCCGCGTCGCCCGCCTCGGCACGCCGCCGGTCCTCGCTGACGCGTGCGGCGGCTCGGGCGCCCTCACGGTAGGCGACGATCGCTCCGGCGCGCCCGGCCCGCGACTGCGCGGCATCTCCCGTGCCGCCGCGGGGGACGTCGCCGGCGCGGGAAGCGTCGTCGGCACGGTCGCTCTCGTCGTACGGATCGCCGTCGCCGTGCGAGGCGTCACCGTGCGAGGCGTCGCTGTCGCACGAGGCGTCGCTGTGCGAGGCGTCGCCGTACGGGTCGCTGTCGTACGAGGCATCGCCATACGGGGCGTCACCGTGCGAGGCGTCACCGTGCGAGGCGTCGCTGTCGTACGAGGCGTCGCCGTGCGAGGCGTCGCCGTACGGGTCGCTGTCGTACGAGGCATCGCCGTCATCGGTGGGCGGGGCGCCGGCCGGTCGACCCGTCTCGATGGCCGCCGGGCCGCGTGAGGCCGGGACCTCGGACGGAAGGGGCGGAAGAGGCGGAAGGGGCGGCGCGAACACGCCCGCGGAGCCCGTACCGAGCGCCGGCCGGCCGAACCCGGCCTCGTGTCCGCCGTCCTCGTACCCGTGGTCACGCTCGATCTCGTACCCGCCGCGGCCCTCGTATCCGTAGCCGTCCTCGTCCCCGTTCTCGTCCTCGTCCTCGTCGAGCTGCGGTGTCGTCACATAGCCGCAGAGCGCCTCCTCGGCCGCCCCGGCCGCCAGGCCGGTCAGCACGACGCGGCCGTCGTCGCAGATCAGCACCGTGCGGACGGTGATGTTGCGGTGGGTCCAGCCGTGGGCGTGCAGTACTCGCAGCGCGGTCAGCACGTCGGAGCCGATCTCGGCGGCCCGGAAGGGGTTGAGCGGGCGTTCCGCGAGCAGGGAGGCGAGCGGGCGCGCCGCGACCAGTTCGCTCACGATCCAGAGCGATCCCGCCTCGGCGAACACGTCGAAGACCTGGTCGAGTCTGGGATGGTCGGGCACCTGGGCCGCTGCCTGCGCCGCTTCCACGGCGCGCCGGACCGCCGGGTCGGCGGGCATCCGCACGGCCCGTCCGGTGGCCCGCCGGAACTCCGGGGCCGGATCCTCGGCGTCGAGCACCTCGGCGTCCACCACCTCGGGCAACGGCACCTGCCGGACCAGGACTTCCTGTCCGCTATAGGTGTCGAACGCCCGGGTCTCGACCGATTCGTACGCATCGTCCGAGGGCAGCGGAAGGCGGTAGCGGTCGGCAAGTACCCGACCCGCATAGTCGTCCACGACGCCTCCCCAGAGCGCGCTGTCCCCCGGCCATGAAAGACCGCATCGATCCGTCAATCGCGGTCACCTACCGTGCAATTGACCCACCGTTCCGGCTGCGTACGGTCTTCAGGCTCTCACGATACGTGGCAAGCGCCGGCCACGCGGCCGGGTCGGCGCATCCCGGCCCCTTCCGCCCACGGATCGGGAGGCGCGCCGGAACATTCAGTCGATGGGCCGGAACGTTCAGTCGATGGGCGTGAACGTGTCGAACGCGGTCTTCCGCATCGTCCGGCACTCCGCGCCGTCCCACTCATCGGTCCCGCAGCTGATCATGATCGCGTAGCCGTGGTTGCCGTCCACCTTGAAGCCCCGGTTGATCACCCGGACCGGCCGGCCCTGCTGGGTGCGCTCGAACTGCCAGTCGGCGACGGTCGGGTAGCCGTTGTACTCGACCTTGTTTATGCCGAGGTGGTGGTAGCCGTTGCTGCTGGCCGCGACGGCGGCCTTCGCGGCGTTCCACGCCGCGGCGGCGTCACCGCCGGGCGAATCGGTGTAGTCGACCTGGATGCGGGGGAAGCCGCCGTCGACGTTGTAGATGGCGCCGGAGTTGATGCCCGACGGCTTGTCGAAGCGGAACTTCTCGGGCATGGCCATCGAGAAGTGGTAACGCTTGTTCGTGACCAGCTTGAATCCGGCGGGCAGGGCGTCCTCGGGCTTGTCGCCCTTCGAACCGCCCGACTCCTTGCCGGTCTTGTCCTTGCCCTTGCCCTCGTCCTGTCCCTGGCCCTGGCCCTGGCTGCCGTTCTGGTCCTGGTCCTTGCCCTTGCCGCTGCCGTTGCCGCTGTCGGTGTCCGCCGAGCCGCCGGTCGCCGTCGATGCCCCGGCCGAGGTGGACTTGTCGCCGCTGCCGCCGCCCTTGCCCGGGTCGTTCTCGTCGCCTCCGCCGAGCGTGAGCGCGAGGACCGTGCCGAGCACGGCGAGCACAATCACCGCCGCGATGATCGCCAGGGTGCGGCGCGGCACCACGTCCGTGATGGACGCGCGGGGCGGAGTGGCCGGGGACGTGGCCGGGCGGGGCGGCGGGGCGGCGACGGAGGCCGTGGCGGTTGCGGTGGACGCGGGCTTGGCCGGCTTGGCGGGGGTGCCCGTTCCGGCCGTCGAGGGGGCGGCCGACGGGGGCGCCGAGGGCGGGGGCGGCGTGGTGGTCGCCGCTGCCGCGACCGCCGGTGCCGCCTTCGCGTTCCGTACCGAGCGCAGTGCGCCGCGCAGCCGGTCCCGGGTGCCCTCGCCCTGCTCCGCGGGCTTGGGCGTCTTCTTGGCGCGGGGTTCGTCGACCTTCCCGGGCAGTGCCATGACCTGGGTGGCGTCGGCGGGCGGCACCACCACCGGGTCCGGCTTCTCGGGAGCGTGGATCACGTCGTTGAGCAGGGCGCGGGCGCCCACCTCGTCGAGCCGCTGCTCGGGGTCCTTGGCGAGCAGGCCGTATATGACCTCCTCCAGCGGACCGGCGTTCTTCGGCGGGTCGAGCGGCTCGGTCATCACCGCGGTCAGGGTGGCGATGGCCGAGCCCTTGTCGTACGGCGGGGAACCCTCGGTGCTGGCGTACAGCAGTCCGCCCAGCGACCAGAGGTCGGCGGGCGGCCCCGGCTTGTGGCCGCGGGCGCGCTCGGGCGAGATGTACGAGGGGGCGCCGACGAGCATGCCCGTGGAGGTGACCGAGGGGTCGCCCTCGACCTGGGCGATGCCGAAGTCGGTGAGCACGACCCGGCCGTCCTCGGCGATCAGCACGTTGGACGGCTTCACATCGCGGTGCAGGATGCCCTCGCGGTGCGCCGAGCGCAGCACGTCGAGGATGGCGAGGCCGACCTCGGCGGCGCGCCTCGGCGTCAGCACGCCGTCCTCACGCACCGCTTCGGCGAGGGACTTGCCCTCGATGAGTTCCATCACGATCCACGGCCGGTCGTCCTCGTCGACCACGTCGTAGACCGTCACCGCGCCGTTGTTGCGGATCCTCGCGATCGCCTTCGCCTCGCGCAGCGTGCGCGTGATGAGGCGGCGCTTCTCGTCCTCGTCGATGGCCGAGGGGAACCGCAGTTCCTTGACCGCGACCGTGCGGCCCAGCGTCTCGTCGACGGCACGCCAGACCGTGCCCATACCGCCCCGGCCGAGCACCTCCCCGAGCCGGTAACGCCCCGCGAGGAGACGCCCCTCCTTGTCCCGTTGGGGCTCCCGTGCCTGCTCCGCCTCCGACATGCGTCCCCTCTGCGATCAACCCGCCCTGGCAGAGCGTTCATTGTCCCTCACCCCGGCGCCGGTCATGGTGCCGGGTCCGCGGGCCCGTCATGATGTGCCCCGAGGAAGGGATCCCCCGCCATGCCGATACTCAGGGCACTGTTCGCCGCTCCGTTGCTGCTGGCGCTGCTCGGCCTGGCGACAGTGCCCCTGCCCAGCGAACCACACCTCACCCCCGCTGCCACCTACCTCCCCCGGCTCGTCGCCGAGGGCCGGGCGCCGGCGGCGGCGCTGCTGGCTCACCGCTCCTCCACCGCACCGTACGACACCTTCCGCTCGACGGGCCCCGGTATCCGACGGGCGGACCGGTTCCGGGCGGGCAGCATCACCAAGACGTTCGTCGCCACGGTCGTGCTCCAACTCGCCCGGGAACGACGGCTGCACCTGACCGACAAGGTCGAGCGGCTGCTGCCGGGGCTGGTGCGCGGCAACGGCAATGACGGCCGCCGCATCACCCTGCGCGCCCTGCTCAGCCACACCAGCGGCCTCTACGACTACACCGGCGATCCATCCGCCCACCCCCTCTCCCCCGCCGCGGCGGTCCGCGTCGCCCTGGCCCACCGCCCGACGAACGCCCCCGGCCGCTACGCCTACTCCAATACCAATTACGCCGTACTCGGACTCGTCGTTCAACGGGTCACCGGACACAGCTACGCCACCGAGATCCGCAACCGCCTCATCACCCCCCTCCGCCTCAAGGGCACTTCCCTCCCGGGCTCGGAGACCTCCCTGCCCGCCCCGCACGGCCGTGCCTACACCCGCGATCCGGCCGGCGGCACCCTGCGCGACGTCACCGCGCTGGACCCCCGCACGGCGGGCCCGGCAGGCGAGCTGATCTCCACGCTCGACGACCTGAACCGCTTCTACGCGGCCCTGCTGGGCGGCCGTCTCCTCGCGCCCGCCCAGCTGGCGGTCCTGCTGGACACCGAGGCCACGCAGGGCGTCTACGGCCTGGGCATCTATCCGCAGAAGCTCTCCTGCGGCGCCACCGTCTGGGGGCACAACGGCCATATCGCGGGCAGTTACGTCCGTACCGCCGCTACGCTCGACGGCCGGCACACCCTGACGTACCGCGTCGACACGGACACCCTGGCCGACGCGGACACCCTCGAAGCCGCACTGCTCGAAGCGGAGTTCTGCCCCGCGGCCCCCGGGGAAAGGACCTAGATCGGCACGATGTCCGGGGCCCCGAGCCGCGCCGCGTCCGCCGTGAGGTCGTCCGGCTGGCGCTGCGACTCCCGCTCCGCCTGCACCCGCTTCTCGTAGTGCTCGACCTCCCGGTCGATCTGGCCCTCGTCCCAGCCCAGCACCGGCGCCATCAGCTCCGCGCAGAGCCGGGCACTGCGCGTGCCCCGGTCGAAGGTCTCGATGGAGATCCGGGTCCGGCGGGTCAGCACGTCGTCGAGGTGGCGGGCCCCCTCGTGCGAGGCGGCGTAGACGATCTCGGCCTTCAGGTAGTCGTCCGCCGAGGGCAGCGGCTCGCCCAGCACCGGATCGGCGAGGATCAGTTCGAGCAGCTGCTCGGTCGCCGAGCCGTACCGGTTGAGCAGGTGCTCCACCCGGGCGACATGGAGCCCGGATCTGGCCGCGATCCTCGCCCTGGCGTTCCACATCGCCGGATAGCCCTCCGCCCCCAGCAGCGGGATCTCCTCGGTGACGCAGGCCGCCACCCGCTGGTCGAGGCCGTGCACCGCCTCGTCCACGGCGTCCTTGGCCATCACCCGGTACGTCGTGTACTTGCCGCCCGCCACGACCACGAGGCCCGGCAGCGGGTGCGCCACCGTGTGCTCGCGCGAGAGCTTGCTGGTCGCGTCGGACTCGCCGGCCAGCAGCGGGCGCAGCCCGGCGTAGACACCCTGGACGTCGTCCCGGCTCAGCGGCGTGGCCAGGACCGAATTGACGTGTTCGAGCAGGTAGTCGATGTCGGCGCTGGACGCCGCCGGGTGCGCCTTGTCGAGATCCCAGTCGGTGTCGGTGGTCCCGATGATCCAGTGCCGTCCCCACGGGATGACGAAGAGGACGGACTTCTCGGTCCGCAGGATCAGGCCGGTCGAGGAGTGGATGCGGTCCTTGGGGACGACCAGGTGAATGCCCTTGGAAGCCCGGACGTGGAACTGTCCGCGCTCCCCGATCAGCGACTGGGTGTCGTCCGTCCAGACCCCGGTCGCGTTGACCACCTGCTTGGCCCTGACCTCGTACTCGCCGCCCGCCTCGACGTCCTCCACCCGGGCGCCGACGACCCGCTCGCCCTCCCGGAGGAAGCCGATCACCCGCGCACGGTTGGCCACATGCGCCCCGTAACCGGCGGCGGTGCGCACCAGGGTCGCCACATAGCGGGCGTCGTCCATCTGCGCGTCGTAGTACTGCAACGCCCCGACCAGGGCGTCCTTCCGAAGCGCCGGGGCGACGCGCAGCGCCTGACGGCGGGAGAGATGGCGGTGCACGGGCAGCCCGCGGCCGTGGCCCGAGGACACCGACATCGCGTCGTAGAGCGCCACGCCCGAACCGGCGTAGAGCCGCTCCCAGCCCTTGTGCTGCAACGGGTAGAGGAACGGCACCGGCTTCACCAGATGCGGGGCCAGTCGTTCCAGGAGCAGTCCGCGCTCCTTCAGCGCCTCGCGGACGAGCGCGAAGTCGAGCATCTCCAGATACCGCAGCCCGCCGTGGATCAGCTTGCTCGACCTGCTCGATGTGCCGGACGCCCAGTCGCGGGCCTCGACCAGGCCGGTCGAGAGCCCTCTCGTCGCCGCGTCCAGCGCCGTACCGGCGCCGACCACGCCCGCCCCCACGACCAGCACGTCCAGTTCGCGCTCGGCCATCGCGGCCAGCGCCTCGGCGCGCTCCGCAGGTCCCAGTGTCGCTGTCCTCACTGCTGCCTCCCGGGTAGATCGGGGTGGTCCGGCACGGGAATCGACCCGGCCCGGCGGGCGGTGCGGCCCGTGCCCACCTCTCGATTCTGTCCGTCGTCCACGACTTCGGCCACCGCCTGTGGACAACACCAGGACGACAGGAGCCCGCAATGCGACATATAGGTCATATTTAAGCCTAGTGTGACATTGCGCTGTCCACAGCGGTTGCGCTTTCTCCCCTCATGGTCATAGTCCGACCGGGAAGGACGGCCCATCCACATGCCCGCAGACCTCGCAGTCATCGGACTCGGCCACCTCGGCCTGCCCCTAGCCCAGGCCGCCGTGGCCGCGGGCGTCCAGACCGTCGGCTACGACACCGACCCACGCGCCTGTACGGAACTCTCCGCGGGCCGCACCCCCGTCGAGGGATCGCTCACCGCCTCGGAGATCCGCCGGATGCTCTCGGGGGGCTTCCGGCCCACCACCAACCCGGCCGAGCTGGGCCGGGTCCGTACCGCGGTGATCTGCGCGCCCACCCCCCTGGGCGCCGACCGCACCATCGACCTCACCGCCGTCGGCGACGCGGCCCGCGCGCTCGCCGCCCGGCTGCGCCCGCACACCACCGTGCTGCTGGAATCGGCCGTGCCGCCCGGCACCACCGAGAACTACCTGCTGCCGCTGCTCGAAGAGGGCTCGGGACTGCGCGCCGGCCGCGACTTCCACCTGGCCTGCTCCCCCAGCCGCCTCGACCCCGGCAACCGGACCCACGTCCACTCCAACACCCCCAAGGTCATCGGCGGTCTCACCCCCGCCTGCACCGAGTCCGCCGCCGCCTTCTACGGCCGGCTCACCGACAAGGTCGTCCGGGCGCGCGGGCCGCGCGAGGCCGAGATGACCAAGGTCCTGGAGACCAACTTCCGGCATGTCAACATCGCCCTGGTCAATGAGATGGCGGTGCTCTGCCACGACCTCGGCGTCGACCTGTGGGACGTCATCCGCTGCGCCGAGACCAAGCCCTTCGGCTTCCAGCCGTTCCGCCCCGGGCCGGGCGTCGGCGGCCACGGCGCCCCCGTCGACCCCGGCTACCTCCCGTACAACAGCCGCACCCCCGGCCACCCCCTGCGGATGGTCTCGCTCGCCCAGGAGATCAACGACCGGATGCCGCAGTACGTGATCCAGCGCTGCGCCACCTTGTTGAACGAGCACGGCAAGTCCGTCCGCGGCGCCCGGGTGCTGCTGCTCGGGGTCACCTACAAGCCCGACCTCGCCGACCAGGAGCGCTCCCCCGCCCGGGAGATCGCCACCCGGCTGATGGACATGGGTGCCCAGATCGGCTATCACGACCCGCACGTCCTGGACTGGCGGGTGCGCGAACTCCCGGTTCCGCGCGCCGACTCGCTGTACGAGGCGGCGTCCAGCGCCGACCTCACGGTGCTGCTCCAGCACCACCGGACGTACGACCTCCAGGGCCTCGCCGTGAAGGCACAGCTCCTCCTGGACACCCGGGGCGCGACCCCGGCGGGGGCCGCACACCGGCTGTAGCACCTCTCCCCCGGGATTTCGGTAGGAGATGTCACAGGCTGCTGCTAGCCTGCGGCGTCACTTCTCGCACAATCGTGCGCATCCGTCCCAGGGGGATTACCACCATGAGCCAGCCCGTGCCGCCGCCGAACCAGCCGCACGACGCCCAGTCCGGCGGCAACCCGTTCGCGGGCCAGCAGCCCGGCAACCCCACCGGCAACCCCTTCGCCGGCCAGCAGCCCGGTGACCCGAGCGGCAACCCCTTCGCCGGCCAGCAGCCCGGCATGCCGTTCGCCCCGCCGGCTCCGGCACGCAACAACCTCGGCCTCGGCCTGGCC
This sequence comes from Streptomyces sp. NPDC047917, assembly GCF_043204345.1. Taxonomy (NCBI): domain Bacteria; kingdom Bacillati; phylum Actinomycetota; class Actinomycetes; order Kitasatosporales; family Streptomycetaceae; genus Streptomyces; species Streptomyces sp. NPDC047917. The sequence goes on from NZ_JBIDCA010000015.1 coordinate 171,639, forward strand.
GCCGGCTTCGTCGCGGCCGTCGTCGCCGCGGCCATCTACGGCGCCATCATCGGCGCCACCAAGCACGAGATAGGCTACGCGGCCGTGGGTGTCGGCTTCATCGTCGGCTTCGCGGCGGGCAAGGTCGGCGGCCGCAACCCCGTGCTGCCGGTCGTCAGCGCCGTGCTCTCGCTGGTCGCCGTCTACTTCGGCCAGCTGCTCGGCGAGGCGATGATCGCCGCCAAGGAGCTCCCGGTCACCGTCTCCGAGCTCTTCTTCGACCACTTCAGCCTGCTGAACGAGGCGTGGAAGGCCGACTCGGACTTCATCTCGTACGTCTTCTTCGCCGTCGCGGCGGTCGCCGCGTTCTCCGGCGCCAAGAAGGCCGCCGACTAGGCCGTCGGCCAGTCGCGGAAACACACAGGAGGGCCCGGACCGCAGCGCGGTCCGGGCCCTCCTGTCATGTCCGTGACGCTCAGCGGCGGTGCTGCGAGTCCGCCACCGTGACCTCGACGCGCTGGAACTCCTTGAGGTCGCTGTAGCCCGTCGTCGCCATCGCCCGGCGCAGCGCGCCGAAGATGTTCATCGAGCCGTCGGGGGTGTGCGAAGGACCGGTCAGGACCTCCTCGGTGGTGCCGACCGAGCCCAGGTCCACCAGCTTGCCGCGCGGCACGTCCTCGTGGACCGCCTCCATGCCCCAGTGCCGGCCACGGCCCGGCGCGTCCGTCGCACGGGCCAGCGGGGAGCCCATCATCACGGCGTCCGCACCGCAGGCGATGGCCTTCGGCAGGTCGCCGGACCAGCCGACGCCGCCGTCCGCGATCACGTGCACGTACCGGCCGCCGGACTCGTCCATGTAGTCACGGCGGGCGCCGGCCACATCGGCGACCGCGGTCGCCATCGGGACCTGGATGCCGAAGACGTTGCGCGTGGTGTGCGCGGCGCCGCCGCCGAAGCCGACGAGGACACCGGCCGCGCCGGTACGCATCAGGTGCAGGGCGGCGGTGTACGTGGCGCAGCCGCCGACGATCACCGGGACGTCCAGCTCGTAGATGAACTGCTTGAGGTTGAGCGGCTCGGCCGCTCCCGAGACGTGCTCGGCGGAGACCGTCGTACCGCGGATGACGAAGATGTCCACGCCGGCGTCGACGACGGCCTTGGAGAACTGCGCGGTGCGCTGCGGGGAGAGCGCGGCGGCGGTGACGACACCGGAGTCGCGCACCTCCTTGATGCGCTGCCCGATCAGCTCCTCCTGGATCGGCGCGGCGTAGATCTCCTGGAGGCGGCGGGTCGCCGACTCGACGGGCATCTCGGCGATCTCGTCGAGCAGCGGCTGCGGGTCGGCGTGCCGGGTCCACAGCCCTTCCAGGTTGAGGACGCCCAGGCCGCCGAGCTCGCCGATCCGGATGGCGTGCTGCGGGGAGACCACGGAGTCCATGGGAGCGGCCAGGAACGGCAGCTCGAATCGGTAGGCGTCGATCTGCCAGGCGATCGAGACCTCCTTCGGGTCACGGGTACGGCGGCTCGGAACGACGGCGATGTCGTCGAATGCGTACGCCCGGCGGCCGCGCTTGCCGCGCCCGATCTCGATCTCAGTCACGTGTGTGGCCTTTCCCTCTGCGTTTCAGCGCCTTCCAGTATCCCCGACATATGCGCCAGGGGCGGCCCCGGGAGTCCCGGGACCGCCCCTGGCCCTGTCGGCGGCTACTTGCTGCGGCTGTAGTTCGGTGCCTCGACCGTCATCTGGATGTCGTGCGGGTGGCTCTCCTTGAGCCCCGCGGACGTGATGCGGACGAAGCGGCCCTTGGTCTCCATCTCGTCGATGGAGGCGGCGCCCACGTAGCCCATGGTCTGCCGGAGCCCGCCGACGAGCTGGTGCAGCACGTTGCCCAGCGGGCCTCGGTAGGGCACCTGGCCCTCGATGCCCTCGGGCACGAGCTTGTCGTCCGAGGCCACGTCGGCCTGGAAGTAGCGGTCCTTGGAGTACGAGCGGCCCTGGCCGCGGGACTGCATCGCCCCGAGGGAACCCATGCCGCGGTACGACTTGAACTGCTTGCCGTTGATGAAGAGGAGCTCGCCGGGAGACTCCTCGCAGCCCGCGAGAAGGCTGCCCAGCATGACCGTGTCGGCACCGGCGGCGAGCGCCTTGCCGATGTCGCCGGAGTACTGCAGACCGCCGTCACCGATGACCGGGACCCCGGCCGCACGGGCGGCGAGAGCGGCCTCGTAGATCGCGGTGACCTGCGGGACGCCGATGCCGGCGACCACACGCGTGGTGCAGATGGAGCCGGGGCCCACGCCGACCTTCACGCCGTCGACACCGGCGTCGATCAGGGCCTGCGCGCCGTCACGCGTCGCGACGTTGCCGCCGATGACGTCGACGCCGACGCTGGACTTGATCTTCGCCATCCAGTTGAGCGCGTTGCTGTTGTGTCCGTGCGAGGTGTCGACGATGAGGAAGTCCACGCCCGCGCCGGCCAGCGCCTGGGCGCGCTCCAGGGCCTCCGGGCTGGCGCCGACCGCCGCGCCGACGAGGAGCCGGCCCTCGGCGTCCTTCGCCGCGTTCGGGTACTGCTCGGCCTTCACGAAGTCCTTGACCGTGATGAGGCCCTTGAGGACGCCCGCGTCGTCGACCAGCGGAAGCTTCTCGATCTTGTGGCGGCGCAGCAGCTCCATGGCGTCGACGCCGGAGATGCCGACCCTGCCGGTCACGAGCGGCATCGGCGTCATGACCTCGCGCACCTGACGGCTGCGGTCGGACTCGAACGCCATGTCGCGGTTGGTGACGATGCCCAGCAGCTTGCCCGCCGGGTCGGTCACCGGGACGCCGCTGATGCGGAACTTGGCACACAGCGCGTCGGCCTCGGCCAGCGTCGCGTCCGGGTGCACGGTGATCGGATCGGTCACCATGCCGGACTCGGAGCGCTTCACGAGGTCGACCTGGTTGACCTGGTCCTCGATCGACAGGTTGCGGTGCAGCACACCGACGCCACCCTGCCGCGCCATGGCGATGGCCATGCGGGACTCGGTCACCTTGTCCATCGCCGCGGAGAGCAGCGGGATGTTCACGCGCACGTTGCGGGAGATACGGGACGAGGTGTCGACCGCGTTCGGCAGCACCTCTGATGCGCCGGGCAGCAGCAGCACGTCGTCGTATGTCAGCCCGAGCGTCGCGAATTTCTCGGGCACTCCGTCGACGTTTGCAGTCATGACACCTTCCCCAAATGGCCTTGATCGGTGCGGATGTCCATGCTAACGGCCTCCGGGGGTGTCTCATTCCACGAGCAAGATCACCCAGAGGTTCTGTAGCTTCGTACGGAAACCCCGTACCGGACCCCGCTCGCGGCCGCGACCGCCTCCGCTCACTGCTCCGCGAGGGCCCGCAGCCTGCTCAGGGCCCGGTGCTGGGCGACCCGGACGGCGCCCGGCGACATGCCCAGCAGCTGTCCGGTCTCCTCGGCGGTGAGCCCGACGGCGACCCGCAGGACCAGCAGCTCGCGCTGGTTCTCCGGAAGGTTGGCGAGGAGCTTCTTCGCCCAGGCGGCATCGCTGCTGAGCAGGGCGCGCTCCTCGGGTCCGAGCGAATCGTCCGGCCGCTCGGGCATCTCGTCGGACGGCACGGCCGTCGATCCCGGGTGCCGCATGGCGGCGCGCTGGAGATCGGCGACCTTGTGGCCCGCGATGGCGAAGACGAAGGCCTCGAAGGGCCTGCCCGTGTCCTTGTAACGCGGCAGCGCCATCAGCACCGCGACACAGACCTCCTGCGCCAGGTCCTCCACGAAGTGGCGGGCATCACCCGGCAGGCGGCTCAGCCGGGACCTGCAGTAGCGCAGCGCGAGGGGGTGTACATGGGCCAGCAGATCATGGGTGGCCTGCGCGTCGCCCTCGACGGCACGGTGCACCAGGGCACCGATCGCCGTCGTCTCGTCGTCGCGCATCGGACCATGGTGCCTCGGAGCCGCGTCATCCGTGCTACCGCGTCCGTAGTTGTGCACCGAAGCGTTATGAGCGGGTGCGCCGGAAGTCATGTCCTGCGCCCTCCCCTTCCGCTCGACCGAATCGTTCCCGAGGAACTCCACATCTCAAGGATGCGGCATCGGCCGGGAAGCGTCACATACCGTCGGCGCGACGGGCTCCGCCGGTGGGGCGGAGCCTGCCTTGCGCATGTCGGTCACGTCGCCCCGTCCGCCGCTGCGCGGACGGGGAGTCGATCACCGCCGGCCACTGCCGGCCCTCAGCGGACCAGGCCCCAGCGGAAACCGAGCGCGACGGCGTGCGCCCGGTCCGAGGCTCCGAGCTTCTTGAACAGACGCCTGGCGTGCGTCTTCACCGTGTCCTCGGAGAGGAACAGCTCACGGCCGATCTCGGCGTTCGAACGGCCGTGGCTCATTCCTTCGAGCACCTGGATCTCACGCGCGGTGAGCGTCGGCGCCGCACCCATCTCGGCCGACCGCAGCCGGCGCGGGGCGAGCCGCCACGTCGGATCGGCCAGCGCCTGGGTGACGGTGGCGCGCAGCTCCGCGCGGGAGGCGTCCTTGTGCAGGTAGCCGCGGGCACCGGCGGCGACCGCGAGCGCGACACCGTCCAGGTCCTCGGCGACGGTCAGCATGATGATCCTGGCGCCGGGGTCGGCGGAGAGCAGCCGCCGGACCGTCTCCACACCCCCGAGACCGGGCATGCGTACGTCCATCAGAATCAGATCCGAACGGTCGGCGCCCCAGCGGCGAAGGACTTCCTCGCCGTTGGCCGCCGTCGTCACCCGCTCCACGCCGGGCACGGTCGCGACCGCGCGACGAAGCGCTTCTCGGGCAAGCGGGGAGTCGTCGCAGACGAGGACGGATGTCATGACCGTCCTCCGAAGCCGATGCGCGTCACCTTGAGCCTCCAGGCTGTTACAAGTCGTCACCTGTGCGGTTGACACTCTCGGACACCTGCCCGATCGCTTTTTCCGTCAACCGCCTCCGCCCTCTCAACGACGGTCACTCGAAAGAGTTACGGGTCGGGGAACCGGGTTCGGCACTCTACGTGAGGGGGCGCACACGGAGGAGAACGACGCGGATCATCCAATCATCAACCGAAACTTCACATGAAGGTATGCCCCATTTAGCGGGTTTTCTTCCCTTTTGCTGGTGTCTGTGGATAGATTCGCAATCAGTCATATTTACATCTACTTACACCGTAGATGTACGGTCGTGGGCACGGTCGATGACGGACGACAACGACGTTTCCGACTCAGCATGGTTTCGAGGGGACAAGCAATGGCAGATTTCTCCCGCCTACCCGGACCCAACGCCGATCTGTGGGACTGGCAACTGCTGGCGGCCTGCCGAGGGGTCGACAGCTCACTGTTCTTCCACCCGGAGGGTGAGCGCGGCGCGGCCCGGAGCGCCCGCGAGAACTCGGCGAAAGAGGTCTGCATGCGGTGCCCGGTACGCGCCGAGTGCGCGGCGCACGCCCTGGCGGTGCGAGAGCCCTACGGAGTGTGGGGCGGACTGACCGAGGACGAGCGCGAGGAGCTCATGGGACGCGCCCGCAGCCGGCTGATCGCGGCCGCGGCGCCGTCGGGTGTGCCGTCCCCGTCCGGGCACGGCTGATCCCGGCGCCTCGCACAGCAACAACAGAAACGTTTCCGCATTGAGGGTGGTACGACCCCGGCCGCACACATCACGGTTGTACGTACCCGGCCGCGCACCTCGCGGGTGGTGGTACGAACCGGGGCGCGCGCATCGCGGTTGTACGTACCCGGCCGCGCACATTTTGCACGAACCCGGCCGCGCCGAGGGGCCGGGTCACAGGCAGGCCCTCAGCGGGTGGCCGCCAGTGACAGCCGGTCCAGGGTGGCCGCCACCGCCGGGACCTGAGCCAGGTCCGGCAGGGTCAGCGCGACGATCTCGCGCTCGATGGCCGGCTCCACCGTCACGGTGCGTGCCCCCTTGGGTCGCACCGACTCGATCGCCAGCTCCGGCAGCACGGCCACCCCGAGTCCGGCACCGACCAGGCCGACCACCGCCGGGTAGTCGTCGGTGGCGAAGTCGATCCGGGGGGTGAAGCCCGACGCCTCGCAGACCTCCACGAGCTGGCGGCGGCAGCGCGGGCAGCCCGCGATCCAGGACTCCTCGGCCAGCTCGGCGATGCCCACCGAGACGGAGCTCGACAGCCGGTGCCCCTCAGGGACCAGCCCGATCAGCCGGTCGGTGAGCAGCGGGCGCACCACCAGGTCGTCCCATTCGGCGCCGGAGCTGCCGTAACGGAACGCCAGCGCGATGTCGCAGTCGCCCTCGCGCAGCATCTCGACGGAGCGCGGCGGTTCGGCCTCCACCAGCGAGACCCGGGTGCCGGGGTGGGCCGCGCGCAGCGCGGCGAGGGCGCCGGGGACCAGGGTGGAGCTGCCGCTGGGGAACGAGACGAGCCGGACCCGGCCGGCCCGCAGCCCGGCGATGGCGGCGACCTCCTCCTCGGCGGCGGTCAGACCGGCGAGGATGCCGGAGGCGTGACGGACCAGGGCCTCACCGGCCTGGGTGAGCCGCATCTCGCGGCCGGTGCGGATCAGCAGCGTGGTGCCCGCCGAAGCCTCCAGGGCCTTCATCTGCTGGCTGACCGCGGGCTGGGTGCAGCCCAGTTCGCGGGCGGCGGCGGAGAACGAGCCGGTGGCGGCCACGGCGCGCAGGACACGGAGATGACGGGCTTCGATCACCCTTCAACCATAAGCGACTCTTGGATCGGTTGCGCATTATTGCCGCACATCTTTGAGGGTGGAGTGGTTAGCGTTCTCGGTATGACGTCCATGGAACCGACCGGGCCGATGCGGCTGCTCACCGTGAACACGGGGCGCCCGAAGGCCGTCCCCTACACCGACGCCCCCGAGGGCGTGACCGGTATCGACAAACGGCCTGCCGAGGGGCCGGTGCATGTCACCGATCCCGGGCCCAAGGGCGTCGGCGGCAGCGGTCTGGCCGGGGACTCGGTGTGCGATCTGCGCCATCACGGCGGCTCCGACCAGGCGGTGTACGCCTTCGCCCGCGAGGAGCTCGACGCGTGGGAGCGGGAGCTCGGCCGGCCGCTGGCCAATGGCGCGTTCGGGGAGAACCTGACGACCCGTGGGGTCGATGTCAGCGGTGCGAGGATCGGTGAACGCTGGCGGATCGGTGCCGATCTGGTGCTGGAGGTGACGTCGGGCCGCATCCCGTGCCGTACGTTCGCCGGTCGCCTCGGCGAGGAACGCTGGGTCAGGAGGTTCACCCGTGCGGCGGCTCCGGGCGCCTATCTGCGGGTGATCGAGCCGGGCACGGTCCGGGCCGGGGATCCGGTCGGGATCGTGTACCGCCCGGACCACGACGTCACCGTGCGGATGGAGTTCCTGGCCGCCACCACGCGGCGGGACCTGCTGCCGGAGCTGCTCGTGGCCGGGGACGCGCTGCATCCCGAGACACTGCGGGCCGCCCTGAAGTACGCCGGAAAGCCGGCGGTGGACGGCTGATCGCCGCGTGCCCGACAGGCACTAACGTGCCGCGTATGACGACTGCACTGATTACGGGCGCGACCGCGGGGATCGGTGCCGCCTTCGCGCGGCGGCTCGCGGCGGACGGGCACAACCTGGTGCTGGTGGCACGCGACACCGAGCGGCTGCGCGAGCAGGCGACGGAGCTGCACGACCGGCACGGCATCGAGGCCGAGGTACTGAGGGCCGATCTGTCCGAGGACGAGGGGATCGCCTCGGTCGAGGACCGGTTGACGGACCGTCGGCACCCGGTGGACCTGCTGGTCAACAATGCCGGGTTCGGCAACAAGGGCCACTATCTGGACGTGCCCATGGCCGATGAGCTGAAGATGCTGAAGGTGCACTGCGAGGCGGTGCTGCGGCTGACCTCGGCTGCGGCGGCCGGAATGCGGGAGCGCGGCCGGGGCGGTGTGGTCAACGTGGCCTCGGTGGCCGCGTTCGTGCCGCGCGGGACGTACGGCGCGTCCAAGGCGTGGGTCGTGCAGTTCACCCAGGGCGCGGCGAAGGACATGGCCGGTACGGGTGTCCGGCTGATGGCGCTGTGCCCCGGGTTCGTACGGACGGAGTTCCACCAGCGGGCCGGGATGGGGACCGGCAACATCCCGGGCTGGATGTGGCTCGACGCGGACAAGCTGGTGGCGACGGCGCTGGCGGACCTGGCGCGCGGCAAGTCGGTCTCGGTCCCGGATCCCCGGTACAAGGCGCTGATGGGGGTCGTGAAGGTGACACCGCGCGGCCTGCTCGGAGGGATGACCTCCAAGACAGGCCGCAAGTACGGTCCTCAGTGAGCGGTCGGTTACCGCACTCCGCGGGCCGCGTAGGCGCCGATGTTGGGAGCGCCGGGCCTGATCCGGTTGCCGAAGTAGTCCTTGCCGCCGTTGTTCTCGATGACGGCTCCGGCGGCGAGGGCGGGGGAGCCGGCGCCGAGCCGGAAGTCGGCCCGGAGCTTCGGGTCCGCCGTGATGCCGCCGGGGTTCGGGCGGGTCATGTCGATGCCGTAGAAGGCGTTGTGGTCGAAGGAGAGCCCGGGGGTCGGGTTCTTGAAGGCGTAGCCGCCGGTGCCCTCGCTCACGAAGACGTTGTTGCGGATGGCCAGTTCGTGCTGGGTGGTGGCGGGGCTGCCGGCGTCGTCCTGGACGAGGTAGCCGGGGATCTGCTCCTTGTTGTGGAAGGTGTTGTTGTAGATCTCGGTGCCCAGGATCGGGCCCCAGCAGTTCTGGACGAGGCGGGCGCCGTCGTTGCTGCTGACGTTGTACCGGGCGACCGTGCCGATGGTCTTGGCGCCGCTGTACGGGCAGATCAGCAGGAAGCCGCCCTTGTTGTCGTGGCTGTAGTTGTACTGGAAGACGGTGTTCTGGGAGGCGCCGTCGGCGTCGAAGGACATTCCGTCGTGGGTGTTGCCGCCGCCGGAGACCTCGTTGTACTCGACGGTGGTGTCGTCGGTGTTGAAGGTCCAGATGCCCGCGTTGGCGGAGGGCGAGCGGAGCTGGAAGCCGTCGACCCGGTTGTGGTCGACCCGGGCACCGCTGGTGGTGTCGAGCTTCATCCCGTCGCCGGCCAGGGACTTCAGCGTGTTGTGGTGGATGCGGACGCCGGTGCTGGGCGTCCACTCCCCCGGGTAGACGTTCGGGTCCTGCTGCTGGCCGACCAGATCGCGCTTGGAGAAGGTCGACTTGAAGTAGATGCCCTCGCGGTCGACGTCCTCGATGCGGTTGTTGCCGATGTCCAGGCCGTCGTACCAGCTGGCCTTCGCCGTGCCCTCGACGGCGATGTGGATCGCGCTGGAGCCGGAGACCGTCTTGTAGTCGCCGCCGCGCACATCGTGGATGTAGAGGCCGGAGATGTCGAAGCCGCGGGCGACGCCGTAGTCGGTGAGGCGGAGGCGGACGCCGTTGCGCTCGCTGCCGGGGTTGTCGGCGTTGGTGATCTCCAGTGCCTTGAGGTGCACGTACTGGGTGTTGGCGAGCAGGACGACGTCGTGGGCGCCCGCGCCGTCGAGCCTGGCGCGGGCCGGGCCGTTGCCGTAGTCGGCGATGGTGAACGGGGCGCGGGCGGAGCCGGTGCCGGTGGGGGCGAGGGTGCCGGTGCAGGTGACGCCGCGCTTGAACAGGAGCCGGTCGCCGGGGCCGTAGGTGTGCGCGTTGGCCTCGGCGAGCGAGGTCCAGGGGTGCCGCTTGCCGCCGGTGGCACCGGCCGGGTCCGCGGCGCAGTCGACGTGGAAGGTGCGGCCGGCCGGCGCGGCCTGCGCGGCGGTCTGGCTCGCGACGGTCAGGCCGCCTGCGGCGGTCAGGGCCGCGAGCGCCGCAGCGGTGACGCGATGTCTCACAATTCCTCCGTACGAACAGTCAGGATCGGGCGAACAGTCGGCGTCGGGACGGGGACGAGTCCGCATCGCCGGGAATCCTGGACTTGGATTGATCGAACGTCAATGGATTGCGTTTGAATGATCGAAACTCCCATCGTTCGATCACGTTGGTCTAGGGTCGGAAGACGGGCCCCGGCGCCGGCCGGACCGGGGGCCGGGGCCACCACACTGCGAGGGGACTGCTGCCGTGCGCGAAAGTGCTGCTGAACGTCATGACCGCCTGCTCGGGCTGGTACGGGAACGGGGTTCGGCCCGGGTCTCGGACCTGGCCTCGCTGCTGGGGGTCTCGCCCGTCACGGCGCGCCGGGACGTGGAGGAGCTGGCCGGCCGCGGCCTGCTCGACCGGGTCCACGGTTCGGTGTCCTGGCCGCAGGACGCCGCCCCGGGCGCCGCCGGCCCCGGGGCCGGCGGCAGCGGACTGGTCCTCGGCATGCTCGCGCCCTCGTCGACCTACTACTTCGCCGAGGTCATCCGCGGTGCCCACGAGGCCGCCGCGAAGGCCGGGGCCAGGCTGATACTGCGGATCTCCGACTACCGGCCGCAGGAGGACCAGGCCCGCACCGAGGGCCTGCTCTCCGCGGGCGCCGAGGGGCTGCTGATCGCACCCGGCTGGCAGGACCCGGGCGACCCCGCCGCGTTCGGCGACTGGATCACCTCACTGCCCGTGCCGACCGTCCTGCTGGAGCGCAGGCCCACCGCGGGCTCCCCGCTGGACGGCCTGGACCGGGTCTGCTCGGACCACGCGCACGGCGTGCTGCTGGCGGTACGCCACCTGGTGGACCTCGGACACGGGGCACCGCTGCTGATGGCCCGCGCGGACTCCCCGACCGCCGTCGCGGTGCGGTCCGGGTACCGGGAGGCGCTGGCCGTGCTCGGGTTGCGCGCACCGCAGGACGTGATCGATTCCGTACCGGCCGAACTCGCCCCGGACGCCTTCGAGGAGGCCGTGCAGGCGCTGCGCGAGGCGGTGCTTTCGGGGGTGGCCACGGCGGCCCTGATCCACAACGACGTGGACGCGATCCAGGTGGTGCAGCGCCTGGCCGAACTGGGCGTGCGGGTGCCGCAGGACCTGGCCCTGATCGCCTACGACGACGAGGTGGCGGCACTCGCGGACACCCCGCTCACCGCGGTGGCGCCGCCCAAGCGCGAGGTGGGCCGGCACGCCACGGAGCTGCTGGTGGAACGGCTGGGGCAGAGCGAGGGCGCTCCCCGGCGCCATCTGACGCTGCTGCCGCAGCTGAGGGTCAGGGAATCGTGCGGGGCGCACCCCTCCTAGGTGTTTCCGCCGCTTCCGTGCCCGATTCCGCAGGGTATCCCACGTACGTCCGTTCATAACTAATCTGATCTTTTTTCGATCAATCGATCTTTCGCTCTTGACTTCGGTCACGACTGGTCCAAGGATCACGGCCAACGCCAATGTCGCCGCCAGTTCAGGAGCCTCGCTGTGAGCCGCAGTCCGAGCAGAACGTCCCTCGCCGTTGTCGGCACCGCCACCGCCCTCGCCCTTCTCACGGCCTGTGGCGGCGGCGACGACGACTCCGCAGCCGCCGGAACCGACGGCAAGCCCGTCAGCATCACCTTCTGGGGCTGGGCCAAGGGGTCCAAGGAGGTCGTTGACGCGTTCAACGCCTCGCACAAGAACATCAAGGTGGTGTACGAGGAGATCCCGTCCGGCAACGCGGGCGGCTACGCCAAGATCTCCAACGCGGTCAAGGCCGGCAACGCGCCCGACCTGGTCTCCATCGAGTACCCGCAGCTTCCGGAGTACGTCAGCCAGGGCGCGCTCCAGGACATCGGCGAGTACTTCACCGAGGACATCCGCAAGAAGCTGCTGCCGCAGGCGGTCGAACTGACGACGCTCGGCGGCAAGAACTGGGCCGTTCCGTTCGACGCCTCGCCGCAGTCCTTCTACTACCGCAAGGACCTGTTCGAGAAGTACGGCGTCGAGGTCCCCAAGACCTGGGACGAGTTCCGCAAGGCCGCAGAGAAGGTCAAGAAGGCCGACAAGAAGGCCCGCATCGGCACCTTCTTCCCCGACGACCCGACCACGTTCCAGGCGATGGCCTGGCAGGCCGGCGCCCAGTGGTACAAGCCCGAGGGCGACACCTGGAAGGTCAGCACCGCCGACGCGGCCACCAACAAGGTCGCCGACTACTGGCAGGGTCTGCTCGACGACGACCTGATCCGCGCCAACGCCTCGTTCAGCCCCGAGTGGACCAACTCCCTCAAGAACGGCGGCACGGTCGGTTACCTCGGCGCCGCCTGGGGCGCGGGCGTCCTCAAGGGCACGCTGCCCGAGCAGAGCGGCAAGTGGGCCGTCGCCCCGATGCCCAGCTGGGACGGCAAGCCCGCCAGCGGCATGCTCGGCGGCTCCACCTTCGCGGTGACCAAGACCAGCAAGAAGGCGAAGGCCGCGGTCGAGTTCGCCACCTGGATGTCGACCACCGAGGACGGCATCAAGGCCCGCATCGAGTCCGGCACTTCGAGCGCCTTCCCGGCCGCTTCGGCACTGCGCCCGGTCGCCAAGAAGGCCTTCGACGCCGGCTTCTACGGCGGCGAGGACATCTACCAGGTCTTCGAGGGCGCCGCGACGTCGATCGGCCCGAACTGGAACTGGGGCCCGACCACCGGCACCACGAACACCACCATGAAGGACCAGTTCGGCAAGGTCGCCAGCGGTGGCACCACCATCAAGGACGCCGTGAAGGCCGGGCACGACGCCACGGTCGCCGAGCTGAAGAAGCGCGGGCTGAAGGTCGAGGACGCAGGCTGATGAAGCGCGCCCGGACGACCAGAGCCGCCGCCATCCTGCTGGGGCCCTTCTTCGTACTGTTCACCGTGGCCATGCTGCTGCCGATCGGTTACGCGGTCTGGCTCAGCCTGTTCACCGAGAAGCAGTCCGGCCTGGGCTTCGGCGGCACCGAGACCGTCTTCAGCGGACTCGACAACTACACGGCGGCCCTGGGCGACCGGGCGTTCCGCGAGGGCTTCGGCGTACTCCTCGGATACTGCCTGTTCTACATTCCGCTGCTGCTCATCGGAGCCCTCGCCCTCGCCCTGCTGCTGGACTCCACGCTGGCCCGCGCCCGCCGGTTCTTCCAGCTCGCGCTCTTCCTGCCGCACGCCGTGCCCGGCATCATCGCCGCGCTGATCTGGGTGTACCTCTACACGCCGCAGCTCAGCCCGGTGGTCAGCGCCATGGAGTCGGGCGGGATCGGCTTCGACTTCTTCTCCCCCGAAGGCGCCCTTCCCTCCATCGTCAACATCGCCCTGTGGGAGTGGCTCGGCTACAACATGGTGATCTTCTATGCCGCGTTGCAGGCGATCGACCGCTCCGTGCTCGAAGCGGCGACGGTCGACGGGGCCGGAGCCTGGCGCGTCGCGCTCAGCATCAAGGTTCCGCTGATCCGCGCCTCCGTCGTGATGGTCGCGCTGTTCACGGTCATCGGCTCGCTCCAGCTGTTCACCGAGCCGCTGATCCTCAACAAGGGGACCGGCTCCGCCGTCACCTCCACCTGGACGCCGAACATGTACGCGTACACCGCGGCCTTCGAACGCAACGACTACGGTCTCGCCGCGGCCGCCTCCATCCTGCTGGCGCTCACGGCCGCGCTGCTGTCCTTCGTCGTCACCCGCTTCACCGGCCGGAAGGGCAAGAAAGCATGAACTCCCCCGCCTCCCGCAGCCGCTGGATGTCGAAGACCGCCGTCAACGGCTTTCTCGTGCTCGCCGTCGTCTACATGCTCTTCCCCCTCGTCTGGCTGGTCACCGCCGCAACGAAGGACACCGGCGGTCTGCTCGCGGGCAACGCCTTCTCCTTCGAGGGCTTCAACCTCGGTGAGAACCTGTCGAACCTGGCCTCCTACGGCGACGGCATCTACTTCCGCTGGTACCTCAACAGCCTCATGTACGCGGGCGGCGGGGCGATCGTCTGCTCGCTGATCTGCGTCGCCGCGGGATACGCCTTCGACAAGTACGAGTTCCGGGGCAAGGAGAAGCTGTTCGGCCTCGTGCTGATGGGCGTACTGGTGCCCACCACGGCGCTCGCCCTGCCGATGTATCTCCTGGCCTCCAAGACCGGCCTGGTCAACACCTACTGGTCCGTGCTGATCCCGGTGCTGGTCAACCCGTTCGGCGTGTATCTCGCCCGAGTGTTCAGCACCGGCTACATACCGAACGAGGCCCTGGAGGCCGCCCGTATCGACGGGGCCGGCGAGCTGCGCGTCTTCTGGTCCATCGGACTGCGCATGGTCATGCCGGGCTTCGTGACGGTCTTCCTCTTCCAGTTCACCGCGATCTGGAACAACTTCTTCCTCCCCCTCGTGATGCTCTCGGACCGCAAGCTCTTCCCGCTGAGCCTCGGTCTGTACTCCTGGAACACCAACACCCACGGCGAGCCGAGCTTCTACCCGCTCGTCGTCACCGGGTCGCTCCTCGCCGTCATCCCCCTGATCGTCGCCTTCGTCTCGCTGCAGCGGCACTGGAAGGCCGGACTGACCGCCGGCAGCGTCAAGTGACCTCACCGCGAGCCCTGAGGAGTACGAGTTCCACCATGCCCCACGCCACTGACAACCGGCCGACGGCCCTGCTCGCGATGGGGCCCGGCATCGCCGACCGCCTCCTCGCCGACCGCCACCGCACCCGGCTGGCCGCCCTCACCCGTACCGACCCGGCCTTCGTCGCCCACGACCTGGCCGACCCGACGCCCGAGGTGGCCGCCGCGCTCGCCGAGGCCGAGGTGCTGTTCACCTGCTGGGGCGCGACACCGCTCACCGCCGAAGTACTGGCCGCCGCGCCCCGGCTGCGGGCCGTGGTGCACGCCGCGGGTTCCGTGAAGCACCACATCACCGAAGCCTGCTGGGAACGCGGCATCACCGTCACATCGGCTGCCGGGGCCAACGCCCTGCCGGTCGCCGAATTCACCCTCGCCGCGATCCTGTTCGCCGGCAAGCGGATACTGCGCTCCGCGGACCGCTACCGCGAGCTGCGCGCCGACCACGACTGGCTCGCGGAACTCGACGGGACCGGCAACTACCGCCGTACCGTCGGCATCGTCGGCGCCTCCCGGATCGGCCGGCGCGTGATCGAGCTGCTGCGCCCGTTCGACCTGGACGTGCTGCTGTACGACCCGTACGTGGACGACGCGGAGGCGGCCCGGCTCGGCGTACGGCTCACCTCCCTCGACGAGCTGTGCGCGAGCAGCTCCGTCGTCTCGGTGCACGCGCCCCAGCTGCCGGAGACCCACCACCTGATCGGCGCGGCGCAGCTGGCCGCGATGGCGCCCGGGACGACGCTGATCAACACGGCGCGCGGTTCGCTGATCGACGAGGACGCGCTGCTGCCCGAGCTGACGGCCGGGCGTCTCCAGGCGGTCCTGGACGTGACGGACCCCGAACTGCCGCCCGCCGATTCGCCGTTGTACACCCTGCCGAACGTGCTGCTCACCCCGCACGTCGCGGGTTCGCTGGGCGACGAGCTGCACCGGATGGCGGACCAGGCGCTGGACGAGCTGGAGCGGTTCGCGTCCGGCCTGCCCTTCGCGGACCCGGTGCACTCCGGAAGCCTGAGCCACTCGGCCTGAAGCACGCTCCGGAACGCCGGAAGGCCCCCTGTCCCACCGCCGAGCGGTGGGACAGGGGGCCTTCTTCGACTGCCGGCCTTCCGAGGGCCAGGAGCCCTCAGCGGCTACGCGTCAGTGCGAGTGACCGTGGCCGCCGTGGCCGGCCTCGGCCTCTTCCTCGGCCGGCTTCTCGACGACCAGGGTCTCGGTCGTGAGCAGCAGCGACGCGATGGACGCGGCGTTCTCCAGCGCGGAGCGGGTGACCTTGACCGGGTCGATGACGCCGGCCTTCACCAGGTCGCCGTACTCGCCGGTCGCGGCGTTGAAGCCCTGGCCCTTGTCGAGCTCGGAGACCTTCGAGGTGATGACGTAGCCCTCAAGGCCGGCGTTCTCGGCGATCCAGCGCAGCGGCTCGACGGCGGCGCGGCGCACGACCGCGACACCGGTGGCCTCGTCGCCGGTCTTGTCGAGGTTGCCCTCAAGGACCTTGACGGCGTGGACCAGAGCGGAGCCACCACCGGAGACGATGCCCTCCTCGACCGCGGCGCGGGTCGCGGAGATGGCGTCCTCCAGACGGTGCTTCTTCTCCTTGAGCTCCACCTCGGTGGCGGCACCGACGCGGATCACGCACACGCCGCCGGCCAGCTTCGCGAGGCGCTCCTGGAGCTTCTCGCGGTCCCAGTCGGAGTCGGTGGCGTCGATCTCGGCCTTGATCTGGTTGACCCGGCCCTTGACGTCGCCGGGCTCGCCGCCGCCGTCCACGATCGTGGTGTCGTCCTTGGAGACGGTGACGCGGCGGGCGGTGCCCAGCACGTCCAGACCGGCCTGGTCGAGCTTGAGGCCGACCTCCTCGGCGATGACGGTCGCACCGGTGAGGGTGGCGATGTCGCCGAGCATGGCCTTGCGGCGGTCACCGAAGCCCGGGGCCTTCACCGCGACGGCGTTGAAGGTGCCACGGATCTTGTTGACGACGAGGGTCGACAGCGCCTCGCCCTCGACGTCCTCGGCGATGATCAGCAGCGGCTTGGAGCCACCGGCCTGGATGACCTTCTCCAGCAGCGGGAGCAGCTCCTGGATCGAGCCGATCTTGCCCTGGTGGATCAGGATGTACGGGTCGTCGAGGACGGCCTCCATACGCTCCTGGTCGGTCACCATGTACGGGGACAGGTAGCCCTTGTCGAAGGCCATGCCCTCGGTGAAGTCGAGGTCCAGACCGAAGGTGTTGGACTCCTCGACGGTGATGACACCGTCCTTGCCGACCTTGTCCATCGCGTCCGCGATGAGCTCGCCGACCTGCGGGTCCTGCGCGGAGAGCGCGGCCACGGCGGCGATGTCGGTCTTGTCGTCGATCGGCCGGGCGGTCGCGAGGAGCTCCTCGGACACGGCCTTGACCGCGGCGTCGATGCCCTTCTTCAGGGCGGCCGGGGAAGCACCGGCGGCGACGTTGCGCAGACCCTCGCGGACGAGCGCCTGGGCCAGCACGGTCGCGGTGGTCGTACCGTCACCCGCGACGTCGTTGGTCTTGGTCGCCACCTCCTTCACCAGCTGGGCGCCGAGGTTCTCGTACGGGTCGTCGAGCTCGACCTCGCGCGCGATGGTGACACCGTCGTTGGTGATGGTGGGAGCGCCGAACTTCTTGTCGATGACGACGTTGCGGCCCTTGGGGCCGATCGTCACCTTGACCGTGTCGGCAAGCTTGTTGACGCCGCGCTCAAGGGCGCGACGGGCGTCCTCGTCGAACTTCAGGATCTTCGCCATGGGAGCTGAGCTTTCCTCTCGAACGAACTGCGCCCCCGACCGCCCGGCTGGTTATTCGCAGGGGGCCAGGGGCGCAGAACAGAAGCAAACGTGGGTGAATTACTTCTCGATGATCGCGAGCACGTCGCGAGCCGAGAGGACGAGGTACTCCTCGCCGTTGTACTTCACCTCGGTGCCGCCGTACTTGCTGTACAGCACGACGTCGCCGGTCTTGACGTCGAGCGGAAGGCGCTCGCCGTTCTCGAAGCGGCCCGGGCCCACGGCCAGGACGACGCCCTCCTGGGGCTTCTCCTTGGCGGTGTCCGGAATGACCAGGCCGGAGGCCGTGGTCTGCTCGGCGTCGAGCGGCTGGACCACAATGCGGTCCTCGAGCGGCTTGATCGCAACCTTGGTGCTGGCGGTCGACACGATCCGGTCTCCCCCTTCGGAGATCTCACGGGGTAACAGTCTTGGGTGGCGACCAGGTCGATCCGTCGTCGCGGGTGCCGGACCTGCCAGTCGCGCAGTACTGCTGGCACTCTCCAGTGGTGAGTGCCAGCACCGAGACTATGACCGGGATTAGCACTCGGTCAAGCGGAGTGCCAATTCGGACGGTCGTGGCGTCACCGCCGGGGCGCGGTCCGGACAACAGTCCGGACAACACGGGGGCAACGTACGGGCGGGCCGGACCGTTCCGCACGGCCGCGCGGGCGGGCCCGCCGCCGGCGTCGGCGACGGATGGTTCACCTTCTGCGCGGCCTTGCGGCCCAGCCGTTCGATCGGATCCACCGACTGCGCGCAGCCGGTGGTGGTGAGGAGCGCACCGGCCACCAGCAGTCCGGCCAGCAGCCGGTGCGCCCTTCTCATACGTAGTCCTCCAGCCGGGCCACGGCGTAACCCCGGTCCGTGACGGTCTTCATGACGGCCCGGACCAGGTCGGTCATGCTGCCGTCCCATTCACCGCGGCCCCGGAAGTGGGTGAGGATGATGTCGCCCGGGTGCAGGTCCTCGTCCTCCTCGCGCCACTCCATGTGGTCCGGGAACGCCTCGGCGTTCCAGAGGGGCACGGCCCTGATCCCGCAGGACTTCGCGATGCGGAGGGTGTCCCCGTTGTAGTTGCCGTACGGCGGGCGGAAGAGGGCGGGCCGCTTGCCGAACCGCTTCTCGATGATCTCCTGCTCTCCGCAGATCTCGCGCTCCTGCCCGGCGTAGGAGAGTCCGGGCAGGTAGGGGTGGTTGAGCGTGTGGTTGTTGATGCCGACGCCCAGCCGCTGCGCCTCTCCGAAGTACCCGTAGTTGTCGCTCACCTCGTAGTCGCTGAGGAACGCGCTGTACGGGATGTCCAGCTCGTCCATCATCCGCAACAGCTCGGGGTCCTTCTCGGAGCCGTCGTCCATCGTCAGGAAGACGACCCGGTCCTTGGTCGGGACGGTGGTGAAGACCGGCGGCAGCGAGTCGTCGCCACCCTTCACCTCGAACCCCTCGCGGGTGGTGAGGCGCGGCTTCACGGCGGGGGGCCGCGGTGCGACCAGCGGCGTCTTGTCCAGCCCCCACTTCTTGGCGAGCGTCGCCCGTACGGCGGGGCTGAGCTGCGCGTTCTCATGGGTTCCACCGGGTGCCCGGTCCCGGCCCGCGCGCCGCCCGGGACCGCCCGGGTGCCCGGCGCCGGGGTTGACGCCAGGACTCACGGTGGGGATCAGCTCCGGGTTCGAGCCCGGGTTCCCGGCCAGCGGCCGGTCCCGGTGCTCGGTGTCACCCGGCTGCCCGCCGGACCCGGAGGCGCAGCCCGAGCCGACCGCGGCGACCAGGAGTGCGGCCAGTACGGCACGGGCGGGCCGGTGCACGCCGGAGCCCCGGCCGCGCCCGGACCGGGGCATGACCGACCCATGCCACTTCATGGTGTTTTTTTCGTTTTGTCGTACAAGCTGCATGGCGCCGCATACTGCCAGCCCGGGAACGGCCGCCCGGTCCGACACCGCCGCCCGGCCCGGCGGTCTACCCGGCTGGCTCACAATGGGGCAGGTGAACGCTCTCGCCCCGAACGACCCGCCCGCCGACGACCGGTCCGACGCCCCCGGCCCTCCCCCGGGCCCGGGCGAGGGAGACCCCATTGCCGCCTTCCACGCCCTGCGCACCCCCGAGGGCGCCGGGCTGCTGGCCGAACTGCGGTCGTACGACCCCTCCCGGGAACTCGCCACCGCCACCCGGCTGCGCCGCTCCCACCCGGCCCCGCTGGTCTCGGCGGCGCTGGGGCAGGCGCGGCTGCGGCAGCGGGCGGTGGCGAAGTTCGGCGCCGAGGACGCGCACCGGATG
Organism: Streptomyces sp. NPDC047917; assembly: GCF_043204345.1. NCBI lineage: Bacteria > Bacillati > Actinomycetota > Actinomycetes > Kitasatosporales > Streptomycetaceae > Streptomyces > Streptomyces sp. NPDC047917. The sequence continues at coordinate 191,091 of NZ_JBIDCA010000015.1, forward strand.
TTCTTCACGCCGAACGGCGTCGAGCAGGCGACCCGCACGTCGGTGGCCACCCATCGCGCGCGGCGGTTCGCGGCGGGCGGGGTGCGGAGCCTCGCCGACCTGTGCTGCGGGATCGGGGGCGACGCGATCGCGCTCGCGCGGGAGGGCGTGTCCGTCCTCGCCGTCGACCGCGACCCGCTGACCGCCGAGGTGGCCCGCGCCAACGCCGCCGCGCTGGGCCTGGACGGTCTGATCGAGGTGCGGTGCGCCGATGTCGCCGACATCGACACCTCGCCGTACGACGCGGTCTTCGTCGACCCGGCCCGGCGCGGCGGCAGGGGCCGGATCTTCGACCCCGAGGCGTACTCCCCGCCGCTCTCCTGGGCGACCGGTGCCGCGCTCGCGGCACCCCGCGCGGCCCTGAAGATCGCCCCGGGCATCCCGCACGAGGCGATCCCGGCGCAGGCCGAGGCCGAGTGGATCTCGGACGGCGGCGACGTGAAGGAGGCGGTGCTCTGGTTCGGCGAGGGCTTCGCGGCCGGTTCGTTCCGCGCCACCGTGCTCCCGGCCGGGGCCGGCCTGTGGGCCGCGGCCCCGCTGCCCGCACCGCCGGTCGGCCCGGTCGGCCGCTATCTGTACGAGCCGGACGGCGCCGTCATCCGCGCCCATCTGGTCGCCGACCTCGTGGCCCGGTGCGACGGCCGGCTGATCGACGGGACGATCGCGTACATCACCGGCGACGAGCGGTACGAGTCCCCGTACACCTCCGGGTACGAGATCACCGACCAGCTGCCCTTCAACATGAAGAAACTGAAGGCGCTGCTGCGCGAGCGGAAGGTGGGCGTACTGACCGTCAAGAAGCGCGGCTCGGCGGTCGAACCGGAGGAGCTGCGCCGCAGGATGAAGCTCCAGGGGCCCAACTCCGCGACGGTCTTCCTGACCCGGGTGGCCGGCGCACCGACGATGCTGATCGGCCACCCGCTCGCCGGCCCGGCCTGACCGGCGGGCCTCAGGCGCGGTCGGTCAGGTCCGGGGCGTACACCTGTGAAAGCGGCTCAGGACCCACGTACTGCTGGCAGTTGCACTGCCCGGACTCGAAACGGACCGGCTTCTTGGCCTCGTCCCAGGCCGTCGGCACCTCGACCCGCTCGTGGCACTTGCCCTGCTTGTCGTGCTTGGCGAGGTGGTGCGTACAGCCGCAGACGGGCTCCGGCGGCTGGTTGGCCGATTCCAGGGCCAGCCGCTCCTGCCGGGCCGCCTCGATCAGTTCCAGCTTGCGGGTGTGCCGATTGCGCAGCGCCGTACGGACGTTGTCGACGGCCCATCCGAAGCCGCCCGTCCAGAAGATGATGAGCACCCACCAGTACCACTCCATGTCGGCCTCCCCCTGTTCCCCCTGTGCGACTCACCTGTCCCGTCAGGATAGGTCCGCGCTCAGCGGTGGGCACCGCCCCCGACGGAGATCAGCGGCTCCGGAGCGGGCGCTCCGATCAGCACCCGCCGCACCCAGCGGCGGTGGGCGAACGCCTTGACGACGCCGATCAGTCCGACGAGCCAGGCGACCAGCCCGAGCCCCATGGTCAGGGCGACCAGGCTGTAGCTGTCCCTCTCCGCGGTGGCGGCCGCCGGGACGGCGAAGCAGGTGACCAGCCCGACCGCGCACAGCACGAAGGACATCACCAGCCAGGCGGTGCCGGCGCCCGGCATCCGCAGCGCCGCGTCGCGTGCCGGATCGCGGTCCAACGCGCCCCAGGCGTCGAGCAGTCGGCGGATCCTGCGGTCGCGGCGCAGGCCGACGACGACAAGGACGACCGCCGGCACCATGCAGCCGACGCCCATGGCGGCGATGATCACGCCTATTCCGGCGCTGATGATGTCGTACGACTCCTCGAAGGTCATGATCGCGGTGCCCACCAGGAGCCAGCCGAGCGCGCAGATCGAGCCCCACAGCCACAGCATCGCCAGCCGTCCCGGCGCGACATGGGCCCGCACCAACTCCCCGAGCACCGCGGCCCGGTCGGTGAGCATGGCTTCCCGGTCGGGCCAGGAACGTATTTCCACGGGCGGTGGTGGCGGCGGCAGTTGCGCTCGTCGAGACATGTGCATGACCCTACCGACCCCGCGCGGGGCCGGTTTCAGGCGTTGCGCAGTGCCTCGATGTCCAGCTTCCGCATGCCCATCATCGCCTTCATGGCCCGCTCCGCCCTGGCCGGGTCCGGGTCGGACAGCGCCTCGTCGAAGCCGCGGGGCACGAGCTGCCAGGACAGGCCGTACTTGTCCTTGAGCCAGCCGCACCGCCCCTCCTCGCCCTCGGCGGTGAACTCGGCCCACAGGGTGTCCAGCTCCTCCTGCGTGGCGCAGTCCACGGAGAGCGAGATCGCCTCGGTGAAGGGGAACTGCGGGCCGCCGTTGAGCGCGACGTACTCCTGGCCGGCCAGCCGGAACTGGACGGTCATCACCGATCCCGTCCGTCCCGGCGCCGCGTCGTTGTAGTAGGTCGTCCTGAGCACCTTCGAATCGCCGCCGAAGAGGGACACGTAGTAGTTCGCGGCTTCCTCCGCCCGGGTGTCGAACCAGAGGAAGGTGGTGATCTTCTGCATGGTCTGCTCCTGTCGGGTGGCGCGGAGGCTGTGGAAGGTAGACCCGTGCGGTGACCGGAACTCATCGGCCGTCGCGGGCCGGCTGCCCGGCGCGCTCCAGGAGCATCGCCCGTTCCCGTTCGTTGCGGGCCAGTCCGGCCGCCCGCAGGAACTCCGCCCGGGCCTCGTCCATGCGCCCCGACCTGGCCAGCAGGTCCCCGCGCACGCTGGGCAGCAGGTGGTAGTCCCTGAGCGCCGGTTCGCCGGTCAGGGCGTCGACCAGAGCGAGGCCGGCGGCCGGGCCGCGCGCCATCGAGACGGCCACGGCCCGGTTCAGCTCGACCACCGGGGACGGCGCGATCGCGGCGAGGCGGTCGTAGAGGGCGGCGATGGTGGCCCAGTCGGTGTCCCGGTACGTCACGGCGCGCGCGTGACAGACGGCGATCGCGGCCTGCACGGTGTACGGGCCGAGCCCGGCTCCCTCCTCGGTCGCCGCCACGGCCCGCTCCAGGGCCGCGACCCCGCGCCGGATCAGCAGGCGGTCCCAGCGGGCCCGGTTCTGGTCGGCGAGCAGCACCGGCGCACCGTCCGGCCCGGTCCTGGCGACGGTGCGCGAGGCCTGGAGCTCCAGCAGCGCCGCCAGGCCGTGGACCTCGGGCTCCCGCTCCATCAGCCCGGCCAGCACCCGGGCCAGCCGCAGCGCGTCCTCGCAGAGCGCCGGGCGCAGCCAGTCGTCGCCCGCGGTGGCCGCGTAGCCCTCGTTGAAGATCAGGTAGATGACTTCGAGCACGGAACCGAGGCGGGCGGCGCGCTCCGGCCCGGTGGGCACCTCGAAGGGGACGCCCTCGCGGCCCAGGGTCCGTTTCGCCCGGACGATGCGCTGGGCGACGGTCGGTTCCGGGGCCAGGAAGGCGCGGGCGATCTCCTCGGTGGTGAGGCCGCCGAGCAGCCGCAGGGTGAGGGCGATCCGGGCCTCGGTGGAGAGCACCGGGTGGCAGGCGGTGAAGATCAGCCGGAGCAGATCGTCGTCGATGTCGTCCGTTCCGGCGGGCTCGGGCGGCGGCACGTCCGCCAGGAACCGCCCCACCTCGGCGAGCTTGCGCGCGTACGTCTCCCTGCGGCGTACGAGGTCGATCGCGCGGTGCCGGGCGGTGGCCATGAGCCAGGCGCCCGGCCGGTCCGGGACACCTGACTCCGGCCACTGTTCCAGTGCGGCCACCAGGGCGTCCTGTGCGAGTTCCTCGGCGATGCCGACGTCCCGCACGATGCGGGTGACACCTGCGACGATCCGCGCCGACTCGATCCTGAAGACCGCTTCGACCGCCGCTTTTGGGCTTGCTGCCGTCATGATCACTCATCACAGCAGCCGTGCCGGGGCGGGGCAAGCGGGCCGGTCAGGGGCCCGTGGTGGCCTCGTCGATCCGGCGGACCTCGGAGGTGACGGTCCAGCTCTCCGGGTGGACCCGCAGGAAGCGCCGGGTCCATTCCAGGGCCTCCGCCATGTCCTTGGCCTGGAGGATGGCGTAGCCGCCGACGACTTCCTTGGTCTCGGTGAAGGGCCCGTCGGTCTGGCTGAGCTTCCCGCCTGACCAGGTGACCCTGGAACCCTGCGAGGTCGGGGTGAGCCCGGCCGTCTCCAGCATGACGCCGGCCTTGGTGATCTCCTCGAAGAGCGCACCCATCCGGGCCTCGAACCCGGGGTCGGGCTCGTCGTAGGGGTTCTGCTCGTCGATGCGGATCAGCGACATGAAGCGCGGCATGGTGACTCCTCGGTCGGGAGGGCGGGGGCTCTCCCCGTCTCTCACCCTTGCGTCGAACGGGCCCGGGCCGGATCGACAGCTCCCTGGAAATTCTTCTGAGAATCTTCCCGACCGGCCACCGGACCGGCATCCGCAGCAACATCCGGGGCGGCATCCGCGGCTGCCTCGGCGGTGGACTCGGCGCCCCGCGCCGAGGTCTTCGGAAGCAGCAGCAGGGCCGCGGCCGCGGCTACCACGAGCAGTCCGGCACAGACCCAGAACGCCGCCGAGTACCCGGCCGCCAGGTCGGCCGGGCGGTGCCCGTCGCCGGTGACCCGGGCGGCGACGGTGACCAGCATCGCGAGCCCCAGCGAGCCGCCCACCTGGCGGGCGCTGTTCAGCAGCCCGGAGGCCATGCCCGTCTCGTCGGGCGCCACATCGGTCGTGGCCGCCGTGCCGAGCGGTACGAAGCACATCCCGACGCCGACGCTGCAGACCAGCGACGGGCCGAGGATCGAGTACAGGAAGCTGCCGTCGGCCTGGGCGGTCGCGGCGAATCCGGCGAGGCCGAGCGCGGCCAGGACGCCGCCGAGCGCCAGCAGCCGTCCGGTGCCGAACGTCGCGACCGTGCGGGTGGCGATGACCGAGCCGGTCACCACGCCCGCCGTGAACGGCAGGAAGGAGACACCGGCGGCGGTCGGCCCGTAGCCGAGCACCTGCTGCATGTAGAGCGAGACGAAGTAGAACGAGGCGAACTGCCCGGAGCTGAGCAGCAGGCAGAACAGATTCGCGGCCAGGACCGGCCGCCCCTTCAGCAGCCCGGGGCGGAGCAGCGGGGTGCTGGTGCGCAGTTCGACGGCGACGAAGGCGATCAGCAGCAGTACGGCGGCGCCGAGGGTGCCCAGGGTCCGGGCGGATCCCCAGGCGTCGGTCGAGGTGCGGACCAGCCCGAGGACCAGCAGCGTCGTACCGGTGGTGGCCAGCAGCGCTCCCGCGACGTCGAGCCGGCCGCCGGTCCGGCCCCGGTCGCCCGGCAGTCCGGCGCGCACGGCGCCCACCAGCGCGAAGGCCACGATCGGCACGTTCACCAGCATCACCGCGCGCCAGCCCGCCGCGTCGGTGAGCATCCCGCCCGCGAGCACGCCGACCGCGCCGCCCGCCGCGCCCGCCATGCCCCACATCCCCAGGGCCCGGGAGCGGGCCGGCCCGGCCGGGAAGGCCAGGGCGATCAGCGCGAAGGCGACCGGGGCGAGCGCGGCGGCCCCGACCCCCTGCACCGCCCGCGCCGCGATCAGCGTGCCGGGCGAACCGGCCAGCCCGCCGACCAGGCTCGCCACGCCGAAGAGCACCAGGCCCACCATCAGGACCCGGCGGCTGCCGAGCAGATCGGCGAGCCGTCCACCGAGCATCAGCAGCCCGCCGAAGGCCAGCGCGTAGGCGTTCACCACCCAGAGCAGCCCCTGGGGCGTGAAGCCCAGATCGCTGCGCATGTCCGGCAGCGCGACGTTCACCACCGACATGTCCAACGCCACCATGAACTGCACGGCGAGAGCCACCACCAGCAGCCAACGCGTGTGCCGTGACTGTTCGTCCACGACTTTCCCTTCCTCCGCGGTCATCCGGTCGACAATTATTGTACGCATATAGAAATTAGCCACGGGAGAGCCCCGGAAGGCACGGGTACGGCGGCACGGGAGACAATGCCCAGGTGTCAGGGACAGAGAAGAAGCAGGCACCGGCTGCGAACCGGGCTCCTGCCAAACGATCCGTGGGGCGGCCGCGCAGGCTCGACCCGGAGGCGATGGTCTCCATCGCGCGCCGCATCATCGAGGAAGAGGGCGTGGACGCCCTGAGCATGCGGCGGGTGGCGAAGGAGCTCGGCTCCACGCCGATGGCGCTCTACCACTACGTGCAGGACAAGGACGAGCTGCTGATGCTCACCCTGTCGGGCACTGCGGCCGCCTTCCCCCGCCCCGAACTGCCCGAGGACCCGCGCGAGCGGCTGCTGGCCGTGGCCGTGCACATGCACGGCATCCTGGAGCGGGTCCCGTGGGTGCTGGACATCCTGGCGCTGGGCGAGCTGACCGACAAGAACGCGCTGTGGATGGTCGAGGAGATCATCGACTCGGCGCTCGCCTGCGGCCTCTCCCCGGCCCAGGCGGTACGCGCGTACCGGACGATCTGGAGTTACGTCTACGGCGACCTGATATTCCGCCGCGCCGCCGAACGCCGCGCGCAGACCCCGCCGAGCAGGCGCTTCTTCCCCGAGATGGTGACCGATCAGGACACGGCGGCGCTGCCCCGGCTCGCCGCGATCAAGGACGACTGGCGCGCGTACGCCGCCGACTACGACGTGACGGACGAACTCGACGCGATCATCCGGGGCCTGCTGGGCCGGGGGTCCGGCACCGGCTGAGGGACCGGTCGGCCCCCGGCAGGCCGGAGGTCCTCCAGCGGTCAGCCCCCGGCGGGTCCGGAGTCCCCCAGCGACTCGAAGCGCCAGCGGTGCACCGGACGGGTGATCAGCCCGGCGTCCGGCTCGGGGAGTTCGGGCAGCTCGTCACCGTAGGCGCCCTCCCACCAGGTGATGACCAGGACCCGGTCCTGCGGGGCGCGCAGCAGCTCGCGGCGGAGCGGCTCGCGGGCCAGCTCCGCCGAACGGGCCCGGGCCCACTCCAGGAGTTCGGCGCCCCGGCCGGTCACGGCACGGGCCTCCCACATCAGCGCGACGGTCGTACCGCTCATGAGTAGAGGTTGTCCTTGCTGATCTCGTGCACGTGGTCGTGGTCGTGGGTGTGCGCGTGGGCGCCCGGTACGTGGGTGTCGGTGACCGGCAGCGAGGAGTCCGCGGACAGCTCCAGGTCCGAGGCCGGCCGGTTGCGGGCGACCATCTCCGCGCCCAGCGCCGCGACCATCGCGCCGTTGTCGGTGCACAGCCCGGGGCGCGGCACCCGCAGCCGGATGCCGGCCCGCTCGCACCGCTCCTCGGCCAGCGCCCGCAGCCGCGAGTTGGCGGCGACCCCGCCGCCGATCATCAGGTGGTCGACGCCCTCGTCCTTGCAGGCCCGGACGGCCTTGCGGGTGAGCACGTCGACCACGGCCTCCTGGAAGGACGCCGCCACGTCCCGTACCGGCACCTCCTCGCCCGCCGCGCGCCTGGCCTCGATCCAGCGGGCCACCGAGGTCTTCAGTCCCGAGAAGGAGAAGTCGTAGGCGGCATCGCGCGAACCGGTGAGTCCGCGCGGGAACGCGATCGCGGCCGGGTCGCCCTCCTTCGCCAGCCGGTCGATGACCGGGCCGCCGGGGAAGCCCAGGTCCAGCACCCGGGCGATCTTGTCGAAGGCCTCGCCGGCCGCGTCGTCGATGGTCGCGCCGAGCGGCCGCACGTCGTTGGTGATGTCCGGCGCGAGCAGCAGCGAGGAGTGGCCGCCACTGACCAGCAGCGCCATCGTCGGCTCGGGCAGCGGGCCGTGCTCCAGCTGGTCCACGCAGATGTGCGAGGCGAGGTGGTTCACCCCGTAGAGCGGCTTGTTCAGCGCGTACGCGTACGCCTTCGCCGCCGACACGCCGACCAGCAGCGCGCCCGCGAGGCCGGGGCCCGCGGTGACGGAGATGCCGTCGAGGTCGCGGGCGCTGATCCCGGCGTCCTTCAGTGCGCGCTCGATGGTGGGGACCATCGCCTCCAGATGGGCGCGGGAGGCGATCTCCGGGACGACTCCGCCGAAGCGGGCGTGGGTGTCGACGCTGGACGCGACGGCGTCGGCGAGCAGGGTGGTGCCCCGGACGATGCCGACGCCGGTCTCGTCGCAGGAGGTCTCGATGCCGAGTACGAGCGGTTCGTCAGCCATCAGTCAGTCTCTGTTCCCTGTACGTGCTCTCGCACGTGTTCCTGTACGTGGAGGCGCATGACGAGTGCGTCGATGTTGCCCGGCTGGTAGTAGCCGCGCCGGAAGCCGATCGGTTCGAAGCCGAAGCGTTCGTACAGCTTCTGGGCCCGGGTGTTGTCGACGCGGACTTCGAGGAGCACCTCGGCGCACTCGAAGGCCGTGGCGTGCTTCAGCAGGTCGGTCAGGAGCACCGAGCCGAGGCCGCCGCCCCAGTGGCCGCGGGTGACCCCGATCGTCTGTACGTCGGCGAGGTCGCCGGCCGCGGCGAGGCCCGCGTAGCCGACGATCCGGCCGGTGACGGGGTCCTCGGCGACGACATAGCGGCGGGTGGCCCGGGGGCCGCGGGAGTGCGCCAGCTCGGACCAGAACATGCCGGCCGACCAGGCGTCGTCCGGGAACAGCTCGTGTTCGAGCTCCAGCACCGGATCGATGTCCCACCAGCGCATCTCGCGCAGAACGGCAGTCGTGCTCGTCACTTCGGGGTGACCACCTTGTAGTTCTTCGGCACCTGGGCGTCGGGCCGGCGGAGGTAGAGCGGCTGCGGCGGCAGCAGCTCCGCGCCCGCGGCGAGCCGCTCGGCGGCGAGGGCCGCCAGCGCGCCGGCGCTGACGTGCTCGGGCTCCCGGGCGTCCGGGAACGCCTCGGGGTAGAGCACCGCGCCCGCCCCGACTACGGGCAGCCCGGCGAGCTGTTCGGCGATGTCGGCGGGCCGGTCGACGGCGGGCCCGGTGACCCGGGTGCGCGGGTCGTCGTATCTCGCCCAGTAGACCTCCTTGCGGCGGGCGTCCGTCGCGACGGCGAACGGGCCCTCCAGCCCGGCCCGGCCCGCGGCGTACGCGAGACCGTCCAGGGTGCACAGCCCGTGCACCGGCACGGAGAGGGCGGAGCCGAAGGTCGCGGCGGTGACCAGACCGACCCGGAGCCCGGTGTACGGTCCGGGGCCGACGCCGACGACCACGTCCGTCACGGCGTCGAGTCTCACCCCGGCCTCGGCCAGGACCCGGTCGACGGCGGGCAGCAGCAGCTCCCCGTGCCTTCGGGCGTCGACCTGACCGGACTCGGCGACGACAAAGGTCCCGTCGTGCAGGGCGACGGTGACGGCGGGGGTGGCGGTATCCACGGCGAGCAAGAGCACGCAAACAGCCTACGGCTCCGCCGACGGGGGTACGGCGCCCCGTACGGCGTCCCGGCCCGACCGGCCCCGGCTGCTACCGTCACCGTGCACACGGCGGGTACGACGTACACGCTAAACGCTTGTACGACATGCGGAAGCGAAAGGGGCGCGCACGGTGTCTAGGGGCAGCTCGGGAATCGTGGCCGGGCTCACTGCGGCGGCGCTCGTCGCCGTCGGCGTCCTGGCCTTCCAGGCATCGGCGAACGCTCCCGACAACCTCGCGGCCCCCAGGCCGAAGGCTTCCGCCACCGCCACCGAGCATGCGAAGCCGAAGGAGAAGTCGCGCCCGGCCGCACTCCCCAAGGGCTCCGGCGCCGGGAAGCGGGTCGTGTACGCGCTGGAGGACCGCCGCGTGTGGCTCGTCGACGCGGACGGGAAGGCGGACCGGACCTTCGAGGTCATGCCGAGCGCGCTGAATCCGCTCCCCGGCACCTACAAGGTGAACACCCCGCGCTCGGGAGCCCCCACCAAGGGCTCGGACGGCGTGATGATCGAGCACGTGGTCCGGTTCGCGATGGTGGACAACGTGGCCGTCGGGTTCAGCGCGGCGGTGGACGGCTCCATGGAGAGCCCGGACCCGACGCTGAAGACGGGTGGCGTGCGGATGTCCCGGGCCGACGGGGACGCCATGTGGGACTTCGCGATGGTGGGCACGAAGGTGGTCGTCCTCCCGTAGGACGCCCCGCCCGGCGGCTCACCCGGCCTGCCGGGTCACCCCGCCCGTCGTTCGGGACCGGCCCCCGGACCGGCTACCGGAGCGGCGGCCGGGGCTTCGTCGTCCCGGTCCGCGGACGGTGGCGGCGTGGAGACCGCCGTGGCCGCGGCACAGGCCGCCAGCAGGTCTCTCATCGATGGCGGCGGCGGCACTTCACGTTCGGCGGACGTCGTCATGGATGCCTCCTGAGGCTCCGGTGGAAGGCGTGGTTAGGCAGGCCTAACCCGCTCTCGTCATCCATGTGACCACGCCCGTGCCGCCCGGCGCAACAATTTGCCGACAGCCTGTCGGAATCCGGCCCCGCCCGGATCCGCCGGACACGGCCCGGGGTCTTCCGTCCGGATCAGGCCGGATCAGGGAGCGGGGCGCGGTGTCGCGCGTCGCAGGGCGGAGGAGGAAGCCGACGCGGGACCTCGGTGACCGACGACGACGCGGCGCGGCGCAGCACGACGCGGCACGGCGCGGCACGGCACGACGCGGCACGGCACCGGGTCACGCGAGCCCGGCTCGCTCCGGACGGGAGGCCCTAGAACTCGCGCAGCCCCGCCCAGCGCGCGCCGATCCCGATCAGCGTCACCTCGCGCCGCTCGTCGTCCGTGTCGCCGACCGCGCGGTCGATCACCACCTGGAGCCGGTCCTCGGACAGCTCCTCGACCTTGCCGTCGCCCCACTCCACGACCACCACCGACTCCGGCAGCGACACATCGAGGTCCAGGTCCTCCATCTCGTCCAGCCCGCCGCCCAGGCGGTACGCGTCCACGTGGACCAGGGCCGGGCCGCCGGTCAGCGAGGGGTGGACACGGGCGATCACGAAGGTGGGGGAGGTGACCGCGCCGCGCACGCCGAGGCCCTCGCCGAGGCCCCGGGTCAGCGTCGTCTTCCCAGCGCCCAGCTCACCGGTGAGCATCACGAGGTCGCCGGGGAGCAGGATCCCGGCGAGCCGGCGGCCGAGCGCCTGCATCTGTTCGGGGGACTCGACGGCCAGGTTCAGGGTGACGGCGTCGGACGCGGCGCCCTCGGCGAGCTCAGTCGCCGGGCTGTTGTGCGGTGCTTCCATGTCCGCCAACGTTAGCCGTTGCCGGCACGGCACCGACGCGTACCAGCAGGTCCGCCAGCCGGTCCGTGACCGTCTCGGGGTGCTCCAGCATCACCAGGTGGCCGCCGTCCGGGACGATGACCAGCTCCGCGTCCGGGAGCTGGTCCGCGATGGTCTCGCTGTGCGAGCTGGGCGTCACCAGGTCCTTGTCGCCCGCCAGGATCAGCACCGGGGCGTCCCGGAAGGCGGGCAGCGCGCCGCTCTTGTCGTGCTCGGTGAAGGCCGGGTAGAACTCGGCGACCACATCGATCGGGGTGGACTCGATGAGCCGCTCGGCGAACCGCTCGACCGCCGGATCGACGTCCCGCGAACCGAACGAGTACCGCTTGATCAGCCCGGCGAACAGATCGGCGGTCGCCCGGCGGCCCCGCTCCACCAGCTCGGCCTGGGAGCCGAGCGCCCTGAGCACCCCGGGCAGCACCCGGCGCACCGCGTTCACGCCCGCGACCGGCAGCCCGAAGTCGACCTCGCCGAGCTTCCCGCTCGATGTGCCGACGAAGGCGACGGCGGCGACCCGGTCCCGGATCAGCGCGGGGAACTGGTCGGCCAGCGCCATCATCGTCATGCCGCCCATCGAGTGCCCCACGAGCACCAGCCGCCCCTCGGGGGCGGCCGCTTCGATCACGGCCATCAGATCGCGGCCGAGCTGGTCGATGCCGACGGGGACGCCCTGCGCCTGGGCCCGGCCCCGCTCGGAGCGGCCGTGGCTGCGCTGGTCCCAGTGGACGGTGCGGACCAGGCCGCGCAGCGCCGCCCGCTGGAAGTGCCAGGAGTCCTGGCTGAGGCAGTAGCCGTGGCTGAAGACGACGGTGACCGGGACGGGGGCCTTGCGGCCGAAGAGCCTGCGGCGACGGGTGCCGGTGCCCGTGGCGGTACCGGAGCCGGTCCCGCTGCCGCCGTCGACGGTGCCCGTGCCGCCGTCCGGTTCGACCTCGTCGACCTCGTAGTACAGCTCGGTGCCGTCGTCCGCCGCGGCCCGGCCCGGCAGCCCGCGCAGCGAGCCGTACGGCCCGGTGGCGTCCAGCGCCAGCCTGGCCCGCCTGCGCATGCCCCGGCCGACGGTGAGCCGCTCGACCGCGACACCGGCCGCCGCCCCCGCCGCGATCACGCCTATGGCGGCGCCGGCGAAACCTGCCCGGCGCCAGCCGACCGCCGCAGCAGCCGTCGTCACAGCGTCCCCCGCACCGATCTCGCTCACCGTGCCGCGCTCCTCGTCGGTCGTATCCGTCAGGTCAGGGCCGGTCCGTTCCGGTCGTGATCCGATCGTGCCTGGTCAGCGGCGCTCGATCGGTCAGGACTCGGCCGGGGTGGCGTGCAGATGCAGGCGCGGTACGCGGGTGCCGATCCGGGTGACGATCTCGTACGCGATCGTGTCGGCGGCCTGCGCCCAGTCCTCGGCGGTCGGCTCGCCCCGGTCCCCCGGGCCGAAGAGCACCGCCTCGCTGCCCACCTCGATCGGGTCGCCGCCGAGATCGACGACGAACTGGTCCATGGCCACCCGGCCGGCGATCCGCCGGACGACGCCGCCGACCAGGACCGGCGCCCGGCCGGAGGCGTGGCGCGGGATGCCGTCCGCGTAGCCGACCGGCACCAGGCCCAGGGTGGTCTCGGCGGAGGTCGTGTAGTGGTGTCCGTAGCTGATCCCGTGACCGGCCGGCACCTGCTTGACCAGGGCGACCGACGCGACGAGCCGCATGACCGGGCGGAGCCCGAAGTCGGCCGGGGTGCCCAGCTCGGGGCTGGGCGAGATGCCGTACATCGCGATCCCGGTCCGCACCAGGTCGAAGTGGGCCTCGGGGATCGTCAGCGTCGCCGGGGAGTTCGCCATGTGGCGCACCTCGGGCTCGACGCCGGCCTTCTCGGCGTGCTCCACCATGTCCCGGAACACGGCCAGCTGGGCGGCGATGGAGGGGTGGCCGGGCTCGTCGGCACAGGCGAAGTGGGACCACAGGCCGGTGATCCGGACGGTGCCCTCGGCCTCGGCGGCACGGGCGGCGGCGACCAGCTCCGGCCAGTCGGCGGGCTGGCAGCCGTTGCGCCCAAGGCCGGTGTCGGCCTTGAGCTGGATCCGGGCCGGGACGCCCGCCTCCGCGGCCGCGGCGACGACCTCGCGCAGCGCCCACATCCCGCTCACCGACACATCGATGTCGGCCTCGATCGCCTCGCGCCAGGGGCCGCCCGGGGTCCACAGCCAGCACATCACCCGGCCGCCGAGTCCGGCGGCCCGCAGGGCGAGCGCCTCCTGCGGGGTCGCGGTGCCCAGCCAGGTCGCCCCGGCCTCCAGCGCGGCGCGGGCGCAGGGCACCGCCCCGTGCCCGTACGCGTCGGACTTGACGACGGCCATGAGTTGCGCACCCGCCGCCCGCGCGCGCAGCACACGCACGTTGGCGCGCAGCGCGTCGAGGTCGATCTCGGCACGGGCTCTCAAGGACGCTGTCTCGTTCATCGCGCCCAGTCTCTCAGAGGCGCCCGGCAGGGCCCTCGGGCGGCAGGTCACCCGGCCGTCCCTCAGTGATCGCGCAGCTCGTGTTCCAGATGGTCGACGATGACCGGGACATGGCTGTGGGGTACGTCCTTGACCGCCGTGATCAGCGTCACCGGGCCGCCCTCCCGGACGAGTTCGACCAGTTCCCGCACGGCCGCCGTGTGGGCGGGGTCGGTCAGTTCGGCGCGGTAGCGGTCGACGAACTCGTCGTAGCGGGTGGCGGTGCGGTCCTCGTGGTACCAGTCACGGAGCTCGTTCGACGGGGTGATGTCCTTGAGCCACTTGTCGATCGCGGCCTTCTCCTTGGACTCGCCGCGCGGCCAGAGCCGGTCGACCAGGACGCGGGTGCCGTCGGCTTCCTCCTTCGGCTCGTACACCCGGCGTACGCGTACGTCGCTGCTGCTGCCCACGGTCGGCCCTCCTGTCGGCTGCGGTCGGTGCTGACTGCGCCCAGGATCACTCAGGCCCGTACGTCCCGCCACGCCGCACCGATCGCCTCCGCGACGTCCTGCGCGGCGACGGGCGAGCCGTCGGAGGCGTGCCGGGCGGCGAGTCCGTGCAGATGGGCACCGGCCGACGCGGCGTCGCGCGGGGCGAGGCCCGCGGCGAGCAGGGAGCCGGTCAGCCCGGACAGGACGTCGCCGCTGCCTGCCGTGGCCAGCCAGGAGGTGCCGGTCGGATTGGCCCGTACGGGGGTGTCCGGGTCGTCGGTGGCGATCAGGGTCGTCGACCCCTTGAGCAGCACGGTGGCCCGGTAGCGGGCGGCCAGCTCCCGTACGGCGGCGAGCCGCCCCGCCTCGACCTCCTCGCGCGGGACGCCGAGCAGCGCGGCGGCCTCACCGGCGTGCGGGGTCAGGACGGTCGGCGCGGTGCGCTCGCGCAGGGCGCCGGCGTCCAGCAGCCGCAGCCCGTCCGCGTCCACGAGCACCGGGACCTCCGCCGCCAGCACGTCGCGGACCGCCTCGGCGGCCTGAGCGCCGTCACCGAGTCCGGGCCCGACGACCCACGCCTGCACCCGCCCCGCCTTCGACGGCGGCCCCGCGTGGACCAGCGTCTCCGGATGGCGGGCGATCACCGCGCCGGCGCCCGGACCGACATACCGCACGGCCCCCGCGCCGCCCCGCAGCGCCCCGGAGACGGCCAGCACCGCCGCCCCCGGGTAGCGCGCGGACCCGGCGACGATGCCGACGACCCCGCGCCGGTACTTGTCGCTCTCCGCTCCGGGGACCGGCAGCAGCGCGGCGACGTCCGCGTACTGGAGCACCTCCAGCTCGGGCACGGCGGGAAGCTCGGGTCCGAGGCCGATGTCGACGAGGTGCAGGGCGCCCGCCCGTTCGGCGGCCGGGTCGATGAGCAGGCCCGGCTTGTACGTGCCGAAGGTGACGGTCGCGTCGGCGCGCACCGCCTCGCCGAGCACCTCGCCGGTGCCGGCCTCGACCCCGCTGGGCAGGTCGACGGCGATCAGCGGCGCGCCGGTCGCCGCGAGGGCCCGCACCAGCTCGGCGGCGTCCGGCCGCAGCCCGCCGCGGCCGCCGATGCCGGTGATCCCGTCCACGACGAGGTCGATGTGGCCGCCCCAGGCATCCGCGCTCCGCGCCCCCTCCGCGCCCTCCACGATCCGCCCGCCGGCCGCGAGCAGGGCCGCCAGGCCGCCCGCGTGGGCGCGGCCGGGCGCGGTGAGCACGGCGCGCACTCCGGCGCCGCGACGGGCGAGCCGGGCGCCCGCGTACAGCGCGTCCCCCCCGTTGTCGCCGCTGCCGACGAGGAGGACGACCCGTGAGCCGTAGACCCGGCCGCGCCGCCTCAGCACGTCGGCGCAGGCAGCCGCGAGTCCGGCGGCGGCGCGCTGCATCAGCGCGCCCTCGGGGAGCCGGGCCATCAGGGCCCGTTCGGCGGCCCGTACGGTCTGGACGCTGTAGGCGCTACGCATGTGCTCAACCCTCCGCGATCACCACGGCCGACGCCACCCCCGCGTCATGGCTGAGCGACACGTGCCAGTGCCGTACGCCCAGCTCGGCGGCGCGGGCGGCGACGGTGCCGGCGACCCGCAGCCGGGGTTGCCCGCTGTCCTCGACGTACACCTCGGCGTCCGTCCAGAGCAGTCCGCCGGGCGCGCCGAGCGCCTTCGCGAGGGCCTCCTTCGCGGCGAACCTGGCGGCGAGCGAGGCGATGCCCCGCCGCTCGCCGCTGGGCAGCAGCAACTCCCGTTCCACGAAGAGCCGTTCGGCCATCTGCGGCGTACGCTCCAGCGCCGCGTCGAACCGTTCGATCTCGGCCACGTCGATCCCGACCCCGATGATCACGCGCGTCCCCTCATCCCTCGCTACTCCACGGTCACGGACTTCGCCAGATTGCGCGGCTGGTCCACATCGTTGCCGCGGGCCGTGGCCAGTTCGCAGGCGAAGACCTGGAGCGGCACCGTCGACACCAGCGGCTGGAGCAGCGTAGGCGTAATGGGAATCCGGATCAGGTGGTCGGCGTACGGGACGACCGCCTCGTCGCCCTCTTCGGCGATGACGACGGTACGGGCGCCGCGGGCCCTGATCTCCTGGATGTTCGACACGATCTTGTCGTGCAGCAGCGACCGGCCGCGCGGCGACGGGACCACCACGACGACCGGGACGCCGTCCTCGATGAGCGCGATCGGGCCGTGCTTGAGCTCACCGGCGGCGAAGCCCTCGGCGTGCATGTACGCGAGCTCCTTCAGCTTCAACGCGCCTTCCAGGGCCACGGGGTAGCCGACGTGGCGGCCCAGGAAGAGCACGGTGTCGTGACCGGCGAGGGAGCGGGCGAGTTCGCGCACCGGCTCCATCGTCTCCAGGACCTGTTCGACCGCGCCGGAGATCTCGGAGAGCTGACGGATGACGGTGCGGATCTCGTCTCCCCACTTCGTGCCCCGGATCTGCCCGAGGTACAGGGCGACGAGGTAGCAGGCGACCAGTTGGGTGAGGAAGGCCTTGGTGGAGGCGACGGCGACCTCGGGCCCCGCGTGCGTGTAGAGCACGGCGTCGGACTCCCGGGGGATGGTGGAGCCGTTCGTGTTGCAGATGGCGAGGACCTTCGCGCCCTGTTCGCGGGCGTGCCGCAGGGCCATCAGGGTGTCCATCGTCTCGCCGGACTGCGAGATCGCGACGACCAGAGTGCGGTGGTCGAGGATCGGGTCGCGGTAGCGGAACTCGCTGGCCAGTTCGGTCTCGCAGGGGATGCGGGTCCAGTGCTCGATGGCGTACTTGGCGATCATCCCTGAGTGGAACGCGGTGCCGCAGGCGACGATGACGACCTTGTCCACCTCCCGCAGCTCGTGCGGCGGGATGCGGACCTCGTCGAGGCGGAGCGAGCCCGCGCCGTCGATCCGTCCGAGGAGGGTGTCGGCGACGGCCTTCGGCTGCTCGGCGATCTCCTTGAGCATGAAGTAGTCGTGGCCGCCCTTCTCGGCGGCGGAGACGTCCCAGTCCACGTGGTACTTGCGGACCTCGGCGGGCCGTCCGTCGAAGTCGGTGACGGTGACGCCCTCCCGCCGCAGCTCGACCACCTGGTCCTGGCCCAGTTCGATCGCGGAGCGGGTGTACGCGATGAACGCGGCGACGTCGGAGGCCAGGAACGACTCGCCCTCCCCCACCCCCACCACGAGCGGTGAGTTGCGCCGGGCCCCGACCACCGTGCCGGGCGCGTCCGCGTGCACGGCGACGAGGGTGAAGGCGCCCTCCAGCCGGCGGCAGACCTGCCGCATCGCCTCCGCCGGGTCGGCGCAGGAGGAGAACGCCTCGGCGAGCAGATGGGCGACGACCTCGGTGTCGGTCTCGGAGGCCAGGTCGTGGCCGCGCTCGGCGAGTTCGGCGCGCAGCGCGGCGAAGTTCTCGATGATCCCGTTGTGCACGACGGCGACCCGGCCCGCGTTGTCCAGGTGCGGGTGGGCGTTGACGTCGGTGGGGGCGCCGTGGGTGGCCCAGCGGGTGTGCCCGATCCCGGTGGTACCGGCCGGCAGCGGTGTCTCGACCAGCGCCTTCTCCAGATTGACGAGCTTGCCGGCCCGCTTCGTCGCGGCCAGGCCGCCGTCCGCGAGGACCGCGATGCCCGCCGAGTCGTAACCCCGGTACTCAAGGCGCTTGAGCCCCGCGACGACGACGTCCTGCGCCGACTGCCCACCGACGTAACCGACGATTCCGCACATACCGTTCCCTTCGTGGTCACTCCCCCTTCTTCTCCGCATCGTCGCAGAAGGCGAACAGGGCGGCAGGGAGGACGGCGTGGTGCGGGCGGCGGGGCCCGGAGCCCGGCCGCCCGATGGGGCCCGCAGGCCCCGTCTCCGGTCGCACGTCCCCGTCCGGGGCGTGCCCCTGTGCCGTACGGGCCCACCGCCGGATCCGGGCACACGCACCGCTCACCCACGCACCGCCCCGCCCACCCACGCACCGCTCCGCCTACCCTGTGAACCTTTCCGGCCCCTGCGGGGAACAAGGGGTGACCCGCCCGCCAGACGAGCCCCAGGAGCCGATGTGACCGGACCGCCGGCCAGCCCCGACGACGATGCCGAGGTCATCGCGCAGTCGCTGGAGGAACCCGAGATCTTCGCCGGGCTCTACGACCGTCACGCCCCGGACATCCACCGCTATGCCGCCCGCCGCCTCGGGGAGGGCGCGGCGGACGACATCACGGCGGACACCTTCCTCATCGCCTTCCGCACCCGGCGCCGCTTCGACCGCTCCCGGCGCAGCGCCCGCCCCTGGCTGTACGGGATCGCGGCGAACCTCATCGGCAAGCACCGGCGCAGCGAGGAGCGCGGGCTGCGGGCCCTGGCCCGTACCGGGCAGGACCCGGTGGCCGCGTCCTGGAGCGACCGTTGCGACGACCGGATCGCCGCCCGGGCACCGCTGGCGGCGGCGCTCGCCGCGCTCTCCCCCGGCGACCGCCATGTACTGCTGCTCGTCGCCTGGGCCGATCTCGGCTACCAGGAGGTCGCCCAGGCACTGGGCATCCCGCTCGGCACCGTACGGTCCCGGCTCAATCGCGCCCGCCGCAGGGTCCGCGCGGCCCTCAGCACCGACCCCTCGTTCACTCCCGACGCCATGGAGCTGAGCCCGTCATGGACGAAATGACCGAGCTGCGCGGGCTCCGCGCCGACGCACCCGTTCCGGACCGCGGGACACTCGCCCCCGGCCGGCGGCGGCTCACCGAGGCCGCGGCCTCGGGCCGCCGGGCCGGCCGGCTGCGGGCCGGCCGGCGGCTCGCCGTGGTCGGCGCGGCCGCGGCGATCACCGTCGCGGCGGTGCTCGGCACCCGGCTCGGGGACGCCGCCGCGCCCTCCCGCTCCGCCCCCGCGTCGACCACCAAGACCCTGCGGCTGGACAGCCCGGCCGAGGTGCTGAACCGGGCCGCCGACGCACTGGAGAAGCAGCCGGCCGGGCCTGAGCCGCGCGACGACCAGTGGATCTACACCAGGACCGCGCAGGTGGCCTCGCAGGGCAACGGGAACGGCTCGTCCCTCGGCCCCGTCACGTACGACACCGACTGGGTGCCGTACGACAACGCGGCCGCGGCCGCGGAGGGCAAGGACTCCGACTACCGCACCGCCCGCGAGGTCCACCGGGCCGCGAACGCGCTGCCCGACGACCCGGCGCGGCTGCTGGCGAAGCTCCGCTCCCTCTACCCGACCGGCCACACGGCCGGGGACCCGCCCGAGCGCGAGGCGCAGCACAGCTTCCGCGCGATCGGGTTGATGGCCGAGGCGTACCCGATCGCCCCGGCCGCACTCGCCCGGATCTACCGGGCCCTGGCCACCGTCCCCGGTGTGCGCGTCACCGGCCACCTGGTGAAGGACGCGGCCGGCCGCGAGGCCATCGCCATCACCCGGAAGGAGGACGACCGGCGCGAACAGCGGGAGATCCTGCTCGACCCGCACGACTTCGGCTACCTCGGGACGCGCGCCGTGGTCACCGAGGACCACACGTACAAGCTCGCCGCCCGCGGGGCCGGGGGTCCGGTGTTCAGGTTCGAGAAGGGGCAGATCCTGACGAGCGACGCCCGGGTCGAGGCCGCCGTCGTCGACGCCGAGGGCGAGAAGCCCTGATCCCTGCGGGGCCGTGAACCGGGTCCGGTGCCCGCCGCTGGGGAGCGGACACCGGACCCTCCGACGGCGGCGCACGGCCCCGGGCGCGTCATGACGTCGCCGCGGGCCGGCGCCGGTTCCGCCCCACCCCACGTGACCGAGCCCACCCCCCACTGCGGCAGAACTCCCGCGACAATGAACCCGTGATCACTTCGCCGCCACGGAGCACCCACCGACGCGCCGAGCACGCGGCGACGCCGTACGTCGACCTGTCCCGCGCCGAGTGGAGCGCGCTGCGCGACAAGACTCCGCTGCCGCTGACCGCCGACGAGGTGGAGCGGCTGCGCGGGCTCGGGGACGTCATCGACCTCGACGAGGTGCGGGACGTCTACCTGCCGCTCTCCCGGCTCCTCAACCTCTACGTCCAGGCCACCTCGGGCCTGCGCGGCGCCCTGAACACCTTCCTCGGGGACGCGGGCAACGGCCACGGCGCGCAGCGCGGCACGCCGTTCGTCATAGGCGTCGCGGGCAGTGTCGCGGTCGGCAAGTCCACCACCGCGCGCATCCTCCAGGCCCTGCTGGCCCGCTGGCCCGAGCATCCGCGCGTCGAGCTGGTGACCACGGACGGGTTCCTGCTGCCGATGAAGGAGCTCCGGGCCCGCGGGCTGATGTCGCGCAAGGGGTTCCCCGAGTCGTACGACCGGCGCGCCCTGACCCGGTTCGTCGCCGACATCAAGGCCGGCAAGGACGAGGTGACCGCACCCGTCTACTCACACCTGATCTACGACATCGTGCCGGACCAGCGGCTCGCCGTGCGCCGCCCCGACATCCTGATCGTCGAGGGGCTGAACGTGCTCCAGCCCGCGCTGCCCGGCAGCGACGGCCGGACCAGGGTCGGTCTCGCCGACTACTTCGACTTCAGTGTGTACGTGGACGCGCGCACCGAGGACATCGAGACCTGGTACCTCAACCGCTTCCGCAAGCTGCGCGACACCGCGTTCCAGGACCCGTCCTCGTACTTCCGCAAGTACACCCAGGTCTCCGAGGAGGAGGCCATGGAGTACGCGGCGACGATGTGGCGGACCATCAACAAGCCCAATCTGGTGGAGAACGTCGCACCCACCCGGGGCCGTGCCACCCTGGTGCTGCGCAAGGGCCCGGACCACAAGGTCCAGCGGCTGTCCCTGCGCAAGCTCTGAGCCTGCGAGCCCTCCGGGAGTCACCACGTGCTGCATCTGCGCCTGATCGTCCCCGCCGACCGTACGGACGAGGTGCTGCACCTGGTGGACAACACCCTCGGCACGACACATCTCGTCGTGCTGACCGGGGCCGCCCGCGACCCGGCGGGCGACATGATCCTGTGCGACGTGGCCCGTGAGGCGGGCGACGGGCTGATCTCCGCGCTGCGCCGCCTCGGGATCGACAAGTCCGGTTCGATCACCGTCGAGAACATGGACCTGACGCTCTCCGCGCACGCCGACCGGGCCGAGGAGGCCGCGCCGGGCGAGGGCGCGGACGCGGTGCTGTGGGAGGAGCTGACGGAGGCGACCCACGAGGAGTCGACGTTCAGCGTCACGTATGTGGCGTTCCTCACCGTCGCGACGATGCTCGCCGCCTGCGGTGTGATGCTCGACAACGCGATCCTGATCGTGGGCGCGATGGCGGTCGGCCCGGAGTTCGGCCCGCTGGCCGGGATCTCCACGGCCCTGGTGCAGCGCGCGCCGCGGTTGGCGCTGCGTTCCCTGTACGCGCTGATCGGCGGCTTCGCCGCGGCGATGGTGCTGACGGCCGGGTTCGCCTGGCTGATGGACGCCTCCGGGCTGTTCACCCGGTCGATGATCGAGGCCGACCGCCCCAACACGGCGTTCATCTGGAAGCCGGACGCGATGTCGTTCGTGGTGGCGTTCCTGGCCGGGATCGCCGGGACGCTCTCGCTCACCTCGTCGAAGTCCGGGGCGCTGATCGGCGTCGCCATCTCGGTGACGACCGTGCCGGCCGCGGCCAACGCGGCGGTGGCGTTCAGCTACAGCGACTACCACCAGATGTCCGGCTCCACGTCCCAGCTGCTGGCGAACCTGGGCGGAATCGTGGTCGCGGGAACGCTGACCCTGCTGGTCCAGAAGGCCCTGTGGGCCGCCCACCGCCGCCGGACGGCCCTCGCCACGGGCCCGTCCGGCGGTTGAGCGGATCCGGAGCGGGCGGGCCGGGCCCGGTCCGAACGAGAGACCCCGGGGTCTCTCGTTCGGGTCACGCCGGATCGGGGAGCGGGGTCCGCACGAGAGGCCCCGAGGGCTGTCCCGCAATTCCTGGCGGGACAGCCCTCAGCCCAGCGCGGACTTCACCACATCGGCCAGCCGCTCGGCGATCGCCCGGGCCTGCTCGATGTCGGCCGCCTCGACCATGACCCGCACCAGGGGCTCGGTGCCCGACTTGCGCAGCAGTACGCGTCCGGTGGAGCCCAGCTCGGCCTCGGCCTCGGCCACGGCCGCGGCGATCTCCGGGGAGGTGGCGACCCGGGACTTGTCGACGTCACGGACGTTGATCAGCAGCTGCGGCAGCCGCTGCATGACCCCGGCCAGATCGGCGAGCGTACGGCCGGTGGCGGCGACCCGGGCCGCCAGCAGCAGGCCGGTCAGCGTGCCGTCGCCGGTCGTGGCGTGGTCCAGGACGATGACGTGGCCGGACTGCTCGCCGCCCAGCGCGTAGCCCTCGGCCTTCATCGACTCCAGTACGTAGCGGTCGCCGACGGCGGTCTGGACGAGCTGGATGCCCTCCCGCTCCATCGCGATCTTGAAGCCGAGGTTGGACATGACGGTGCCGACCACGGTGTCCTTGCGCAGCTGTCCGGCCTCGCGCATGGCGAGGGCCAGGACGGCCAGGATCTGGTCGCCGTCGACCTCCTCGCCGTTGGCGTCCACGGCCAGGCAGCGGTCGGCGTCGCCGTCGTGCGCGATGCCGAAGTGGGCGCCGTGCTCGACGACGGCGGCCTTCAGCGGCTCCAGGTGGGTGGAACCGCAGCCGTCGTTGATGTTCAGGCCATTCGGGTCCGCGCCGATCGTGACGACCTCGGCGCCGGCCCGCGCGAACGCCTCGGGCGAGACCCGGGAAGCCGCGCCGTGCGCCTCGTCGAGCACGACCTTCAGCCCGTCGAGCCGGTTCGGCAGGACCGCGACGAGATGGGCCACGTAACGGTCGAAGCCCTCCGCGTACTCGGTGACGCGCCCGACACCGGCACCGGTGGGGCGCTCCCACGGCTCGCCGGAGCGGTGCTGCTGGTAGATCGACTCGATGCGGTCCTCCAGCTCGTCGGAGAGCTTGTGACCGCCGCGCGCGATGAACTTGACACCGTTGTCCGGCATCGAGTTGTGGCTCGCGGAGAGCATCACACCGAGGTCGGCGCCCAGCGCACCGGTGAGATACGCCACCGCCGGGGTGGGCAGCACACCGACCCGCAGGACATCCACGCCGGCGCTGGCGAGACCGGCCACGACGGCGGCCTCCAGGAACTCTCCGGACGCGCGTGGGTCACGGCCCACCACGGCTGTCGGCCGGGCCCCGTCGAGGGTGCTCCCCTCGGCGAGAACATGCGCCGCCGCGACCGAGAGACCGAGCGCCAGCTCGGCCGTCAGATCCGCATTGGCGACACCGCGCACACCGTCCGTGCCGAAGAGTCGTCCCACTGGTGTCCTCCGAAGATGCTCCGAAACCGCACAACCAAATCAACCAAAGCAAAGCAACACCGCGACAGGATGCGCGGAACACCGCGCACCGACCGCCGGGCAACACCAAGCCGTCACAAACAAGCCTATGAACGTCTTATGCCGTTATACGCCCGAGGGTGCCGATAAACGAACGCCCCGGCAGCACGAGAAGTGCCGCCGGGGCGAACGTGTAAAGCAGATGAGCAGGCGGTTTAGCGCTTGCTGTACTGCGGGGCCTTGCGGGCCTTCTTGAGACCGGCCTTCTTGCGCTCGACCGCACGGTCGTCACGGGAGAGGAAGCCGGCCTTCTTCAGCGGGGCGCGGTTGTTGTCCACGTCCGCCTCGTTCAGCGCGCGGGCCACGCCGAGACGCAGGGCGCCGGCCTGACCCGAGACGCCGCCACCCGAGATGCGGGCGATGACGTCGTAGCGGTTGTCGAGCTCAAGCACCTTGAAGGGCTCGTTGACTTCCTGCTGGTGCACCTTGTTGGGGAAGTAGTCCTCAAGGGTGCGACCGTTGATCTTCCACTTGCCGGTGCCCGGAACGATCCGGACGCGGGCGATGGCGTTCTTCCGACGGCCAAGGCCGGCGGCGGGCTGCGGGTCGCCGAAGCGGGACGCCAGCGACTCGCTGGTGTACTCGCCCTCGACGGGAACCTCGGACTCGAAGGTGGTCACCTCGGCGAAGACCTCTTCGCCCTCGGTGCCCTCGATGGGGTTCTCAACAGTGGTCTCGGCCACGATTCTCCTCAGATCTTTCTTTTGGTCTTAGGGGGAGGCCGGAACTACTGCGCGACCTGGGTGATCTCGAACGGGACCGGCTGCTGCGCAGCGTGCGGGTGCTGGTCGCCCGCGTAGACCTTGAGCTTCGAGAGCATCTGACGGCCCAGGCTGTTCTTGGGGATCATGCCCTTGATGGCCTTCTCGACGGCCTTCTCGGGGCTCTTGGCGAGCAGCTCGTCGTAACGGACGGAGCGCAGACCACCCGGGAACCCGGAGTGGCGGTACGCCATCTTCTGGGTCTTCTTGTTGCCGGAGAGGTGAACCTTCTCGGCGTTGATGATGATGACGAAGTCGCCCATGTCCATGTGGGGGGCGTAGATCGCCTTGTGCTTGCCGCGGAGGAGGTTCGCAGCCGTGGTGGCAAGACGGCCCAGGACGATGTCCTGCGCGTCAATGATGTGCCACTGGCGCGTCACATCGCCGGGCTTGGGGCTGTACGTACGCACTTCGTAGCCTTCGCTTCTTCAGTGGATGGGGTCCAGACACATGGCACCTCTGAAGCGATCATGCAGCTGGGGCTCACAATGCCGGGGACGCTGCCCGTATGCGAGCCACTGGTAACTGCTCCAGAGAACCTACGTAAGGGCCCTACGCGTGAGAACGACGAAGCCAATACGCATAACAATCGACGAGACTACCCGCCCCGCCCCGGACGGGTCAAAACGCGTGGCCCCCGGGCGGGCGGCGGTGGGGTTCCCCGGCCCGGCCGGCCCCGCGGCCGGGGGTCTCGTCCGCAATCGCCGGACGGGCCGGCCGGTGCGGGTCCCCCGGCCGTGCGGCGGCCGCGTCACCGGGCCCGTTCCACCCGCCGCTCGTCCCACACCGGCTCCGCCGTCTCCCGAACGACCCCGTCGGAGCCGAACACCAGGTAGCGGTCGAAGGACTTCGCGAACCAGCGGTCGTGGGTGACCGCCAGCACCGTTCCCTCGTAGACCTCAAGACCGTCCTGGAGGGCCTCCGCCGACTCCAGGTCCAGGTTGTCCGTCGGCTCGTCGAGCAGCAGCGCGGTCGTGCCGGCCAGCTCCAGGAGGAGGATCTGGAACCGTGCCTGCTGGCCGCCGGACAGCTTCTCGAAGGGCTGGTCGCCCTGCCGTTCCAGCTCGTAGCGGCGCAGCACGGACATCGCCCCGCCGCGGTCCTTGGCGTGCTCGGTCCACAGGATCTCGACGAGGGTGTGCCCGAGCAGCTCGGGGTGGGCGTGGGTCTGCGCGAAGTGGCCGGGTACGACCCGGGCCCCGAGCTTCCACTCCCCGGTGTGCGCGACCTGCTCGCCCGCGAGGAGCCGCAGGAAGTGCGACTTGCCCGAGCCGTTCGAGCCGAGGACGGCGACCCGCTCCCCGTAGAAGACCTCCAGGTCGAACGGCTTCATCAGGCCGGACAGCTCAAGGTTCTTGCAGGTCACCGCGCGCACCCCGGTCCGGCCGCCGCGCAGCCGCATCTTGATGTCCTGCTCGCGCGGCGGCTCCGGCGGCGGGCCCGCGTCCTCGAACTTCTTGAAGCGGGTCTGCATCGCCCGGTAGCGGGACGCCATGTCGGGGCTGATCGCCGCCTGCTGCCGCAGCCGGTGGACCAGCGCCTTCAGCCGGGCGTGCTCCTCCTCCCAGCGCCGCAGCAGCTCCTCGAACCGGGCGAACCGGTCCTTGCGCGCCTGGTGGTACGTGTCGAAGCCGGCGCCGTGCACCCACACGTCGCTGCCCGCCGGGCTCGGCTCCACGCTGACGATCTTCTCGGCGGCCCTGGAGAGCAGCTCACGGTCGTGCGAGACGAACAGGACCGTCTTGCGGGTCTCCTTGAGCCGGTCCTCCAGCCATCGCTTGCCGGGCACGTCGAGATAGTTGTCCGGCTCGTCGAGCAGCAGCACCTCGTCGGGCCCGCGCAGCAGCGCCTCCAGCACCAGCCGCTTCTGCTCACCGCCGGACAGTGTGCGCACCTCGCGCCACTGCGCCTTCTCGTACGGGACGCCGAGCGCGGCCATGGTGCACATGTCCCAGACGGTCTCGGCCTCGTACCCGCGCGCCTCCGCCCAGTCGCTCAGGGCCTGCGCGTACTTCATCTGCGCGGCCTCGTCGTCGACGGTGAGGATCAGTTCCTCGGCCCGGTCGACCGCGACGGCCGCCTCCCTGATGCGCGGCTGGGAAACGGAGACGAGCAGATCCCGGACCGTGCGTTCGTCCCGCACCGAGCCCACGAACTGCTGCATCACGCCGAGCCCGCCGCTCACCGAGACGGAGCCGCCGTGCGGCTGGAGGTCCCCGGCGAGCAGCCTGAGCAGCGTCGTCTTGCCGGCCCCGTTGGCCCCCACCAGGGCGACCACGGCCCCGTCCGCCACCCGGAACGAAGCATCGCCGAGCAGCACCCGCCCGTCCGGTAGGTAGTACTCCAGGTGGCCCGCTTCAAGATGTCCCATACACAGCATTGTCACGGCCCGCGAAGCCCTGGCCCAACCGGTTTACGTCTCCTCTAGGATCGCGGCATGAGCTTTGGGCAAGGGGAGCCCTCCTGGGGGCCCGGGGGCGCACAGACTCCGGACTGGGCAGCGCTGGCCGACGAGTCCGCCGCGCGCAAGCGGCGCAAGAGGTGGCTGCTGATCGGCGGCGGCGTGCTCGCCACCGCGGCGATCGGCGCGATCGTGGCCACCGCCGTCATCTCGGCCAACAAGAACAGCAGTCCCACCGGCTCCGGCAAGAACGCCGGCGAGCTGCCCGCGCCGAGCGACCTGCCGAGCGAGACCGCCGAGCCCGAACCGTCCTTCTCCTCGGTGGCGCCGCCGCCCCCGCCGAACCCGAAGGACTACATCTCCGACGCGAAGAAGGACCGGGCGCCGATCACCGTCGACACCTTCTTCCCCGGCAAGAAGCTGACGATGGGCGACCGCGTCTACGCCAAGGGCGCGACGCAGCAGACGAAGCACTGCGCCGCGACCACGAAGGGCGCGCTCGGCACGGTCCTGGTGAACAACGGCTGCGACCAGGTGATCCGGGCCACCTACAGCAAGGACGGCGTCGCCGTCACCGTCGGCCTCGCGGTCTTCCCGACGGAGGCACAGGCCAAGAAGGCGGCCCGGCAGGCGAGCGGCAGCATCGCCACGCTGAGCGGCTCGGGCGTGCCGGCCTTCTGCCCCGCCGGTTCGGTCTGCCGCCGCACCGCCAACTCCTACGGCCGCTACGCCTACTTCGCCATCAGCGGGTTCACCAACGGCAAGAGCGTCACCACGGCCGACAAGAACGCCTACACCACCGGCAACGACCTGACGAACTTCACGTTCCGGCAGATCCACCGCCGCGGCGAACTCCAGGCCTCGGCCGCCGCCACCGCCCCCACCGCCTGATCCGGGCCGGGGCTCCCGTCCGCCTTCCGTTCCTCCTCGCCCTTCCCCCGTACCGCGCCACGGCGGCCGCCGGCGCCGGACCGGGCCGCGGCCGCCGACGCCCCGGACACCGCACACCGCACCGGGGCCCCGCGGTGACGTCGTCGACGCCTGAGAACTCACCTGTGTAGGGTCTGCGGGTCCGATGTGACGGACTTGTGTGCGGCTGAAAGCGTGGGGTGGGATGGCGGTCAAGGTCACGGTGGTGGTCCCGACGTACAACTCGGGAAGCCACATCGAAGCACTGGTCGATTCGTTGCTGCGGCAGACGCTGCCCGCGGACGAGTTCGAGGTGCTCTTCGTCGACGACGGTTCGACCGACGACACCCCCGCGCGGCTGGAGGCCCTGGTCGGCGAGCACGACCACTTCCGGATGACCCGCATCCCGAACTCGGGGTGGCCGGGCAGGCCCCGCAACGTCGGCGTCGATCAGGCCGAGGGCGAGTACGTGCAGTTCGCCGACCACGACGACCGCTTGGCACCCGAAGCGCTTGAGCGGCTCTGCGCCATGGGGCGGCGCAACGGTTCCGACATCGTCATCGGGAAGGTCGCGAGCAACTTCCGCAGCCGCGGGGTTCCCTACGGCCTGATGAGCCGGACCCGTGAGTCCTGCACCGTCTGGAACGCGCCGCTGATCGACAGCCTGACGCCGCACAAGATGTTCCGCACCGCGTTCCTGCGCGAGCACGGCATCGTGCACCCGGAAGGCCCCTGGATCCTGGAGGACCAGCTCTTCATGGTCCGCTCCTACCTCAAGGCGTCCGTCGTCTCGGTGGTGGGCGACTACGTCACGTACTCGTACTGGGCGCGCGAGGACGAGGAGAACGCCGGCACCGCGCTCATGGACCCGCGCTGGTACTACGGAAATCTGCGCCAGATCATGGCGACCGTGGTCGCGGGCACCGGGCCGGGGGCCGATCGCGACCGCCTTCTCCGCCGTTTCTACCGGGTGGAGATGCTGTCCCGGCTCGGCGTACCGGCGCGTGGCGCTCTCATGGACCCCCGGTTCGACGGCGACCCGTTCGAGGCGGTACGCGAACTGGCCGAGGAATTCGTCACCGACGGAATGCACGACGGCCTGGCCCCGCTCCTGCGGGTCCGTTCCACGCTGCTGCGGCAGAACCGGCCCGGAGAACTGGAGGAGTTCACCCTCCGCCAGACGGACCTCAGGGCCCGGTGCACAGCAGAGTCCGCGACCTGGAACCGCGATCGGCTCAAGGTCGCGTTCACCGCGCGCTTCGAGGAGAGACCCGACGGCTCGGGGCTCGTCCTCTCCCGCGACGGCGACCGGCACTTCCTCGCGCCGTATCTCACGGACGGCATCGTCGACGAACCCATCGACGTGACACGCGAGTTGAAGACCTTCAAGGTCGATGTTCTGCTGCGCCACACGGAGACCGCACATGTGTGGGTCCTCCCGCACCGGACGTCCCTCGTCCTTGAGGAAGAACGCGGCGCCGACGGCAGCACGCTCGTACGCCCCCTCGTCACCGGGACCGTGACGATCGACCCGCAGCAGGCGGCGGGTGGCGGACCGCTCGGGGAGGGCCGGTGGCAGGTCCAGGTCCGGCTGTCCGGAGCCGGCCTCGACCGGTACGCGGAACTCGGCGAGGCCACCCCGGCCGCCGGCCTCCAGGTCCCCGCCCCGCAGATCCTCGCCGGCCACCGGATCACCCCCGCCCACACCGGCACCGGTCTCACCCTCGTCGTACGCGCCACCGACGACACCCCCGCGCTCCGCCCGCCCAGGGTCAGCGTCGTCGTCCCCACCCACGAGGCCACGCCGGAGTCGCTCCGGGAAACGCTCGACTCGCTCGCCGCCCAGACGCTGCCCGCCCACGAGATCGACGTCGTCCTCGTCGGCGACGGCGACGGAGAGGTGCTCCCGCCGAGCGACGCCGCGTCCCGCAACACCGGAATCGACGCGGCCACCGGCCAGTACGTGCTGTTCATGGAGCCCGGCGACCGTCTCGCCCCCGAGGCGCTGCGGCGGATGTACGACTACGGAGTGGAGCACGACTCCGACATCGTCGTCGGCAAGCTCGCCGGCAAGGACCGTGCCCTGCCGCGCGAACTCTTCGTACGGGACCGGCCCCGGGCGACGCTCGCCAAGGACCCCCTCGCCGACAGCCTCACCGCCAACAAGCTGTTCGACCGGGCCTTCCTCACCGAGCACGCCCTCCGTTTCCCGGAGGACCGGCATCCGCTGTCCGAGCAGCTGTTCACCGCACAGGCGTATCTGCGGGCGGGCCACGCCTCCGTGCTCGGCGGCCAGGTCTGCTACCACTACGGCCCGAAGCGGCCCGCCGTCCCCGTACCGGCCGCCGAGTTCTACGCGGCGCTGCCCGCACTCCTGGAGACAGCCGACACCCTGGCAGGTTCCGGAGCGGCACGCGACCGGCTGCACCGGCGCTGGCTGCGCGTCGAGGTGCTCGACCGGATCGGCGGCAAACAGTTCCTGGCACTGGACGAGGAGGCCCGCACCGAGATCCTCCACGAGATCCGCGAGGCACTGAGCGGCCGGGTGTCCGAGACCGCGGTGGCGGGCCTTCCGGTCTCCCGGCGCGTGGCCGTCGGCCTGATCGAGGACGAGGACCAGGACTCCCTGGCGCGGCTCGTCGAGTGGGAGAACTCCATCGCCTGCCGCCCCACCCTCACCGGGCTGTCGTGGCAGGACGACGGCACGATGCACATCGCCTTCGACGCCCTGCTGCACGCCGCCGACGGCCCGGTCGGAGTCACCACCGACGACGGCGACGACGGGGACCGGCACGTCCTCGCCCCGACGGGCCTCCCCCGGCCCCTCCTCGACCGCTTCGCGGCCGAACCGCTCACCGGCGGCGCCTCCCCGGACAAGGCATCCGTGGTCCTGGTCCTGCGGGAGCGCAGCAGCGGCGCCGAGTACCGCATGGTCACGGAGAGCACCGTCGTACGCGGCGACGGGGGCCTGAAGGTGACCGGCTCCACCGGACTGGATCCCGCCCGCGCGGTCGCCGGTGCACCGCTCGGCCGGGGCGTCTGGGACCTGTCCGTACGCCTCAACGCGCTCGGCTGGACCAAGTCCGCGCGCCTCGGCAGGGTACGCGCGCCCGAGGTCCCCGCCCAGCTCACCGCCGTGGCGCACCCCACCGAGCGGACTCTCCGCATCACCCCGTACTGGACCGATCCGCACCGCGACCTGTCGCTGCGCGTCGAAGTCCCCGAACCGCCGAAGCCGGCCGCCGCCGCGCCCCGGCCCCGCAGGCCGCGCCTGCTCAGCCGGGTCGCCCGGATCGTACGCAAACGCTGACGGCCCGGCCCGCGGCCCTCAGCAGCATCCGCCCCCGGGAAGCGTCCGCACATTGCGCGCTTCCCGGGCACGGGCGGCCAGCAACTCATCGGCGGGGTAGGCCACTTCCTCCAGCGTCAGTCCGTGCGGACGCACCACGTGCACGCCGGGGTCACGGACGCGGGCCGCGAGCACCTGGGCGGGCCACTCGGCGGGGCGGCGCCCGTCGCCCACGAAGAGCGCGGCGCCGATCAGCGCGCGGACCATGTTGTGGCAGAACGCGTCCGCCTGCACGGTCGCCGTCATGATGCCGCTCGCCCCGTCGCGGACCCAACTCAGCTTCTGCAGCGTACGGATGGTCGTCGCGCCCTCACGCTTCTTGCAGTACGCGGCGAAGTCGTGCTCGCCGGTCATCCGGGCGGCCGCCTCGTTCATCGCGTCCACGTCCAACGGCCGGTCGTGCCACAGCACATGACCGCGCAACAGCGGATCCACCCCGCCGGGACGGTCGGCGACACGGTAGGCGTAGCGGCGCCACAGCGCCGAGAACCGGGCGTTGAAGCCCTCCGGGGCCGGCGCGATCCGCCAGATCCGCACGTCCGGCGCCATCCGTCCGGCCATCCGCCGCAGCAGCTTGTCGCCGTGCTCGGCCCACACCTCGTCGGGCAGGTCGACGTGCGCGACCTGGCCCCGGGCGTGCACCCCGGCATCGGTCCGGCCGGCGACGGTCAGGTCGTACGTCCGCGAGGAACGCGTCACGGTCCGCAGCGCGTCCTCGATCTCACCCTGGACGGTCCGCCTGGCGGTCTGCTTCGCCCAGCCCGAGAAGTCCTTGCCGTCGTACGCCAGGTCCAGCCGCACCCGTACGAAGCCGGGCTCCACCTCGTCACTCACCCATGGGTCCTTTTCTACCGGTGCACGCGGCACACGCGGGTACATGCGGAACGGGCCCGCACCGCCCCGAAGGGTGGTGCGGGCCCGTCCAGTGGTCTCAGAACGCTCAGGCGTCCTTCGACTCGGCGTCGTCGGCCGGCTTGGCGTCCTCGACGGCCTCGGCCGGAGCCTCGTCCTTGAGGGCGTCTTCCTTGACCGCGCGCTTCGTCGCGGCCTCGGCCTCACCGGTGGCCTGCTGGGCCACGGTCAGCGCCTCGACCAGCT
Organism: Streptomyces sp. NPDC047917; assembly: GCF_043204345.1. Classification (NCBI taxonomy): domain Bacteria; kingdom Bacillati; phylum Actinomycetota; class Actinomycetes; order Kitasatosporales; family Streptomycetaceae; genus Streptomyces; species Streptomyces sp. NPDC047917. The sequence goes on from NZ_JBIDCA010000015.1 coordinate 223,067, forward strand.
CGATGACCGCCATCGGGGCGTTGTCGCCACGACGGTTGCCGATCTTGGTGATGCGGGTGTAACCACCGGGGCGGTTCTCGTACCGCGGGGCGATCTCGGTGAAGAGCGTGTGGACGACGCCCTTGTCCGTGATCGACTGCAGCACCAGGCGACGGTTGTGGATGTCGCCCTTCTTCGCCTTGGTGATGAAACGCTCGGCGACCGGACGCAGGCGGCGGGCCTTGGCCTCGGTCGTGGTGATGCGGCCGTGCTCGAACAGCGACTTCGCGAGGTTGTTGAGAAGAAGCTTCTCGTGCGCAGCGCTGCCGCCCAGACGGGCACCCTTGGCGGGCTGAGGCATGGTTTTTCTCCTTGTGTGCTGCACCGGCCGTATCAGGTACCGGTGTCAGTTCCCACCCGGCGGATGCCGAGCGGAAGTGTGTGTGAGGACAAAGCCCTCGCCCGGACCGGGGCACCCACACGGGTACCCCGGCCGGGAGGCGTACTAGTACTGCTCGGTCTCCACGAAACCGGCGTCCGCGTCGTCGTCGGCGCCGAAGGCGTCGGCGGCGGCGGTCGGGTCGAAGCCGGGAGGCGAGTCCTTCAGCGCGAGGCCCATACCGGCCAGCTTCGCCTTGACCTCGTCGATCGACTTCGCACCGAAGTTGCGGATGTCGAGCAGGTCGGCCTCGGAACGAGCCACGAGCTCACCCACGGAGTGGATGCCCTCGCGCTTGAGGCAGTTGTACGAACGGACCGTGAGCTCCAGCTCCTCGATCGGCAGCGCCAGATCGGCGGCGAGCGCGGCGTCCGTCGGGGACGGGCCCATGTCGATGCCCTCGGCGTCGATGTTGAGCTCGCGCGCCAGACCGAACAGCTCGACCAGGGTCTTGCCGGCCGAAGCCATGGCGTCACGGGGACGCATGGCCTGCTTGGTCTCGACGTCGACGATCAGCTTGTCGAAGTCGGTGCGCTGCTCGACACGGGTCGCCTCGACCTTGTACGTGACCTTGAGCACCGGCGAGTAGATGGAGTCGACCGGGATACGGCCGATCTCCTGGCCCGCCTGCTTGTTCTGGACGGCGGAGACATAGCCGCGACCGCGCTCGACGGTCAGCTCCATCTCCAGCTTGCCCTTGCCGTTGAGCGTGGCCAGGACCAGGTCCGGGTTGTGCACCTCGACACCGGCCGGCGGGGCGATGTCGGCAGCGGTGACCAGGCCGGGACCCTGCTTGCGCAGGTACATCACGACCGGCTCGTCGTGCTCCGAGGAGACGACCAGCTGCTTGATGTTGAGGATGAGGTCGGTGACGTCCTCCTTGACGCCCGGCACGGTGGTGAACTCGTGCAGGACACCGTCGATCCGGATGCTGGTGACAGCGGCACCGGGGATCGAGGAGAGGAGCGTACGGCGAAGAGAGTTGCCGAGGGTGTAACCGAAGCCCGGCTCCAGCGGCTCGATGACGAACCGGGAGCGGAACTCGTCAACGACCTCTTCGGTCAGCGACGGACGCTGAGCGATAAGCATGTTGCGTTCCTTCAGTCGTGGGCGCCCACTATTTGACGCCCCCAGATACTGACAAGGGTACGGGCGGCACGACCCCGAAGGGGCCGTACCGCCCGGACCCACGGGCTACTGCCTGGAGCAGAGCCCGAAGAAATCAGACGCGGCGACGCTTGGGCGGGCGGCATCCGTTGTGCGGGGTGGGGGTGACGTCCTGGATCGAACCGACCTCCAGGCCGGTGGCCTGGAGCGAACGGATCGCGGTCTCGCGGCCGGAGCCCGGACCCTTGACGAAGACGTCAACCTTGCGCATGCCGTGCTCCTGCGCGCGGCGGGCGGCCGACTCGGCGGCCATCTGCGCGGCGAAGGGGGTGGACTTGCGCGAACCCTTGAAGCCGACGTGGCCGGCGGAGGCCCAGGAGATCACGTTGCCCGAGGGGTCCGTGATCGAGACGATGGTGTTGTTGAACGTGCTCTTGATGTGCGCGTGGCCGTGAGCGACGTTCTTCTTTTCCTTGCGACGCACCTTCTTGGCTGCGCCCTGACGACCCTTGGGGGGCATGTCTTGACTCCAGATGGAGAGGGGAGGTGATCGGTCCTACAGCGAAGACCGCTGGTTGCTGCGGATGACCGGTGGCCCGGCCGCCCGCAGTGCGTCCGCTGAGGACTACTTCTTGCCCGGCTTCTTCTTGCCGGCGATCGCGCGACGCGGGCCCTTGCGGGTACGAGCGTTCGTGCTGGTGCGCTGGCCGTGGACCGGCAGGCCGCGGCGGTGACGGATGCCCTGGTAGCAGCCGATCTCGATCTTGCGGCGGATGTCGCCCTGGATCTCGCGGCGAAGGTCACCCTCGGTGCGGAGGTTGGCGTCCACGTACTCGCGGATCTTGACCAGGTCCTCTTCGGCCAGGTCACGAACGCGGGTGTTGGGGTTCACGCCGGTGGTGGCGAGGATCTCCTTGGACCGGGTGCGCCCGATACCGAAGACATAGGTGAGGGCAACCTCCACGCGCTTTTCGCGCGGGATGTCAACACCTGAAACGCGTGCCATTCAATGGCTCCAGTTGTTAATTCGGGGGTCTTCCGCAGTGCCGCTCCCGACCGCCGACCTCTCATGACGAGAGGTGGTACGCCCGGGTCCCCGGCCCCCGCCGGAGGTGTCGTCAGCCGAAGCTTGGACGGACTCTGCGTATGTACGTTTTACGTGCGTCGCGCGAAGTACTGCGAGATGCAGGGGGTCGTGCGTCAGCCCTGGCGCTGCTTGTGGCGCAGGTTGTCGCAGATGACCATGACCCGACCGTGACGGCGGATCACCTTGCACTTGTCGCAGATCTTCTTGACGCTCGGCTTGACCTTCATGGGATGTCAGGTTCTCCGGGTCAGTGCCGTCACCGCGCAGGAGCGAGGTGGAGGCAAGATCTACTTGTAGCGGTAGACGATCCGGCCACGCGTCAGGTCGTACGGGGAGAGCTCCACGACGACCCGGTCATCCGGAAGGATTCGGATGTAGTGCATCCGCATCTTGCCGCTGATGTGCGCGAGGACCTTGTGACCGTTCTGGAGTTCCACCTTGAACATGGCGTTCGGGAGGGACTCGATCACGGTGCCCTCAATTTCGATGGCACCTTGCTTCTTGGCCACGCTTCGCCTTTCGAATCGGCTACCTTGATCGACTTTCGGCACAGCATGCGGACACACTGATGCACGAGAGCCGACGAGTCAGTCTACGTCAGCGGACCCCAAAAGACGAATCCGTCAAGTTTGCCCACCGGAGGAGATCCTTAGACCTCGACAAGCGGGTCAAATCCCCCGGGCTCCGTCAGCCCAGAGGATCGGGCGCCGCCTCGATCCCGTACTGCGCCAGCTTCTCCCTGCCGCAGTCGGGGGCGGTCAGGACCAGGGGGCCCTGCTCGGTGAGGGCGATCGAGTGCTCCCAGTGGGAGGACCAGGTGCCGTCCGTGGTGATGACCGTCCAGTCGTCCTGGAGCACCTCGGTCTGCGCCGTACCGAGCGAGACCATCGGCTCGATCGCCAGGCAGACGCCGGGGACCAGCTTGATGCCCTTGCCGCGCTTGCGGGCGACGTAGTTCAGCAGGTGCGGGTCCATGTGCATCTCGGTGCCGATGCCGTGGCCGCCGTAGTCCTCGATGATCCCGTACTTGCCGGTGGCGGGACGGGGCTGGCGGCGGATGTAGGACTCGATCGCCTTCGAGATGTCGACCAGGCGGTTGTTCACCTTCATCGCGGCGATGCCGGCCCACATGGACTCCTCGGTCACCCGGGAGAGCTCGACCAGCTCCGGTGCGTGACCGGTGCCGACGAAGGCCGTGTACGCGGCGTCGCCGTGCCAGCCGTCGACGATCGCGCCGGCGTCGATGGAGATGATGTCGCCGTCCTTGAGGACCGTCTTCTCGTCCGGGATGCCATGGACGACGACCTCGTTGACCGAGGTGCAGATGGTCGCGGGGAACCCGCCGTAACCGAGGAAGTTCGACTTCGCGCCGTGGTCGGCGATCACCTTGCGGGCGACCTGGTCCAGGTCCAGCGTGGTGGCGCCGGGCACCGCCGCCTCGCGGGTGGCCGCGTGAATGGCAGCGACCACCAGCCCCGCCTCGCGCATCTTCGCGATCTGCTCGGGGGTCTTGATCTGCACCATTGCGCGGCGCCTCTCTGCATCGGACTGCATCGAACGGTGATGTCTGCGGCGTACTCACACAACGATACGGCGCAAACAGTCGGGCGCGGCGCCCCAGGACGCCCCGGCCGCCAGCACAAGAACAGAGGGGGTGTGCACACAGCCCGATTCGGCCGTTTGGGGCGACCAAGGCCGCGCGGGCACAAAGGGGTC
>NZ_JBIDCA010000015.1:227404-274992 GCF_043204345.1 Streptomyces sp. NPDC047917
TCTCCACCTGGGCGCGGCCCACTTCTCATTCGTCCTTCACCGACGGTTTTGCCGGGCGCCTAACACCCACACCCCCCCCCCCAAACCCGCGGCCCGCCCCCCCCGGGCCCCCCCCCCCCGACTGCACAAGTACTGCGGGGTTCTGCACTCAGCCCTTGTCGGACTTGAGGGCCTCCATCGCCCGCTCGGTCACATCGGTGACCTTGCCGAGCGCGGAGATGGTGACCACCAGGTTCTGGGCCCGGTAGTAGTCGATGATCGGCTCGGTCTGCGTGTGGTAGACCTCCAGCCGGGTACGCACCGTCTCCTCGGTGTCGTCGTCCCGCTGGTACAGCTCGCCGCCGCAGACGTCGCAGACGCCCTCGGTCTTCGGCGGGTTGTACGTCACGTGGAAGACGTGGGAGCCCTCGTTCCGGCAGATCCGGCGGCCGGCGATGCGCTTGACCACCTCGTCCTCGGGGACCTCCAGGTCCAGGACCGCGTCGAGCTTGGTGCCCTCGTCCTTGAGCATGGCGTCAAGAGCCTCGGCCTGACCCACGTTGCGCGGGAAGCCGTCCAGCAGGAAGCCGTTCTCGGCGTCCGGCTGGGACATGCGGTCCTTGGCCATCCCGATGGTGACCTCGTCCGGAACCAACTGACCTGCGTCCATGAAGGCGCGGGCCCGCTTGCCAAGGTCGGTGCCCTGGCTGATGTTGGCGCGGAAGAGATCGCCCGTGGAGATCTGCGGAATCGACAGGTTCTTGGCAAGGTACGCAGCCTGCGTTCCCTTGCCGGCACCGGGCGGCCCGACGAGGACGATTCGCATCAGCGGAGGAACCCTTCGTAATTGCGCTGCTGGAGCTGGCTCTCGATCTGCTTCACGGTCTCCAGCCCCACACCCACGATGATCAGGATGCTCGTCCCGCCGAACGGGAAGTTGGCGTTCGCACCGCCGAAGCCTGCCAACGCCATCGTCGGCACAAGAGCGATCAGACCCAAGTACAGCGAGCCCGGCCAAGTGATCCTGTTGAGCACGTAGCTCAGGTACTCGGCAGTAGGTCGACCAGCCCGGATACCCGGGATGAACCCACCATACTTCTTCATGTTGTCGGCGACTTCCTCGGGGTTGAACGAAATCGCCACATAGAAGAAGGCGAAGAAGACGATCAACAGGAAGTACGCCGTGATGTAGTACGGGTGGTCGCCCTTGACGAAGTTGTCCTTGATCCAGGTCGCCCAGCCCGCGGTGGAGTTGGAGAACTGGACGATCAGGGCGGGGATGTAGAGCAGCGAAGAAGCGAAGATGACGGGGATCACACCCGCCTGATTCACCTTCAGCGGAATGTACGTCGAGGTACCGCCGTACGACCTGCGGCCGATCATGCGCTTCGCGTACTGCACCGGAATACGGCGCTGGGCCTGCTCGACGAAGACGACGAGGCCCACCATCACGAAGCCGATCAGGATGACGGTGCCGAACTCGATCCAGCCGTCGGCCAGCTTGCCGCTGGTCTTGATGGCCCACAGGGCGCCGGGGAAGCTGGCGGCGATCGAGATGAACATCAGGATCGACATGCCGTTGCCGATGCCGCGGTCGGTGATGAGCTCACCGAGCCACATGACGGCCGCGGTGCCCGCGGTCATCGTGATGACCATCACGATGGTCGTGAAGATCGACTGGTTCGGCACGATCTGGTCGGCGACCGGGCAGCCGCTGAACAGCGCGCCACTGGTGGCGGTGGCCACCAGGCCGGTGCCCTGGAGGATGGCGAGCGCGACGGTCAGATAACGCGTGTACTGCGTGATCTTGGCCTGGCCGGACTGCCCCTCCTTCTTGAGCGCCTCTAGTCGGGGGATGACCACGGTCAGCAGCTGAAGAATGATGCTGGCCGTGATGTACGGCATGATGCCGAGCGCGAAGATCGTGATCTGCAGCAGTGCACCACCGCTGAACATGTTCACCAGGCCGAAGAGGCTGTTGTTGCCCTTGCTGGCCTGATCAACACAGGTCTGGACGTTCTCGTAGCTCACTCCCGGTACCGGGATGTGTGCCCCGAGCCGGTAGAGCACGATGATGCCGAGCGTGAAGAGCAGCTTCTTGCGCAGGTCGGGCGTCTTGAACGCCCGGGCGAACGCGGTGAGCACGGTGCCTCCTGCGACCCCCGCGCAATGCGTAGAGGTGACGGTCTTGAGGATCGACGAATACGTAAAAGTCAAAGTCCCCGGGGCGGGTGCCCAGGGGGGTACCACACAACAACGCACGCCACCTTACCGGCGACCATGCCCCCCTAGGAACGACCAACCGGGGATGCCCCATATGAGAGGCATCCCCGGTCGGATGTTCAGGCCATCGAGTTGTCTCAGACGAGCTCGGTGACGGTGCCGCCGGCGGCGGCAATCTTCTCCTTGGCGGAGCCGGAGACGGCGTCAACCGAAACCTGCAGTGCCACGGAGATCTCGCCCTGTCCGAGGACCTTGACGAGGTGGTTGTTGCGCACCGCACCCTTGGCGACCAGGTCGGCCACGGTGACCTCTCCACCCTCGGGGTAGAGCGTCGCGAGCTTGTCCAGGTTCACGACCTGGTACTCGGTGCGGAACGGGTTCTTGAAGCCCTTGAGCTTCGGGAGACGCATGTGGAGGGGCATCTGCCCACCCTCGAAGCGCTCCGGAACCTGGTAACGGGCCTTGGTGCCCTTGGTGCCACGACCGGCGGTCTTACCCTTGGACGCCTCACCACGACCCACACGGGTCTTGGCGGTCTTGGCGCCCGGGGCGGGCCGGAGGTCATGGGCCTTCAGCGGCTTGTTCTCCGCCATGTCAGTCGACCTCCTCGACCGTCACGAGGTGGCGGACGGTGTGCACCATTCCGCGGAACTCGGGGCGGTCCTCCTTGACAACCACGTCGTGCAGGCGCTTGAGCCCGAGCGAACGCAGGGTGTCGCGGTGGTTCTGCTTGCTGCCGATGTACGACTTCGTCTGCGTGATCTTGAGGCGAGCCATTACGCACCCGCTCCCGCACGTGCACGAAGCAGAGCCGCGGGGGCGACGTCCTCAAGGGGCAGACCGCGGCGGGCCGCGATCTCCTCGGGACGCTGCAGACCCTTGAGGGCCTCCACGGTCGCGTGCACGATGTTGATCGCGTTGTCGGAGCCGAGCGACTTCGACAGGATGTCGTGAACGCCGGCGCACTCCAGAACGGCGCGCACCGGGCCACCGGCGATAACACCGGTACCGGGGGAAGCAGGCTTCAGCAGGACGACGCCCGCAGCCTTCTCGCCCTGGATCGGGTGAGGAATGGTGCCCTGGATGCGCGGAACCTTGAAGAAGTTCTTCTTGGCTTCCTCGACACCCTTGGCGATGGCCGCGGGAACTTCCTTGGCCTTGCCGTAACCGACACCGACGGTGCCGTCACCATCGCCCACCACGACCAGCGCGGTGAAGCTGAAGCGACGACCACCCTTCACAACCTTGGCGACGCGGTTGATCGCGACAACGCGCTCAACGTACGCGGTCTTCTCGGCGGCAGCTGCGCCGCCGTCACGGCCCTTCCGGTCCCGCCGCTCGCCGCCACCGGCACCGCTTCCGCGGCGCTGGGGTCCAGCCATTGGATTTACCTCTCTCTGTTACGTCCGCTGTGCGTAGGAACCGGGCTCAGAACTTCAGACCGGCTTCACGGGCGGCGTCAGCCAGAGCGGCAATCCGCCCGGCGTACTGGTTACCACCGCGGTCAAACACGACGGCCTCGACGCCTGCGGCCTTGGCACGCTCAGCGACCAGGGCGCCGACCTGCTTGGCCTGGGTGCTCTTGTCGCCCTCGCCACCACGGATGGAGACGTCCAGGGTCGACGCCGACGCGAGCGTGTGGCCCGCGATGTCGTCGATGACCTGAGCCACCATGTGGCGGTTGGACCGCGTCACGACCAAGCGCGGACGCTCCGGCGAACCGGAGATGTGCTTGCGGACGCGGATGTGGCGACGCTTGAGGGCGGCACGCTTGTAGGCGTCGCCCTTGGCGATCTTCACGCCGTATGCCATGGCTACTTACCAGCCTTTCCGACCTTGCGGCGGATGACCTCGCCGGCGTACTTGACGCCCTTGGCCTTGTACGGGTCAGGCTTCCGCAGCTTGCGGATCTTGGCCGCGGTCTCGCCGACCTTCTGCTTGTCGATGCCCTCGACGGAGAACTTCGTGGGGGACTCCACCTTGAAGGTGATGCCCTCCGGGGCCTCGATCAGGATCGGGTGGCTGTAGCCCAGGGCGAACTCCAGGTTGGAGCCCTTCGCCTGGACGCGGTAACCGACACCACTGATCTCGAGCGCCTTGGTGTATCCCTGGGTCACACCGGTGATCATGTTCGCCACCAGCGTGCGGGACAGGCCGTGAAGGGCCTTGTTCTGACGCTCGTCGTTCGGGCGGGCGACGTTCAGGACGCCGTCCTCACCCTTGGTGACCTCGATCGGCGACGCGACGGTGTGCGAGAGGGTGCCCTTGGGCCCCTTCACCGCGACCGTGCGGCCATCGATGGTGACGTCCACACCGGCGGGAACCTGGATGGGGAGCTTGCCGATTCGCGACATGAGCTATTCCTCCGTTCCCGACTACCAGACGTAGGCGAGGACTTCCCCACCTACGCCCTTCTTGCTGGCCTGCTGGCCGGTCAGGAGACCGTGGGACGTGGAGATGATCGCCACGCCCAGGCCGCCGAGGACCTTCGGCAGGTTGGTGGACTTTGCGTATACACGCAGACCCGGCTTCGAGATTCGCTTGATGCCGGCGATCGAGCGCTCGCGGTTCGGGCCGAACTTCAGCTCAAGGATGAGGTTCTTACCGACCTCTGCGTCCTCGACCTTCCAGCCGGTGATGAAGCCCTCCTGCTGGAGGATCTCCGCGATGTGCGACTTGATCTTGCTGTGCGGCATCACGACGTCGTCGTGGTACGCCGAGTTCGCGTTACGCAGACGCGTGAGCATGTCTGCGATGGGATCAGTCATGGTCATGAATTGGCCTTCGGCCTCTCTCGCCGGGGTTTCCTGTATGCGCCATCCCTCTCCCCACTCAGTGGCGGGACGGGTGCGGTGCGGGGACCTACGGCGTAGTAAGTCGGTCTTGGGCGGCAGGCGCCCAACCCCACAAGCCTACGGCATGTGAGGGCGGGCTCCTGCCGACCAGATGCTTACCGAGAGCTTCCGTCAATTCCCAACGCCCAAAGGGCGAAGGAGAATTACCAGGAGCTCTTGGTCACGCCCGGCAGCTCGCCACGGTGAGCCATCTCACGAAGGCACACGCGGCACAGGCCGAACTTGCGGTAGACGGAGTGGGGCCGGCCGCAGCGCTGGCAGCGGGTGTACCCGCGGACGCCGAACTTCGGCTTACGGGCGGCCTTAGCGATCAGAGCCTTCTTCGCCACGGTCAGTTCTCCTTGAACGGGAAGCCGAGGTGACGAAGGAGGGCACGACCCTCGTCGTCATTGGTCGCCGTGGTGACCACGGTGATGTCCATGCCCCGGACCCGGTCGATCTTGTCCTGGTCGATCTCGTGGAACATGACCTGCTCCGTGAGACCGAAGGTGTAGTTGCCACGGCCGTCGAACTGCTTCGGCGACAGACCACGGAAGTCACGGATACGCGGCAGCGCGAGCGACAGCGTACGGTCCAGGAACTCCCACATGCGGTCACCGCGGAGGGTGACGTGGCAGCCGATCGGCTGACCCTCGCGCAGCTTGAACTGCGCGATGGACTTGCGGGCCTTGGTGACGGCCGGCTTCTGGCCGGTGATCGTGGTGAGGTCGCGCACGGCGCCGTCGATCAGCTTGGAGTCGCGGGCGGCGTCGCCCACACCCATGTTGACCACGATCTTGACCAGGCCGGGGACCTGCATGACGTTCTCGTACGAGAACTCCTCACGCAGCTTGCCGGCGATTTCCTCGCGGTACTTCGTCTTCAGACGCGGAGTGGTGGTGGTAGCCATCAGATGTCCTCACCCGTCCGCTTGGCAACGCGGATCTTGTTGCCTTCGTCGTCGAAGCGGTAACCGACGCGCGTGACGACCTTGTTGCCGTCCTTCTCCACGACGAGCTGAACGTTGCTCACGTGGATGGGGGCCTCGGTCGTGACAATGCCACCGGTCTGCGAACCGCGAGCGGTCTGGCCGGCCTTGGTGTGCTTCTTGACCCGGTTGACACCCTCGACGAGGACGCGGTCCTGAGCGGGGTAGGCCACGATGACCTTGCCCTGCTTGCCCTTGTCCTTACCGGTGATGACCTGAACCAGGTCGCCCTTCTTGATCTTCATGCTTACAGCACCTCCGGCGCGAGCGAGATGATCTTCATGAACTTCTTCTCGCGCAGTTCCCGGCCCACCGGGCCGAAGATGCGGGTGCCGCGGGGGTCACCGTCGTTCTTCAGAATGACGGCGGCGTTCTCGTCGAAGCGGATGTACGAGCCATCCTGACGGCGACGCTCCTTGACGGTGCGAACGATGACGGCCTTGACGACGTCACCCTTCTTCACGTTGCCACCGGGGATCGCGTCCTTGACGGTGGCGACGATGACGTCACCGATGCCCGCGTAGCGGCGACCCGAACCACCGAGAACACGGATGGTGAGGATTTCCTTCGCACCCGTGTTGTCGGCGACGCGAAGTCGCGACTCCTGCTGGATCACGTCTATCTCCTGATCGTCTGCCGGTTCCCGGCGGGGGCCGCTCCGTCACCGGAACGAGCCCCCGCCGAGCCTGGCGGAACTTGCCTGAGGGGAATGCCCCTCAGGAATTACTTGGCCTTCTCGAGGATCTCGACGACGCGCCACCGCTTCGTGGCGGACAGCGGCCGGGTCTCCATCAGGAGGACGCGGTCGCCGACGCCGGCGGCGTTCTGCTCGTCGTGCGCCTTGAGCTTGTTCGTACGGCGGATGACCTTGCCGTACAGCGCGTGCTTGACACGGTCCTCGACAGCGACGACGACGGTCTTGTCCATCTTGTCGCTGACGACCAGACCCTCACGGGTCTTGCGGAAACCGCGGTCGGTGTTCGTCTCAGTCACAGTCTTCTCGCTCATCAGGCGCTCTCCACCGTCTCGATGCCCAGCTCGCGCTCGCGCATCAGGGTGTAGATCCGGGCGATGTCCTTACGGACGGACTTGAGCCGACCGTGGTTCTCGAGCTGCCCGGTCGCCGCCTGGAAGCGGAGGTTGAACAGCTCTTCCTTGGCCTCGCGGAGCTTGTTGAGGAGCTCCTCGCCGCCCAGTTCGCGCAGCTCGGACGCCTTGGTACCGGCCGACATCACGACTCACCTGCCTCGCGCCGAACGATCCGGCACTTCATCGGAAGCTTGTGAGCAGCGCGGGTGAGCGCCTCACGAGCAATCTTCTCGTTCGGGTAGGACAGCTCGAACATCACCCGACCGGGCTTGACGTTCGCGATCCACCACTCGGGAGAACCCTTACCGGAACCCATGCGGGTCTCGGCCGGCTTCTTCGTCAGGGGGCGGTCCGGGTAGATGTTGATCCAGACCTTGCCGCCACGCTTGATGTGGCGGGTCATCGCGATACGAGCTGCCTCGATCTGGCGGTTCGTCACGTACGCCGGGGTCAGCGCCTGGATGCCGTACTCGCCGAACGCAACCTGCGTGCCACCCTTGGACATACCGCTGCGCTTCGGGTGGTGCTGCTTGCGGTGCTTGACCCTACGGGGGATCAGCATTTCGGTCAGGCCTCCGTTCCGGTGCTCTCGGCAGCCGGAGCGGCAGCGGCGGGAGCCTCGGCCTTGGGGGCCTCGGCAGCCGGAGCCGACTGCTGCTGCGGCTTGCGACCGCGGCCGCCACGCTCGCCACCGCGGCCACCACGGCCGGCCGGGCGGTCAGCGCCGCCACGGGCCGGGCGGTTGCCGGCGCGGGCAGCGGCGTTCTCGGCGCGGACCTCGGCGATGTTCTTGACGTCGCCCTTGTAGATCCAGACCTTCACGCCGATGCGGCCGAAGGTCGTCTTGGCCTCGAAGAAGCCGTAGTCGACGTTCGCGCGGAGCGTGTGCAGGGGCACACGGCCCTCGCGGTAGAACTCCGAGCGGGACATCTCGGCGCCGCCGAGGCGGCCACCGCACTGGATCTTGATGCCCTTGGCGCCGGCCTTCATCGAGGACTGCATGCTCTTACGCATGGCCCGACGGAAGGAGACGCGGGAGGAGAGCTGCTCGGCGACGGCCTGGGCCACCAGCTGAGCGTCCACCTCGGGGTTCTTGACCTCAAGGATGTTCAGCTGGACCTGCTTGCCGGTCAGCTTCTCCAGCTCGCCACGGATGCGGTCGGCCTCGGCGCCGCGGCGGCCGATGACGATGCCCGGGCGGGCGGTGTGGATGTCAACGCGGACGCGGTCGCGGGTGCGCTCGATCTCGACCTTCGAGATGCCGGCCCGCTCCATGCCCTTCGTCATCATGCGACGAATGGCGACGTCTTCCTTGACGTAGTCCTTGTACAGCTTGTCGGCGTACCAACGGGACTTGAAGTCCGTGGTAATGCCGAGCCGGAACCCGTGCGGGTTTACCTTCTGGCCCATTACCGGGTTCCTTCCTTGCTGCTGACGACCACGGTGATGTGGCTGGTCCGCTTACGGATCCGGTAGGCACGGCCCTGAGCACGCGGACGGAACCGCTTCAGGGTCGGGCCCTCGTCCACGTACGCCTCGCTGATGACCAGCGAAGAGGCGTCGGTGTGGTCGTAGTTGTGTGCAGCGTTGGCAATGGCGCTGTCCAGCACCTTGCCAACCGGCACGCTCGCGGCCTGCGGGGCGAAACGCAGGACCGCCTGAGCCTCCGTGGCATCCATGCCACGGATGAGGTCCACCACGCGGCGGGCCTTCATGGGCGTGACGCGGATGTACCGCGCCTGGGCCCTGGCTTCCATGGTTGTCCCTTCGGTGTAAGTCATAGTCAGTCACCCCGCGTTAGCGGCGCTTCGACTTCCGGTCGTCCTTGACGTGGCCGCGGAAGGTGCGAGTCGGCGAGAACTCGCCGAGCTTGTGGCCGACCATCGACTCGGTGACGAACACCGGGACGTGGATCTTGCCGTTGTGCACCGCGATGGTGTGACCCAGCATGGCCGGGACGATCATCGAGCGACGGGACCAGGTCTTGATGACGTTCTTGGTGCCTGCCTCGTTCTGTACGTCCACCTTCTTGATGAGGTGGCCGTCGACGAAGGGCCCCTTCTTGAGACTGCGCGGCATCTAAACCCGCTCCTAGCGCTTCTTGTTCGTCTTGCGGCGGCGGACGATGTACTTGTTCGATGCCTTCTTCGGCGAACGAGTACGACCCTCCTTCTGACCCCACGGCGAGACCGGGTGACGACCACCGGAGGTCTTGCCTTCACCACCACCGTGCGGGTGGTCAACCGGGTTCATCGCGACACCGCGGACGGTCGGGCGAACGCCCTTCCAGCGCATGCGGCCGGCCTTGCCCCAGTTGATGTTCGACTGCTCGGCGTTGCCGACCTCGCCGATGGTGGCGCGGCAGCGGGCGTCGACCAGGCGGATCTCACCCGACGGCATACGAAGGTGGGCCATGGTGCCCTCCTTCGCCAGCAGCTGCACGGAGGCACCCGCGGAACGGGCGAACTTCGCGCCGCCGCCGGGCCGCAGCTCGATGGCGTGGATGGTCGTACCGACCGGGATGTTGCGCAGCGCCAGGTTGTTGCCGGGCTTGATGTCGGCGGCCGGGCCGTTCTCGACACGGTCGCCCTGCGTCAGGCCACGCGGCGCGATGATGTAGCGCTTCTCGCCGTCCGCGTAGTGCAGGAGCGCGATGCGCGCGGTGCGGTTCGGGTCGTACTCGATGTGCGCGACCTTGGCCGGCACGCCGTCCTTGTCGTGACGACGGAAGTCGATCACTCGGTAGGCGCGCTTGTGGCCACCGCCCTGGTGGCGAACGGTCACACGACCGGCGTTGTTACGGCCGCCCTTGCTGTGCAGGGGGCGGACCAGCGACTTCTCCGGCGTGGACCGCGTGATCTCGACAAAGTCGGCGACGCTGGAGCCACGACGGCCCGGGGTCGTCGGCTTGTACTTGCGGATACCCATTTCTCAGTCCTCGTCCGATTCCGGACGACTCGACCTCCGTCAGGAGGTCGGGCCGCCGAAGATGTCGATACGGTCGCCCTCGGCGAGGGTCACGATGGCGCGCTTGGTGTCAGCGCGCTTGCCGAAACCGGTCTTGGTGCGCTTGCGCTTACCCTGCCGGTTGATCGTGTTGACCCCGGTGACCTTGACCGAGAAGACCGCTTCCACGGCCTGCTTGATCTGGGTCTTGTTGGAGCCGGGCGCGACGATGAACGTGTACTTGTTCTCGTCGAGCAGCGCGTAGCTCTTCTCGGAAACGACCGGCTTGACGAGAACGTCGCGCGGGTCCGAGTAGGTCTTGCTGGTAACGGTCGCCTCGCTCATCAGGCGTCGCTCCCTTCGGTCTCAGCGGTCTGGGGGCCAGACACGAAGGACTCGAGGGCGGCCTGGGTGAAGACCACGTCGTCAGAGACGATCACGTCGTACGTGTTCAGCTGGCCCGGCTCCAGGATGTGCACCTGGGGCAGGTTGCGGGCGGACAGCCACGCGGCCTCGTCGGCACGGTCGACGACCAGGAGCAGGTTCTTGCGCTCCGAGATCTTGCCGAACAGCGTCTTGGCGGCCTTCGTGGAGACAGCTCCGTCGACCACGCCGGTGACGACGTGGATGCGGGAGTGACGGGCCCGGTCGGAGAGGGCACCGCGCAGGGCGGCGGCCTTCATCTTCTTCGGGGTCCGCTGCGAGTAGTCACGCGGCTGCGGGCCGTGGACGACGCCACCGCCGGCGAACTGCGGCGCACGGGTCGAACCCTGGCGCGCGCGGCCGGTGCCCTTCTGGCGGTACGGCTTGCGGCCACCACCACGGACTTCGCCGCGGGTCTTGGTCTTGTGCGTGCCCTGACGGGCAGCTGCCAGCTGTGCGACGACGACCTGGTGGATCAGCGGAACGCTGGTCTTCGCGTCGAAGATCTCCGCGGGGAGCTCGACGGTACCGGCCTTGTCGCCTGCCGGCGAAAGGATGTCAATGGTGCTCATTACCTCAAGCCCCCTTGGCCGCGGTACGGACCAGGACGAGGCCGCCGTTCGGACCGGGGACTGCGCCCTTGATGAGGAGCAGACCCTTCTCCGCGTCAACCGCGTGGATGGTCAGGTTCTGGGTGGTGACACGCTCGTTGCCCATGCGACCCGCCATGCGCATGCCCTTGAAGACACGGCCGGGGGTGGCACAGCCACCGATGGAGCCGGGCATACGGTGCACACGGTGGGCACCGTGGGACGCCTTGCCACCCTTGAAGTTGTGACGCTTCATCACACCGGCGAAGCCCTTGCCCTTGCTCTTGCCCGTGACGTCGACCTTGACGCCGGACTCGAACACCTCGGCAGTGACCTCCTGGCCCAGCGTGTACTCGCTGGCGTCAGGGGTGCGGAGCTCCACCAGGTGGCGGCGCGGGGTCACGTCGGCCTTGGCGAAGTGGCCCTTGAGGGGCTTGTTCACCTTGCGGGGGTCGATCTCGCCGAAGGCGATCTGGACTGCCTCGTAGCCGTCGTTGTCGTTGGTGCGGACCTGGGTGACGACGCAGGGCCCGGCCTTGACGACGGTCACCGGGACGACCCGGTTGTTCTCGTCCCAGACCTGGGTCATGCCGAGCTTCTCGCCCAGGACGCCCTTAATGTTCTTAGCCATCTCGCGCGTCACCTCAGAGCTTGATCTCGATGTCGACGCCCGCCGGCAGGTCGAGACGCATCAGCGAGTCAACCGTCTTCGGCGTGGGGTCGAGGATGTCGATGAGGCGCTTGTGCGTGCGCATCTCGAAGTGCTCGCGCGAGTCCTTGTACTTGTGCGGCGACTTGATGACGCAGTACACGTTCTTCTCAGTGGGCAGCGGCACCGGGCCCGCGACCGACGCACCAGTGCGGGTCACCGTCTCGACGATCTTCTTCGCCGAGGAGTCGATGACCTCGTGGTCGTAGGCCTTGAGCCGGATGCGGATCTTCTGTCCCGCCATGGCTACTAGTAGTCCTGTCTCTCATAACGCTCTGGAACCCGGGGGTTCTAATGACTCCACCTCCGACCCACGCGGTCGGGCGTGTCGCATCCCCTCTACGCAGATCTCCCGAAGGATTTCCCAACCAAGGGGGTGCGGGCCCGAGGACCGCAGGACCGGGGGCGAAACACCCACCGGGTGCCTGGCCGGTGCCCCACTGACGCTTCCCGGAAGATTCCCGTACGTCCGACCCGCAAAGGGGTCGACGAGTACTGTGGGACTCGCTTCCGGTCCTCCCGGCGGGAGGCGCGCAGCATTGACACTCAACCGAGCAACCTGGTCAGTGTGCCATACGGGGCCTGAGCCTGGCCAATCGGGCCGAGGATCTTACCTCGCGTGGTCGCTCGGTCAAACGCGGGCGCGCAGCGGGAGCCGTGCCGGGCGGTCCCCACCCTAATTCGGTCGAGCGGTCCGCACCGCCGTGCCTACAGTGACCGGCCGGGCAAGCCGTCGTCACCAGGGGCATCGATCATGCGTACGCACTATCCGCGCACCGCCCATCTGCCCTGGTCCCCCGGGGCCACCTCGGACGACGTGCGGATCGCGGACCTCTCCGGGCTGACCGGCCGCGAGGTCGTGGTCACCGAGAAGCTGGACGGCGAGAACACCACGCTCTACGCCGACGGGCTGCACGCCCGCTCCCTGGACTCGGCGCACCACCCCTCGCGGGGCTGGGTGAAGGCGCTCCAGGGCCGGGTCGGGGCGCGGATCCCCGAGGGGTGGCGGCTCTGCGGCGAGAACATGTTCGCGCGCCACTCGATCCCCTACGAGGAGCTGGAGAGCTTCTTCTACGGCTTCTCCGTCTGGGACGGGGAACACTGCCTGGACTGGGACCGGACCGTGGCGTTCCTGCGGGACCTGGGGATACCGGTGCCGCCGGTGCTGTGGCGCGGCGTGTTCGACGCCCGCGCGGAGAAGGCGCTGCGGGCGCTGAAGCCCGACACCGGCCGGCAGGAGGGATACGTCGTGCGGCCCGCGGACGGTTTTGCCGCGGCGGACTTCCGGCGCCTGGTGGCCAAGTGGGTGCGGCCCGGACACGTGCGGACCGATACGCACTGGATGCACGCCGCCGTCGTGGCGAACGGGCTGGGCCCGGCCGCCGCCCTGTGGGCCGTACGGTCCGGCGCCCCGGTCGACGCGGCCGGGCTGTCCGCCGCCACCGGGACGGACGCGGGGGATGCCGGGGCCGCCGCCGCGATGTGCGACGCCCTCGACGCGGCCGGCCGGACGGGCGAGGACCGGCTGACCGGGGTGCTCTCCGCGCTGCTGCACCGGTCCCGGCGCGCCGGGCTCGCGCCCGCGCTGGCTCCGGCGCTGGGGATGCCGCTCGCCCGCCGCGTCGCGGACCTCGTCGGACTGCACCCCGCGCTGCACCGCCCGTACCCGGACGAGGAGCGCCGCACCGGACTGGTCCGGATGTCCTTCGCCGCCGATCTGCCGCTGCTGCACGCGCTGGCCGCCACGGTGGCGGACACCGCCGAGGCGCACGAGCAGGTGGAGTGGTCGGCGCTGCACGCGGAGGGCGTGCGCGAACCGGCCGGGCTGCGGGAGGCGTTCGCGGATCTGGAACCGGACGCCGCCGACCGCTGCCTGGCGCAGGCCCGTGAGGCGTACGCCCTGGGCCGGGTCACCACCGCCGAGGAGGCCGTCGCCGCGACCTGGCGCTGGCGGGCCGGGGACTTCCCGCGCCTGGTCCACCTGGTGGGCCCGTCCGGCAGCGGCAAGAGCACCTTCGCCCGCACCCTGCCCGGCACCGACACGTACCTCTCGCTCGACGACCTGCGCTCCGCCCGGGGTTCGCGCGCCGACCAGAAGACCAACGGGGACGTGCTGCGCGAGGGGCTCGACCGGCTGGACGCCGCGCTCGCGACGGGCGCCACGGTCGTCTGGGACGCCACCTCGCTCAACGCCCACCAGCGCTCCCTGGTGCACGCGGTGGCCCGGCGCAGGGACGCGTTGCTCACCCATGCCGTGGCGCTGGTGGACGAGGCGGAGCTGATCCGCCGCAACGGGTGCCGCAGCCACCCCGTACCACCCGAGGTGCTCACCTCTCAGCTGCACAGATTCGTACCCCCGTACCCCGGCCAGGCGCACCGCACCTGGTACATCGGCGCGGGCGGAACCGTGGAGGACCGGGCGTAGGACCTTCCGTCCGGACCGGGCCGGGCTCGCGGGGCCCGCGCTCAGGCCCCGTGCTCCGTCCTGTTCCGTCCTGCTCCGAACGAAAGGCCCCTGATGCGTACCAGCGAGGAGATCTACCACCGGGTCCGCTGGGACGCCCGGTTCGACCCGGCGCGCTTCGTGCTGGGCGTGGCGCAGCGCGGGGCCGTGCCCAAGCGGGTGCCGCTGCCCCGCTTCACGCCCGGCGGGGACATCCCCTGGCACCGGGTGCTGTTCTTCGAGGCGGACGGCGAGGTGGTGTGGGACCGGTCCTCGGGCGTGGACCGGATCGACGCCACGGACGCCGGGCGGATACGCGCCCCGCGCCGGCTGCCGTCCCCGTACTTCATCTCCCGTACGCCGCACGCGTTCTCCGCTCCGGAGGCCGCCTGGACGCCGGTGCCCGAGGACCCTCCGGCGCCCGCGCCGGTCGCCCCGCTGACGCTGCTGACCTGGAACACCCTCTGGGACCGCTACGACAGCGACCGCATCGACACCGCCCGGCGCCGACCGCTCCTGCTCGACGCGCTGCGCGCCGCGGACGCCGATGTGATCGCCCTCCAGGAGGCCGAACCGGCGCTGCTCACCCTGCTGCTGGCGGCGCCCTGGGTCCGCGAGGACTACACGTTCTGGGCCGACCCGGCGGGCCGGGACGTCGCCGACTGCGGTCTGCTGCTGCTCAGCCGGGTGCCGGTGCGCGAGGCGGGCCTGCACGCCCTCGGCCCGCACAAGGCGGTCGCGGCGGTCGTCGTGGACGGGCCGGACGGACCGGTCACGGTCGCGGCGACCCATCTCAGCAGCGACCACTCGGCCGACGGCGCCGACCGGCGCGATGCCGAACTGGCCGATCTGGCAACGGGGTTGGCGGCGGTCGAGGGTGATGTGACACTGCTCGGCGACTTCAACGACGGCGGGGACACCCCGCAGGACCGGCTGGGGATGACGGACGCCTGGAGCCGGGTGCACGGCGCGGACGACCGGACACCCACCTTCGACCCGTCGGTCAATCCGCTGGCCGCGGTCTCGTCCCTGACCGGGCGGGTGTCCCGGCTGGACCGGGTGCTGATCCGTCCGGAGCGGCTGCGTCCCGTCTCGGCGGTACTGCTGGGCGATGTGCCTACGGCGGACGGGCTGTACGTCTCGGACCACTTCGGGGTACGCGTGGAACTGGCAGCCGGGGTGGTGCGGGACGCGGCCCGGGTGGCGGCGGAGGAGGCGTGCGCGGCCGATGCCGTGCGCCGGGTGGCCGACGCCCTGCCGGAAGGCTCTGTCCACCTGGCCGGCTCCCGGCGGATGGGCTGCGCGCTGCCCGGCGCGGACGTGGACCTGGTCGCGGCGCTGCCCGGTGCCGTGGATCTGCCGGGGGTACGGGAGCGGCTGGCCGCGGCCCTGCCGGACGCTGTGGACCTGCACGAGGTGACCGGCGCCCGCGTACCGGGCCTGCGCTTCGGCCTCGGCGGCCTGAAGGTGGACCTGGTGACCGTGGCGACGGGCGGTCTCGCCCCGGCCGGGGCGGTGGCCGGGCGCACCAAGCTGGGCGAGGCGGCGGCCACGGCGCTCAGCGCGGTGAGCGACGCGGATGCCGTGCTCGCGGCGGCGGACCCGCACCGGGCGGCGTTCACGGGGCTCGCCCGCGAGGTGAAGGGGTGGGCGCGGGCGCGCGGCCTGGACTCCGCGCCGTGCGGCGGGCTGCCGGGCCTCGCCTGGTCGGTGCTCGCGGCCCGTACCGCCCACGAGTCGGGCGACCTGCCTCCACTCCCCCTGCTCAGGCACTTCTTCGCGACCTGGGCCACCTGGGACTGGGACCGCCCGGTCGGCTCCGGTGGGGCCGGCGGCTCGGACGGGGCCGGCGGACCCAACGGTCCCGACGGCCCCGGTGGGGTCGGTGGGACCGGCGGGACCGGCGGGCCCGGTGAGACCGGCGGGCCCGATGAGACCGGCGGGCCCGATGAGACCGGCGGGCCCGGTGAGACCCGTGAGACCGGTGAGACCGTCTGCCTCAGCAGCGCCAGCGGTCCCGGCGGGACCAATGGGCCCGGCTGCGCCAGCGGCCCCGGCGGACCCAACAGCCCCAACACACTCCCCCTCACCGTCCTCACCCCGACCACCCCCGTCCGCTCCTGCACCACACAGGTATCCCCCGCCGGCCGCGACCTGATCGCCGAGGAGCTCTTCCGCGCCTGGGAGATCCTGGAGTCCGCCGGTGACACCGGCCCCGTACCGCACGACCTGCTCCGCACCCCGCCGCCGCTGCACCTGCGCCACACCGCCTGGGCGATCGTCTCCGTGCGGCGGGGCGCCGACGAGGGACGGCTGCGCGGCCGCCTCCTGGCCCTGCTCGCCGCCCTCGCAAAGGCCGGTTCCCCGGACGCGCACGCCTGGCCCCGCCCGTGCGGCAGCGACACGACCCACGTCCAGTACGCCATCGGCCTGGGCCGTACCCCGCCCGACGGGAACCGGCTCGCGGAGATCGGCGCGGAGTTGCTGCGCGGCATCCCGGAGGCGGGGCTGCGCCGGGCGGACCGCGCCGAGGCGCCGGACCTGCGGTGAGGGCGGCCGGAGCGGGCCTGCCCCTCCCGCCCTGCGAGGATCCGTCCATGAACACGAGCACCACCGCCACCTGGGCCCTGCGCCCCGCCCTGCCCGAGGACATCGAGGCCCTGGCCGAACTCAGGGCCGCCGCGATGCGCCCCGACCTGGAGCGGCTGGGGCGTTACGACGAACACCGCGTACGCCGGCGGATGCGGGACGGCTACGTACCGGGGCACACCTCGGTCGTGGTCGTGGACGGCGAGATCGCCGGGACCGTGACCCTGCGCCCGGTCGACGGCGGGCTGCGGCTGGAGAACTTCTGCCTCTCCCCCGCACTCCACGGGCGCGGCACGGGCACCGCGGTGCTCCGCGCGCTGCTCGCGCGGGCCGACGAGCAGGGTGCCACCGTGCGGCTGGACGTGCTCCGGGGCAGCGCCGCCCGGGCGCTGTACGAACGGCACGGGTTCACCGAGGAGCGCCAGGACCCGATCGATGTGTTCATGGTGCGTCCACCCGCGCGTTGAACCGTCCGGGTCACATCATCGGATATCCAGGCAACCCACCTTCTGGAATCTCCGTCTATCCCCCCGCAGCAGCGGCTCGCCACCCTCCGCGACCTGCATGGATTCGGTACGCAGCACAGGGCCGTCCGGCCGCCCGCTGCGGGGGAAGTGGACGGAGCACGGTGTGACGGATCGACCTGCCTTGCGCGCAGCGCGCCCGGGAATGCCGCGGCGCACCCTGCTGGCGGCGGCCGGCGCGACCGGCCTGGCGGCCCTCAGCGCCTGCACGGCGCCCTCGCCGCCCCGCCGCCGCGATCCGGCCGCGGACCCGATGCCCGGACTGCGGATAAGCACCTCGCACCCGGCCCTGATGATGCAGGTCCTCGCCCACCCGGACGACGACCTGTACTTCATGAACCCGGACACCCAGCAGGCCCTCGACGCCGGAACCCCGCTGGTCTGCGTCTATCTGACCGGCGGCGAGGCCACCGGCATAAACCGCATGCCGGGCCGCCCGGTGCCCGTGCCCGACAAGTCCGCGTACTCCTCCTCGCGCCACCAGGGTCTCCGCCAGGCGTACGCGACCCTGCTCGGCCTCGGCAGGTTCACCCCGTGGCAGAAGTCCGTCATCGAGCTGCACGGCGGCCACCGCGCCGAGATCGACACCCTCACCAACCTCGGCCGCCGGGTCGAGCTGATCTTCATCAACACCGCCATGCACACCACGTACGGGCGGCTGGGCCTGCCCAGCCTCTGGCAGGACCGGCGGCTGGTGCTGCCGACCGTCGTCGCCGACGGCTCGCCGCTCAGGAAGGTGGGTTCGTACACCTACGACGGGCTGATCGACGTACTGGCCGGGCTGTTCGAGCGGTACCGGCCCAGCGTCCTGCACACCATGGACCCGGACCCCGACATCCAGCACAGCAGCGAGGCCGTCCGGCGCCGGGACAGCGAGCAGCAGGGCTACTCCGACCATCCCGACCACACCGCCGCGGCGCTGTTCACCTGGGCGTCGCTGATCCGGTGGGTGGCCCGCACCACTCGGGACGGGGGCCAGGTGCCGAGCTTCGCCACCGCGGCGTTCCGGGCCTACTACAACCGGCACTGGCCGAAGAACCTGCCGCCCGTCGTGCTGGCCGGGAAGGCGTCGCACCTGGTGCCGTACGGCGGCTCCGCGGACTGGCGGTGCGGCAATCCGGCGGGCTGCGGGGACTACAACGTGGGCGGCGACCGGCCGCTGACCAACCGGAAGGGCTGGGTGCGCTCCACCCACTACCGCTACCCGGGCCCCCGCCCCGCCGTCGCCGCCGAACCGGACGACCGGCTCGTCGCCTACGGGGTGCTGGGCCTGCGGGCGGTGCGGTGGCGCGAGAGCGCGCCGGGCAGCGGGGTGTGGGACGCGCCGGACGATCTCGGCGGCGGACCGCTCGCACCGGTGCTCGGGAGCGCGACGCTGCCGGACGGGCGCCATCTGCTCTTCGGGCTGCGGTTCTCGGCGATCGGCGGGCACGGCGCGGACAACGAGCGCGAGATCGTCGCGCTGGAGCAGCGCTCCCCCGGCGGCCCCTTCCGCGCCTGGCAGGGGCTGGGCAACCCGGTGCACGGCCACGACGGCGGGCGCCGGATCGGCGTCCCGGTCGCGGCAGCCGCGCCGGACGGGCGGGTGCACCTCTTCGTACGGAACGCGGAGAAGGGCGTCAGCACCCGGGTACGGGACACGGCCGGCCGGTGGAGCCGGTGGCAGGACATGGGCGGTGGCGAGATCCAGGACGGGCTGAGCGCCGTGGTGGACTCCGAGGGGTGCGTCCATGTCTACGCGGCGGGCCGGTTCGCGGTGCACCACTGGACGCAGGACGCGCCCGGCGAGGCTCTGACCGCGCGCACCCAGATCTCCGGGGTGCCGGTGCCCGGGGACGGCCCGGCCGCGCTGCCCGGGGCGGACGGCACCGTCGAGCTGTTCTACCGGGCGGCGGCGAAGGCCGCCCTGACGACCGTACGGACCGGGGAGACGGCCGACGAGACCGGCATCGACGGATACGGGCGGCTGACCGGGGGCCGGGCGGACCTGGACGGGTACGGGCCGGTGACCGCCGCCGGGTCGGCGGGGGCCCCGGTACTGCTCGGCCGCACCGCCTCGGGCCTCCTCCAGCTCCGTACGCCCGCCGGACGCTCCGTACGGCGGCGCGGGCCGGTGGCGCTGGACGGGCCGGCCCTGCACGTCGGGAAGGACGGACGGCCGACGGTGGTGGCGATGGGCCCGGACGCCCTGCCCTGGCTCTGGCGCCCCTGAACGGTGCCCCCGCCGCACACCACATGATCCGCACATGAAGAAGGGCCCCGGTCCACCGCTCGCGCGGCGGGCCGGGGCCCTTCTCGGTGCTCTGTGCGGAGCAACCAGGTCAGACAGTCAGGTAATTACTTGACGATCTTGGTGACCTGGCCGGCGCCCACGGTCCGGCCACCCTCACGGATGGCGAACTTCAGGCCCTCTTCCATCGCGACAGGCTGGATGAGGTTGACCGTCATGACGGTGTTGTCACCCGGCATGACCATCTCGGTGCCCTCGGGAAGGGTCACCACGCCCGTCACGTCCGTGGTACGGAAGTAGAACTGCGGGCGGTAGTTGTTGAAGAACGGGGTGTGACGGCCACCCTCGTCCTTCGACAGGATGTAGGCCTGGGCCTCGAACTCGGTGTGCGGCGTGACCGAACCGGGCTTGATGATGACCTGGCCGCGCTCGACGTCCTCGCGCTTGATGCCACGGAGGAGCAGACCGACGTTCTCACCGGCCTGGCCCTCGTCGAGCAGCTTGCGGAACATCTCGATGCCGGTGACCGTGGTGGTGGTCTTCTCCTGCTTGATACCGACGATGTCGACGGTCTCGTTGACCTTCAGGATACCGCGCTCGATACGACCGGTGACGACGGTGCCACGACCGGTGATCGTGAAGACGTCCTCGATCGGCATCAGGAACGGCTTGTCGACGTCACGCTCGGGCTGCGGGATGTTCTCGTCGACGGCCTTCATCAGGTCGAGGACGGTCTGGCCCCACTCCTTGTCGCCCTCAAGAGCCTTGAGCGCCGAGACCTTGACGACCGGAAGGTCGTCGCCCGGGAACTCGTACTCGGAGAGGAGCTCACGGACCTCGAGCTCGACGAGCTCCAGGATCTCCTCGTCGTCCACCATGTCGGCCTTGTTCAGGGCGACGACGATGTACGGAACGCCGACCTGGCGGGCCAGGAGCACGTGCTCCTTGGTCTGCGGCATCGGGCCGTCGGTGGCGGCGACCACGAGGATGGCGCCGTCCATCTGCGCGGCACCCGTGATCATGTTCTTGATGTAGTCCGCGTGACCCGGGCAGTCGACGTGCGCGTAGTGACGCGACTCCGTCTGGTACTCGACGTGCGCGATCGAGATCGTGATACCGCGCTGGCGCTCCTCGGGAGCCTTGTCGATCTGGTCGAAGGCCGAGGCCTCGTTCAGGTCCGGGTACGCGTCGTGCAGCACCTTGGTAATGGCGGCCGTGAGGGTCGTCTTACCGTGGTCGATGTGACCGATGGTGCCGATGTTGACGTGCGGCTTAGTCCGCTCGAACTTCGCCTTCGCCACTGGGTCCTCCTGTGGAGTGGTTCTGTACGCCTTGCTTCATCGGCGCCAGGTGATCTTTGCTGGGATGCCGGTGCCGGGGGCAGTCACCGCAGAACTTCCGCTCTGCGACGAATGCCCCACCAGGCTCCGGTGACAAGCCTAAAGCGTGAGCTCGGGAGAGTTACTCGCCCTTGGCCTTCGCGATGATCTCCTCGGCGACGTTCCGCGGAACCTCGGCGTAGGAGTCGAACTGCATCGAGTAGCTTGCGCGACCCGAGGTCTTGCTGCGGAGGTCTCCGACGTAGCCGAACATCTCCGAGAGGGGCACGAGGCCCTTCACGACGCGAGCGCCGCTGCGCTCCTCCATGGCCTGGATCTGGCCACGGCGGGAGTTGAGGTCACCGATGACATCGCCCATGTAGTCCTCGGGCGTGGTGACCTCGACGGCCATCATCGGCTCAAGGAGCACGGGGGACGCCTTGCGAGCACCCTCCTTGAACGCCTGCGAACCGGCGATCTTGAAGGCGAGCTCGGAGGAGTCGACCTCGTGGTAACCACCGTCGAGAAGGGTGACGCGGACGCCCACCATCTCGTAGCCGGCCAGGATGCCGAACTGCATGGCCTCCTGGGCACCCGCGTCCACCGAGGGGATGTACTCACGGGGGATGCGGCCACCGGTGACCTTGTTGACGAACTCGTAGGACGCGTCGCCACCCTCGATGGGCTCAAGGGCGATCTGCACCTTCGCGAACTGGCCGGTACCACCAGTCTGCTTCTTGTGCGTGTAGTCGATGCGCTCGACGGCCTTGCGGATCGTCTCGCGGTACGCGACCTGCGGCTTGCCGACGTTCGCCTCGACGCGGAATTCGCGCTTCATGCGGTCGACGAGCACTTCGAGGTGAAGCTCGCCCATACCACCGATGATGGTCTGGCCGGTCTCCTCGTCGGAGTGCACCTGGAAGGACGGGTCCTCCTCGGAGAGGCGCTGGATGGCGACACCCAGCTTCTCCTGGTCGCCCTTGGACTTGGGCTCGATGGCGACCTGAATGACCGGCGCCGGGAAGTCCATGGACTCCAGGATGACCGGGTTCTTGTCGTCACACAGCGTCTCACCGGTGGTGGTCTGCTTCAGGCCCATGACGGCGATGATGTCACCGGCGCCCACCGACGCGATCTCCTCACGCTTGTTCGCGTGCATGCGGTAGATCTTGCCGATGCGCTCCTTCTTGCCCTTGACGGAGTTCAGCACCGCGGTGCCGGCCTCCAGGCGACCGGAGTAGATCCGGACGAAGGTGAGCTTGCCGAGGTGCGGGTCGCTCGCGATCTTGAACGCCAGGCCGGAGAACGGCTCGTCGTCCGAGGGCTTGCGCTCGATGACCTTCTCCGGGTCCTTGGGGTCGTGGCCTTCGATGGCCTCGACGTCCAGGGGGGAGGGCAGGTAGCGGACGACCGCGTCGAGCAGGGGCTGGACGCCCTTGTTCTTGAACGCGGTGCCACAGAACACCGGGGTGACGGTGACGGAGTCGGCGCCGCCCTTCGATGCGAGGGTGATCCGGCGGATGGCCTCGTGCAGCTGCTCCTGGGTGGGCTCGTTGCCCTCCAGGTACAGCTCCATCATGGCGTCGTCGTTCTCGGCCACGGCCTCAAGGAGCTTGCCGCGCCATTCCTCGGCGGCCTCCTTGAGGTTGTCCGGGATCTCGACGACGTTGTACATCTCGCCCTTGGCGGCCTCTTCCGGGTACACGAAGGCCTGCATCGACACGAGGTCGACGACGCCCGTGAAGTCGGCCTCCGCGCCGATCGGGAGCTGCATGACGATCGGGGTCGCGCCGAGGCGGTCCACGATCATCTGGACGCAGCGCAGGAAGTCGGCACCGGTGCGGTCGAGCTTGTTGACGAAGCAGATACGCGGCACGCCGTAGCGGTCCGCCTGACGCCACACGGTCTCGGACTGCGGCTCGACGCCCGCCACACCGTCGAACACGGTGACGGCGCCGTCGAGGACGCGGAGCGAACGCTCCACCTCGACGGTGAAGTCGACGTGACCCGGGGTGTCGATGATGTTGATGGTGTGGTCAACATCATTGAGCGGCCAGTGGCAGGTCGTCGCGGCGGACGTGATCGTGATGCCGCGCTCCTGCTCCTGCTCCATCCAGTCCATCGTGGCAGCGCCGTCGTGGACCTCACCGATCTTGTACGAGACGCCGGTGTAGAACAGGATCCGCTCAGTGGTGGTCGTCTTGCCCGCGTCGATGTGGGCCATGATCCCGATGTTGCGGACCTTGGCCAGGTCAAGCGAAGTGGTGGCCATAAGGCTCAATCTTCTCTCGGTCTCGATGTGGGTAGCGACTACCAGCGGTAGTGCGCGAAGGCCTTGTTGGACTCGGCCATCTTGTGGGTGTCCTCACGCTTCTTGACAGCAGCGCCAAGACCGTTGGAGGCGTCGAGCAGCTCGTTCATGAGGCGCTCGGTCATGGTCTTCTCACGACGGGCGCGGGAGTAACCCACGAGCCAGCGCAGTGCGAGGGTGGAGGCGCGACCGGGCTTGACCTCGATCGGCACCTGGTAGGTGGCGCCACCGACACGGCGGGACTTGACCTCAAGCGAGGG
Organism: Streptomyces sp. NPDC047917; assembly: GCF_043204345.1. Taxonomy (NCBI): domain Bacteria; kingdom Bacillati; phylum Actinomycetota; class Actinomycetes; order Kitasatosporales; family Streptomycetaceae; genus Streptomyces; species Streptomyces sp. NPDC047917. The sequence continues at coordinate 250,862 of NZ_JBIDCA010000015.1, forward strand.
CTTGACGTTCTCAAGCGCGCGCTTCAGCGTGATGACCGGGTCGTTGCCGGTCTTCTCGCGGAGGCCCTCCATGGCGCCGTACACGATTCGCTCGGCGGTGGAGCGCTTGCCGTCCAGCAGGATCTTGTTGATCAGCGAGGTGACAAGAGGAGAGCTGTAGACCGGGTCGATGATGACCGGGCGCTTCGGGGCGGGGCCCTTACGAGGCATTCTTACTTCTCCTTCTTGGCGCCGTAGCGGCTGCGGGCCTGCTTGCGGTTCTTGACACCCTGGGTGTCGAGCGAGCCGCGGATGATCTTGTAACGAACACCCGGCAGGTCCTTCACACGGCCACCACGCACGAGCACGATGGAGTGCTCCTGCAGGTTGTGTCCCTCACCCGGGATGTAGGCCGTGACCTCGATACCGGAGGTCAGACGCACACGCGCGACCTTACGGAGGGCCGAGTTCGGCTTCTTCGGGGTGGTCGTGAACACACGCGTGCAGACGCCGCGGCGCTGGGGCGAACCCTCGAGCGCGGGCGTCTTGTTCTTCTCGACCTTGTCCTGCCGGCCCTTCCGGACCAGCTGCTGGATCGTAGGCACTACTTCTCCGGTTTCTGTGTGCCGTTCGTGAAACTAACCTGGAACGTCACCGACCCACGCGGTCGGGTGTGTCGAATACTGCAGGCTTCTGCCGCAAGGCAGAAGGAGCGCAGATTGCGGTAGCCACTGACGGACTCGCCATGCGGTTGAGGACACGCACACGAGCCCAGGCACACCCCAGGCACAAGGTCTGAGCGTACCTACCTCGTCGACTCCGGTCAAAACAAATGCTGTCCGCCGCGACACGCCGGACCGTGCGCCCGGCTTGTCCCGACCCGTACCCACGGCTTCCCGCGCCCCAGAGGCCGCCCACAGCCCCGCACAGGGCCTCCGGGCCCCAATCCGGGCCGTCCCGGGGTCCTCCGGCCGGCCGGAGGACAGTGACGTATCACACGCCGGAGGGCGGCCACCCCGTACGAAACGGGGTGACCGCCCTCCGGTCGGTCAAACGACTCGCCTACTGGTTGTACGGACCGTAGTCGTAGTCCTCCAGCGGAACGGCCTGGCCGGAGCCCGTGCCGAACGGCGAGTAGTCGATGTCGTCGTAGCCGACGGCCGAGTACATCGCGGCCTTGGCCTCCTCGGTCGGCTCGACCCGGATGTTGCGGTAACGGGACAGACCCGTACCGGCCGGGATGAGCTTACCGATGATGACGTTCTCCTTGAGGCCGATGAGGCTGTCGGACTTGGCGTTGATCGCCGCATCCGTCAGGACTCGGGTCGTCTCCTGGAAGGAGGCGGCCGACAGCCAGGATTCCGTCGCCAGCGAGGCCTTGGTGATACCCATCAGCTGCGGACGGCCGGAGGCGGGGTGACCGCCCTCGGTGACCACACGACGGTTCTCGGTCTCGAACTTCGAGCGCTCGACGAGCTCGCCCGGCAGCAGCTCCGCGTCGCCGGACTCGATGATCGTCACGCGGCGCAGCATCTGCCGGATGATGATCTCGATGTGCTTGTCGTGGATCGACACGCCCTGCGAGTTGTAGACCTTCTGGACCTCGCCGACCAGGTGGACCTGGACCGCGCGCTGACCGAGGATCCGCAGCACGTCGTGCGGGTTGGTGGCACCCACGGTGAGCTTCTGGCCCACCTCGACGTGGTCGCCCTCGCCCACCAGCAGACGGGCGCGCTTCGAGATCGGGAACGGGATCTCGTCGCTGCCGTCGTCCGGCGTGACCACGAGCTTCTTGGTCTTCTCGGTCTCCTCGATCCGGACCCGGCCCGCGGACTCCGAGATCGGGGCGACACCCTTGGGCGTACGGGCTTCGAAGAGCTCGACGACTCGGGGCAGACCCTGGGTGATGTCGTCACCGGCCACACCACCGGTGTGGAAGGTACGCATCGTCAGCTGGGTACCGGGCTCACCGATGGACTGGGCGGCGATGATGCCGACCGCCTCACCGATGTCGACCAGCTTGCCGGTGGCGAGCGAGCGTCCGTAGCAGAAGGCACAGGTGCCGACCGCGGACTCACAGGTCAGGACCGAACGGGTCTTGACCTCCTCGACGCCGGCGCCCACCAGGGCGTCGATCAGGACGTCACCGAGGTCGACGTTGGCAGGCGCGATGACCTTGCCGTCCACCACGACGTCCTCGGCGAGCATGCGGGCGTAGACCGAGGTCTCGACGTCCTCCGTCTTGCGGAGCACACCGTCCGCGCCCTTGACGGCGATCTTCAGCTTGAGGCCGCGGTCGGTGCCGCAGTCCTCCTCGCGAATGATCACGTCCTGCGAGACGTCCACCAGACGACGGGTCAGGTAACCCGAGTCGGCGGTACGCAGGGCGGTGTCCGCCAGACCCTTACGGGCACCGTGCGTGGAGATGAAGTACTCCAGAACGGTGAGGCCCTCACGGAAGGACGCCTTGATGGGACGCGGGATCGTCTCGTTCTTGGCGTTGGACACCAGACCACGCATACCGGCGATCTGACGCATCTGCATCATGTTTCCTCGGGCACCCGAGTCAACCATCATGAAGATGGGGTTCGTCTTGGGGAAGTTCGCGTTCATCGCCTCGGCAACCTCGTTGGTCGCCTTGGTCCAGATCGCGATGAGCTCCTGCGTGCGCTCGTCCTTGGTGATCAGACCGCGCTCGTACTGCTTCTGGACCTTCTCGTCCTGCGCCTCGTAGCCGGCGACGATCGCCTTCTTGGCCTCGGGGACCACGACGTCGGAGATGGCCACGGTGACACCGGAACGGGTCGCCCAGTGGAAGCCGGCCGCCTTCAGGTTGTCGAGCGTCGCCGCCACGATGACCTTGGGGTAGCGCTCGGCGAGGTCGTTGACGATCTCGGAGAGCTGCTTCTTGCCGACCGAGTAGTCGACGAACGGGTAGTCCTCGGGCAGCAGCTCGTTGAAGAGCGCGCGGCCCAGGGACGTACGCAGCCGGAACGTGTCGCCCTGCTGGTACTCCTGCTCGCCTTCCTCGGCGACCGGCGGCACCCAGCCACGCGGCGGGATGGTGCCCACCGGGAAGCGGATGTCGACCTTCGCCTGGAGCGACAGCTCGCGGGCGTCGAAGGCCATGATCGCCTCGGCCGTGGAGCCGAAGGAGCGGCCCTGGCCGATGACCTTGCGCTCCTCCTCGTCCGTGGTGAGGAAGAACAGGCCCAGCACCATGTCCTGGGTCGGCATGGTGACGGGACGACCGTCGGCCGGCTTCAGGATGTTGTTCGAGGACAGCATCAGGATGCGGGCCTCGGCCTGCGCCTCCGCGGAGAGCGGCAGGTGCACGGCCATCTGGTCACCGTCGAAGTCCGCGTTGAACGCGGTGCAGACGAGCGGGTGGATCTGGATGGCCTTGCCCTCGACCAGCTGCGGCTCGAAGGCCTGGATGCCGAGGCGGTGCAGCGTCGGCGCACGGTTCAGGAGAACCGGGTGCTCGGCGATGACCTCTTCCAGGACGTCGTACACGACCGTGCGGCCGCGCTCGACCATGCGCTTGGCCGACTTGATGTTCTGCGCGTGGTTCAGGTCGACCAGGCGCTTCATCACGAACGGCTTGAAGAGCTCCAGCGCCATGGCCTTCGGCAGACCGCACTGGTGCAGCTTGAGCTGCGGGCCGACGACGATCACGGAACGCGCGGAGTAGTCCACACGCTTACCGAGAAGGTTCTGACGGAATCGACCCTGCTTGCCCTTCAGCATGTCGCTGAGGGACTTGAGCGGGCGGTTGCCGGGACCGGTGACCGGGCGACCACGACGACCGTTGTCGAAGAGGGCGTCAACAGCCTCCTGAAGCATGCGCTTCTCGTTGTTGACGATGATCTCCGGAGCGCCCAGGTCCAGCAGGCGCTTCAGACGGTTGTTGCGGTTGATCACACGGCGGTACAGGTCGTTCAGGTCGGAGGTCGCGAAGCGGCCACCGTCCAGCTGCACCATCGGACGCAGGTCCGGCGGGATGACCGGCACGCAGTCGAGCACCATGCCCTTGGGCTTGTTGCTGGTCTGCAGGAACGCGGAGACGACCTTGAGGCGCTTGAGCGCACGGGTCTTCTTCTGGCCCTTGCCGGTGCGGATGATCTCGCGGAGGCGCTCGGCCTCCTCGTCGAGGTCGAAGGACTCCAGGCGCTTCTGCAGGGCGGCAGCGCCCATGCAGCCGTCGAAGTACGTGCCGAAGCGGTCACGCAGCTCGCGGTAGAGCAGCTCGTCGCCCTCCAGGTCCTGGACCTTGAGGTTCTTGAAGCGGCTCCACACCTCGTCGAGACGGTCGATCTCGCGCTGCGCGCGGTCGCGCAGCTGCTTCATCTCGCGCTCGGCACCTTCGCGCACCTTGCGGCGCACGTCGGCCTTGGCGCCCTCGGCCTCCAGCTCGGCCAGGTCGGTCTCAAGCTTCTTGGCGCGGGCTTCGAGGTCGGCGTCGCGGCGGTTCTCGATCTGCTGACGCTCGACGGAGACGTGCGCCTCCAGCGACGGCAGGTCGCGCGTACGGCGCTCCTCGTCCACGAACGTGATCATGTACGCGGCGAAGTAGATGACCTTTTCCAGGTCCTTCGGCGCGAGGTCGAGGAGGTAGCCCAGGCGCGACGGGACGCCCTTGAAGTACCAGATGTGCGTGACGGGAGCGGCAAGCTCGATGTGGCCCATGCGCTCACGTCGCACCTTGGCGCGCGTGACCTCGACGCCACAGCGCTCACAGATGATGCCCTTGAAGCGGACACGCTTGTACTTGCCGCAGTAGCACTCCCAGTCCCGGGTCGGACCGAAGATCTTCTCGCAGAAGAGTCCGTCCTTTTCGGGCTTGAGCGTGCGGTAGTTGATGGTCTCCGGCTTCTTCACTTCGCCGTGGGACCAGGTCCGGATGTCGTCCGCGGTGGCAAGGCCGATCCGCAGCTCGTCGAAGAAGTTGACGTCGAGCACTTGTCGTCAATCCCTCTTTCGGGGGTTCGAGCCCCCTCGCGTCAGGCGAGAAAACGGGGCACTTCAGCAATGGTCTGAACGGGTCCGGGGAGAGCCGGCCGGATCACTGGGATCCGGCCGGCCAACCCGTCAGACCTCTTCGACGCTGCTCGGCTCGCGCCGGGACAGGTCGATACCGAGCTCCTCCGCCGCGCGGAAGACGTCCTCGTCCGTGTCGCGCATCTCGATGGACATGCCGTCCGAGGACAGCACCTCCACGTTGAGGCAGAGCGACTGCATTTCCTTGATGAGCACCTTGAAGGACTCGGGGATGCCGGGCTCGGGGATGTTCTCGCCCTTGACGATGGCCTCGTAGACCTTCACGCGGCCGGTCACGTCGTCGGACTTGATCGTCAGGAGCTCCTGGAGGGCGTATGCGGCGCCGTATGCCTCAAGGGCCCACACCTCCATCTCACCGAATCGCTGACCACCGAACTGAGCCTTACCACCCAGCGGCTGCTGGGTGATCATGGAGTACGGACCCGTCGAACGAGCGTGCAGCTTGTCGTCGACGAGGTGGTGCAGCTTGAGGATGTACATGTAGCCGACCGAGACCGGGTCCGGGAACGGCTCGCCGGAGCGGCCGTCGAACAGCTTGGCCTTGCCGGAGGGCTGCACCAGGCGGTCGCCGTCGCGGTTCGGGATCGTGGCCTCGAAGAGACCGGAGATCTCGTCCTCGCGCGCACCGTCGAAGACGGGGGTGGCGACGTTGGTGCCGGGGGCGACCTGGTCGGCGCCGATGGCCTGCAGGCGCTTGGCCCACTCGTCACCGAGGCCGGAGACGTCCCAGCCGCGGCTGGCGAGCCAGCCGAGGTGGATCTCCAGGACCTGTCCCGGGTTCATTCGGGACGGGACACCCAGCGGGTTGAGGATGATGTCGACCGGGGTGCCGTCCTCCAGGAACGGCATGTCCTCGATCGGCAGGATCTTCGAGATGACGCCCTTGTTGCCGTGACGGCCGGCGAGCTTGTCACCGTCGGTGATCTTGCGCTTCTGCGCGACGTAGACGCGGACCAGCTGGTTCACGCCCGGCGGCAGCTCGTCGCCCTCTTCGCGGTCGAAGACGCGGACGCCGATGACCTTGCCGATCTCACCGTGCGGCACCTTCAGCGAGGTGTCGCGCACCTCGCGCGCCTTCTCACCGAAGATCGCGCGGAGCAGACGCTCCTCGGGGGTCAGCTCGGTCTCACCCTTGGGCGTGACCTTGCCGACGAGGATGTCGCCGGCGACGACCTCGGCACCGATACGGATGATGCCGCGCTCGTCGAGGTCGGCGAGGACCTCCTCGGAGACGTTCGGGATGTCCCGGGTGATCTCCTCCGGGCCGAGCTTGGTGTCACGGGCGTCGACCTCGTGCTCCTCGATGTGGATCGAGGAGAGGACGTCGTCCTGCACGAGGCGCTGCGACAGGATGATCGCGTCCTCGTAGTTGTGACCCTCCCACGGCATGAACGCCACGAGCAGGTTCTTGCCGAGGGCCATCTCACCGAACTCGGTGGCCGGACCGTCGGCGAGGACCTGGTCGGCGATGACCCGGTCGCCCTCGGAGACGACGACCTTCTGGTTGACCGAGGTGCCCTGGTTGGAGCGCATGAACTTGGCGATGCGGTACGTGGTGTACGTGCCGTCGTCGTTCGTGACGGTGATGTAGTCCGCGGAGACCTCCTGGACCACACCGTCCTTCTCGGCCTTGAGCACGTCGCCGGCGTCGGTGGCGCAGCGGTACTCCATGCCGGTGCCGACGAGCGGGGCCTCGGACTTGATCAGCGGCACCGCCTGACGCATCATGTTCGCGCCCATGAGGGCACGGTTGGCGTCGTCGTGCTCCAGGAACGGGATCATCGCGGTCGCGACGGACACCATCTGGCGCGGCGAGACGTCCATGTAGTCGACGTCCGTGCCGGGCACGTAGTCGACCTCGCCGCCACGGCGGCGGACCAGCACGCGGGACTCGGCGAACCGGAGCTCGTCGGTCAGCGGCGCGTTGGCCTGCGCGATGACGAAGCGGTCCTCCTCGTCGGCGGTCAGGTAGTCGACCTCGTCGGTGACCTGGTCGTCGACGACCTTGCGGTACGGCGTCTCGATGAAGCCGAACGCGTTGATCCGGCCGTAGGAGGCCAGCGAGCCGATCAGACCGATGTTCGGGCCTTCGGGCGTCTCGATCGGGCACATGCGGCCGTAGTGCGAGGGGTGCACGTCACGGACTTCGAAGCCGGCCCGCTCACGGGAGAGACCACCGGGGCCGAGCGCGTTGAGACGACGCTTGTGCGTCAGGCCCGACAGCGGGTTGTTCTGGTCCATGAACTGGGACAGCTGGCTGGTGCCGAAGAACTCCTTGATGGAGGCGACGACCGGCCGGATGTTGATCAGGGTCTGCGGCGTGATCGCCTCGACGTCCTGAGTGGTCATGCGCTCGCGCACGACGCGCTCCATACGGGCGAGACCCGTACGGACCTGGTTCTGGATCAGCTCGCCGACGTTGCGGATGCGACGGTTGCCGAAGTGGTCGATGTCATCGGTCTCGACCATGATCGAGCGGCCGGACTCGCCGACCGTCTCGGTCTCACCGGCGTGCAGCTTGACCAGGTACTTGATCGTCGCGATGACGTCGTCGCTGGTGAGCACACCGGCGTCGAGCGGCTCGTCGGCGCCGAGCTTCTTGTTCACCTTGTAGCGGCCGACCTTCGCGAGGTCGTAGCGCTTCGGGTTGAAGTAGAGGTTCTCCAGCAGCGTCTGAGCGGCCTCACGGGTGGGCGGCTCGCCCGGACGCAGCTTGCGGTAGATGTCGAGCAGCGCGTCGTCCTGGCCCTGGGTGTGGTCCTTCTCCAGGGTGGCGCGCATCGACTCGTACTCGCCGAACTCCTCCAGGATCTGCTCGGTCGTCCAACCGAGAGCCTTCAGGAGAACGGTGACGGACTGCTTGCGCTTGCGGTCGATGCGGACACCGACCATGTCGCGCTTGTCGATCTCCATCTCCAGCCAGGCACCCCGGGACGGGATGATCTTGGCGGAGAAGATGTCCTTGTCGGACGTCTTGTCGATGGAGGAGTCGAAGTAGACACCCGGCGAGCGGACCAGCTGCGACACGACGACACGCTCGGTGCCGTTGATGACGAAGGTGCCCTTGTTGGTCATGAGCGGGAAGTCGCCCATGAAGACCGTCTGGGACTTGATCTCGCCGGTCTCGTTGTTGGTGAACTCGGCGGTGACGAAGAGCGGGGCGGCGAACGTGAAGTCGCGCTCCTTGCACTCGTCGATCGAGTTCTTCGGGGGCTCGAAGCGGTGGTCGCGGAAAGTCAGCGACATCGACCCGGAGAAGTCCTCGATCGGCGAGATCTCCTCGAAGATCTCTTCCAGGCCGGACTTGGTCGGGACGTTCTGTCCACTGTCCAGAGCAGCCTCGACGCGAGCCTTCCATGCGGCATTGCCGAGGAGCCAGTCAAAGCTCTCGGTCTGCAGCGCGAGGAGGTTCGGAACCTCGAGGGGCTCCTTGATCTTTGCAAAGGAGATGCGCAGCGGGGCGGTGCTGGCACCGTTGTTCGTATTCGCGGTCGAGGCGTTGCGCGAGGCGGCCAAGAGGGGGTCCTTCCGAGGGCTCGGACTCACTACGCGCGTACCGGTCCCAAGCCGGACACGGTGACAGTCGGTTCCTGATCCGACCGAATAAGGCCAGGTCAGAGACGATCAGTCATCGGTGCTCAAGCGAGGGCATGCCCCTGGTGACGGGCAGGAGGCAGCTAACAGGCAGCGCAAAGGGTCAGTGTAGCCAAACGGCACACTGATGTCCAGTCGGGGTTCTCAGAGACCCACGTTGCTCTCAACAGCTGTTCTCAACACCTATGGCTAGCCCTTGCGCGTGGTGCGCTCTTCTTTACTGCCCGCTTCGCCCACGATCCATGCCTCGGATTCGGATCGATGTGACGACGCGTCCTGAGAATTGCGCGCCGCGTGCGGTTCGTCAAGGCCCCCCTGCGGGGACAACGCCCCGAGGTCCGCACCCGACCGCCTCCCGGCGCCGGTCGGCCGCTCCGGAGAGGCAACGGCGAAGATCACCATACTCGTCGCCACCGGAAGAGCAAGGCAGCCGCCTCGGGTACGCCGAAGGGCGACCACCCGGATGGGTGATCGCCCTTCGTGTGATGACGTCCGTGCCGTACGGCAGGAGTCGTCAGGAGGAGTCAGCAGACTCCCTGAGTCACTTGACCTCGACGGAAGCGCCGGCGGCCTTGAGGGACTCGGCAGCCTTCTCGGCGGCCTCCTTGGCGACCTTCTCGAGGACCGGCTTCGGGGTGCCGTCGACGAGGTCCTTGGCCTCCTTCAGACCCAGCGAGGTCAGCTCACGCACGACCTTGATGACCTGGATCTTCTTCTCGCCGGCGCCGGTGAGGATGACGTCGAACTCGTCCTGCTCCTCGACGGCCTCGGCAGCGGCACCCGGGCCGGCCGGGCCGGCGACGGCGACGGCCGCGGCGGCGGTGACGTCGAACTTCGCCTCGAAGGCCTTCACGAACTCGGAGAGCTCGATGAGGGTCATCTCTTCGAACTGCGCGAGCAGGTCGTCCTGGGACAGCTTCGCCATGATGGCGTCCTTCCACTAATTCGGCAGGTGCCGGATGTACATGTAGGCGGGCGTACGTTCGGCCCGCTGCGACCGTCTCCCTAGTGGGCGGCGGTCATTGCGCGAGCCGAGTTACTCGGCACCGCCCTGCTCTTCGAGCTTGACGCGAAGCGCCTCCGCGGTGCGGACGAACTTCGACGGCAGCGCCTGGAAGAGCGAAGCAGCCTGAGACTGCTTGCCCTTGAAGGCACCGGCCAGCTTGCTGAGCAGAACCTCGCGGGACTCGAGGTCCGCAAGCTTCTTGATCTCATCGGCGGACAGCGCCTTACCGTCAAGGACACCGCCCTTGATGATCAGGTTCGGGTTCTCCTTGGCGAAGTCACGAAGACCCTTCGCCGACTCCACCGGGTCACCGGTGATGAAGGCAACCGCCGTCGGACCAGTGAACTGGTCGTCCAGCGAAGTGATCCCGGCCTCGTTGGCCGCAATCTTGGTCAGCGTGTTCTTCACCACGGCGTACTGGGCGTTCTCACCGAGCGAACGACGCAGCGTCTTGAGCTGCGCCACGGTGAGACCCCGGTACTCGGTCAGCACAGCGGCGTTCGAGCTGCGGAACTGGTCCGCGAGCTCGGCTACCGCGGCAGCCTTGTCGGGCCTTGCCATGAGCGTCGGCCTCCTTCCGGGTGATGAGGACCGCTCAGAAGGGGCCGGGAAAGACGAAACGCCCCGGCGCAGGCGCCAGGGCGTAGCTCGACCGAACGAATCCGGGAGCTTTCCACAGTCACCTGCGCAGGTCGCCCGTACTCAACGGATCCTTCGGTCACTGTTCCCTCTTGCGAGAGCACAGCAACGACCAGCGGTCTTTGGCTTCTTCAGGAGAGTACGCGACCGGGGCCGCGCCGGGCAAATCCGTCCCGTTCGATGCGGTGGATGAGGTTCAGGACGCGCCCGCCCCCTGCTGCTGCTTCAGGAGCTCGGCGAAGTCGACCGTGTCCGAGGCCGGCGGCTGTTCGACGGAGACCTTCGTCCCGTAGTCGCTGTAGTACACCGTGGAGTTGAGCTCGCCGGTCTTCATCTGGCCGCGCTCGGTCTTCTTGACCAGCAGGTCGTTGTCGTCGACCCAGATGTCGACCGTCTCCGTGGTGATCCCGGCGTCGCTCAGCTGCTTCTTCAGCTGCTCCAGCTGGTCGGCGTCGAGCTCGGAGTTCTTCGCGGTCAGCGCGGCCACGTCGACGGTGCCGGAGTAGTGCGTGGCGGAGACGCCCCGCACGTCCTCCTTGCCGACCTTCTTCACGTCGCCGGAGGCCAGCAGCGACTTCACTCCCTGGTCGGGGGTGGTGTTCTGCATCTGCTGCTTCATCGCCTCGCCGGAGGCACCCGCCATCTTGGCGAGGTCGGCGTAGCCGTAGTTGATCCAGTGCTTGCCGCCGGTCTGCTTCGCGAATCCGTCGCCCATGTTGACGACGTATCCGTCCTTGAAGTAGCGGGCCTGCATCGTGCCGGTGCCGCCGGACTGCTTCATGGCGTCCGCCATGCTGCCGCCGGTGTACGTGATCTCCATGGTGCCGGTGAGACCGTCGGTCCAGTCGATGACACCGGTCTGCTCCATGGACATGGTGGTGCCCATCTGAGTGGTGCCCTCGACCTTCGCGGAGTTCTCCCCGCCGGTCTTCTTCTGCACGTCGAGCAGCGCGGCTATCGGGTCGGCCTTGACGACGCCGCTGCCCTGCTTGTCGCTCTTGCCGCTGTCCGATCCGCTGCAGGCCGCGACCGACGTCAGCGCCGCTGCCGCCGCCACCGACAGACACACGCGTCGCACGGTACTGGTCCTCATGTCAGCTTCCACCCCTCGTTCGGCTCTGTCGGGGCCTCACGCTAACGCACGGGTCCGACAGCGCCTCCGGCAATACGGATACAAGGACGGGCCCCGCACCTCGAAAGGTTGCGGGGCCCGTTCATGTCACACGTGACGCGGCTTGCTGCCGAGCGCTGGGGCTCAGACGGCGGCCGGGTCCTCCTCGACGAGGAGGTTACGGGTGCGGTTGGCGTCCAGCGGGATGCCGGGGCCCATCGTGGTGGCCAGGGTGGCCTTCTTGATGTAGCGGCCCTTGGCGGCGGACGGCTTCAGACGGAGGATCTCCTCCAGCGCCGCTGCGTAGTTCTCCACCAGCTTGGTGTCGTCGAACGACGTCTTGCCGATGATGAAGTGCAGGTTCGAGTGCTTGTCGACGCGGAACTCGATCTTGCCGCCCTTGATGTCGTTGACAGCCTTCACGACGTCGGGGGTGACGGTGCCGGTCTTCGGGTTCGGCATCAGACCACGCGGACCGAGCACGCGGCCGAGGCGGCCGACCTTGCCCATGAGGTCCGGAGTGGCGACGACGGCGTCGAAGTCCAGACGGCCCTTCGCCACCTCGTCGATGAGCTCGTCGGCGCCGACGATGTCGGCTCCAGCGGCTTCCGCGGCCGCAGCACGGTCACCGGTCGCGAAGACCAGGACCCGGGCGGTCTTGCCGGTGCCGTGCGGGAGGTTCACGGTGCCACGGACCATCTGGTCGGCCTTGCGCGGGTCGACACCCAGGCAGAACGCGACCTCGACGGTGCCGTCGAACTTCGTGGAGGCGGTGTCCTTGGCGAGACGGACGGCCTCGAGCGGGGCGTAGTTACGCGCCCGGTCGATCTTGGCGTCCGCAGCGCGGAGGTTCTTGCTGCGCTTCACTTCTACTCCTGTGGTTTCAGAGTGTGGAGTCGTGGTGCGGACCAGCGCTTGGTCCTACCACTGAGGGCGGTGGGGCTGAATCAGCCTTCGACCGTGATGCCCATGGAACGGGCGGTGCCGGCGATGATCTTCGACGCGGCGTCGAGGTCATTGGCGTTCAGGTCGGGGAGCTTCGTCGTGGCGATCTCGCGGACCTGGGCGGCCGTCAGCTTGGCAACCTTGGTCTTGTGCGGCTCGCCGGAGCCCTTGTCCACACCCGCGGCCTTGAGGATCAGCTTCGCGGCCGGCGGAGTCTTGGTCACGAAGGTGAAGGAACGGTCCTCGTAGACCGTGATCTCCACCGGCACGACCATGCCACGCTGCGACTCGGTCGCGGCGTTGTAGGCCTTGCAGAACTCCATGATGTTGACGCCGTGCTGGCCGAGCGCGGGGCCGACCGGCGGGGCCGGGTTGGCCGCACCGGCGTTGATCTGGAGCTTGATAAGCCCCGTGACCTTCTTCTTCTTGGGAGGCATTGCTCTCTCCGGGTCCTAGTGAGAGTGTTTCGCCGCCTTCCGGTCATCCGGATGGAGGCATACCGCACAACGATAACGGGTATAGCTGCGCGACCAAAAACCAAGCAGGTCAGACGGGCTTTGCAGCCGGTCTGACCTGCTCGGTAGGCATGTGTCCAGAGACTGGCGGAATACCGCTAGTTCTTCTGGATCTGGTCGAAGCTGAGCTCGACCGGGGTCTCGCGGCCGAAGATCTCGACGAGACCCTTGACCTTCTTCGAGTCGGCGTTGATCTCGTTGATCGTCGCCTGCAGCGTCGCGAACGGGCCGTCGGTGACGGTGACCGAGTCGCCGACCTCGAAGTCGAGCACCTGAACCTCGACCTTGCGGGCCGGAGCCGGCTTGCCCTCGGCCTCGGCGGCCTCGCGGGCGGCCTTCTCCTCGGCCTCCGGGGCGAGCATCTTGACGATCTCGTCCAGGGTCAGCGGGTACGGGTCGTAGGCGTTGCCCACGAAGCCGGTGACGCCGGGGGTGTTGCGGACGACGCCCCAGGACTCGTTCGTCAGGTCCATGCGCACCAGGACGTAGCCCGGGAGCTTGTTCTGGCGGACGTTCTTGCGCTCGCCGTTCTTGATCTGGACGATCTCTTCCTCGGGCACTTCGGCCTGGTAGATGAAGTCCTCGACGTTGAGCGAGACGGCGCGCTGCTCCAGGTTGGCCTTCACACGCTTCTCGTAACCGGCGTACGTGTGGATGACGTACCACTCGCCGGGAAGGCCGCGCAGCTCGTCGCGCAGGGCGGTGACGGCGTCGACGGGCTCGGCCGGCTCGGCCGCTTCCTCGTCGTCCTCGTCGCTCTCGGATTCGGCGTCGGCCTCCGCGGCCTCTTCCTCTTCCTCGTCCTCGGCGTGCACGGCGGCCTGCTCGGCAGGCTCACCTGCGGCGGCATCGGCAGCTTCGGCCTGGTCCGGCTCCTCGGCGTCCGCCGCCTCGACGATGTCGAGCTCGTCCTCGGCGGACTCGAAGGCGCCCGCCGTCGGCTCGACGGCGTCGTTCAGGTTCGGGTCAGACACGGTGGCTGCTTCTTCCTGGATACAAATGGGTGGAACATGCGAAAGGGGCGCCCATGAGGCGCCCTCCGCGGGATCAGCCGAAGACGTACTTGATGACCCGCTGGAATCCGAAGTCAATCACGGTAACCAGACCGATCATGACGACGACGAAGACAATCACCACACTGGTGTATGTCGTCAGCTGGCTGCGAGTCGGCCAGACGACCTTGCGCAACTCGGCGACGATCTGGCGGTAGAACAGCGCGAGACGGCCCAGAGGGCCCTTCTTTCCGCGCTTGCCGCCCTTCCGGGTCTTCTTCTTCGACTCGGGTACTTCATCCTCGGCATCAGGCATGTCGATGGAGCCCACGGCGTCCGTCACGCTTCTCACCTGATTCCGGGTCATGGCCGTGCCGCGCCCGGTGGAGCCGCACGGCGGTGCATTGAAGTACGTACATGCGCACACATCCTGGCGAAGGAGTGTGTAGCAGGGCCGGAGGGACTTGAACCCCCAACCGCTGGTTTTGGAGACCAGTGCTCTACCAATTGAGCTACGACCCTTTGTGGTTTCCACCAACCTACCGCATCTCCCCGGATGGCCCGGGTGCAGGAACGGTGCGGCTGGTGAAGGCCAACGACAGGTGAGTGTACGTGTTCAGCGGCCCGGCGTCGAACAGATAGCTCCCGACCGCTCCTGGTCGCATGTTGTCCGCATGCTGTCCGAGTCGTGTCCGGTCCCTGAAACCGTTGTGCCGACAGGGATCACGGTCTGGAACCATGGGGACCATGAGCGCTGCAACTTCCCCTTCCGAGCGCCGGGTCTCCGCCCGCATCGGTGCGATCTCCGAGTCCGCCACCCTCGCCGTGGACGCCAAGGCAAAGGCCCTCAAGGCCGCCGGCCGTCCGGTGATCGGCTTCGGTGCCGGTGAGCCCGATTTCCCGACCCCCGGCTACATCGTCGACGCCGCGGTCGAGGCCTGCCGCAACCCGAAGTACCACCGCTACACCCCGGCAGGAGGGCTCCCGGAGCTCAAGTCCGCCATCGCGGAGAAGACGCTGCGCGACTCCGGCTACGAGGTCGACGCCTCGCAGATCCTGGTGACCAACGGCGGGAAGCAGGCCATCTACGAGGCGTTCGCCGCGATCCTCGACCCGGGTGACGAGGTCATCGTCCCCGCCCCGTACTGGACCACCTACCCCGAGTCGATCCGGCTGGCCGGCGGTGTCCCGGTGGAGGTCGTGGCCGACGAGACCACCGGCTACCGGGTCTCCGTCGAGCAGCTGGAGGCGGCGCGCACCGAGCGCACCAAGGTCGTCCTGTTCGTCTCCCCCTCGAACCCGACCGGTGCCGTGTACAGCGAGGCCGACGCCGAGGCGATCGGCCACTGGGCCGTCGCGCACGGCCTGTGGGTGCTGACCGACGAGATCTACGAGCACCTGGTCTACGGGGATGCGAAGTTCACCTCGCTGCCCGCGATCGTGCCCGAGCTGCGTGACAAGTGCATCGTGGTCAACGGCGTCGCCAAGACGTACGCGATGACCGGCTGGCGGGTGGGCTGGATCGTCGGTCCGAAGGACGTCGTCAAGGCCGCGACCAACCTCCAGTCGCACGCCACGTCCAACGTCTCCAACGTGGCCCAGGTCGCCGCGCTGGCCGCCGTCTCCGGGAGCCTGGACGCGGTCGCCGAGATGCGCACCGCCTTCGACCGCCGCCGCAAGCTCATCGTGCGGATGCTCAACGAGATCGACGGCGTGTTCTGCCCGGAGCCCGAGGGCGCGTTCTACGCCTACCCGACGGTGAAGGACCTGCTCGGCAAGGAGATCCGGGGCCGGCGCCCGGCCACCTCGGTCGAGCTGGCGGCGCTGATCCTGGACGAGGCCGAGGTGGCGGTCGTACCGGGCGAGGCCTTCGGCACGCCGGGCTACCTGCGGCTCTCGTACGCGCTGGGCGACGACGACCTCGTCGAGGGCGTCTCGCGGCTCCAGAAGCTGCTGGGCGAGGCCAGGGCCTAGTACGTCCCGCGGTCCCGCGCGAGCGACCCCCCCGGCCGGGCCGGGGGGGTCGCTCGCGCGTTCGGGAGTCAACTCGATGGGGAAAGCGGCTACCGCTCGACCCCGGGTGTGCGGCAGGATCTTGGAATGGAGCGTGATGTACGGCTGTTGCCCAAGGCCCACCTGCACCTGCATTTCACCGGGTCGATGCGGCCGACGACCCTGCTCGAACTCGCCGACAAGTACGGCGTGCACCTGCCCGATGCCCTGACCGGTGGCGAGCCGCCGAAGCTGCGGGCCACGGACGAGCGCGGATGGTTCCGCTTCCAGCGGCTCTACGACATCGCCCGGTCCTGTCTCAGGTCCCCCGAGGACATTCAGCGGCTGGTGCGCGAGACGGCCCAGGAGGACGTCGCGGACGGCTCGGGCTGGCTGGAGATCCAGGTCGACCCCACCTCGTACGCACCGCTGCTCGGCGGGCTGATCCCGGCGATCGAGATCATCCTGGACGCGGTGGACAGCGCCTCGCGCGGGACCGGGCTGCCGATCCGGGTGGTGATCGCGGCGAACCGGATGAAGCATCCGCTGGACGCCCGGACGCTCGCCCGGCTCGCGGTGCGGTACGCGGACCGGGGCGTGGTCGGATTCGGGCTCTCCAACGACGAGCGCCGCGGGATGGCCCGTGACTTCGACCGGGCCTTCGCCATCGCCCGCGAGGGCGGCCTGCTGGCGGCGCCGCACGGCGGTGAGCTGTCCGGCCCCTCCAGCGTCCGGGACTGCCTGGACGACCTCGACGCGGCCCGGATCGGACACGGCGTACGGGCGGCCGAGGATCCCCGGCTGCTGCGCACGCTGGCCGAGCGCCAGGTGACCTGCGAGGTCTGCCCGGCATCGAACGTGGCGCTGGGCGTCTACGAGAAGCCCGCCGACGTACCGCTGCGCAAACTGTTCGAGGCCGGGGTGCCGATGGCGCTGGGCGCGGACGATCCGCTGCTCTTCGGTTCCCGGCTGGCCGCGCAGTACGACCTGGTGCGGCGCCACCACGCGTTCACCGACGAGGAACTGGCCGAGCTGGCCCGGCAGTCGGTCCGGGGCTCCGCCGCACCGGCTCCGGTGCGGACGCGGCTCCTGGCGGGCGTCGACGACTGGCTGGCGAAGCCCGCGGGGTAGGGCTCCGGATCAGGCGCCGACGCCGCGCATCAGCGTGCTCGCCACGGACGCGGCGAACTCGTCGAGGGGCTGCGGCGGCTCTCCGCCCGCCGTGGCCTCGTAGGCGAAGGCGCGTTGTGCGCAGGCCCCCAGCAGCAGCGAAGCGGCCGCGTAGGTGTCCGCGTCGGCGCGGACCCGGCCGGCCGCCTGTTCGGAGCGCAGATAGGCGTCCAGCCCCCTGATGGGCATGTGCGGGCCGGTGCCGAGCTCCCGCATCGCCTCGTTATGGCGTTCCTTGAGCCTGGGCTCGGCGTACAGCGAGGCGGCGATCGGGAAACTCTGCTCGTAGAAGAGCGCGGCCTGGCGGGCGATCTCGGTGAGGTTCTGCTCGACGGTCCGCTCCCCCGCCCCGGGTGACACGACCAGCCGTTTCAGCAGCGGGTTGAGCCTGGGAAGCCGTTCCTTGAGCACGGTCACGAACAGCTCTTCCTTGCTCGCGAAGTGCTTGTAGAGCGCGGCCTCCGAGCAGCCCGCGGCTCTGGCGATCTCCTTGGTGGTGGCGCGGGCCAGGCCGATGGTGAGCATCAGCTGATGGGCGGCGTCGATGATGCGGACGCGGGCCGGCTTCTGCTCCATGCGTACTCCAACGAGGCTTGACGAGGTGGTGAGTATCCACTCACTCTAGGGGTGAGTGAATACTTACCCACCCTGGGAGGGTGCGCAATGAGGATCACGGTGTTCGGCGCCACGGGCGGCGTCGGTCAGGAGATCGTCCGCCAGGCGCTGGCGGCGGGCCACGAGGTGACGGCGGTGGTCCGCGACCCGGCGCGGCTGCCCGTCCCGCTCTCCGACGTCCAGGTCCACACCGTCGCGCGCATGGACGATCCGGAGGCGCTGCGCGAGGCGGTCGCGGGCCGGGACGCGGTGCTCTCCGCGCTGGGCTCGCGCGGCCGGAAGGCGGACGGGGTCGCCGAGCGGCTCACCGGGGCGGTGCTGGCCGCGATGGAAGCGGAGGGGGTACGGCGGCTGCTGGTCGTCAGCGCGGCCCCGGTCGGCCCCCGGCCGGCCGACGACCCGCTGCCGGACCGGCTGGCCCGCAAGGTGATCGGGGCGGTCCTCAAGGAGGTCTACGCGGACCTGACGCTGATGGAGGCCGCGCTGGCCCGGAGCGCGACGGACTGGACGTCCGTACGGCCGCCGAAGCTCACCGACGGGCCGCTGACGGGGAAGTACCGGACGGTCGTCGGCGGCACTCCGCGCAGCGGCCGGACCATCTCGCGGGCCGATGTGGCGCACGCGATGCTGGCGCTGACCGACGACCCGGCGTCGGTGAAGCAGGGCGTGGGCGTGGCGTACTGAACGGGACGGGCCCGCCCCGTCCCCCGCACGGCCTAGAGGCTCACGCCGACCGTCACCGGTTCGTTGACGAGCGTGACGCCGAATGCCTCGCGGACCCCGGCGACGACCTCGCGGGCGAGCGCGAGGAGGTCCTCGGTGGCCGCCTCGCCGCGATTGGTGAGGGCGAGGGTGTGCTTGGTGGAGATACGGGCCGGGCCGGTGCCGTATCCCTTGGTGAAACCGGCCTTGTCGATCAGCCAGGCCGCGGAGGTCTTGACGCGTCCCCCGTCCGCGGGGAAGGCGGGGGGCGTCGTCCCCGGGCCGAGCCGGTCCGCGGCACGGGCGAGGAACACCTCGTACTCCGCCTCCGTCAGGATCGGGTTGGTGAAGAAGGAGCCGGCCGACCAGGTGTCGTGGTCGGCCGGGTCCAGGACCATGCCCTTGCCGGCCCGGAGCCCGAGCACGGTCTCGCGGGCGGCCGCCGCGGGCACCCGCTCGCCCTGTTCGACGCCCATGGCGCGGGCCGTCTCGGCGTACTTCAGCGGCGCGGACAGACCGCCCGCGTCCTCCAGCTCGAAGCGGACCCGCAGCACCACGAAACGGTCGGGTTCGGCCTTGAAACGACTGTGCCGGTACGAGAACGCGCACGCGGCGTTCGCAATGGTGACCGTTTCCTCGGTGTGCCGGTCGTAGGCGACGACCTCCGTGATGGTGGAGGAGACCTCCTGGCCGTACGCGCCGACGTTCTGGATCGGGGTCGCACCCGCGGAGCCCGGGATTCCGGCCAGGCATTCGATGCCCGCGAGACCGGCCTCGACGGTACGGGCCACGGCGTCCGTCCAGATCTCCCCGGCGGCGAGCTCCAGTGCCGTGCCGTCCAGTGCGAAGCCCTCGGTCGCGATGCGCAGGGCGGTGCCGTCGAAGCCCTTGTCGCCGATGACCAGGTTGCTGCCGCCGCCGATGACGAGGAGCGGAGTGCCGCTCCCGTCCGCCTCGCGCACGGCTTCGATCACCTCGGCGTCGGTCGTCGCCGTGAGGAGGCGGGTGGCGGGGCCGCCCAGCCGGAAGGTGGTCAGGGGGGCGAGGGGGGCGTCATGGAGTTCCTGCACGGGGACAAGGGTACGGTCCGTGCCCCGAGCGCTCGGGCGGGGCACGGACCGTACCCGCGCGACCCGCGGCTCGGGCGGCCTCACCGGTCCCCCGCCCGGCACGCGTGAGGGGCACCGCCCATCGGACGGTGCCCCTCGCGTCACGCTCGGCGGCCTCAGCCGAGCCGCACCACGGCGCGGGACATGCCCAGCACCTTCTTGCCCTCGTTCATGGCCGTCAGGTCCACCCGCACCCGCTTGTCGTCCAGCAGGGCGGCCACCTTGCCGCTGACCTCGATCAGTGCGCCGTCGTCGTCGTTCGGCACGACGACCGGCTTGGTGAACCGCACCCCGTACTCGACGACCGCGCCCGGGTCACCGGCCCAGTCCGTGACCACGCGGATCGCCTCGGCCATGGTGAACATGCCGTGCGCGATCACGTCCGGCAGTCCGACCTCGCGGGCGAACTTCTCGTTCCAGTGGATCGGGTTGAAGTCACCGGAAGCGCCCGCGTACTGCACCAGCATCGCCCGGGTCACCCGGAAGGACTGCGCCGGCAGCTCCGTACCGACCTCGACCGACTCGTATGCGACGTTCGCCGTCATCACGCCTCCTCGGCGGCGCGCGCCACCAGCTTCGTCCACGCGGTCACGACGTGCTCACCGGACTCGTCGTGGACCTCGCCACGGACGTCCAGGATGTCGTTGCCCGCCAGGGACTTGATGGCCTCGATCGTCGAGGTGACCGTCAGCCGGTCCCCCGCCCGCACGGGACGCGTGTAGGCGAACTTCTGGTCGCCGTGCACCACCCGGCTGTAGTCCAGACCCAGCTGCGGGTCGTGGATCACCTGCCCGGCCGCCTTGAACGTGATGGAGAAGACGAACGTCGGCGGCGCGATCACATCGCTGTGGCCGAGCGCCTTGGCGGCCTCGGGGTCGACGTACGCCGGATTCGGGTCGCCCACCGCCTCGGCGAACTCACGGATCTTCTCCCGGCCGACCTCGTACGGCGGGGTGGGCGGATAGGTCCGCCCCACGAAGGACTGGTCGAGCGCCATGGGCTCGCTACCTCCTGATGAAAGATGAACAGGCCGAAGAAATGATGAACAGGCCGAAGGACAGCCTTCATACAACGACACGAGGCCGCCCCCAATGGGGACGGCCTCGTGTACGAGCCTGTTTCAGCGCGTTTCGCGGTGCGCAGTGTGCGAGTTGCAGCGCGGGCAGTGCTTCTTCATCTCAAGACGGTCCGGGTTGTTACGCCGGTTCTTCTTGGTGATGTAGTTCCGCTCCTTGCACTCCACGCAGGCCAGCGTGATCTTCGGGCGGACGTCGGTGGCAGCCACGTGAGTGCTCCTTGGACGGACGGATGGACGGATGAACGCAAAAAAGAGTAGCCGATCGAAGGACCGACCCCACAATCGGCTACCGTAAGTAGCGGTGACCGGACTTGAACCGGTGACACAGCGATTATGAGCCGCTTGCTCTACCGACTGAGCTACACCGCTTTGATGACGAGTCCCCCCGCCGAAGCGGGGTTTCCCGATCACCAGAGCCCCAATGCGGAATCGAACCGCAGACCTTCTCCTTACCATGGAGACGCTCTACCGACTGAGCTATTGGGGCGAGCGATGACGACATTACACGCTCCCTCGCCGATCGCCCAAATCCGTTTCGGACCCCCGCCCGGAGCCCTTGATCGACGCCCCGCCGATCCCTTGATCGAGAGCCCCGGGGACCGCCCGCCGGCCGCCTGATCAGCGCCTCGGTCTCCCCGTGGGGCACCATCGTCACGGTCGTACACACCCGCCCCACGCATCCCCAGGGCCACACCGGTACGACTATTCCGCTCCTCCTCGAACCGGGCCGAACGCGCCCCTAGGCTCGACTCACTCTGCGTGATCTTGTCCCCATTCCCAGGAGCGCGATGCCCGACAGCCAGCCGTGGCAGCCGGACGACCATGCCGCCGACGCGGACGGTGCGGCCGGCGGCCCGGAGACCGCCGCCCCGGCCGGCCTGGTGCTCTGCGGCGCCCGGCTCACCGACGGCCGCGTCGTGGACGTACGGCTCGGCGGCGGCCGCATCGAGGCCGTCGGCACGGCGGGCAGTCTGGCCGCCACCGGTCCGCGGCTGGACCTGCGCGGCTATCTGCTGCTCCCCGCCCCCGCCGAACCCCACACCCACAGCGACACCGCGCTCACCGCCGACGGCGCCCCCGGCCCGGCGTCGCACCGCCCGGAGGACATCCGGCGCCGCGCCACCGAGGCCGCCCTGCTCCAGCTCGGCCACGGGGCCACGGCGCTGCGCTCGCACGTGCGGATCGGGGACGTCCGGGGCCTCGCCCCGCTCGAAGCCGTACTGCAGGCCCGCCGCTCGCTGCGCGGACTGGCCGACCTGACCCCGGTCGCGGTGCCCCGGCTGCTCACCGGCATCGCGGGCGCGGGCAACCTGGCCATGCTGCGCGACGCGGTGAAGATGGGTGTCGGTGCGGTCGGCGGCTGCCCGGACCTCGATCCGGACCCGGCGGGGTACGCGGAGGCCGTGCTGGAGGTCGCCGCCGAGCAGGGCTGCCCGGTCGACCTGCACACGGACAGCGACGATCCGGCCCGGCTCGGCCGGCTGGCCGCCATGGCCGGAGGGCTGCGGCCCGGCGTCTCGCTCGGGCCGTGCGCGGGCCTCTCCCGGCTTCCCCCGCAGGCCGCGGCCCGCGCCGCCGACCAGCTGGCCGCGGCCGGGGTGACGGTGATCTGCCTCCCCCAGGGCGGCTGCTGCGGCGCGGAGGGCCGGGGCACCGCTCCCGTGCGGCTGCTGCGGGCGGCCGGGGTGCGGGTCGCGGCGGGCAGCGGGGCGTTGCGGGACCTCACGAACCCGGTCGGCCGCGGTGACCCGCTGGAGGCCGCCTACCTGCTGGCCTCGCAGCACGGGCTGCCGGCCGCGGAGGCGTACGAGGCGGTGTCCTCGGCCGCCAGGACGGCGATGGGGCTGCCCGGGGTCAGGGTCGAGGCGGGCTTTCCGGCCGAGCTGCTCGCGGTGCGTGGGGAGCAGCTGCCGGAGGTGCTCTCGCTCGCCTACAGCCGGGTGGTGGTGCATCGCGGCCGGGTGGTGGCGCGGACGAGCGCGGTGCGCGAGTACTGCGACTCCGAGACCGTCGTCGCCCTCGATCTGCCGCGCCAGGGGAGAACGGATCCCGGTTCCTGCGGCGGGCCCTGAGCGCGGCGGCCCGCCGCGGCGTACGGTCGTGACCATGCGCATTGTCATCGCAGGTGGACATGGTCAGATCGCGCTGCGGTTGGAGCGGCTGCTCACCGCGCGCGGGCACGAGGCCGTCGGCGTCATCCGCAATCCGGACCAGGGCAAGGACCTCCGGGACGCGGGTGCCGAGCCGGTGGTCCTGGATCTCGAATCCTCCTCCGCGCAGGAGGTGGCCGAGGTGCTGCGCGGCGCCGACGCGGTGGTCTTCGCGGCCGGCGCGGGCCCCGACAGCGGCGCGGAACGCAAGGAGACGGTGGATCGCGGGGCGGCGGTGCTCTTCGCCGACGCCGCCGAAATGGCGGGCGTACGGCGCTACGTCGTGGTCTCGTCGATGGGCGCCGACCCCGACCACCCGGGCGACGAGGTCTTCGACGCGTATCTGCGGGCCAAGGGGGCGGCGGACGCGTACGTGCGCTCCAGGACCGGGCTCGACTGGACGATCCTGCGCCCCGGCATGCTGACGAACGACGCGGGCACGGGGACGGTTTTGCTGACCGCGTCGACCGGCCGCGGTCCGGTGCCGCGCGACGACGTGGCGGCGGCGCTGCTGGAGCTGCTGGAGACCCCGGCGACGGCGGGGCTGACGCTGGAACTCATCTCCGGGAACGTGCCGGTGGCGGTCGCGGTGAAGGACATCGCGGGGAACTGACCGGGCGTACGGCCGTGGAGAGCCGTACGCGGGTGGCGGGTTGCCGGCCGGTCAGTCGCGCGGTGCCGGGCGGACGGAGATGCCGTTGCGCTCCAGCAGCGCGGCCGTGACGCCGTCGCCCTCGCGGAGCGCGCCGGTGAACGTACCGTCATAGACCGTTCCGCGCCCGCAGGAAGGGCTGCGCGCCATCAGCAGGGCCTCGGTGCACCCGCTCCGGCGCGCGGCCGCCAGAGCCCGTTCCGCGCCGTCCACGAACTCGTCCGTCACGTCGTGGCCGGTGTCGTCGACGACCCGGGCCCGGCCGTCCAGCACGTCGTGGCCGTCACCGCCGACGATCTCGGCGGGGCGGCGCGGGGTGGGCAGTCCGGCGGAGACCTCGGGGCAGAAGGCCACGGGGCGGCGGTCGCCGATGGCCGCGGTGACCGCGCCGGAGGCCTTGCCACGGCCGTCGAAGCGGCAGGGCACACCCTGTACGCAGGCGCTGACCAGTACGGATTCCATGTCCACGGCCCCTCGCAG
Organism: Streptomyces sp. NPDC047917; assembly: GCF_043204345.1. NCBI lineage: Bacteria > Bacillati > Actinomycetota > Actinomycetes > Kitasatosporales > Streptomycetaceae > Streptomyces > Streptomyces sp. NPDC047917. The sequence goes on from NZ_JBIDCA010000015.1 coordinate 274,652, forward strand.
CAGAAAACAAAGAAGGCCCCTGCCTGAGACAGGGGCCTTACCATGTGGCGGCGCCAGGGTTCGAACCTGGGTAGGCTGAGCCGGCAGATTTACAGTCTGCTCCCTTTGGCCACTCGGGCACACCGCCAGGGATTGCTGCCTTCGAGAACCGCTTTTTGGCGGCGCTCCGTGGCAACGACGTAAACGATACCCGATGCCCGGGGGTGCTTCGCCACCGGATTGATCAGCGGCCCGATCGGGTGCGGGTGGCTAAGGGCTGTCCCGCAATTCCTGGTGGAACAGCGTGCGGCGTCAGATGCGGTGCATCGCAAGGCGGAGGGACGTCCACATACTGGATGTAT